>JBNRMP010000049.1:0-23669 GCA_050309685.1 Anaerohalosphaeraceae bacterium
CGGCAGTCTCCTGTGTAAAAGAGCATGTTCCAACCCTTTTATCGAAGAGAGTGCCGTTTTTTATTGAAAAAATCACCATCATCGTCCAAAATCCCACGCTAAAAAGTCAGTCAACTTGAGTATATAATAATCTAAATTGGATTAAGTGCATATTAACTGTCTAAAGTTTATTGCCCGGAAAACTATTAGTAACTTAATTATAGAGAAAAATCCGGAAAATTCAAAAAAATTTTATTGACTCCTCCGGTTCATTCTGATAATTTACTATTTAAGAACGATTGGTTGAAAGAGGCAAGTTAATAGCAGTTAAATATAATAATTTCGGCACTTATTTTTTTTATTTTTTCGAAATTGCCTTCCACCCAATCGCAATAGATATACTGTAGTGGTATAAATTTATTGCCGTTTCCATTTATCAAGCCCAACTTGAGTTTGTCTCCGGTTCTGCGCACAACAAAACCGGGTTCAGATTTACTCACACTCTCTGTGCATAAGAAGTCCCCGCCGTTGGGGGCTGCCAGCACTAATTGTAAAAACCGGTGACAAGCTGGTGAGTAAATCAACATAGTTAAGGAGAAACAAGATGAAGAAAAAAGGTTTTACGCTCATTGAGCTGCTTGTGGTGATCGCCATCATCGCGATGTTGCTGTCGATCCTCATGCCGGCTCTCAACAAGGTCAAGAAGATCGCCCAGCGGGTGGTCTGCGGGACCAACCTGAAGGGTCTTGGCAATGCCCAGGTGGTGTACGCCAACGATTTTGACGGCCAGTATGCCTGCCAGGGCGGCGGCGGAGAACATATCTGGAGGGAGAACACGACTGCACCTTTTGCACAGAACCATAACTGGAGTACAGAATCGGGCGAAATTACGGTGGGTGCGAGTCTGTATCTGTTGGTTCGCTTAGCCGATGTGAGTCCCAAGTCGTTTATCTGCCCGTCCAGCGATCAGCAGGAGTTCAGCGGGAAAAATCCGAATAACTTAGACATTGTTGATCTCTGGGATTTCGGGGCAAGCAAAAATTTTAGCGGTTTTAACGCCACGACTATGAATGATGAAGGACCTGCAAAATGCGTCAGCTATGCGTATCATCAGCCCTATATGGGAACCTCGAGCACCGGTCAGGCCGGGAAGTTCCGTGCTGACGATCAACGCTCTGCGGCATTTGCCCTGATGGCCGACAAGAATCCCTGGTATGACTCTAAACTTAGTGAAGTCGGTTACAACGGAACTAATTTGACCTCCTGCGTAGCTTCCTTGGGTAAGACTTGGGATGACAGTTGGAATCCGACTTCCGGAACCCGCCGTGACAGTTTTATGGCCGCAAATGCCCAAGCCCATGAACGGGAAGGGCAGAATGTGCTCTTTGCCGATGGACACTGCAGCTTTGAGAAATTATCCGATGTCGGCGTGAAAAATGATAATATTTACACTCCGCAGCTTGCCACTATCAATGCGGCACAGCCCGTCGGTTGGCGAGTAGGGATAAACCCCATTACGCCGGATAGAAGTGGTACGGATGAGGTTCCCCAAAGATTGGACGACTCTATGCTTGTCAATGATTACGAAGGTGCCGTCCGATAGGAAATTCTTTAACACCTAACACAACCAGCCCTTTTTCAGCTTGAAAAAGGGCTGGTTGTTTGCTTCTGTAGCGAATGGTTGTCCGGGACGTTTTCCGGCTGTACTGACGGGGAGCACAGGGGCCTCAGCGCGAAGGGGCAGTGCTTTGTACAAGGGGCCGTTTTTCAGTTCGCAGGTTTGGGCCGAACAGCGTCACACCGGGTACTTGGACCGCGTCGGCAATATGCATGGGGCCGCAATCGTTACCAATCGCCAAATCCGCCTGCTTCAAAAACCAAGCGGTCTGTCGCAGGGTAAAACGGCCTCGCAGATCATAGACCCACGGAACTCCACTCAAAACATCCGGAAAATCGTCCGTTTGGGTTCCCAGATAGTAAATTCCCGCTTCAGGACTGCTTTCAGACAGGGGCCATTTTCTCCGACTGAAATCAGGATAGTACCTCGTAATAAATCTGAATCAATGCTTCATTGAGCTTTCGACTGTCATACTTTGTTTCGACGAATGCCCGTCCGGCGAGTCCCATCTGACGGCAGAGAGAGGGATCATCGATCAGTTGTTGAAGCCGATCCGCCAAGCCCTGTACATCCTTTTCCGGCACCAGAAACGCGGTCTCTCCCTCTATCACGCCTTCGGGAATCCCATTATGATAAGTGGAAACGACCGGCAGCCCGGCCGCCTGGGCCTCCTGGATGACCAGCCCTTGCCCTTCACGGTCCCCGTCCGACGCCGTCACGCTCGCCAGAACAAAAAAATGAGCGTCCTCATAATATTTCACAATCTCCTGTTGGGTTTTTTCGCCTGCAAAGATAATCCGATCCTCCATGTGATTGTCTTTTACCAGCGACTCCAGCCGTTCTCTTTCCGGCCCCTCGCCCACGATTGTGTACATTAGATGGTTTCCCCGGCGGATCAATTCGCAAACAGCCGAAATGCTGTAGCATATCCCCTTTTTTTCCACCAGCCGGCCCACGGTGAGAATGCGAACCGGCTCGCCCGACTGTCGGGGATGCGGCCCAAAAGGAATCTGATGAATATCAAAGCCAACGGGCAGCACCTTTATTTTTTCCGCCGGACATCCCATCCGGATGACCTGCTGTTTCGTGAAATGGGTATTGGCGAGAAAGAGATCCCCCATCGTAAACAATGACCGGTAAAACGTCCGTCCTCTCTCCTCGGTGATTCGATTTACATCATGACCGTGAAAGGAGACGATCAGTTTACCGGGAATCCCTATTTCCTTGAGAAAGGCGCCCGCCCGCCCGGTCGTTCCAAAGTGAAAGTGCAAAATGTCATAGGCGCCGTCCAGGAACGCAAACAGGACATACAGGAGGAGATAGGGGTTGTCCGGCCGTTCACGAAAAAGCTTGCGCAACGCCCGGATCACCCTGGCGGGCGATCTGAAAAGGTAGCATGCCGTGAATCCGAGTGTCTTGATCCGGTATCTCCATTTTTGGGACGGGATCGTGTGCAGATAGCGGCAACGGGAGAGCAGCCCGTACTGTTCGACGGCCGGATGGACCTTACGCTCGGCAGGGCGGCGGATCGCGAAGATATGCACGTCGTGTCCAAGATCCATCAGACCGGTAATTTGATTCAGGATGAACGTTTCCGACAGGGCGGGAAACACCTGTGTGAAAACAGCAATTTTGAGCTTTTTTGTTTTTTCCATGGGCTGCTTCATCTCTATTCTGTCCGATCTGTCCCGTTCTCATCCGCCCCGCAGCCGCCGTTTTAGAGCAAAATAAAAAGGCAGCAGCCGAGCCGTCCACGGCAGTCGGCTTCGAACTTCCGCTTCCCATCGCATTCGCACCGGAATCAGTGTCCGAAATGCCCGCACCATCTCAACCACTTCATGAGGATCGGCTCCTTCGAACAGTTGCCGAACCCCGCGAACCAGCAGCAGACGGGCGCACGCTTCGAAGGCCGGTCGTCTCCCGAACCGTGCAGACAGTTCAAGGTGCGTTTCCAGAAACCTGCGGCGTTCGCTGACATTATAGCGATGGGTATGGGCGATTCCACCCGGACAACGAAAATGATGGAATGCCAGGCAGTGCGGTGTATATCCAACTCTGGGATACCGGTAGGCCATGCGCAGGGCCAGGTCGGTATCTTGTCCCCAGGGCAGATCCGGCCGAAAGCCGCCGACTTCCCGGAGGACGGATCGACGGATCAGCATCGTATTGGTGTGCGCCGGAAAGTTCGCCGAAAAAGCCGCCAGATAGTCCTCAAAAAAAGAGCGGCCCCGCAGCCGTTCCGACGCCTCGTCCGGATTGTGTGCAAGCCGGCTTCTGCCGACCTCGTGGTCTTCCACGTGATAGTTGCCGTAACACCAGACCAGGTCGGGATTGGCTCGCATCAGATCCGCCTGCCGCTCCAATTTCCGAGGTGCATAGGTGTCATCGCTGTCCAGGAAAGCGATCCATTCGCTCCGGGCCGTTTCGATCCCCCGGTTACGGGCCGCCGCAGCGCCGGCATTTTTCTGATAAAGATATGTTACGGCGTCACCGTGCTCTTTTACCACTTCAGCCGTTCGATCCGTCGAGCCGTCATCGACCACGATGATCTCTTCCGCCGGTTGCGTCTGCTTCAAAACACTTTCGATCGCCCGGCCGATCTGCCCTTCAGCGTTGTAAGCCGGGATAACAACACTGACCGAAAAATTGAAAATGGGGGAACTCATGTTAATTTACGCCTCCCCGCTACATCATAGTAAATCCTTTCCAGGGAGTCATTCAAAACATCCACATCATATTTGCCCGCGGCAAACGCAACCCCGTTTTTCCCCATCCGTTCCCGCAACCCCGAATCTTTTAAAAGCAGCTCCATTCGCTCCGCCAGTGCATCAATATCTCGCTCCGGCACCAGAAAACCGCTCACTCCATCACGAACCCCGTCGGGAATGCCGTTGTGAAGCGTAGCGATGACCGGGACACCGGCCGTCTGCGCTTCCTGGAGCACCAGGGCCTGCCCTTCCTTATCGCCATTGGCCGCGGTCACGCTGGGAAGGACAAACAGATCCGCCCGGTGATAGAACGACACGATCTCTCTCTGTGTTCGGGCGCCGTGAAAGATTACCCGGCCTCTTAAATTAAGTGTTTGAACCAATCCCTCCAATTGCTCCCGCAGAGGTCCCTCTCCAACAATATGGTATTCGGCCGGATAGAGCGAATAGAGCTTCGCAAAGGCGCGAATCGAGTATTCAAACCCTTTCTTTTCCACTAAACGGCCGATTGAGAGTATTATCCAGGGAGGGAGGTGATCATACCGCCTTTCCGGAAATAAAAACTTTTTGCTTTGCAGGCCGACCGGCAGAATCCGAATCTTATCCGCATCACAGCCGGCATGAACAATCTGCTGTTTTGTAAAATCCGTATTGGCTGTGAACAGATCGCCCCGAGCAAACAGCGAATCGTATATGGCGGGGCCGTTGGCCCGGATAAAACTATTCGCATCGTGTCCGTGAAAGGAAGTGATCAGCCGCCCCGGCAGTCCCGCTTGGAGAATCGGCAGCAACGGCAGCGCATTGCAGCCGAAATGACAGTGGATGATATCGTATCGATATTTCAGCAGAGAAAGCGCCAAAAAAAACCGGGGATAGGATATGTGCTTTTCCTGAATCAGCAGCTTGGCAGCGATTTTCACGGTCAATATGGGTCGCCTGAACAAGCGACGCAAAAAAAGACCGACAAGCTTGACACGGCGGCGAAATTTGGAGGCCGGCACAGGGATCGGATGCTCCGTGTACGCCCCGAGATTGTACTCGGAAAATTCATCGTGCATCTTTTCATCCAAGGGAGGGGACTGGGGATAAATCCTCACCCGGTGGCCCCGGTTAATCATGCCAAGAACCTGATTCAGGATAAAAGTTTCCGAAAGTTTAGGGAAGGTACTGACCATGACGGCGATATTCAGCCGCTTTGGGGACTTGCTCTGTTTTCGTCGGTTGCCCATCTTAGAGATATCCCAGATCTTCCAGCCGTTTTTTAATCTGCTCCTCATCGTCAGACGTATAAACTTCCTCTGAGACTGCCCATGCGTCTTGCAAACAGGTGTCCGCAGGAGTCTTTTCCCATGATTTGCCGGAGTCAACAAAACAATCCCTGAGGGGAATTCCTTCCATCCCGTCCGTTGGGGCCCCGGCAAAAGCCAGCAGTGTGGCGGACAAATCGATCAGGCGAGCTCTCGCCTCTGTGGGACGAACGCCGCTTCCATGAATAATATAAATTCCATCCGGGTGATGCTTGCCCAGGTGAAAATCCCGACCTTCCATCACGGGAGTAAACAACCCCCGTTCCGGGCGGCAAGGACCTGTGCAGGAGTATCCCGCGGCCGGCACAACTACCAGGTCGGGGACTTTTTCCATTGATGGTCCGGAATACAAATCTTCCTTGCGCCAAACATTCTCAATCACCTTTTCTCCCGTTGCCGGATTGCGAATCGCCGTCAGCATCTCGATCAGGGCTGCTGCCGAGGTCTCTCTCGCTGTTCCCTCCTCGAGCAGATAAATGTATCCCTCACCGCAGTTTCCCGTGGCAAAGGCCCGGCTTTTTTCCCAGGCGATGCCTGGCACCGAAGCAACCAACTTCTTTTCCAGCGTCTGCATTTTCTTCTCGGAAACAAAGGGACGAAGCAGCCGGCCGATTCGTAATCGGCGGGTCCACTGCTTGAGACGGCGGGCGGAAATATCCCGCGTCAACAGCTTGAGATACCCTTGCCTATACAGCCAGTTTCCCAACTGAAAACGGCAGCGATGACCCTGGAAGCCATGATCGGACAGGAGCACTGTCAAACTGTTATCGCCGCATCGTTTTCGAAACAGGTCGATCAATTCGCCGATATAACCATCCAGCGAACGGTAAAAACGGTTAAACAGATCCTTTTGCTTTTCGGATGTAAACCGCGGGTGAGCCGGATCCAGATAGTCCCACAGGGCATGTTGAATCACATCGCTGGCCTGAAAATGAACCATCAGGACGTCCAGAGGCTCCTTATGGAGCAGGAACTCGGCTGCTTTTAGCCGCAGGCCGGCGATCTGTACCAGCCGGTCGATCAGAATCGAGCGGAAATTGGGGGAAGGATCCAGATTACCGGCATTTTCAAGATTGAAAATATGATAATCCGGAATAGCGCTCAGCAATTCTCGTTTTAACTCCGGCGGATAAGTAAATTCCGATTCCAGCGATGGAGTCAGGATTCCCGTTACGACATATCCGTTAACGGGTTGCGGCGGATAAGTCATGGGAACATTGATAACTCCGACACGATAGCCGCGTTGGCTCAGACGGCTCCAGATCGTTCTCCTCAAATGCCGTGAATTGACAAAGTTCAATTGCTTCGTGTTCCGGTCCCACCACGAAAAGTCCAGGATGCCGTGATACCCCGGATTACAGCCCGTCTGAAATGTGCTCCATGCCGCCGGCGTAATCGCCGGGATGGTCGATTGAAGCTTCCCCCATGCCCCCTCGTCTCGCAATTTCCGGAGAGTCGGCATATACCCTCCCTTGATCGCGGGCTCCAGTATATCCCATGTCCCCCCGTCAATACCTACAATCAGGATTGGGTGATGTTTGATTTTACTGCTCACTTGAATCTCCGTTTCTCATATTTTCACCCGGCCCCAAGCCCGCTTTGATTACCTTCCATCTATGAAACTGCGGCGAATCGTAATGGTTAAGGATTCATTGGCTATTAGGCAAACAGGCACAGGTGTCTGAATCCCTGAAATCATTTCTTGTTAATCGCTTTATACAGTCTTTTCAATCGGCGATAAAGGGGATTTATAACTCCGTAAATAGGCGGATGGAGCCATAAAAAATCTACTATTCGCTCTAAGATCGAATGCAATAAACCGGGTTTTGAGAATAGGAATTTATAATAACTCACGAAGGGAACAAAGTTTTCATAAGCAAAACGGATTTGATCCGGCGGAAAACCCGGCAGCTTCAGAGTGGTGTCGGAAATAAAGTAACTGTCAAAATGTTTATTGCTTAAAAATCCCTTTTCCTTTGAAATTTCGTATAGTTGCGTTTTTTCATACGGATAATATATGGAGACTTGAACACTGGCGGCGTTCAGGCGGGCATTCATTTTAACCGTGTCAAGAGCCGCGGAAAGCGTTTCAAACGGAATGCCCACCATGTTAAACAGATACAATGGAATTCCCGCCTCCCGAATCATTTTTCCGGCAGACAGAATCAGCTCGTTCGACTGTTTCCGTTTAAGTACATCATTGCGAATCGATTCATTCCCGCTTTCAAGACCCACCTGGATGCGAAAACATCCGGCTTCTTTTGCTTTTTGCAACATGTCGGGATTAATCTGTTCAAAGCGAACATTACAGTTAAAGGGCATTCGTATTTGATCCTTATATTTATCCAGAAACTCCGTGTACCAGCTTTTCTTCAGAAGCAAAATATCATCCAGGAACGAAATGGCCTTTACATTCGGATGGCGGGCAAGAGTAGTCCGGATTTCCTCGATCAGACGGTCCGAAGACTTAAACCGCACATACGAACAGCCCGTAGAACATAAGTCCTTAAAGGCATGATTACAGCAGTGAGAACAATTATACGGACAACCGCGCGATCCCATAAACGGCATCCGTCCGATTTGTTCATCCATTGAAGCTTCAAAAACAAACAGATCGCGATCCGGCATGGGCAGTTCATCCAGGTTTTGGATAAAGGGTCTCATCGAATTACGAAATATCATTCCGTTTTGTTTTACCCAGAGCCCCTCAATTTGAGTAATATCTCCATGAGCTTCCAATTGATCGCACAGTTCCGCCAATGCATATTCTCCCTCTCCACGGCATACCACGTCAAGCCCCTGCGTTTTAAGAGAATCTTCAGGAGACAGGGTCGGATGCGGTCCGCCACAGATCGTGAGCTTATCAGGAAACGTCTCTTTAATGGCTTTGGAGAAAACTTCTACATAAGGAAACACATTAGACGTGGCTGAAAATCCAATCAGATCAGAGTCCTGGTAGCGATCTCGGAAAGTTTCCATAAACGTCTCAACGGAGATTTTCTCTACCAGGTGACAAAGACGAACTTCATGTCGGCGCTGTTTCAGGACGGCAGAGAGACTGGCCAGACCCTCATAATACTTTCCGCCCGCCCCCGCCATGAAGTCAAAATATACAAATAATACCTTCATCAGAACCCTGCATTGTCTAAACCGGTCAAGTGTGGTATACGACGATTTTCCGAATCCGGCCTTTAACTCAACGGCTGGTTGGTACTAAAAGTTTACGTTTCCGGTTCCAAATACTTCTGGCTTATTTCATTGTTTTACCGGTCGATCAGGTAAAACAGCATATTATGTCCGCATGAAAGAGCCTTTCTCTCGATTTCACAAATCTTCCATATTGTCGTATGTCATCCAATCATAAATACCCGAGAGCCCTCAATCGATTCTCAATCTCCCCGTCCTCCGGCGAACCGCTTTTTTCGGATTCACGGGCGGTCGCATCGTCGAGAAGTGCTTTTGCCGTTTTTTGTTCTACTTGATACCAAGGGACCTGCCGGAGAATCGGATTCTCCGACTCGGGATCATGGGAAAAACAGTTTCTTTCACCCAGCAATTCACCATGATCGGATGTAATCACAATACGGCCGGAGAGATAGGTTAGCAGCCGGGCGGCCTCCTCGAGGACGACCTGCAGGTTTTCCCGGTACGCCCTTCGTAATCCTTTTTTGCCGTGTTTTCGACGAACGGCATCCAGAGGGGTGACCGGAGAAAGCCTCAGCAACTGCGCCAGCATCCAGGCGGGACGATTGCCCAGCCACTTGGCTTTTTTAACATGGGGAAGCAGTTTTTTGAATAGGATCTGTCCTTTTTTGCTTTCCGCCCGCCCTTTGATCGTCCACAGGATCTGCTGGGCTTGGGTATCCGGCTTTGGAAATCCCAGACAGTCCGATCCGAAAGCAAGGTAAGGGGCGTGCGGCTGCAGATAGTGGATGATCATCCGTTTGCCCGGATATTGCCGAACGGCCTTCAGGGCCTCGCGGGTGACCGTTTCCGGACGGACGGTGCCGCGGGCCTCATCCCAGCCGGCTTTCCAGACGTCAACCACATGACCGAAGTAATCGGTTCCCAGAAATCCCTTGATTTCCTGTTCCGAATTGATGTAGGGATTTGCGGAAACATACACAACATCTTTGTAAGAGTCGCAAAAAGACTTATCCCGCCATTCGACCGTACAACCGCCGACGGAGGTTCGGCAGGACAGGTTTCCCTGAGCAGGCAAATACTTTCGCCAGAGCTCCTCGAAATAATCGTAGCGGCAGGCGTCGAGGATTATCAGATAATCCCACGATTCATCCATTACCTGTACGGCGGTTTCTTTTATACAGTTTCGGCTGTGCATTTTTTCTGAAATAACTGTATTTGTTCCTTTGCGATACGGCAGATCCGGTATTGGTTCATCGAATCGAAAAGGAGAATCAGTACCGTATATACTATCATTCCAAGGGCCAAAAGTCCAACGAACAATCCATAAGAAATCTTCTCCGGATAGTTCGTCCGGATTGCCGCCAGCAGCACGCCCATCCCGGCCGCCGCCAGCAGGGGAATCAGGGACGGCTGGAGCATCTTCCATTTCGGACAGTGCAGGTATCGGCACGCCAGCCAGAAGCCCAGCGGATTGATCAGGACGGCGATCAGGACCGTCGCCAGGGAGGTCCCGACGATGCCCCAGGCCCGAGTCAGAGGGTAGATCAGCGCCGCCAGCGTGACCAGCCGAATGCAGTGGAAAACCCACTGCATCTTCGGTTTGCCCATCGCCAGGAACAGGGGCCCCCGCGTCGCTCCCAACGAGCGAAACAGCCCCTTAAAAGCCAGGACCTGGAGGGCCGGGATCATCGGGTGCAGATCGGCCTTCAGGAACAGCCGCACAAAATCCGGACCCAGGATAAAGACGAGCCCCGATACAGGGAAGGCCAGGACGGAAATGACCGTCAGAATCTTCAAATAGGCCTCCCGCAACCGGGGAATATCGTTTTGAATCTTCGAAAACGCCGGGAAGAAAACCTGGGAAAACGTATTGGTAATCTCCGTCGCCGGCATGTTGGAGAACCGAAAGGCATACCGGTAGAGGGCCAGTTGAGTGATCCCCAGGTATCCCCAGATGAAAAAATCGTCCCCTTCCGAGACCAGGAAATTGAGGATGGTGATGCCGAAAACCCATCGTCCGAACGTCCACATCGTCTTGAACTTTTGCCAGTCAAAGGCGAGGCGGGGGCGATAGGGCGACAAAACATAGCTCAGCGCCACGGCAACAATATTTCCGCAGAGCCGGCCGATGACAAAGCCCCAGACGCTCCGGGAGAACAGGACAATCGCGATGGACACCAGAATATCCGTCAGCACGGGGGGAATCTTGAGGAGCGAGACCTGCCGGAAGTCGAGGTCTTTGCGAAACATGACAACCCCGATGTTCTCAAGGGCGCTGAGAATGAAGGTAAAGCCGATCACGCGGATAAGGGCGATCGTCAGTGCCACCTTCTCCGGCGGTACCTTCAGCGAGGCCGCCAGCGGAGCCGCGGCGAACATCAGGGTAGACAGCAGCAGACCGCGAATAATCTTCACGGTCCAGGCCGTATCCAGGAAACCGCGAATATCCCCCTTTTCCTGAATCAGCTTCTGCTGCAAACCGGTCTCGGAAAAGGTGACCAAAATATCCATCAGCATGACGGCCACGGCCATCAGGCCCAGGTCCTGGACGATGAGGAAATTGGCGAAAATGAAGGTTTTAATGAAGGCAAGCGTTTGAACGGAGATGCGGATTCCCATGACCCAGGCGCCGCCCTCGACGGAGCGACGGTACAAATCCGGCTCCGCCTTGAGACTTTCCGAGAGGACCGGCGGCTGATCCGCCCCGGGCTGTTCAATGAATTTATCCGCCTTGTTTTCCATGGAGATTCGTTTTGAGGATTTCTCAATGCCGGCGGTTGTTATGCCTCGCCGGCCCTTCGCATTTCTTCGATGACATCTGAGAGGATCTCGTCGATCGTACGGGTGCACTCGTAGCCGATGGTCGCTTTAATCCGATCCAGGCAGGGAACGCGCCGCTGCATATCGTCGAACGGTTTTCCGAAGGCCTGGTCATAGGGGATAAACTCCTTGCGGCTCCGGCTGCCGGTCAGGGCGATGATGCGGTCGGCCAGCGTTTCAATCGTGATCTCTTCCTGCGAGCCGATATTGTAAACGCGGCCCGGGGCCCGGGGGCAATCCATCAGTTTGACGGCCGCCGTGACCACGTCGCGGACATGACAGAAGCACCGGGACTGGCGGCCCGTGCCGTAGATCAGGATCGGCTCATCCCTCAGGGCCCACTGCACGAACCGCGGAACCACCATCCCGTAGCGGCCCGTCTGGCGCGGCCCGATGGTGTTGAAAAACCGCGCTACGATCACCGGCAGCCCGTACTGCTCATAGTAGGCCAGCCCGAGAAACTCCTCGATGGCCTTGCTGCACGCATAGGACCACCGCGAAAAGCGGGTGCTGCCCAGGACGGTATCGTCGTCCTCGTGGAAGGGCACATTGTCGCTCTTGCCGTAGATTTCACTGGTGGACGCCAGGAGCACCTTTTTGCGAAACTTATTCGCGATTGACAGGACCACTTCGCTCCCGTGGATATTCGTTTCAATGGTATGGACCGGCCGCTCGACGATGAGCTGCACGCCGACGGCGGCGGCCAGGTGGTAGATGACGTCGCAGTCCCGGATCAGCACGTGCATGGTCGCTTCGTTGCAGATATCCTCGCGTACAAAGGAGAAGGCCGGATGAGACAGCAGGGGGCGGATATTCTCCAGACGCCCGGTACTGAGGTTGTCCACGGCCGTCACTTCCCAGCCCTGTGCCAGGAGGTGTTCTGCCAGGTGCGAGCCGATGAAGCCCGCTCCGCCGGTTATCAATGCTTTCATGTTTTTGTCTCTCTCATTGCGGCTGCCGTTTGATTCGATGCCGGGCCGTCAAATGTTCGTCTTGCGGGCTCTGTCCGGCCGCCTGTGTGCCATTCCTGTTGCCCGGCACTGTAAGTAATGTCGGCCAAATGAGATACGTAAATTACCGCCCGGAAGATTCTATAAATATCGACCCGGAAAGTCAATTCGAATTTACTCCCGCTTTCCCAGGGCCGCCAGGGCGGTCGAGACATTGCCGAAGGGGGCGCTGACGGCAAAGCCCGCCACGTGGGGGGCCAACTCGGCAATCATCTCGTGGGCGATCTCGATGCCGATTTTGCGGCCATCCTCACGGGTTTGGGCCCTGGCCATGCGCTCCAGCAGGCGGGGCGGGACGACCACGCCGGGCACTTCGTTGGCCATGAATTCCGCGTTTTTATAGCTGGTAAACGGCCAAATGCCTGCGATCAGGGGCACGCCGCAGTCCTCGACGGCGGCCTGGAAGGCGAAGAACATCTCCGTATCGAAGACCGGCTGGGTAATGACGTACTCGGCCCCGGCGCGGGCTTTGAGGCGGAAACGTTCGATTTCGCGGTGCAGGTCGGAGGCGACCGGGTTGGCCCCGACACCGACGGTCAGACTCAGCGGTCCGGGCAGGGGGTTGCCGGCGATGTCCAGACCGTTATTGAGGCCGCGGACGACCTCCGTCAGGGCTACCGAGTCGAGATCGAAAACAGCTGTCGCGTCCGGGTAGTCGCCGAGCTTGGGCGGGTCGCCGGTAATAATCAGGATATTGCGGAGGTCCATCGTCTGGATGCCGAGCAGGTCGGACTGGAGGCCGATGAGATTCTTATCCCGACAGCAGACATGCAGAATCGTCTCCATGCCGGTCTCCTGCCGGAGGCGCACGGCCGTTACCAGCGGGCTGAGCCGGGCACTGGCGCGGGGACCGTCCGGGATGTTAATCGCGTCGATCCCGTGCTCTTTGCAGAGGCGGGCCTTTTCGAGCAGGTCCTCCATGCTTGTGCCTCGGGGCGGCGTCAGTTCGATGCAGATGATCGGCTGCTTGCGGGCGAGCTTGGCGCCGAGGGCCGATTTGCGCTCCAGGGGGACGGGTTCGAAGGCGACTTTGGGTTTTTGAGACGCCTCAACGCGGGCGGCGGCCCTGGGAGCCCGGCTGATCCGGTCGAGGGGACGGACGGCTTTGGCGATCTGGCGGATGTGCTCCGGGGTGGTCCCGCAGCAGCCGCCGATGATCCGGGCTCCGCTTTCAAAAAACCGCTTGGCGTACTCGGCCATGTACTCGGGGGTGCACATGTAGATCATGCGGCCCTCGACCCGGCGGGGCAGGCCCGCATTGGGCTGAACGGAAATCGGCTTGCCGGCGACGGCCTGTATTCGCTTGAGGGCTTCGAGCATATCCGAGGGGCCTACCGAGCAGTTGAGGCCGACGGCGGCGATGGCCGGATGGGCGGCGATGCGGGGAATCACGCGGTCGATGGGCGTTCCGAAGACGGTTTCAAGCTGATTTACCACCGTCATTTGCGCCACGGCCGGCAAATCGCTGACGGATCGGACGGCGTCGAGGGCGATGAGCAGTTCCTCTTCGCTGGAGAAGGTCTCCAGCAGGAAGAAGTCCACGCCGGCCTCGGCCAGCGAACGGGCCTGCCGGGTGAAGGCGTCGCGGAGTCGGCCGCAGAGGTCCTCGTCGGGGACGGGAATATTGGCGCCGCCGGGACCGATGGAGCCGGCGACCAGGACATCCGTGCCGGCGGCCTTTCGGGCGATGGACGCGGCGGCGGCGTTGATCTGATCCGCCCGGTCCGCCAGGCCGTAGCGGGCCAGTTTGAGGATGTTGGCGCCGAAGGTGTTGGTTTCGATAAAGTCGGCTCCCGCCTCGATATAGGACCGGTGGACCTGCTCGATCATCTCCGGGCGGGAGAGGTTGAGTTCCTCAAAGCAGGCGTTCAGAAAGACTCCCTGCTGGTAGAGCATGGTCCCCATGGCCCCGTCGCCGATGAGAATACCCTTGCTTAATCGGTCCAGAAAAGACTTATTCTTACTCAAAACAGTACCTGCCTTTGCATGAATGACGGCGGAAAACATGATACGCAAGGGAAATACTATGTCTTTTTTGACGGAAAAAAGCAAATGAAATTTGATTTACCAAAAAAGGAGTATGGATGTCTCTAAAGATACTGTTAAAAGATCAATAGGGGATAAATCACCGTCCGCTGTTAAATGATCTGAAGGGCGAGGGCGGTGATGTCGTCTTTGTGGGCGGGGTCGGGGGGATAGCGGTCGGCGCGGTCTTCGAGGGCGCGGAGCATGTCGTCGATGGGGAGCGAACAGATCGCTAAAAATTCGGGATGAAAGCAGAGTTCCTCTTCACCGGTGTTTTGGCCGATGAGGGGCTCGACGCCATCGGAGTAAACAAAGACTTTGTCGCCCGGGTGGAGGCGGACGATCTGCTCTTCGAATTCGGCGTTTTCGAAGATGCCGAGGAGGCCGCCTCGGGAGGGGAGCGACCGGGGGCGACCGTCCCGGATGAGTATCGGGTACGGGTGGCCGGCGCGGGCCCAGTGGAGATTCATCGTGTCGGTATTGAGCAGGAAATAGCAGGAGGTGGCAAAGAGACAGCCCGCAAGTTCCTGCTGAATCATCCGTTCATTCAGATGCCGGAGCACTTGGGCAGAGGGGTAGATCTCATAGGTGTTGGAGAAGGTCTGCCGCATGAGGGTGGCCTGCTTGATGAAGATGGTCAGCAGGGCGGCGGGCAGCGAGTGGCCGACGGCATCGGCGAGGTAAAAGCCGACGTGGTGCTCGTCGAGCCGCTGGGCGTCATAGATGTCGCCGGAAACCCAGTCGGCGGGGCGAAACAGGGCGGCAAAGCGGTACTTGCGGCTGCTGGGCAGGCGGGCGGGGAGGAAATTGCGCTGTACCCGACCGGCCATGTCCAGTTGTTCCCGCAGGTCCGGGGCAAAGGGCGGAGGATTTTCAATTGTCGATTGAAGATTATCCATTTCAATTTCAGATTTCATTTTAGATTTCAAATTTCAAATTTTTTATGGGACCGTCGGCAGTCTGTTTACAGATTGCTGACTTTCTCTTCGGCGGAAAAGGGAATGGGCTTGAGGGGGAATGTTAAAATGGAGAATATTGGGAGTCAGGAGAAGATGGCGGAGCCGATGCGAAGGAGGGTAGCGCCTTCCTCGACGGCGATTTCGTAATCCTGGCTCATGCCCATGCTCAGGTGCTTGAATTTGCTGCCGGCGATGCGCTCGGAGCGAATCTCCTCGAAAAGCTCGCGGCATCGGACGAAACAGGCCCGGACGACGTCCTTGTTCATGGTGAGCGGCCCCATCGTCATAAGGCCGACGAGGCGGAGGTTGGGCATGGAGGCGATCTGTTCGGCGAGGTGGACGGCGGCGCCAACCGGAGCGCCGTACTTTTGGGGCTCCTCGGAGCAGTTGATCTGGAGCAGGATGTTGGGGTGATGGTCCAGTTTGGCGGCGACGGTGTTGATCTCCTCGGCCAGACGAAGGGTATCGACGGAATGGATGAAGTTGGAGACTTGCAGGGTCTGCTTCACCTTGTTCCGCTGGAGGTGGCCGATCATGTGCCAGTTGACGGAGCGGGGGAAATCGGGATTTTCGGCGTTCTCTTTGAGGAAGGCGTCGATCTCGTCGGCGATGACCTTGAGGTGCTGGACGCGGTTTTCGCCGAGCTCGGTCATGCCGGCACGGATGACCTGGCGGATCTGGTCGGGTGAGGCGGTCTTGGTGACGATGACGGTGGTGACATGGCGGGGGTTGCGGCCGCTGCGCTGACAGGCGGCTTCCACGTTTTCCTGAACCTTACGGATTTTATCGGCAATGGTGCTCATGCGGGTATTGTACAAGAAACAAATGAAAAATCAAAAATCAAAGAGAAAAAGACTGATTCAAAAGCATAAAGGCACAAAACGGATTTTCATGGACTGATTGTAGAGATGGGATAAAATGGATGCGGTTTCAAGGTCGTAAAACACCATCCCTTACTTATCTGAGAAAAAGCGACATGCTTGGGCAGGTTTTTTGAAACGTGAAAGACATTCCATAGGAAAGATGCTGCAATATCAGGCATTTGCACGGCACTTACAGGAGCAATATCCGCTTCTCGGAACGGAGATTTTACCAGAAGGTGCTGGATATTTATGCCACCAGCGTAGACTATACGCTTTCTCAAAAAGCATGAAAAGGCCCTAACCGATTTGATAAATACATATACTATCGATGACATGCGTTTAGATTTTCCATATCAATGCCGACACAGTAACAAAATATTCGTTCAATGCGATTACCTTCCACCCGAATTGCTATTAAGAGCGGGAAAACTTAATATTGGAATTGAGTTATCATTATATCCATAAGTCAAAAAAGCGTTTATGGATACGATGTTAGTGAAAATAAAAGCCCTCATGAAAGCGGATCACATTCATGAGGGCAAGGTTTGTGTGATAAATATAACGGTCTGTGTCAGGGGAGGAATTTTTTTGGGTTTTTGAGTTTGTCGGGCAGATACTGGTTGACAACGAAGTCGAGGCCGTGCTTGGCGAAGGCCTGCTGCTCGACACGGACGCCCATCTTGAGCATCTGATTGATGGCGGCCTGCCATTCCTTGTGATGGATGACGAAGGGGTCGTTTTTGAGGGCGTCCTTGGCCCGCTTGATGTCCACCTCCTTGAGGGGGTGGGTCGGCAGGTCGTAGTCCTTGACGTCCTGAGGGGTGACGCCGAGAAAGGAGGCCTGGGGGACGCAGAAGAACTCGTTGAGGTGGGCGGCGTTGCCGGATCCGACCTTGAGCGTGCGGTAGATGTTGAAGTAGCCGTAGGGGTCGCCATCGACGAAGGCATAGACGGGGAGCTTGAGGTCGTCGCTGAGGCGGCGGATGAAGCGGCGACAGGCCCGCGTGGGGACGCCGCCCATGCTGACGAGGATGCAGTCGGCCTTGTCCCACCAGTCGTACTTGACGAGGCGCTGGAACATACCGGCGGTCTCAATGGCGAGGATGAATTTGGCCTTGCTCTCGAATTCGAGGCCCTCGACGTCGGTGGGGACGGAGTAGGCGCCGGAGCCGAACTTGGTGCAGTCGATCTTGAGCTTGCGGCCCTGGCCATCGCGGTCGATGACGAAGAGCCGTCCGGCGACCTCGCCGCCTTTTTCCTCGGGGACGAACTTGAGCTGCTCGCGGTTGACGCCGAACATGGCCTCGATGTCGTCCATGATGGTGTCGGATTCGGGCTGCTCGGCAAAGCCGGCCTTGCCCCAGTTCTTGGAGATATAGTAGGCCTCTCTTTTGGTCGCCATATCGTCGGTCTCAATGAGCTCCTTGGAGAGGGCCATCATTTTGAGGGTCTGGGCGAAGGTCTTGACGGTGCTGACGGTGAGGGTGCGCTTCTTGGTCTTGCCGACCATCTCAAAGTGCCCCTTTTTGGGGGTGTATTTGACGTTGGACAGGGAGCGGATGGGGGTGCTCATCGTCGGCTTGCCGCCGGCCATGACTTTATCGTAAAGGGTTTGGGCGCTGTCCTTGATGCGGACGACGACGTTTTCCGATGTCTTCTTTTTTGCCATTGAGTTTCGATCTCCGTATCTACAGTTTTTTTCTCGGTCGATGGGGGCAGTTATAGGGAAAAATTTATATTTTTTCAAGAGAAAATGAGGGCTTAAATTGTAACTGCTTTTTAAGCAATGCTTTAGAATGCGAACGGCGAGTCGCCAAAATGCGATTTAAAATGCGAATTTATTGTTGACAATCCCTAAAACTGACGATATATTAGCATCTGAAATGTGGTAATTAAACTGCTTGGGCAGTTTGATTATAGTCCTCGGCGAGGCTTTGTGGTAAACCGTTTACCCCCCCCAGACGGAGCCACACCCTCGCCATTTTATTTTTAAAGGTCGGCGGGGCGGGCTGCCGGCACAAATCTCTCCTTTTTATATCTTTAATAGCCTTCACGACTCCTCTCATTAAAGAGAGACCCAGGGGCTTGTGGGGCCCCTGGGCGAAATGAGAGTAAGACGGAGGTTAAGTGTAGGTAGTATTGTAAAGCCGAGTCTCTGACTCGATGGCGTTAATTTTTTCCATTTCTTCCGGCGACAGTTCCCAATCGTCCATGTCCGCATTGGCGCGGAGGTGCTCCTCTGAGGAGGCCTTGGGGATGACGACAGCGCCTTTCTGGAGGAGCCACTTGAGGGCTACCTGGGCCGGGCTCTTGCCGTGACCTTTGCCGATCTCGATGAGGGTATGGTCATGGAGGACCCTGCCCCGGGCCAGCGGGCTGTACGCCGTCAGGACGGCGTTGTTGGCCAGGCAGAATTCGAAGAGCTTATCCTGATTCATATAGGGATGGTACTCCACCTGGTTATTGACGATGGGGATGCGGGAGAACATGATGGCGCGTTTCATCCAGTCGATGTTGAAGTTGCTTACGCCGATGCCGCGGACGAGGCCGTTCTCGACGAGCTGGCTCATGCCGTCCATGGTGTCCTTGAGGGGGATCTCCTCGTTGGGCCAGTGGACCAGATAGAGGTCGAGATAGTCCGTGGCGAGCCGGTCCAGCGACCGCTTGCAAGCATCCATCAGGTCCTTCTTCCAGAGGTGGGAAGAGGAGACCTTGGAGACGATGAACAGATCTGAGCGGTCAAAACCCTGCAAGGCGTTTCCGATGCGGGCTTCGTTGCCGTAGGCCTCGGCGGTGTCGATGTGGCGATAACCCATATCGAGGGCCTGACGAACGGTCTCCTCGCAGGTTTTGCCTTCGAGTTCCCAGGTGCCCAGCCCCAGCACCGGTATCGCATGCCCGTTCTTCAGTTTCAGGTTTTGCCGCAGCATTTCAAACATTCCAACAAGCTCGCTTCTATTAAATCATCGTATCTTAATTTCAGTCAATCATTGAGACTCTCATTGTTTCTTACTACGATACCCTTTATACTTTCGCCTTTAGAGAGGGGCTATAGGGAAAATGCTTAATTTCACCTATTGAATACCCGTAGAATTGGGAGATAAATCGACCGGTGCTTGCCTTTTTGAGCAAAACGGGTATAAGGGAAGCTTAAATTCGGCCGTTTTCACTGAAAAAGGGAATTTATGGGAAAAAGCGATTTTACGGCGGCGATTGAACTGATAGAGAGGTCCCGGCGGTGCCTGTTGCTGACGCATGTGCGGCCGGACGGGGACGCCTGCGGCTGCATGCGGGCGATGCTGGAGCAGCTTCGCGCGATGGGCAAAGAGGCCTCGGGGCTGTTTTTGTCGCCGCCGGCAAGCTGGTATCGGGCGATGTTTGAGGAGTCCGTGCCGGTGCTGGGCAACGATCTGAAGCCGGAGCAACTGGAGGAGCGGTATGGAAATATCGACCTGGTTGTGATCGTGGATACCAACAGCTATGTGCAGCTTCCGGGGATGAAGGACCGGCTGCAAAAGCGGCCGGCCGGGCGGAAGGTGCTGGTGCTGGATCATCATGTGACGGGGGACGGGATCGGGGATGTGGAGGTGATCGATTCCGAGGCGGCCGCAACGGGAGAGATCGTCTTCGATCTGTTTAAGACGGCGGGCTGGCCGATTACGGAACGGATCGCGGAGGCGATCTTCATTGCGCTGTCGATGGATACGGGGTGGTTCCGATTCGGCAATACGGACAGTCGGATCTTCTATGCGGCGGCGGAGCTGATCGGGGCGGGGGCGCGGCCGGATGTGGTTTACCGGCGGATGTACCAGGGCTTTTCGCCGGCCCGGCTGCGGCTGATGGTGCGGATGCTGGAGCATCTGGAACTGCATGCGGACGAGCGGATCGCCACGCAGTACCTCCTGCGGCAGGATTTTGATGAGACGGGGGCCAACGGGCCGGATACGGAAAATCTAATCGATGAGTGCCAGCGGCTGGCGACGGTGGAGGCGGCGGTGCTGCTGATCGAGCTGGCGGACGGGCGGTATCGCTGTTCGCTGCGGAGCAAGGGGCCGGTGGATGTGCGGGCGATCGCGCAGAAATACGGCGGCGGGGGGCATACCCTGGCGGCGGGGGTGACGCTGGAGGGACCGCTGGAGAAGGCCCTGGTGACGGTGGTGGGGGAGATGGAGGCGCAGCTTCAGGACGGCAAGCCAACATAAAAGCAGCCGCGGAATCGCGCTATGACGCTTTTGCTGCCGTTTGGGGTGATTCTATCGGACGCTGGGTCCTGTGCCATGCGTTATAGCAGATGCACATTGTCTGTTATATGGAAAGGCGAAAAATTTTTTAAAAAAGCGTAAAAAACCTATTGACGTTTTTTGGAAGGGCGTTAATATTAATCGTCTCGTCATGAGAGCGAGAAACGTAAGATTTTGAATGAAAAAGCGACCTATCGAATTTTGAAAAAAACTTACGAAAAAAACAATTTTTTGACTTGACTGCTCAGCCGGAAGTGATAAACTTCCGAAACTTAACAGCGAGTGCCGCTGAGCAAGATGAGCAGCGGCATTTTTTATTGCTCTTTGAAGAAAAAAAAACGATGATGGTTGAGTCTTGAGAGCCGACTGGTCTGCGGGGCGGTTCGTCCCGCGAAAACCGGATCAGTACCGGCGAGATAGTCGGGCTCGTAGCTCAGCTGGCTAGAGCGCACGCCTGATAAGCGTGAGGTCGGAAGTTCAAGTCTTCCCGGGCCCATTTGTCTCTTTTGCCGCCGGCGGCGGACGGAAGGACGAATGCGAGGCTGATCCAGGAGAAACCGGATTTGGAATGGCGGTTTTGCGGTCGGCCGGGGCTCGGGGACGTAGCTTAGCTGGGAGAGCGCCGGCTTTGCAAGCCGGAGGTCGTGGGTTCGAATCCCATCGTCTCCATTGTTCGGATGCCGTTAAAAAGTCCGAACAAAGGGTTTAGAAACAAGTAGATAATATGCTTTTGACGGCCGGGTTGCCGAGCGACGCCCCGAAGGGGAGTCAGGGCGGCAAGGCCTTCAAGATACGATCTTTGACAAGTTCAGAATGTGATCAATCGTGGATCTAACACATGCACAGATCTCAGCAATCTGTGTATCACCACCATGGAACCGAGCGCACCGCCCGTGAGGGCGGGACGAGGTTCCGGGAAAACATCCACACCTATAGAACAAGCTGTAGCAATACAGCCCGGCGAAAAAGACCCGTCAATCGCTGATTGATATGGTCAAGTTACTAAGAGTGTATGGGGGATGTCTAGGTGTCGAGAGGCGATGAAGGACGTGACAGGCTGCGAAAAGCCCGGGGCAGGAGCCGAGTATCCGTTAATCCCGGGATGTCCGAATGGGGAAACCCGGCGGAAGCGGGCAACCGTTTTCCGTCATCCATGGCTGAATGCATAGGCCCTGGAAGCAAACGCAGGGAACTGAAACATCTAAGTACCTGCAGGAAGAGAAATCAACCGAGACTCCGTCAGTAGCGGCGAGCGAACGCGGATGAGCCCAAACCAGACTTCGGTCTGGGGTTGCGGGCGTCGACATCGCAGCGGGATGGTTAGCAAAACGGTCTGGAAAGTCCGACCATAGAAGGTGAAAGTCCTGTATGCCAAAATCAGAACGCTGTGTTGACGTACCAGAGTAGCACGGAGCTCGTGGAACTCCGTGTGAAGCTGGGGGGCCCACCCTCCAAGGCTAAGTACTCCTCGACAACCGATAGTGAAAAGTAGCGCGAGCGAACGATGAAAAGTACCCCTACTAGGGGAGTTAAAAGTACCTGAAACCATACACTTACAAGCTGTAGGAGCCCTATGCCCCTCTGGGGAACGGGTGACTGCGTGCCTTTCGCATAATGAGCCGGCGAGTTACCGTTTGCGGCCAGGTTAAGCATCTCAGGTGCGAAGCCGCAGCGAAAGCGAGTCTGAACAGGGCGTTCGAAGTCGCAGGCGGTAAACGCGAAACCAAGTGATCAACCCATGGCCAGGTGGAAGGAGATGTAAAAATCTCTGGACGACCGAACTCACTAACGTTGAAAAGTTAGGGGATGAGCTGTGGGGAGGAGTAAAAGTCTAATCAAACTTGGAGATAGCTCGTTCTCTCCGAAATAGCTTTAGGGCTAGCCTCGAGTCAATTACCCTGTGGGGGTAGAGCGACTGATTGGGGATAGGGGGCCACCCGCCTACCTACCCCTACCAAACTCCGAATACCACAGGATGTACCTCGGGAGTCAGACTGCGGGGGATAACCTTCGTAGTCGAAAGGGAAAGAACCCAGATCGCCAGCTAAGGTCCCGAATCTCTGCTGAGTTATTAAGGAAGTCTAATTGCTGAAACAATCAGGATGTTGGCTTAGAAGCAGCCACCATTTAAAAAGTGCGTAATAGCTTACTGATCGAGCAGTTGGGTGCCGATAATGATCGGGAATAAGCAGAGAACCGAAGCTGCGGGCGTCTTCGGACGCGGTAGGAGAGCGTAGCAGCCAGCGTCGAAGCGGTACGGCAACGAGCCGTGGAGCGACTGCTAGTGATTATGCCGGCATGAGTAACGATAAAACAGGTGAGAATCCTGTTCGCCGAAAACCTAAGGTTTCCTGGGGAAGGGAAATCCGCCCAGGGTTAGTCGGCCCCTTAGTCCAGGCCGAAAGGCGTAGACGATGGACAGCAGGTTAATATTCCTGCACCATGTTGCCGGACGTAGGAAGTGACGCATTTTCTCAGGTCATCCCGTGAGTAGTCGTGCGGGTGCCGCAAGGCCGAGGCCGTTTATGATGCCGAAGTGACCGTCGAAGATGCCGAGAAATAGCTTCTGAAGGATGAAGGCAGCGTGACCGTACTAAAACTGACACAGGTAGGTGAGGAGAATATCCTAAGGCGCTCGGGAGAACCGTCCTTAAGGAACTAGGCAATTTGACCCCGTAAGTTCGCGATAAGGGGTCCCTCCAGATGCTTTTATTTCGATAGAGGCATGCTGAGGGCGCAGTGAAGTGGCTCTGGCGACTGTTTATCAAAAACACAGTTCTCTGCTAACTCGCAAGAGGATGTATAGAGAATGACGCCTGCTCGGTGCCGGAAGGTTAAGGGGATGGGTTAGCCGCAAGGCGAAGCTCCTAACTGAAGCCCCGGTAAACGGCGGCCGTAACTATGACGGTCCTAAGGTAGCGAAGTTCCTTGTCGGGTAAGTTCCGACGTGCATGAACGGCGTAACGACTGGAGCACTGTCTCAAGGACGGAC
>JBNRMP010000050.1:0-10784 GCA_050309685.1 Anaerohalosphaeraceae bacterium
CGGCAGTCTCCTGTGTAAAAGAGCATGTTCCAACCCTTTTATCGAAGAGAGTGCCGTTTTTTATTGAAAAAATCACCATCATCGTCCAAAATCCCACGCTAAAAAGTCAGTCAACTTGAGTAAATAATATCATATTTCAAAATCTTAAGCTAACAATATAGGTATTCCATAAGGTGAAAAATGACAAAGAAAAAAAAGACAAATAAGAAAACGGCTGCGAAGAAAAAATCTAAGAAAGATGTATGTTTTACCATAATGCCTTTTAAGGAACCATTTGATACATACTTTGCAACGATTATATCACCGGCTATAGAGGATGCTGGATTGGAGCCAATAAGGGGTGATAGTGTATTCATGTCTAGTTCAATAGTTGGTGACATTTGGAAAAAAACACAAGAAGCTAAAGTGATAATAGCAGAACTTACTGATAAGAATGCAAATGTATTCTATGAACTTGGTCTTGCTCATGCGATTGGTAAACCTGTTATACTAATTTCAGAGAAAATTGATGATGTTCCTTTTGACTTAAGAAATTATCGAGTTATCACATATGATAAGAATAATCCTGCATGGGGTGATGAGTTACATTCAAAAATTATTGAATTCTTAAAAGCTACAGTTTCTGAGCCGATAGAGGCAGTACCTACAATGTTTAGGAAAATAGTTAAAAGTCAAGCACCAAGTGAATCTGAGATTTCATTGAGATTAACTGAATTAGAAAAAAAGGTTGATTCAATTAAACAAGTAAGTAGTTATAGAGGTAGAGAAATGATAAATTCGCCTTCAGATGCAGAAAAAACGATGCGGTTATACTTTAAAATGGGACTTCCACCAGAGAGAATTATTGATAAGCTAGTAAGAAGAGGTGTGCCTGAGGATTGGATAGTTCAGCGGATAAGTGATTACATTAAAAAATAAGTTTTTCCGTGGGCTGACACCCAAAGCCAGTTTATACCGCCCTTGGGCTCAAAACTAAGAGCTTTGTTTTCGTAGAAAGATATGTATGACGGCGATATCAGCGGGGGTGAATGGGTTTGGCGATTTGGTGTGGCGGTGGTTTGGGCGGGCGTTGGGGGGGTGGGGGAGGGTGAAGTATTTTCCACGGGTTGACACCCGAGGCTAATACATGGCGCCCTGACGGGCTCTTTGAGTATTAGTCCAAATAATCCATGGGGTCGTATTCGATATTGTGGCGGTCCAGGAATTGTTTGAGTTCCTCTTCAAAGGTTATTGAGCGGTGATGGGCCTGCTGGTTTCGGATGTAGTTTCGCACCTGCTCGATCGATGAATGGCTGACGCTGAAACTGGCGTAGCCGGTCTGCCACTGGAATCCATCAGGGAGTTCGAAACGCTCCTTCATCCAGCGGGAGGAATTGGATTTCAATTTGCCGGTCAATGCCGAGATGGAAACGGCGGGGGCGACTTTGACCAGGCAGTGGAGGTGGTCCGGCACGCTGTTGATTTCGAGGATGGAGCAGTTCAGGGATTTGGCTGTGCCGCAAAGGTAGGGATGCAGTTCCTCACGATAGCAGTCCTCCAGCAGACAGCGTCGATCCTTAGTGGTGAAGATGATGTGGAACAGATTGAGTGAAAACGTGTGTCCCATGCGATCTCCTTCATAATTATTTTCCCAAGGATTTCTTTTTCAGGTGGATTTGGATCACGGCAATGTCTGCTGGTGTAATTCCGCCGATGCGGGAGGCCTGGCCTAAGGTATAGGGGCGGAGCCTGGCGAGTTTTTCTTTGGCTTCATATCTTAAGTGGGGGACGGCTGAGTAGTCCAATCCTTCGGGGAGTTTGATGTTTTCCAAGTTTCTAAACTTGTCGATTTCGCGCTGCTGGCGGGCGAGGTAGCCCTCGTATTTGGCCTCGATGCTCGCGGCTTCGAGGACTTCTTCGGGGAAATCCAGTTCCTTTAAGCCGTATTCACGGTCGGGCTGTTTTAACAGGTCCCAGAGGGATTTGCCTTCGGAGCGGGCGGTCCGAAGATAAATTTTTAACTCTTCGATTTGCTCCATCTTCTTTGTATAGCGAGTCCAGCGTTCGTTGTCGATGAGGCCCAGGTCTTTGGCGAGAGGGGTGAGGCGCCGGTCGGCGTTGTCGCTTCTCAGTGTCAGGCGGTATTCAGCGCGGGAGGTGAACATTCTGTACGGTTCGTCGATCTCGCGGGTTAAGAGATCATCGAGCATGACGCCGATGTAGGCCCGGTCCCTTGTCAGGACGACGGGGTCTTTGCCTTCGAGGGTGCGGACGGCGTTGAGGCCCGCCATGAGCCCAAGGGCCCCGGCCTCCTCGTAGCCGGTGGTGCCGTTGATCTGGCCGGCGAGGTAGAGGCCGGGAACGGCGCGGGTTTCGAGAGTCACCTTGAGCTGGGTGGCGGGGTAGTAGTCGTACTCGATGGCGTAGGCCCAATGGACGATGCGGGCGCTGCGCGTGGCGGGGATGAGCTCCAACATGCGGCGCTGGATGTCTTTGGGGACGGAGGTGCTGATGCCGTTGCAGTAGATGGTTTGCCGGTCGCGGTCTTCGGGTTCGAGGAAAACCTGGTGGCGGTCCTTGTCGGCGAAGCGGAGGATCTTGGTTTCGATGCTGGGGCAGTAGCGCGGGCCGGCGGAGGTGATCCGGCCGGAGTAGAGGGGGGCGCGGTCGAGGTTATCGAGGAGGAGCTTGTGGACGTCGGGGTTGGTGTATGTGATCCAGCAGGGGATCTGGGGCTGCGTCAGGCGGTCGGTCATGAAGGAGAAGGGGCGCGGGTCGGGGTCGCCGGGCTGTTCTTCGCAGGCCCCGTAGTCGATGGTGTCGCCGGCGAGGCGGACGGGGGTGCCGGTCTTGAGGCGGCCGACGGTGAGGCCGAGTTTGCGGAGGGAGCTTGCCAGATGGGTGGAGGCGGGCTCGTCGAGGCGGCCGCCGGGCCAGGTGTCGGGGCCGCAGTGGAGTGTGCCGGCGAGGAAAGTGCCGGCGGTGACGATCACAGCGCCGGCGGCGAGGGTGCGGCCGTCGAGGAGCTGCACGCCGGAGACGCGAGAGCCGTCGGTGAGGATCTCGGCGGCGGCGCCTTCAATGATGGTGAGGTTGTCGGCGGCTTCGAGGGCGCGGCGAATCCAGTCTTTGTAGGCGTACTTGTCGGCCTGGGCGCGGGGGCTCTGGACGGCGGGGCCTTTGGAGCGGTTGAGGATGCGGAACTGGATGCCGGTCGCGTCGATGGCGCGGGCCATGAGTCCGCCGAGGGCGTCGATTTCGCGGACGAGCTGGCCCTTGCCGATGCCGCCGATGGCGGGGTTGCAGCTCATTTTGGCGATGGTGTCGCGGGACATGGTGACGAGGGCGGTGCGGGCGCCGAGGCGGGCGGCGGCGTGGGCGGCCTCCGCGCCGGCGTGGCCGGCGCCGATGACGATTACATCGTATTTGGAGTTATGAGTCATGAGCTAAACGGAAAAATTCTAAGCACTGAATTCTAAACAAATTCGAAAGTCCTGATTTCCAAATGACAAAAACAGGCGGCTGTCCCTATTTTCGAGTACGCTGACCGTTGCGCTTGCATTTGCGTTTTCATTTTTCGGCAAGGGCGACGGCGGAGGCGATGGCGAAGTTGGCGGTGTGGGTGATGGAGAGGGTGATCTGTTCGATGCCCTTCCGGTCGGCGATTTTCTTGACGGCGCCGGTGATGCGGACGAGGGGCTGGCCGAGGGGGTCGTTGATGACCTCGATGTCGGTCCAGGCGACGCCGTCGCGCCAGCCGGTGCCGATGAGCTTCATGACGGCCTCCTTGGCGGCGAAACGGCCGGCGAGGCGCTCGATGGGGTCGCGGAGTTTGTTGGAGTCGGCCTGCTCCTGGGCGGTGAAGACGCGCTGGAGGGCGCTGGGACCGTGGCTGTCCAGCAGCTTGCGGATGCGGTCAAAATCGACGAGATCGATGCCGTGAGCGATTATTTTCATGGGTCTTCCTGCTTTAAGGTTTATTTTGAGGGCAGTGTACCGCAAAAGGGGGGCGTTGAAAAGGGGGGACCTGCGGAGAATGGGGGGCACAAAGAGGGCATTTTTTATCGGTAAAGAGCAGGTATATTTGGATGCCGGAAAAAAAATTGCAAAACGTGTGCGGATTTGCCTTAAATGATTGTACGTAAAAAGTTTAGAAAATATCGTAAAACTGGGGAAATTTGCTTGATCTCAAAGGGCCGGGCGGGTATCATACCCCTATCAACCAAGAGATAGAAGCTCCTTCTGCCGCCCGTACCTAATAGCCCTGGGAAGTTCACCTACTTCCTCCTCCTTCTGCGAGTACGGGCGGTTTTTTTTGCGCCCTTTCGGGCCGGTCAAGAATCTTGCGGCGGCGGGGGGGAATCGGATATAATGCCGGGCATGGAGCCTGAGCGCAAACATCCACCAAGGGTCCTGCTGATCGAGGACGACCCGGGCCACCAGCGGCTGCTGGAGATCTACATCAAGCGACTGGGGTGCCAGTGCGAGTGCTGCTTTGACGGGCAGGTCGGGCTGGAGAAGGCGACGGACAATGAATACGATCTGATCCTTGCGGACATTCACATCCCGGAACTGGACGGGTTTATCCTGGCGGTGAAGATGCGCGAGATGGGGATCCGCACGCCGATGATCGCGGTGACGGCGCTGAAGCTGGATGGGATCGAGCGCAAGGCGCTGGCGGTGGGATATAACGCGTTTTTGTCCAAGCCGATCAACCAGGAGGCGCTGGCGGATCTGGTCAGGCGGTACATCCGGCCGGATTCGGTCGAGAGCCGGTCGTCGGGTTAGTCGTCTTTCGGCACGACATCCGATTTATCCGAAGGGGCGGCGGAGCGGAGGAGGGAGTCGTAGAGGGTTTCCACGGTTTTTGCCAGGCGTCGGGGGCTGAGCTCTTCGATGACGCGTCGGCGTCCCTGTCGGCCGAGGGTTTGCCTTTGCTGCGGATCGGCGGCGAGTCGGAGCATGGCGTCGGCGAGCTGTTCGATGGACTCGTCGGGGACCAGCAGGCCGGTCTCGTTGTGCCGGAGGATGCAGGCGTTTTCGGGGCGGGTGAAGAAGGCGGAGATCACGGGGGTTTCACAGGCCAGGGCCTCGTAGATGACGGAGCCGCCGGTCAGGGTGACGAGGAAATCGAGCTCGGAGAGGATCGCGGGGAGGCGGTCCGTCTGGCCGGTGAGGCGGACGCGGACGGAGGGCGGAAGGGAGGAGACATCGCGGCGAATCCGGTTTGCATAATCGGGATCTTTGACGGGTCCGATGAGAAAGACGCAGAGGTCCTTTCGGTGTTCGCTCATTCGTCGGACGGCGCTGAGGAAGTCGAGCTGGCGTTTGGTCGGCTGAATCCTCCCGACCAGGCCGATCTTCAGGACGTCGTCGGCATGGTACTGCCGTTGCAGGAGGCCCTCGCCCGCGCCGGGGTGAAAGAGGTCGGTATCGACGCTGTCGCGGATGACGGTGACGGTCTCGGGCGACAGTCCGGCGTTGAGCAGGTCGGCGCGGATGCGGTCGGAGATTGCGATCAGGGCATCGGCGCTGCGCAGGCTGTGCTTGTCAACATCGCGGGGGCTCACCGGGGCTCGCACGTGGAGGATGACGGGGATGCGGCTGTGTTGGCGGAGGGCCGCCGCGTAGCCGTGCATCCAGAGGTCCGAGCAATGGACCAGGCGGCCCCGGGAGGTGCGGCAGATCTCCAGCAGGCGGCGCAGCGCGGACCTCCGCCGGAGGCGGGTTCGCCACTTGCGCCAGGGAGGCAGGGGGAACTCCCGGCACTCGATCTGCCGGGCGGCCAGCTCACGGGTCAGCTCGCCGGCCAGCGGGCAGACCACGATGGGCTCGTAGTTCTTACCCAGGTGATCGAGGAGGTAGAGCAATTGGCGCTGGCTGCCGCCGATGGGGCCGCCTTTGGATAAAAACAAAATTTTCTTTTTTCCGTCTTGCTCATCGGAAGATTCGTGTCGGGCCAAGGAATTTGAGATAAACGTCCGGACAACACGAAACTGACGATTAGAGAATACTCGACTCGATAATCCGTGTACAGGATTTTTTTTCGAGGTTGAATTCTATCTAAAACAAGCATAATAATGCGGATTTCAATAAATTCTAAGGAGGAGGCGTTTTCGATTTTCGATTGACGATGGATGATGGACGATTGATCTGGATTTCGTTTGCGCGGGAATGACAGTAAGGGGGGAGCGGGGGATTAGAGCAGTCGGATTACCTCTCCGGGTTGGCGGAGGGGGGCGGCGGCCAGGTCGAAGTCGATGGGGCGATCGGCGCGGCGGAAGGCGTTTTGGGTTTCGCGGATGGCCAGCGGGGGGCGGTTGCGCTGGTCGCTGAGGTGGCCGAGGATGACGGTCCGCGGCAGGCGGCGGCTTTCGCGGCAGACGTTGAGCAGGAGCTGGGCGGTCTGCGGGTTGGGCAGGTGGTATTTGCTGTTGGGGTTGAAGTACTTGCGCAGGAGCTCGAGGTCGTGGTTGGATTCGACGAAGAGGAAGTCGGCGTCGAGGAAGCTCTCGAAGGCGCCGTTCCAGTCGTAAAAGTCGGTGGCGATGACGAGCGTTTTGCCGCCGCACTCGATGCGGAAACCGCAGGTCGGGAAGGCGGGGTAGTGGTCGAGCGTGAAGGGGCGGACGCGGAAGTCACCGACGGTGAAAGGCCGCTCCGTGAAGGGCTTGAGTTTGAGATTGTTGAGGCCGGGGCCGCTGAAATGCTGCCAGCGGAGGGGATCGACGCAATCGTCGAAGACGCGCAGGGGAACGGCGAGGTCTTCGAGCACGCGGAGGGGGTAATAGGAGATATGGTCGCTGTGCGGGTGCGTGAGGAGGACGCTGTCGATGGGGGCGTCGCCGAAGACGGCGGCGAGGGTCTGGCGGGTGCGCTTCATGGAGGAAAGGCCGCAGTCGATGAGCAGGCGGGTGGTCTCGGTCCAGAGGGCCAGGGCGTTGCCGGAGGAACTGGAGCAGAGGGATTGGAAGTACAGGGACACGGGGCCTCCGGTTTACCGTCGCGAAGCGGGAAAATTCAAGATAAAGACGGTTTGGTTTTCCACGTTTTTCTTTGCCTTTCATTTAATCAGGTAATCAAGTCTGTACTTCCATTTAAAAAGGGGATTGTAACCATTTTAAGGGAGGATGGAAAGGGGAGTTTTAAGAGAAAGGGGCAGGATAATCCGTTCTGTTACTAAATCCTTTTAAATTGAAGATAACTTCTCTTTTTCAAGATAAACTTGAATAGGGATTTTATCCTGTTATGATAGACATGTGCTCGACATATCGATGGATGGCTGAATAACCTAACTTTCTTTAAGGAGTTAAGGATGGGCTTATTGGATGCACTCAGGGAGATCCTCGGTATTTCACCGGTTAATATTGGCGACCTCAATCGACAAGCTACTCACATACGCTCTAATCCGCCATCCGTCAAGAAGTTTGAAGATCTATTAGAAGACATTGAAATTACCGATGAATATCGAACTGTTGCGGAGTTGATTGAAAGCGGCTTCCCAATCGTGTTTGTAAGCGGTAAAGCCGGAACAGGTAAAACAACCCTGATCCGCCACCTTTGCCATAAGCTCAATAAAAATGTTGTTGTAGTTGCACCAACGGGTATTGCAGCGCTCAATGCAAAAGGTGCAACAATCCATTCATACTTCCGGTTTCCCCCACGCATTGTAACCGATCAAGATATCAAGGAGGTCAGGGACAGACAACTCTACACCAAGCTCGATCTTCTTATAGTGGACGAAATCTCAATGGTGCGAGCCGATCTGATTGATGCAATGGATAAGTTTCTACGAATTAATGGTAGATGTCCGGATCGACCATTCGGCGGAACTCAGCTACTTTTTGTAGGGGATATGTTTCAATTGCCTCCTGTTGTCACGCGATCTGAGGAGTCTGCGTTTTTGGCACGAAACTACACGAGCCCATTCTTTTTTAGCGCTAAATCGTTAGAGAACTGCCAGCTTGTTCCGGTTGAGCTGGAAAAGGTATTCCGCCAACAAGATTACATGTTTATTGATATACTGAACAAAGTACGAGTTGCTGAGCAGCTTGATACAGTTATACCGGTATTCAATAACACATGTTTTAAACCCGACGGAAATCGCTTTCACATTATAACCCTTACTTGTACAAATGCTGCCGCTGACCAAATTAATGCAAATGAGTTAGCTAAACTTCCCGGTAAGCCGAAGGTATTCACTGGGGAAGTATCAGGTAAATTTGAAATTAAGGATGAACGTTTGCCTGCTCCTCTCAATCTAGTTTTAAAACCCGGGTCTCAGGTTATGTTTACGAAAAATGATGTTCAAAAACGATGGGTCAATGGGACAATAGGTCGAGTTAAAGGATTTAAAAAAAGTTCTATCCAAGTGGAATTGATAACAGACTATCCGGGGGCTCTTCATGAAGTACAGCGGGTTACATGGGAATCATTTAAATATAAGTATGATTACTCCGAAGATAAGATTAAACCGATAATTACCGGCCGTTATACTCAATATCCTTTGATGTTAGCTTGGGCGGTTACAATTCATAAGAGTCAAGGGAAAACTTTAGAGAGAGTATGTGTCGATCTTGGGGATGGCGCATTTGCTCCTGGCCAGGTGTATGTGGCACTAAGCAGATGTCGTTCACTGGCGGATATAAGTTTAGTTAGACCCATTAATCAACAGGAAGTTAAATGCGATCCAAGAATCAAGCGTTTTTATCTTGCTCTTGCCGACCTACAGGAAAAAGTCCGGTCCATGCCACAGACTCCCCAGGCCCCATAACAATAAAATTCAATGGTTCCGCCGCGGCGGGGGCCATCGGGTATAATATTTTTGGTTAGGGTTTACTGGGCCGGGGTATAGACGAAGCGTGTATCGCCGCTCCGGTTGGAGAGGACCAGGCGGGCGTCGTCGAGGGCCATCCGGTCGGTCTGCGGCAGGGCCTTGAGGTATTCGATTTCCTTCATGAGCTGATCCATCGGGCCGGCCATACGGGTGGCGCCGATGGGGGCGGGCCACTGGAGGCGGCCCTGCTTATCCACCTGGTATGAGCCGAAATAACGGTTGATGAAGGACTGGCCCGCGAAGGCGCCGTCTGTTTCGAGCTTGAGGGTGGGCAGCGGGGATGTGAGTTGGGTTTCCCTGTTGCCGATGGTCATGGACTGGAGGGTCCAGGTTTGGCCGGTGACCAGGGCGAGGTTGTCGGCGGTAATCAGGGTTCCCCGGACTTCATCGGGCTGCGGGGCGGGAGTCTCCTGCGGCGCGGGCTGGACAATCGCGGTTTCCCGGGGGGCGGGGGCCTGCGAAGGCGTCTGTTCCGGGGCCGGAGACTGGCAGCCGGCGAGCAGGCCGGCGGCAACAATTGCGACAAAGAAGATGTACTTTTTCACAAAGTTTTCCTTTCCAATCTTCGTTTTCGTCTGCATTTTCCAAGGATGAGGCATTTTAACCGCTTGCGGAAAAGATTTAAAGGGCGGTTTTGAGGAATTGAGGAACGGTCGGAGGGAAAAAAGGAGACAAGAAGCCCTTCTTCCTGTGTCAAATTAAGACGGTTGCTTAAAGGCGATCCGGCGGATTAGGGCTATATAGGTTAAGACGATGAGAGCAGGGTTGTGCAAAAATGAAGAAAGGCGTTTTTGGGGAGCGTTTAGAGTGTAAAGGAGCAGTCATGAAGGCGATTATGCAGGCAACAATGCAGGCGGCGGCCATTGACCGGTTCGGCGGCATTGAAAATATCAGTGTGCAGAGTCTGTCGGTCCCCCAGGCGGGGCCGGAAGAGGTGCTCATCCGCGTGGAGTCGGCGGGCGTGGGCGTGTGGGACCCGTTTGAGATCGAAGGGGGATTTGCCGAGATGACGGGAGAGACGCCGAAGTTTCCGTATGTGCCCGGTTCGGAGGGGGCGGGGACGATTGTGGAGGTGGGCGAGCGGGTGACGGATTTCAAGGAGGGGGACCATGTTTATGCGCTGGCCCTGGGCAATCCCAAGGGGGGCTTTTATGCCCAGTATGCGGCGGTTCCGGCCGATCACGTCTCGCGGATCGGCGGCAGGTTGTCGGTCGAAGAGGCGGGGGCGATGCCGGTGGACGCGGTTACGGCGCTGATCGGGCTGGACCAGGTGCTCCAGGTAAAGCGAGGGACGCGGGTGCTGATCTTCGGGGCCAGCGGCGGGATCGGTCACATGGCGGTGCAGCTTGCCAAGCGGATGGGGGCCGTGGTGCTGGCGGCGGCCTCGGGCGGTGACGGGGTGGAACTGGCCGGACGGCTGGGAGCGGATATGGCGGTGGACGGCCGCCGGGTCAGCGTGAACGGGGCCATTCGCCATTTTCTGCACGGGGAAGTGGATGCAGCGCTGGTGACGGCGGGCGGCGAGGCGGCCGAAGAGGCGCTGGCGGCCGTGCGCGACCGGGGGCGGGTGGCCTATCCGCACGGGGTGGAGCCGGCGCCGCGGGGCCGCGCGGGACTGGATGTGCAGGGGTATGACGGGATGCCCGACCGGCCGACCATCGAGAAGCTTAACCGGCTGATCAGCGCGGGGCCGTTCGAGGTGCATATCGCCCGCGTGTTTCCGCTGGCCCAGGCGGCGGAGGCCCTGCGGGCGCTGGAGAGCCACTACCTAGGCAAACTGGCGCTGCGGCCGGACGTTGATGTTTTTGATTGACGATTGACGATTGATTTGGATTGTCGCCTGCGCGGGAATGACGAGAAGCCGGAAGTCAGAAGACAGAAGTCAGAAGTCAGAAGACAGAAGTTAGAAGACAGAAGTCAGAAGATAGAAGTTTTGAATTGGGGGGCGGGGAAGGGGAAGGCGTTGCGG
>JBNRMP010000051.1:0-8751 GCA_050309685.1 Anaerohalosphaeraceae bacterium
CCACAAAGGCCACCATCCCCGGCTCGACCCCGGCGAACTGCCCCACCGCCCCGGCAACGACCCCCTCGCCGTCCAGAAACAGGTCCATCCCCTGATACACGCACCCGCCATCCGGCCCGAACAGCGAAGACGGATCACACCCCTTGCTCAAGAGCCAGTCCTTTGTACATCCGCCCGCCTGCACCACACCGGCCTTCGTCCCGGTCCCCCCAACAAACACGCAGCATTCTTTTGCCGAAAACGCTTCCATATCAAATCTCCATTTTCAACTCATAACTCAACCCTCATAACTTAAAACTAAACTGTCGTCCTGTAAAATCGGGATACGTAAACCAATTCCAGAGCTGGCCTTATAGATTTTTCTTGCCCGTGGCAGTTACCTTTGTATAATTACAGATAATGTTAGGTTATAAATATGCTTTTGAGCCATTTCAGTAGGATATATCAGACATGACTTATCTCTAATGCAATGCCTCATTTAATAGTAAGCGGGCTAATTTTTGGCTTGGAAAAATAACCTGTTAAACCATAAAGGAGTGACCATGAGCGCAAAAAAAATCTGTTTTGTATTTCTGATTCCAATTATTTTCGGCGGATGCGTCAATACGCCTCAGCCACTTACCGATAGGAATTCTGCCCTTACACAGGGAAATGTCCAAATGAATCTTGTAGTGGGACAAACTACGAAATCCAATGTGCTTGAAACGTTTGGTGCGCCAAATATCACGACAAGAGATGGTGCCGGGCGAGAAGTTTGGACATACCAACGACAAGCTCAAGTAACCCAATCTTCCGGTAAATCTGGCAACTGGACGGTAATACTAGCAGGTCAGTCAAGTTCGGCATCTGGTTTCGAAACTAGCTCCAGAATGATCACGCTGATTATTAAGTTCGACAGTAATGATATTGTTTCTGATTTCAGAAGTAGAACATCTAATTTTTAGGAGCAAACAATGAAAACTTCCATCTTTGGAATACTTGTGTTGGTTTTTATGTTAGCAGGCTGCGCAACAACTTCGGCACCTACATTGACACCATTAGAAATTCAAAGCTTACAAACACGGGAATATGAAAATACAAAAACTGTTGTTTTTCCGAGTGTTGTATCGGTGTTCCAAGACCTCGGCTACACAATCAAGAGTGCGGACATCGAGACGGGATTTATTACAGCAGAGAGTGCAGCTACGAGTGATTCGGCCTCCAAATTTTGGTTCGGTATTACAAAAGTTTCGCAGACATCCGCAACAGCATTTGTCGAAGAAATTGGAGAATTTACAAAAGTACGGTTGAACTTTGTTGTCAGCAATAAAAATTCCTATTATTATGGTCAAGAAGACAGGCAAGACGTACCTATCCTTGATGCAGAGGCTTATCAAAATGCTTTCGAACGTATCGAGAGTGCTATTTTTGTCAGGTCTGCCAACTGAAATGTATTTTGTCAGTTACAAATAGACGTAATCCTCTTTAATAAGAATTTCCTTCCCGGCCTGCACGGCCGCCGTAACCCGCACCGCGGGGTCATGCCGCTTGCGACAAGAAGCAAGCGGCCCGCCCCCGCTGGCCGTGCGGCTATTTGAAGCGTTCGCGTATTGCGTCGGCCCATGCGCCAATCGCTCGCACCGCTCAGTCATGCCGTTTGCGAAGCGATGCAAACGGCCTGCCTTCGCTGGCCGTGCGACAACCTGAGCCGCTCCGTCACGAAATTTGCGAAAAAAGCAAATTTCACGCCCTCGCTCGGTTCACCCGGTTGCGTCGGCCCGTCCCTCCATCGCCGCCAGCGCTGACGCGGTTCGCCAGCGTCCTGCGAACATCGCATCCGGCCGCCAATGCAAAGCACTGCGCATTTCGCCGTTCCCTTCGGGAAACGGCGGCGTTCACCTTGCTCGCTGGCGTGGCATGGTTGACGCAGGGCCAGGCTCCGCGTCTCATTGGGGGGGGCCTTAAAACGGCCCCCCCCTTGCCCCCCCCGGCCGCCCGCCGCGCGTCAAGTCCCTCATGTATTGCAAAGGTCACTACCGTAAAGGGTCCAGCGGACCCCCTCACACCGCAAGCATATCGAGCGCCCGCCGCCCGGCTGCATAGCCGCGCATCGGGCCGATTTACCGACCGACCGGCGCCCCCGGCCTCGTCACCATATTCACCTGTCCCGCGCTGACCTCCAGCCCCGACCGCCGCGCCGGTTTGGGCCGCTGGCCGTTCTGACTTCTGGCTTCTGACTTCCGGCCTCTCTTTTCCCGTCCCATCTCCTGCAAAATCCGCTCCTTGCCCTTGATGTTGGAATGTTCCAGGACCGTCCGCGCCCCGACCTGCCCCGGAAACATCCGCGCGATTTCCAGAATGCTCATGAAATTGGCATACCGCGCTGTGGGCGAACTGGCCGACGACTCAATCGCAATCCCATACCGTCCCGCCCGGCGACCGCTGAGCAAATCGGAATCTATTGGCACATCGGCAATGGCTTTAATCTCGTCCTCGCTGTACACATCCGTAAACCGGATCAGGTCCACCAGCCCCGCCGCCAGCAGTTTCTGCGTCCGCGCGAAGTTGTCAAAGACCACCTCGACCACCTTCATCCCCTGCGCCTGCCGCAGTTCGATGGCCTTTCCGCTCTCGTTGTGCCCGTTGATGAGCTGGCCCAGCAGGTCAAAGTTCACCCCCGAAATCTCCTTCATATCGTCGGCGCTCAGCGCCGCCGCCGTCACATGCCCCTCCGAGATCGGCGCGGGCCTCAGGCGTTCAATCTTCCCGCCCGCCTTGCTCTCGTCCAGCACCACCCCCGGCGCAGCCCCGAACTTCGCCAGATGCCGGTCGTAATTGTTCAAAACCTTCTTGACCACATACCCGCTGTTCGCCGCCTGGTTGAGGTTGTGCAGCGCCTGACTGCGCCTTTTGTTAATCTCCTGCTGGGGCCCGATCAGGTTCTGCGTGACCCCCATCACGTACCCGTCCACCCAGTAGGGGCAGAACCGCACGTACGGAAAGCTCGTCATCGGCCCGTACGGTTCGGCGATATCCTCCAGCACCATCCCGCCCGCCGTCACCGTCTTGCAGAGGATCGGCGCTGCCTGCATCCGCACCCGCCACGACTCACTGCGCTGCGCCACCGCCAGCGCCAGTTCCTTCTGTCCCGGCCCCACGATCCGCGCAGCGCCCGTCTTCATATTCACCAGCAGCATCCGCTTTTCGTACCGTTTCCACCAGCACTCGCGCACCCGGTACCGCCGCCCGCCGGTCCTGGCCCCCTCCGCGCTGGTCCGCACCACATCCCCGCCCGCCGGGTCGATCTCCAGCCCGCCGTTGTCCATGTCTTTGGCTTTCCCCGGCCAGTTGAGCCGCAGCAGCGCTTCATCCATCCATCGATCCCGGATGACGAACCGCCCCGACCGGTTGAGGTCATACTCCCGCGCGTCCGGGTCCTCGCGCATGTCGAAGGGCGAGACCTTTTCCAGCACCACATCGCCGCCCACCGGGTCCGAGCCGTACCCGATCCCAAACCCCAGCCAGCCCTTATTGCCGATCACCCCGTCCAGAAAGCAGTCGGCGATCTCATAGTCGCCGTCCGTGGCGTCCATGCAGTGGCGCAGCACCTGCGTCAGCGCCTCGGCCAGCCGTGCATCGCCTCCTTTGCGCGCCGTCACGGAGATTTCCCCCCGCCCCTGCCGCTGAATGCCCGAAAGCAGGTTGACAATCGGCAGAATCAGGTTGACCGTCAGCGCGGGCCGCTTTTCCTCGTAGAGCTTTTTCAGATCAACCCCGTCCCACTGATCGCCGATGTAGAAGCGAAACCCCGTCTCCATCCGCGCAAACTCATCCCACTTCGCCTCATCGGCCAGCTTCCAATATTCATTGACCATCGCAATCCGTGATACTTCACTCATACGAACCCCTTGGGTTAAAACCCGAATCTCGAATTTCGAAAACCTCAAATCCCAAACGTTTAAGTCATTCTGACCTTTTTGTTTTTTGAATTTGTTTCGGATTTCGTGCTTAGAATTTCGGATTTCTCGCTATGCGAGTTCTGCCGCCAGTTTATCCAACTCCGCATCGCTCATCTCGCTCAACGGCACCTGCCTTTGCCGCCCGAACCACGGCAGACTCGTTCCCGCCGGCCCGCCGGCAGCGCGCCCGTCCGTCTTCACCGCTTCCGGCTTCGCCCCCGGCTCGATCCCCAATAGCTGCACCAGGTCATTCATCGTCAGCGGCTTATTGTCCGGATCGTCCTCATCGCTCGGCGCGTGCGGATCGACCTTCTGCCGCGCCGCCAGTTCCTTCTCCAACTCCGAGACCCGGCCCTCGGCCTCCTGCCGCCGCCTCACCTCGGCCTGCTTGTCGGCTAAAAGCCCCGCAAACTGCGCCTCCGTATACGTCTTTTCCTGCCCGCCCGTGTCTTCTTTTCGTTCCGGTTCCATAGTCAATCCCTTTCAAAAATTCTCTACTGTTCAACTCTTCTACTGCTCTCCTGCTCTTTTACCACCCTTTACAGGGTTTGAACCCCAAAAACTCCCCGCCTTATCTCAAGGAGGGGTGCCCGCTAGGGCGGGGTGGTTTTCTCCAACTCAAAACTCAACCCTCATAACTTAAAACTATTTTGTCGTCCTGTAAAATCAGTTCCTAACTCCTTGCAGATACACAGGTTAAAACAATTCTCCACCACGAAGATCACGGAGAAACACGAAGGGGGGCAGGCAGGCTGAACTGCATTTGTTGCAGGAATATAAATCAATTTTAGGTTTTGTCATCATCCCCCTTTTCCAACCTATTTATATCTACATTTGACCTGTCTCAATAGAGAATTCTCTTGACTTACATCATAAAACCTATGTATATTTAGGACGTTGCATGGAGAGTATGTATTCTTTTGTGATCAGATTTGATTATCTGTAACCGTTCACGGGGTGTGAATGTGGGTTATGGCCCCAGTAATGATGGAAAAGGTTCATCGGAGAAATGAGCTTGGATAGATTGGCACATAAAATCGAACGCATTTCGGCCTTGGCTGGCACAGGTTGCCAGTACGGTCCAGATGCGTTCGCACCAAGCTCGGCCTTTTACGCTGCGAGTGCCTTGGGTAATATAGCGGTCTATGACAACAAAGCGTATCGCTTGTTCAGCGAGATTATTGGTTGGCTCAACGCCAGGCGTTGTGATAAATCGGAAATAAGCATCGCCGTGTTTACGAAAACGGTTCGCAAGATTCTGAGCTTGACGACTATCGGGAACATTGATCAACGCAATATCAAGAAACGTTTTTCGGCTCGCTTCCATCGCTTCGGCAAAATCACTTGCTGTCAATTCTTCGGTCTTGTGAAAAATGCTGAACATATCACGCATCGCATCCAGCAGTTTTTGGCCGTAATTGGCGGTGGTTTTATCAGAAAGACCCGCCAGATATTTAAGTTCTCGGATGAGATGAGCGATGCAAAACTGTATCAGAACATCAAAGTCTTTCATATATTTGCGATAGGCCGAGAAGTAGTCGCAACCAATGACCCCTGCGAAGTCTTCACCAAGAACATCTATCAGCACCATGGAGCCTCGCGAGTCGGCAATCTTAAACAAAGTGTAAGTATCTGCACGAAAACACCATGTCCAGAAACGCTTTTTGTTTTCCTTATGGCCGGTCTCATCCACATTCAGCGTTGCTTCAGAGGGCAATTGTTCAAGCAGTTCATTGTAGGCCTGCTCAAAAGCAGCAGATGTCTTTTGTACCAGTTTGCTCAACTGCCCGCGAGAGATGGTGACACCGACAACATCTCGGAGAAACTTGCGAATAGTAGAAAACGAACAATGACAGGTGCCTTTCATGTAAGCAATAACAGCGGTCAGGCGCGGCCCGATCAGCTGGCCTTTTTCAATGTGAGCCGGCATCGGTGCGTAATGAAACTTTTGACAATGTTCGCACCAGTAGCAAAGGGCGGTATGCTGTTCAATGTGTATTGGCTTTTTGACAACTTCAACTTGCTGAACAACTTTGCCGGCGTTTTCAACCTCTTTAAGTTTGCCGCCGCAATCAGGACAGGCATCAAGGGTGTGGGGGTGAAACGCATCAATTTCGTCCGTTTCAAAGGGCGTTCTTTCGTGCCTGGTATGTCCCTGCTGACCACCGATGTTACGAGAAGTGCTGCCTTTTTTCTTTCGCGGGGGTTTGACAATATCCGACGATGGCGGCTTGGAGGAGTTGGAAGAATTTTTCGACAGTTTAGCGACTTTGTCGGTAAGCTCGGCAACCTTGTCCATCAGTTCAACAACTTGTTTTTCAAGTTCGGCAATGCGTCGAATATAGAATTGTTCTGTTTTGGAAGTCAAATTTCATCCTCAAGTTCAACAAGGTTATTATCGGACAAAGTGGACGTTTTACTTGAGAAAAATATCGACATGCCGCCTTGAGTATGCGACAATCTACCGAGTCAAAAATGGGCTTTTTGACATCGAGTGCGTAGCTCAATACTCTCAAAATGCCCGTGAACGGTTACGATGAATTCGAACTGCGAATTGGTGATTCACTAAGACGAAAAATTGACAAAGGCCTTGCATGCAGTAGTTTCGGGATTGTAGTTCTCTCGCAAGCCTTTTTAGGAAAAGGTTGGACCAACTATGAGCTTGATGGGCTGGTAACTCGAGCAGTTACAGGAGAACAGGTGCTTTTGCCGATTTGGCATAAAATATCAAAGCAAGAAGTCATGGATTATAGCCCTTCACTTGTGGACAAGCTGGCGAGGAACACAGCGATGCATACTATCCAAGAAATAGCCGATGAAATTATTGCTTTGATTCGCAGCAGGTGAACGATATTGATATCAACCTTTTTCTTCTTTTGGTTATTCGACATACGGGAACACACCAAAAGAACATCATATATATGGAGATACAAAGGAAGCCAAAATGCTAAAGATCGATAAAACAGGCAAAAAACTAAATAGCCTTGAAAAGATTACTTTATCTGATAGTGGGCTCACAGAGCGATATGATCTTCAATCCATGATAACCAATTGTCCTGATATTTTTTTTAAGGAAATGGGTGAAGAGCTGCTGCTAATTGGTGAAGAAGTGAAGCCGACTCATGTTGTTGAGGATCGGATTGACCTGCTTGCTATCGATAAAGATGGTAATGCGGTGATAATTGAATTGAAAAGAGGAAACAACAAGTTACACCTCTTACAGGCGCTGTCTTATGCGGCCATGGTTTCCGACTGGCAACCCGACCAAATTATGGAACAACTTCGTAGTTTCCATGGCAGTGGTGATGCGGAAGAAACCTTGGATAACTTCTTAACAGAGGAAAGAGAATCTCTAAATTCTGCCCAACGCATCATTCTGATTGCGGAGCAGTATGATTATGAAGTTCTGGTTACGGCGGAATGGCTAACCAATTATTACGCGGTCGATATCAAGTGCTATCGTCTCCAGATATCTAAGGAGAATGAAGAAAATGAATATTTAAACTGCACCTGCATATTTCCCCCGCCGGAAATTGCTGAACATGTGATCCAGCGTGGTCGGCAAAAGTCAATCGAAGAAAATACTCCCGAGAGCTGGGAAGAAGTGTTTAACTCGATTGACAACCAGGCTGTTCTTGATTTTTTCCGCCAGGAAATCAGTAGCGGCCGAGAAAATCAATTAAGCCACAAGGATGTATACTTTCGCATCCATGGAAAAAGAGAATTTTTTATTGCAGTACGCAGAGATTATGCCTATGTATGGCAATACCATCGGTTTGAGGGCGATGTAGATTTTTGGAACGAGAAGCTTGGCAATCACATAAAGATTCAGGAGATCAATGGCAAGCAGTCTTTGCGGTTTTTTCTATCCACAAAAGAAGATTTCGAAGCATTTAAGCATACGGCTGAAAAAGAATTAACGGAAATGAGTTTTAATGAGGCTTCGAGCTAAGGTGAGGATGTATGATTGAGTTCGAGTGTTCTAAATGCCGAAAAATGCTAAGGGTAAATGATGAGGCAGCAGGTAAACAGGGCAAATGCCCGCATTGTAGCACTTTACTTGTTGTGCCACAGAATGAGATGATAGCTTTTGAATTTGTAGAATCTGTGGATATAAACACTGCCGATGATAGTGTCTCGGCGTCGAAAGTAGATGAAGAACGTCACCGGACATGGGTTATTCTCCTTATTATTGGTACCATTATATCTGTACCTTTTCTTCCCCAAATTGCATTATGGTTAGGGATCGGCATTCTGTTCCTGTGTTTTGGAGTATTTTTTCCAAAAATAAATCGTATTTCTAATATAATGCTGCGCATTTCCCCTTTAAAGAAGTGGCGATACGTTCTTCGTCTGTTTATGTATGGCTTAATTGGGATTACCATGATTTTCTTTTCTTTCGTCGGTATGGAAGTCAAAGACGATAGGAATAGGGTCGTAGTTGAGAAAATGGCTGCGGAAAAGGAGCAACAACGCCTAACCAATGAAGCTAATTCAAAGGTTCAGGCATTGGTTAGTAAAGCTCAAGCAGCGTGGCAACAAGGTAACTATGAACAGGCGGTGGCATTGTTGCAAAGTGCAGAAAATATTCCCAATGCAACCAATCATTCTTCCATAAGGCGACTGCATACAGAGATTGCAAACTCCCAGGTTGATTCCTTAATGGCAGAAGCGAGATCTTTTCTAATGCCGTTTCCAGTAATGGAGTTACGCCTTTTTTGAGTGATCTGTAAGTTTCTTGTAATATTAGACTTGCGCTATCGCCTATCGTGTTATAAATAGGTTCTCCACAGGCTGTATGAGGCAGCCGTGA
>JBNRMP010000052.1:0-8756 GCA_050309685.1 Anaerohalosphaeraceae bacterium
AACGGATTGTTCTGTCTGTAATCGCATTACACAGAACTTTACACAAAATACCCGATGGCGCAAGTCTAAATTATGAATTTTTCAAAGAATTTAACAATTCCAGCTTCACACGGCTAAAATCTTACAAGTTACAAAATAATCCGCCTGTATAGTTCGACCATGTAATTCCGGGATATCAACCGCGTGAACCCCATAACTGCCGTAAGCAATTCTGCCGATACCCAGAAACACTAAAAAATAGAGTGAAAAATGCTTTGACATTAAAGATACTCCTTTAATCTGACATTTCCCAAATACACGGTTAAAAAACACGATTGACTCCTTAGAACATCTACAACTATATAAAATTCACCCCGGCAAGGTCAAGAAAAATCCATTCCATGCCCGGTTTTCATAAAAATCCCGTAAATATACGGTTGTTCATGCACCTGAACACTTACAGTCATCACTTTTTGGCAGACCATGATTGCTCTGGCGTTTAAAAAATCAGGTTTTACAGTGTTCTTTAGCATCATTTACCCAGTCAGCACCGGCTTGAGACGTTTGATTCTTTCAAGGATTTCATAAAACAAGGATTTGGACACCAGCACCTCTGCCATTTGAAAGGTCACATATCGGGCATGGCTGACGACCCTGGCTCCGATTTTGACCAACTTTTCCCGCATCGTTCGCAACGACCAATCGTTTATGGATTTGGGTAGTGCCAATCGTCTAAGGAAGTTGCCAATATTATATGCCATACAGAATAGTTGGAGTCGAACCTGATTGTCATCAAAATCATGGCAGGATAGCCGTGTCCATTTCAAGGCATACTTACCTTCCTTGATCCATTGTTCTGCCGTGCCACGTTTGTTATAAAACTTCACCACATTGCTGTGTTTCCAGCGAAGGTTCGTCACAATAAATCCAACTCTGGGGAACAGTTCTCTTTGATAGACTTTCGTTGATGCACTTCATCAACCCATTTCCCTGTTTGACTTATCAATGCTTCAGGTTTCTGGGCTGTGTTAAAATCTCTGTTTCAAACCGTCCCATCTGGCTGACGGATGCGGCTGTTTTGTCTTTGGCTCGTTCTCCGACAACATGCCGCATGGCAGGATCAACCGATAATCGTTCAGCATCGTTGGTATCTTCATAACCTGCAAGACGACTATACACCGACTGGCGTAGCAAAGCCGCAATGCTATGCTGTGTGTTCTTGCCGATTCGATTGTCTGTTAGTTTACATGCTGTCATTTCTGTTAATCCAAATGCATCATCTATCTCTCTGTAGGCTAACAACCCTGCGTCGCTGGTGACTTTCACTCCGTGAAATTCGAGCTTCAATTTGTTGTCAAAATTGACTCTCAGAGCATCCTTTTTGCCTTCACCCATTGGGGTCCCCAAATCTGAACACAAAAACTATTGTAAACAGCATCTATAAGCCCTATACTATCAAAATCTTACTTATTTGCACGGATTTACTTGGGAAATCCGGGATGAATATTCAACAATACAAAACAGGTAACATTTTAGCCGGTCGAAGGTTTAAATCACGGAAAAAAACAAACTTATCTCGATAACCCCGGGCCGGTTTTGCCGGGTCGGCCTACTCGGCCGCATTCTTCCGCGATTGGGCGTCCTTGGGCCTGAGCAGCAGACGCAGCGGCGCCTCCTCCAGCCCCAGCATCTCGCTGAATCGGTTGACCAGGTAACGCCGGTAAGAGGCGTCGAACAGTTCGACCCGGTTGACAAACAGCAGCAGCGACACCGGCCGGATCGAGACCTGCGTGGCGTAGTAGATCTTCGGAACGCCGCCCTTGCGCCGGCCCCCGGCCCGTTCCTCCGTCAGGAGTTTGACGGCCTTGTTGAGCCGGCCCGTCGGGATCTTCTTCGAGGCCTGCTTGAACAGTTCCGTCGCCAGGTCCAGTACGCTCTGGACGTTCCTGCCCTCCGTCGCCGTCGTGAAGGCGATCGGGGCGTGCTTGAGTCCCGGCAGCACCTTCGTCAAATACTCGGCGTAGTCCTCCGGCGCCGCCGCATCCTTGGCCAGATCCCACTTGTTGACCACGATGATGCACGGCTTGAAGTCCTCGACGATCATGTGGGCAAGCTGCTTATCAACCTGCGAGACGGGCGTCGTCGCGTCGATCAGCAGGCAGATGACGTCGGCCCGCTTGATGCTCCGCAGCGAGCGGGTGTAGCCGTAATATTCGATGTCCTGCTTCATGCTCTTGCGCTTGCGCAGGCCCGCCGTGTCGATGATGACGAACGTGCGGCCGTCCTTTTCGAACCGCACATCGACGGCGTCCCGCGTCGTGCCCGGCACCTCGCTGACGATCACCCGCTCCTCGCCGACGACGGCGTTGAGAAAGGTGCTCTTGCCCGCGTTGCGCTTGCCCATCAGGGCCAGCTTCATCGTCGCCTCTTTGGGCTTTTCCTTCGGCAGGTGGTTAAACTCCTGCACGATCCGATCCAGCAGGGTCGCCCGGTTGATATGTTGCAGGGCCGACACGCACAGCGGCTCGCCGAAGCCCAGCTTGACGAACTCCCCCGCCTGGGCCATCTGTCGGGGACTCTCGGCCTTGTTGGCCACCAGGATCACCTTCAGGTCCTGCTTGCGCAGCAGCCCGGCAATCGTCGTATCCAGCGGAACGATCCCCTCCCGCGCATCGACCACGAACAGCACCACGTCCGCGCTGTAAATGGCCCGAAAGATCTGTCCCTCGACATGCTCCTCCAGCGCATCGCTGTCCACAATCCCGTAGCCGCCGGTATCGACCAGCTCAAAATAGGTATCCTGATGGGAAATAACGGCAGATACCCGGTCGCGGGTCACCCCCGCCGTGGGATCGACGATGCTGATCATCTGCCCCGCAATGGAATTAAGCAGACAGCTTTTGCCTACATTGGGACGTCCTATAATTGCGGCTACCGGAAGCGCCATGGTTTTCTCCGAAAATGTTTTCCAGACACAAAAAAGTTATTATACTGATACGAAAGAAAAAAGCAATTAGCAGACCCCGGCTCTCCGATATGCAGGGCGGCGAGCCGGCGGCGGCCGGTCATCCTGCGGAACGGAAGGAAAATGGCGGTACAGCGCAAGACAAAAAGGTGTCCCTTTTGCGACGAGGAAATCCTCGCGGACGCGGTCAAGTGCCGATATTGCAAAGAGTTCATCGACGACGGGGCGGATGCGCTGCCGGTCTCCCGCCACGCCGTCAAAAGCCGGCCGCAGCCGGAGGACAAGATCACGCCGCTGCTCCAATACCCCTCTTCCGTTCCGAACAAACGGGCCGTCGAGCCGATAACCGTCACCCCCTCCGCCCTGGGCCTCGTTCCGGCGGCGCTGGCGACCGTCTTGTTCCTGGCCCTTGCCATCGCCCTCATGATCCTGCCCTTTGAGAAGTGGCTGGAACGGCTCTTGGGCCAAAACGCCTGGACGCCCGTCCTTGCAGAGGGTCTCCTTGTCTTCGGCGTCGTGTTCGGCGTCTTCGTGGTGCTGCGGTTGGTCTGGCGGGTCCTCGTCATCGAGAGCATCCGCTACGATCTCTCCGCCGACCGCATCGAATGGAGCCGGGGCGTCTTCAACCGCAAGATCGACAATATCGACATGTTCCGCGTGACGGACCTCAAGCTCCGCCGCTCGCTGCTCGACTGCCTGCTGGGAATCGGGGCGGTTACGCTGATCACGCGGGACGAGACCAATCCGGCCTTCGAGTTCGAAAAGGTCCGCCAGCCGCGCCGCCTCTACGACTTTATCAAGTCGGCCTCCCTCGCCGCCGACCGCAAGCAGGGCGTCGTCCACATCGAATAAAATCTACTCGACACACAGCGTTTCGCGCAGCATCTTGAGATTGACCACGTCCTCCCGGTTGTAGTCCAGCAGCAGCTTCAGCGCTGACTCGTCATTGTTGTTGACGTAATCCCACCAGAGCCGCACCGCCATCCAGCCGTCCACGCCTTCCGTCTGCCGGCCGATCCCGAGCAGCTTCTCCACGTTCTTCAGGCCGCCCTTGAGCTTGCGCTTCCAGCAGTCGTACATCAGGTCCCGGCAGGCAAACCGCCCCTGCAGATCGACCTTGAGCTTGTCGCGGATAAAGGGCAGGTCGAACCGCGAGCCGTTATAGGAATAGATCTCCGTCACGCCGGCCAGCGCCTCCATCAGACGCACATCGCTGATCTCGTCCCCGACAAGCTGCACCACCTCCAGCGAACCCCCCGCCTCGATGGCCAGCCCGATCACCGTCAGCTCGTGCATCCGCCGACTGCAGCCGGTCGTCTCGATATCCAGGTAGCACCGCCGCTTGGCCGCCGCCGCGCCGTCCGGTTGTTTCTCGATGTCTGTCATGCTGTCCCCGCGGGGCGGACGGTCTCCGCCCGCTCGTTGGTCTATTGCCAGTCGTCCGTCCGGAAGGATGACGCCGGCAGCCCGGCTCCGTTATACAGATTCGGCTGCGCCCAGTTCGTAAAGGCGCAGCGCACCGCGACGGGCGACTTGACCTGTTCGCTGGACACGACCACCGTGTCCCCCTCGATCCGCGCCTCGGCGGGCACAAACACCCGGTCCTCGCCGGCGATGACGAATTCCTTCAGCGGCCCGCCCTTGGCCGTCAGCCCGTCGGCATAATCGAAGAACAGGCGGACGGCGCCGTTCTCAACCCGCATCTCGCGGTAGATCGGCCCGCAATAAGCGACATCTTTGCCGTAGGTCTTCGCCAGCGCCCACAGGGCCAGTCGCCGGCCGACGTCCTGCTTGTTCCTTGGGTGAATGTTATTCTTCTCGCCGATGTCCATCGTTACCGCCATTCCCACGTTCTCAACGGCCGAGAGCGTCTTGAGCTGCGACTCGCGCAGCAGCGCCGAATCAATCGCCGTCGGATCGCTGTAACGGTACGGCGCGATCTGCACATAGTAGAACGGGAACTCGCCGCAGCCCCAGCGGCTCCGCCAGTCCCGGATCATCGCCGGAAACAGCCGCGAATACTGGTCATGACGCCCGACGTTGCTTTCGCCCTGGTACCAGACGGCCCCGGCGATCCGATAAGACAGCAGCGGCGAGATCATCGCGTCGAACAGCACGATCGGGCTTCGATAGTTGTACGGCTTGTCGGTCATAGCCGGGATTTTCGGCAGACCCGACGGCAGTTTGTCCATGCTGACCTTGTACTTCCACGTTCGGGCGAGCGTGGCGCAGACCTTCGGGTCCGCCCCGACCGGCCCGATCCGCATCTGGTCCTCCGTCCCCCACATACCGCCCTCGTTCTCCGTATCGATCACCCGCACGGCAATTACGTTGGGCCCCACTCGCAGCGCCGAGGCGGGAATTCGATACGTCCGCGCCGTCTCCCAGCCCTTGGTCGCCCCGACCCGCACCCCGTTCACCCACACCGTGTCGATATCGTCAATCGGCCCCAGCTTCAGCTCCAGCTCCGAGCTCGCCCACGACGGGGGCAGATTCGTCACCCGGCGAAACCACACGACCCCATCGATATCCGACAGCTCCGTTGCGCTCCACTTCTGCGGCAGCTCCATCTCCTTCCAGTCGCTCACATCCAGCGCCGGGTCCTGCCAGTTCTGCTGCGTGCCCCGATCGATCCGGGCCAGCGCCTTTTCATATTCGGCGATCTTCCGCTCATTCTCCCGGCGGACCGCCTCTAGGTGCGCCTCCGGGTGAAGCACCATGTCAATCTGCGGCTCGAACTCCGGGAACTGCTCCCGGAGCACCTCAAGACTCGTCCACGACTCCGCCGGCGTACCGCCCCACGAGGTATGAATCAACCCCACCGGCGCCTCCAGCTCCCGGTGCAGCTCCCTCCCGAAGAGATAACCCGTAGCGCTGAATCCTTCCACGGTCGCCGGGCTGCACTCCTGCCAACTCCCCTGGCAGTCCTCCTGCGGCGACTCGGCCAGGACCCTCTTTAGCTGGAACAGGCGAATCTGCGGATAGTGAGCATTTTCGATATCCGCCATCGCATTCAACTGCTTCATGCTCCACTCCATATTCGACTGCCCCGAACACACCCACACCTCCCCGATCAGCACATTGTGGAGCGTAATCGTGTTGTTTCCTTCAATCGTAACCGTGTACGGCCCGCCCGCCTTCGGCGTCCTGAGCGAGGTCTTCCATCGCCCCGCCTGATTCGCCGTCGCCGTCGCAACCCTCTGCGGGGCCCACGACCCCCGAACCGTCACTTTCTCCCCCGCCTGGGCCCAGCCCCAGATCGGCGCAGAGCTGTTCTGCTGCAAAACCATATTCCCGCCGATCACCGCCGGCAGCCGCACATCCGCCGTCGCGACGGCAAATATCCCCAACAGACAGGCAAAAAGAAAGACGCTTTTTCCGGATTTCATAGTAAAATCTCCCAAAAAACGGACAAATGGTTTTTTCGCAAAAGAGTTTATCATTATAATACCGCCCCGGGAAATCGCAACCCTAAAGCCGGCAGCCCGCCGAAGGCCGGGGAGGATTTTCCTGAGAAACCCGCCGTTGCTTTCCGAACAACAACCGCTTACAATCGGCGCCATGGACTCAAAAGATCTCGAAAAATATACGTCGGCAATCACGCTCTCGGACATGGAAGTCTTCGTCTTCCCCGAGCTGATGTACGCCCTCGTGCTCGCCAACATCATGAGCCCCCTCATCTGGCGCTGGCGCGAGGAGGACACGTTCAAAAAGCTCCAAGGCAAAAGCCCGTGGCGACGCCTCATGCGGATGCGTCAGTACATCATGGACGAGTACGACTTCAACCTCGACCTCAACACCTGGGGCCTGACGACCAAGGACGTCGAGCTGGCCCGCTTCGAGCCGTGGATCAGCAAGGACGACCTGGCCCGCTCCAACGCCCTCTTCGGCTACCAGGGCGACCAGTACTACTTCGACGTCGGCATCCGCCGCCACTTCGGCCTCGACCAGTACGACGGCGACATCATCCCCTACTGGAAGACCGAGACCGTCGAGGCCATGAACGCCTTCCGCTTCCGCGAGGGCTACACCATCGGCGCCGGCGAGTGCGTCTCGCTCTCGACGCTCTACGCCGCCGGGGCCTTCATCGTCTGCGAGATCCCGCTCGACGACATCTTCATGGTCCTCACGCCCCTCCACTCGCAAAACTTCATCGATATCCAGGACGGCGTCATCACCAACAACCGCCGCCTCGTCACCAAGAGCATGTGGTTCAACGGTACCGAGATCTCCAACAAGGCCCAGCGGGCCATCCGAAACGAGAAGGTCACCATCGTCGCCCACAACACCGGCTATGTCCACGTCCTCTACGACCGCGCCACCATCGATCCCGCCCACTACGGCCGCTTCCGCGAAAAGCTCCTGGGCTATCTCCGCACGGAGCTCAACGCCCTCAACTTCGCCAACTTCCTCCGAAGCTGCCGCGACTGCCAGTCGTATTTTCAGTTCTGCCGCCGACGCCGCGGGGAGAACATGTTCGTCAAGGCCGAGGTCCTCTACGGCTACGAGCACGGCAGCCGCTTCCGCGTGTACGACGAGACCTTCGACAAGCTCCTCGACGAGGTCGCCGGCGAGGACTACAACCCCTGCCGCATCGCCCACCGAATGTGCGTCGAGCAGTTCATGCAGTTTATCGAGTACGAAAAAATCGACATCGAAAACGCCGACGACCGCGCCAAGCTCGCCCGCTTCCTCGCCGCCTTCCTGCCCGACGCCGACGCCTTCGTCCGGCGGCTTTACGAGTTCCTGCACATCGACCCCATGCTGCCCTCCGGGGACAAACGCTTCGAGGCCGCCGAGCCCATTCGCCTCGACCCCGGCTGGAGCCGCGAACAGATCATCGACTATCTCGAATCCATCCGCGACAGGAGCCTTACGGCGGACCTGGCCTTCTACGCCTGGCGCAACATGACCCGCTGCCGCTGGCGGCCCTTCGTCAAGGCCGCCGTCGAACGCTGCCCCGTCTCGCTCGAAAAAACGAAGGACCAGTCCATCGACGACGTCTATCACTGGCTCCAGGTCCTGCCCAACATATCCATCTACGACGGCCCGCGCCTCGCCCAGCCCGACGAGGTCGCCAACTTCCTCCGCGGCGACGGCATCGAAAAGGGCTTCCTGCTCGCCAACGTCATCCGCCGCCGCCATCCCGATCGGGAACTGAACATGGACATCGCCCGCGGCAGGGTCACGCTCACCGCCGACGACGGCGAGTACGTCTTCGCCACCGACAAGCCGCTGGAAAAATCCATCGCCTTCACCCCCGAAGACCTCCGCATCGAAGGAGAACCGTAATCCAATGCCTCGACCCCCATGCGCAAATCACCCTGATTAAATCAAGAAAACAGTAAACGCCGGCACAAACAGAAAATCAAAACTCCCCTCCTGATACAGGAGGGGTGCCCGCATCAGCGGCCGGGGTGGTTAAAATTCACAATCTAAACATTCGCCCATGCGGTAAATTTTTCTGAAATCTCAAATCCTGAAATCTCAAATCCTGCTCTTCCGTCCGCCCCGTCCGCCCCGTCTGACGCGTCCGAGTTGTCCGACGTGCCGCCCCCCCAATTCAAAACTTCTATCTTCTGTCTTCTGTCTCCTGACTTCTGACTTCTGTCTTCTCGTCCTTCCCGCGCAAAATCAATCGCCCATCGTCCATCGTCAATCGAAAATGCCCCGTCCGCCGCATCCGAAAAACTCAAAACTCAAAACTCAGAACTCAAAACTTATACTGTCCCCATCGAGTTGAAATCGCCCCCATTCAAAATCAAAACCAAAAATTCACAATTCTCCACATCCCCTTGCCCCGCAGCTACTT
>JBNRMP010000053.1:0-57060 GCA_050309685.1 Anaerohalosphaeraceae bacterium
CGGCAGTCTCCTGTGTAAAAGAGCATGTTCCAACCCTTTTATCGAAGAGAGTGCCGTTTTTTATTGAAAAAATCACCATCATCGTCCAAAATCCCACGCTAAAAAGTCAGTCAACTTGAGTAAATAAAAATTCAATAGCGGAATATAACAGGCCATTGCTGCAACGACTCTCAATAAGTTATCTTCTTTGGGATTATGGGGGTCTAACAATGACGAAAGAACAAACTTTGATAAAAAAAACAAAATAAAGATAGGAACAAGAATAGCAGCATAATGAGACTTCCAACTACTTGTTTTAAAGAGCAATAGTACTGATATCCATATTCCAGCAATAATACTCGTACGGTTACCATATCCCATTATGATTATAAACATTAAGAGTCCCGTAGTGAACGGTATGGAAAGAATAATTCTTTTTAGAAATCCATACAGGTCGTATTTCCAAGAATAAATGAAATACCCAAGCAGAAACAGTATGGCGATGCATAATCCAGTTTCATAATAAATTGGATCATTTGCTTTGGCAGGATGAATAATTAACCGTACTAAGAAATTCGTGAAATATATTGCCCCTGCAAGCGACAAAAAGAATGTTAGTACTTTTGACTCTTGTTTCATATTAATGCATCCAATCTATATATTCTTCAATGTTATCTGTAGTTACACCTAATTCGATTTGTTGATAAGTCATAAGCCCATAGTATACACCTTAAGCTATAACATCTATCGCGGCGGCTCCTGCCCATGTAAAACCAGTTCTACTTCCAAGAAACGTTTCTGTGAGACCTTCAGCGCAATAAGTTACAACATTTGATACCGGGTTCATTGGATCTGCCAAAGCTAAAGCCATTGCATATGGCATAAAATCAAAGGTTAAATTTGCAAGTTTCCAGAATCTTTCATCTCCTGTAGCTACTGAGTATGCAGCGAGCCCTACTCCATGATAATAAAAAGAATATCCAGTAGTTACAGTCCCTGCAATTCTAGCTGCAGCCGCGCTAATTTTACCAGTCGGGTCAATACGATTAACAGGGTCATTTACACAGTATAAGTACTTATGCAAAGTTAATGGTTCATTTCGATCCCCTCGCACGGGATCCCTCCCCGTAAATCGCATCATAATCGGGTCGTACATGCGGGCTCGCAGGTGGTACTGGTCGATCTCTTCGTCGTACCACTGGCCGGTGAATTTGAAGGGATTAGCCACGCTCTCATCTGCGGCGTTGTAAAATTGCCCGAACGGGGTATAAGTATAGCTGTTAGCCGTCTTGACCACCTCATTCGTGCCGTCATACTCGACCACCATCCGCACGCTGCCGAGGCGGTCGTGGACGTACCAGTATGAATCAAAAACCTCCGGATCGTTCGGGTCCGTATGCTCCCGCCGGGCCAGAATCTGCGCATCGGCGTAATAATATGAACTTTTCAAAAGATTCGGATCGCTGCCATCTACAATGCACAAGATTACCGGCAGGGAGCCGTTGATGTCAAACTTCAACTAACCTGTAAACTGTACAACGAATACCATGGCTACTGTTCAATCACTTCCCAATCGTCTTCTGTAATTTCGAATTCCAAATAAGCTCTTTCTTTAGCATCTTCTAAAGTTTGACACCAGGAATCTGTTAAGAATTCTCCATTTTTATCGTAATATAAAATCAAAAAGGATCTTATATTCCTTTCAACCTCATCGACAATTTCTATATAATCAGGACAAGGAATTCTATCGATTTCGACCAATTCTAAGGGGTCATGAATAACAGCCGCATAATATGCTTCATAATTCTCTGTAGCTTTTTTTACTTTTGCTCTTAATCGCATGTTATAACTCTTAGTCGAATATATTTAAATGCCATTTTTTCCATTTCTTGGCTCCTGCTTCAAGATATTCAAAAACAACATGCGGACCGCCTCCATGTTTTCCCGTGATACAACTGTTTGTTATTCTGAATTGCCTCATTCCATCCGCTGAACGAAATACACCGGGAGCAATTTCTTTATAGCCTTTTTTGCCCCCAACTACGATTCATCATTTTTATGCTTCCTTTTGCTTTTGTCCGCTTTCGCCCGTTCATTTAGATAGAATTCTTCCAATTTATTTTGAATCTTGCGAATTCCACTTTTCTGTTTGGGTGTTTTATTTCGCTCATCCAGAAACAGATCATATCGATGACAAATCATAAAAAATAAAACCGCCGCCAATATCCCCATTAGCAATTTTATTGGAAGTTCTAATTTAAATTCGTCACCAATAGCCCCCAGAAGAAGGGAGGCTGTAAAAAAAAGACTTGCAGCAATACTGAATTTTATAGCCCTGTATAAAATCGGCTTCAATTCAATCGCTTCATCCGATTCCAGCAATTTTGCAAAATAAAGAGTAGAAAAGCTAAGAAATGGGGCCATGCCGGCAAAAAACAAAGTTGTTTTTATAGCTGAAGGACTTTTGTCAACAAAAAATGACATCAAAAAGGAACATATTATAAAAAGATAGGCAGGAATTAGAATGGCAAAAAAATGCTGTCTCCAATTTGGCGTTTTAAAAAGCAAGACTAAACATAACATGATCCCCAATGCGACGGCCCAGAACCTCGCAATTTCTAAGGTCTGCACAAGCACCGAAAACAGCAAGGCGAACGGAATGGCACGAGCAAATCTTTTCAGTAATTCGGGGAAATCACATTTCCACGCATAAAGTATATAACCCAACAGGGAACATATTACAACAAATGCGCCGGATTTGTAATAGATCGAGGCATTCGGTTCAGATGGACGGATAAATGTTTTAATGAAATAGTTCACGATGTAAATAACACCAAGAAGAAATAAGTACCATGCTACCAGTTTTGAATCTTTTTTCATAGCTGTACCCCCACCCAATCCATGAAATCATTCATGTCGTCAAAAGAAACACCTATCTCTGTTTCTTTATCTAACATTCTACAATAGTATCCTGCATATGCCCAAACATCTATTGCCAACGCTTGAGTCCACGACAAACCCGTTACGCTGCCTCTCGCATTTTCATAAATACCTTCAGTAAAATAAATTCCTATATTAGTCAACGGACCGGTAAAATTAACAGATGCATACGTTAATGCATATGGAATAAACTCAAAAGTTGTTTGTGCAAGTTCCCAAAAACGATCATCTCCGGTATCCACGGCATACGCAGCAAGACTGACCCCATGACCATATAAAGAGTAACCAGTGATTACACCAGATACTAAATTGGCTGCACTAAGCTTGCCGCTCGGATCAACACGGTTGGGTGGATCATTGACACAATAGAGATATCTGTGTAAAGTCAAAGGCTCGTTTGGTCCTCCTCTCACCGGATCTCTCCCCGTAAAGCGCATCATGGCCGGGTCGTACATGCGGGCGCGGAGGTGGTACTGGCCGATCTCGGCGTCGTGCCACTGGCCGGTGAATTGGAAGGGGTTGGCGATTGTCTCGGCTGTGACCGCCGCCAGGTCCTCGCCGAAGGGGGTGTAGGCGTAGCGGTTTTCGACCTGAGCCCGGCTAAACTCGTTCAACTTGACTACCTGCCGGACGCTGCCGAGGCGGTCGTGGACGTACCAGTGGGCCTCATAGATATTCGGATCGGTCGGCACCGAATGCACCCGCATACAGAGCGGCTGGGCATCGACATACACGTATGAACTTTCCAAATATTCGGATCGACGCCATCTACAATGCACAATATTACCGGCAGAGGACTGTTGATGTCAAGGATAAACTTGTGATTTTCCAGAACAACCGGATAATATGGGCCAACAAAGTCCTTGTATTTCTTGCAGACCCGGTTGCCTATCGGATCATATCTGAGAGAGAGCTTCTCGGTCCTCAATGGGCCATTTCAACGGGAGACCCTATACATGAGAGGGGGGTTCTGTTACAATCTTTGGGCCGGGCGGTGCAGTCTTTTGTCGTGCCGGGCTTGACTATAGCTAAATTACAAGAGGGGAAAAATCCGAAGCTCAAAACTCTTAACTCCGGACTCAAAGCCCAAAATGCCCCGAGTAACGATCGACAATCAGACGATTGAGGTCCCTGAAAACAGCACGATTCTTCAGGCCGCCGAGCGTCTGGGCATCCGCATCCCCACGATGTGTTTTCGTGAGGGCTTTGAGCCGTCCACAAGCTGCATGGTCTGCGTCGTCCGGGTCGAAGGGGTCCCCTCGCTCGTGCCCTCCTGCGCGATGCGGGTTAGCGAGGGGATGGCGGTGCATACGAATACGCCGGACGTGGTGGAGGCCCGCCGGTCGGCCCTCGAACTGCTTCTGAGCGATCATGTCGGCGATTGCGAGGGTCCGTGCCGCCTGGGCTGTCCCGCCCAGATGGACATTCCCCAGATGCTCCGCTGGATCGCGGCGGGCGAGCTCAAAAAGGCAATCCGCGTCATCAAACGCGACATCCCGATCCCCGCCGTCCTCGGCCGCGTCTGCCCGGCCCCCTGTGAAAAGGTCTGCCGCTCCAACGGTCCCAAAAACGCCGCCCCAACAAACCAGGCCGGCCTGCCGAGCGAGCCCATCGCCATCTGTCTGCTCAAGCGTTTCGCGGCGGATGCGGACCTGGCCTCGCCCGAACCGTTCCGGCCTGCTATTGAGCCCACCTCCGGCAAAAAGGTTGCCATCGTCGGCGCCGGTCCCTGCGGTCTGTCGGCGGCGTACTATCTTGCCCAAAAGGGTCATGCCTGTACGATTTTTGACAAAGAGACCCGCCCCGGCGGTCTCCTCCGGTCCGATCCTGTCAGCCGCAAGGTCCTCCCGCCGGAGGTGCTCGACCGCGAGGTCGCTCAGGTCCTCTCGCTGGGCGTTGAGTTTGTGCCCGGCCGCCGCCTAGGCGAGAATCTCGGGCTCGACGAGCTGGGCCGCGATTTCGACGCGGTCTTCCTGGCTGTCGGCGACCCGCAGCACCACGGTATCATGGATTGTATGCCGTATCAAAAGGACCATATCCCCGTGGAGCGGGGCACGTTTCGAACCGCCGTCAAGGGCGTCTTCGCCGGCGGCGGAGCCATCGCCCCCCGCAGGATGGCCGTCAAATCCGTCGCTGACGGCAAGCAGGCCGCCCGCGTCATCGATCTTTACCTTGCCGGCGAGCCGCTCACCGAGGCCGGCAAGGAATTCAACAGCAAACTCGGCGAACTGTCCGATGAGGAATGGCTGCAATTTGCCGGCTGGATGGAACCGCAGAGCCGCGTCGAGCCCGACGGACTCCGCGAAGGTTTTAACGACGCCCAGGCCCGGCGTGAGGCCGCCCGCTGCCTCCACTGCGACTGCCGCAAAAAGAAAAACTGCAAGCTCCGCGGGCTTGCCGCCGAATTTGCCCCTGCCCAGACCGCCTATAAAGGCCGGCGGCGGCCTTATACGCGGCAAAGCGGAGCGTCTTCGGTCATTTACGAATCCGGCAAGTGCATCTCCTGCGGCCTGTGTATACAGGTTTTGTCCGGTCGTCCGCAGGCCGTCACCTTTGCCGGCCGGGGCTTTACGATGAACCTGAGCGGCCCCCTCGGCCGCCCGATTGTTAATCTGAGCGAGCAGCAGGCCCGCGAATGCATCCGCGTCTGTCCCACCGGCGCCTGGGCTCTCGTCGGTGAAACAAAAACCATAAAATTGTCCGATTAAAGAGTGAAACAGAAGTTGACTGAATAACAAGGAGAAATGTATGAAGAATAGCATCTGCATGGCCATCTTGTCCCTTCTCATCCTCTCCCAGGTCGGCCCGGCCGCCGATTGGCCCCACTGGCGGGGTCCGGCTTATGACGGTGTTTCACGTGAAACGCTGTCGAGCGGGCAGGTCCTGAATGACTTTACCAAGCCGCTCTGGACCGCTTCGGTCGGGATCGGCTTCTCAGCCGTCTCCGTCGCTGACGGCAAGGCATTGACGATGGGTAACATCGACGGTAAAACCGACCGGGTGGTCTGTTTCGACGCGGCGAGCGGCCGAGTGCTCTGGGAGCATACCTACCCGCAGGATCTGGGGGCCAAGGCCCATGAGGGCGGGACCTACGCTACCCCGACCATCGCCGACGATAAGGTTTATACCCTGAGCAAATACGGCAGGGCGTTTTGTCTGGATCTGAATGACGGCAAGGTGCTCTGGGAAAAGCAGTTCGACTACGAGGCGCCGGAGTGGGGGTTTGCGGGGTCGGTGCTGATCCTCGACGATCTGGCGATCTATGATGTGGGTCGGGCCGGGGCAGCCCTCAACAAGGAGACGGGCGAGGCGGTCTGGCAGAGCGGCAGGGACCGGTCGGGCTATTCGACCGGTGTGCCCGCGACGATCGGCGGGACCGAGCAGGTGGTCATGTTCTGCAAGAAGAACGTTCTCGGGTTTAGGCCGCGGACCGGCGAGATTTTGTGGAGCTTGCCGTGGGAGACCAAGTACGATGTGAATGCGGCGGACCCGATCATCGCGGGCGATGAGGTCTTTATCGCCTCGGGTTACAACCGCGGCTGCTCGCTGATCCGGGTGGCCGGCGACAAGGCGCAGACGGTGTGGGAGAACAAGAACATGCGCAGCCAGATGTCGGGGCCGGTTTTGATTGACGGCTATCTCTACGGCTTTGACGATAACGCGCTGGCGTGCGTGGACTGGAAGACGGGCGAGCAAAAGTGGTCCGAGAAGAGCACGGGCAAGGGGAGTCTGTCGGCGGCGGGTGATAAGCTCATCGTGATCAGCGAGAAGGGGGAACTGATTATTGCGAAGGCGACGCCGGAGAAGTACGAGAAGATTTCATCCGCGAAGGTGCTCAGCGGTCGGTGCTGGACGATGCCGGTTCTGGCGAACGGGCGAATCTATGTTTGCAACTCCCGAGGCGATATGGTTTGTGTCGATGTATCCGGCCGGGAAGGCAAGTAATCAGGAATACAGGGATTGCAGGTAGTCAGGTTATCAGGGGGACAGGCAGGCAGAAATACAAGTGGTCAAGGGATCGGTCGACTGGGGGAATGATAAACACTTTAGCCGTTTGCGGAAACATAGGAAACCGCCTTCGGCGAAAGCTGTTTTACGCTGGATTCCCGTCTGCACGGGAATGATGTTTCCGATTTTCGATTGACGATAGGCGATTGATTTGGATTCCCGCCGGAGAGCGGGAGCCGGGTCAAAATGCTCCTGATCCAATTTTTCTTTGGTCCAGCTTATTAAGCGGCTATTGTAAATCTATATTATGACACATTGTAAGTTTTTGATTAACTGTTACTTATAATTTCAAGGTTTCAGACGTGCCATGGAGAAATGCTTAAAACTGTCGCCCCTTCGGGGCTTTGGAGGCGGGGGGCTCGTTTTCCGGGGGCTTTCCGAGATAATGAAAATAACCCATAAATTGTATCGTCAACTTGGGGTTTAGGCAAGCTATTTGTGAGAGTGATAGCCATTTTTTACATTTATGTGCTTCTGGATGCACTTCCACCTTTATATTGTTGATTATGAATCGATAAAAAACCATCGGGCTGCCGGCCTGGACCCGATCCGGCGAGTCCGGAAAGCCTGCGTCATAACGGGGTTTCCGCCTGCGCGGGAATGACAAAACGCAATGACGGTGGGATGACAAAGCAGGGTATGGCTCTTTTATTGCTAAAAAATCAATAAACAGGTGGCTGTCCCTATGTTTAAATGGCGGGGGGTGGTATACAGGTGATCAGGTAGTCGGGAATACAGATAATCAGGGATCAGGTATAGATGCGAATTGTTTTGTGCCGGTGCCGGCAGGGGCATGTGATCGATGAGGCGAGGGTGAGGGGGGCGGAAGACCTTTTGCGCTCACGGGGGGCGGCCGCGGAGGTTGCGGACGATCTGTGCGGGCTGGCGGCGGCACATCATCCCCTGTTTGCGGAGTGGGCGGCTGAGGCCGATCTGCTGGTTCTGGCTTGCCGGGGACGGACGGTTCGTTCGCTGTTTGAGGCGGCGGGGCATCCGCTGGGGGCCTCCGCGCGGGTCGTGGATTTAACCCGTGCAGATTCTTTGGATGCGGCGTTTGACGGGACGGCGTCGCTGCCGGAGGGGGCGGTTAAGGAGATTCGGCAGCCGAACCCGGAGTGGCCGGCGTGGTTTCCGGTGATCGATTATGCGCGATGCAAAGACTGCAAGCAGTGTTTGAGCTTTTGCCTGTTTGGGGTCTATCGACTCGGCGAAGACGGCCGGGTGCGTGTGGTGCGGCCGGAGCAGTGCAAGACGAACTGCCCGGCGTGCGCGCGGGTCTGTCCGCACGCGGCGATCATCTTTCCCAAGTACAAGCAGGCGCCGATCAACGGCGAGGAGGTGGACGAGGCGGCGTGGCAGAGCCGGGAGGTCCCGCCGAACCTGGTGCGCCGGCTGGGCGGGGATATTTACGGGATGCTCCGCAAACGATCTGCGGCGAATGCAACGGATGCCCTAAGCACGCTGAAGGACGATCTGGACATTCCCGACGAGGTGATCGAGGACCTGCGCCGCGGGAGGGAGGGACGCACGCTGTGAAACACGGGTCCACGCTCAAGCCCGCGGTGGTTCTGGCGGCCGACCGCACGCTCAGTGCGCGCTACAAGGTGCTCTTCGAGGGGATCTTTGCGACGATGCAGACAACGCATGTGCCGGCGTTTGTCATGCGGGGGCTGCTGGCGCCGGCGGTGAAGGTCGATGCGTCGGGTCGGGCGAGGACGGCGCCGCTGGGGCTTCGGCGGGTGGAGGCGGCGCTGCTGGATCTGACGTCGCTGGGCGAAGAGGACGTGGTGTGCACGACGCCGGAGTTTTTGCCGCGGCTGCTGGGGCCGTGGACGAAGATCGTCGCCGTCAGCTCGAGCGATCCGCTGGGGCAGGGGATGAGCAATACAACGACGCGGAACTTCTGGCCGGGCGAGCTGTACACGCGTTACTGGACGCGGGGGCTGCTGGAGACGATTTACCGGGCCAAGGAGCGGTACGGGTTTACCGTCGTCGGGGGCGGGGGCGGGGCGTGGCAGTGGAGGGTGCATCCGGACGAGACGGCCGACCGGTGCCTGGACATTGTGTTTGAGGGCTACTTCGAACACGAGGGGCCCGAGCTGTTTGAAAAGATTCTGAGCGGCGGCTACACCGGCGGGCGCTACATTCAACAGACGCACACGGCGGCGGAGCGGATTCGGCCGATCCGCCGCGGGTCGCTGATGGGGGCGATTGAGCTGACGCGCGGCTGCGGGCGGGGGTGCAACTTCTGCTCGATTGCCCGGCGGGGGATGGGGCATCTGCCGGCGGATCTGATCTGCGCGGATCTGGAGACGAACGTGCGAAACGGTTGCCGGAGCGTGGTCAGCGGCAGCGAGGATTTCTTTCGCTACGGGGCCAAGGGGCTGAAGCCGGAGTTCGAGAAATTGCGGGGTCTGCTGATGCGGATGCGCGAGGTCAGGGGGCTCTCGTTCATGCAGATCGATCATGCGAATATCACGAGCGTTGCGCTGCTGAGGGATGAGGAATTGCGGGAGATCCGGCGGCTGCTGACGTGGGAGGCCGACAGCCGGTACCTGTGGGTGAACATGGGGGCGGAGAGCGCCAACGGGTATCTCGTGGCGGCCAATGCGCCGGGGAAGGTGGCGCCGTTTCGACCGGACGACTGGGAGGACCTGCTGTACCAGGCGGCCGAGCGTCTGAGCCGCAACGGCTATTTCGGCGTGTTCAGTTTGATTCTGGGGCTGCCGGGCGAGACGGCGGCCGATGTGGAGCGGACGCTGAAGTTTGTCCGTTTTCTCGAACGGCAGGAGGCGGTGGTGTTCCCGGTGTTTTATGAGCCGTATCAACCGCGGGAGATCGAGGAGGGCCGGGGATTTTCGATTCGGAAGATGCGGCCGGATCATCTGGAACTGTACCGGAGCTGCTATGAGATCAATTTTCGCAAGGTGCCGCGGCTGTTTGCGGATAATCAGCGGTGCGGCGGGGTGGGGTGGGCGAAGCGGACGCTGATGCAGGTGCTCGGCAAGGCGGAAACGCGGGCGTGGCGGGGAGCGTTTGAGCGGCTGGAAAGGGAACTGAGGAGCGGGAATAGGGGGAAGTAGGGTGGGGGGATTGGGTTTGTAGATGGAAATAGGTGACTGTCCCTGGTTTTGGGTTTGAGAGGGCGGGTGGGAAGCTGCCCGTCTTGCGAGAGAGAGATGCGGAACGCGGATCAGAAAGAGCGGGAGAAGACCGACGGGCGAGTGCCGGCGCTGAAGGCACAGCGGGATCGGGTGCAGGAGGCGGCGCGCGGCTATGTACAGGCGCATCGGCTGACGGGGCCGCTGACGATTTTGCAACTGCGGGAGCATTCGCAGCAGGTGCTGGCGGAGTGCGGGTTTGACGGGGCCTGGCTGGACTTTGCGGCGGTGGTGCTCAATAACGAGATCTGGCGGCCGACGGTGCTGAAGATTCCCTTCGCCAGACGGCTGCTGCTGCTGCCCCAGTGCCTGCGGGACGCGGCGCACTGTCCGGCGGAGTTTGATTCGCTGGGGCTTCTGTGCAAACACTGCGGGCGGTGCGTGATCGACCGGTTTGTCGCCGATGCGGAGGCGCTGGGGTACGCGGTGCTGGTGGCGGAGGGCTCGCCGGTGGTGATGGCAATGATCGAATCGGGACAGATCGAGGCGGTGATCGGTGTGAGCTGTCTGTCGGTGCTGGAGCGGGTGTTCCCGTACATGGAGGCGGGGGCGGTGCCGGGGGTGGCGATCCCGCTGCTGCGGGAGGGGTGTCGGGATACGGCGTTCGATACGGACTGGCTGGAGGAGGTGCTCTGGGTCTGCGAGGAGGGCGGAGGGACAGTCAATCCGGAGCTGCTCAAATCGGTTGTTCGCGAGTGGTTTGAAGAGGAGCGTCTGCGCGAGGTTCTCGGTTCGGACGGCGACCCGACGGCGCGGGCGGCCCTGGAATGGATGGCGCTGGAGGGCAAGCGGTGGCGGCCGGTGCTGACGGTCGGCACGTGGGCGGCGCTGAGCGGGCGGGGGCCGGAGGAGGCGCCGCCGGAGGTCAGGCAGACGGCGACGGCGGTGGAGTGCTTTCACAAGGCCTCGCTGATCCATGACGATATCGAGGACGAGGACCCGCTGCGCTATGAGCGGCCGACACTGCATGAGAAGTACGGGGTGGCGTTTGCGCTCAACGCGGGGGATTTTTTGATCGGGGAGGGATACCGGCTGATCGGGGGGCTGGCGATTGATCCGGCGCGAAAGGCGGCGATGCTGCAGACGGCCGCGAAGGGGCACCGCACGCTGTGCATCGGGCAGGGAATGGAACTGGAGCGGATGCGGCGGGGGACACTGCCGGCGACGGAGGAGATGATCGAGATTTTCGCCCGGAAGACAGCGCCGGCGTTTGAGGTGGCGCTGAACCTGGGGGCACTGCTGGCGGGTGAGAATACGCAGGAGGCCGTGTTCGAGGCGTACAGCCGAACGCTGGGAATCGCCTACCAGATTCGCGACGACCTGCAGGACTGGCGGGCCGTCGGGCAGACGGGGCACGTGCGGCCGTTTTCCATCGTGACGGCGGCGGCCATGGAGAAGGCCGGGGCGGATGACCGGGTGTTTTTGGAATCGATTGCCGCCTGCCGGGTGACGGAGACGGGGTTGGTGCAGCGGTATGTTGAGATCATCCGGCGGACGAGAGCGGAGGAGATGCTGAGCGAGCGGCTGGAGGATTTTCGAATGCAGGCGCTGGACCTGCTGGGCCGGATTGATGAGAGCAGTCTGAAGATCTTCCTGCGGCGGGTGGTGTCGAAACTGTTTGACGATATTCAGCGGATGGGGTGCTGCGATGAGCTTGGACGGCCTTCGCGGGAGTGAATGAGAAGTTAAGGCAACCATGGATTACGTAAAAATTCTAAGCACTAAGCATTTTCATGGGAATGATAAAAGGGATAGTGGTTTCTTTGACTGTTGAACGATCAATCAATGGAATCCTGCCATGACGATTCGGCAGAGTTTAATCAGAGCGGCGACGAGTTTTACCGCCGGTCATAGAGAGAGGGCCGAGGCGGTGGGGCGTTTTTACCTGGAGCGGCAAAACGGCGACGGGGGATTTCGCGGGAAGGGACCGCAGAGCGATCTTTACTATACGGGGTTTGCGGTGCTGGGGCTGGAGGCGCTGGGAAAGGCGTATGACCGGGGGCGCGTGCTTGCGTTTTTGCGGTCATTCGGTGACGGCGGGGGGCTGGACCTGGCGCACCTGGCGGTGTTGGCGAGGATCAGCCGGCTGCTGGATGAGGATTTTTTACGATCCCGACAGCGCGTGCATTTTCTTAATCGCCTGGCGGAGTTCCTCAATCCGGACGGCGGTTTTCATCATCTGCCTCGGGAAGGGCAAAGCTCGGCCTACGGCTGTTTTCTGGCGATGGGGATTCTCGAAGACCTGAGCGCGCCCGCGGAGCGGCCGCAGGAGCTTCTTGCTTTTCTGGAGGGGCTCCGGGCAGGGAACGGCGGTTATTTCAATGAGCGGTCCGTTCCGGCGGTTTCCGTGCCGGCGACGGCGGCGGCCGTGGTGACGCGGGTTGGCCTGGGTCGGACGGATAATGAGGCGGCGATGGAATGGCTGCTTTCAACGAGGGATCGCGACGGGGGCTTTCGCGTGCTGCCGATGGCGCCGGTAGCCGATCTGCTTTCGACGGCGACGGCGCTGTTTGCGCTGTGGATGGGCGGGGCGGACCTGTCGGCGATTCGCCATGCGTGCCGGGAGTTTGCCGATTCGCTGTGGGACGATTCCATCGGGGGCTTTCATCCCAACGGGTTCGACGAATGGAGCGACTGCGAGTACACGTTTTACGGGATCATGGCGATGGGGGTGCTGGATCATGCGTAAGCCGGTCCGGGCCGAGATTGAGGCGGCCGCACGGGCGCTCGAGGCGCGGGTGCTGGCGATGCGAAACGAGAAGGGCGTGTGGGAGGGACATCTCTCTTCCAGCCCGCTGGCGACGGCGGTAGCGTCGTTTGCGCTGAGCTGCGCGGATCGGGAACGATATGCGGAGCCGATCGCGCGGGCGCAGCGGTGGATCGTACAATTTCAGAATGACGACGGCGGCTGGGGGGACACGGACGGGGCCGATCCGAGCAATCTCAGCACGACGCTGCTGTGCCGATCTGCGCTGGCGGCGGGCGGGGCGGAGTATGAAGCATCGATTCGCAGGGCGGAGGCGTGGATCGGTCGGCATATCGGCGGCACGTCGCCGGAGCGGATCGCAGAGGCCGTTTACGCGGCTTACGGCAATGACCGGACGTTTGCGGTGCCGATCCTGACGATGGCGGCGCTGGCGAGGACGCTGGGGAGCGGACGAGAGGCGTGGAAGTCTATCGTGCCTTTGCCGTTCGAGCTGGCGATGCTGCCGCGTTCGTTTTTCAGCCGGCTTAATCTCAGCGTGGTCAGCTATGCGCTGCCGGCGCTGATCGCCATCGGGCAGGCGATATTTTTTCACGACCCGCCGGCCAATCCCCTGATCCGATGGATGCGACTATTGTCGGTCCGTCATACTCGCAAACTATTGAAACAAATCCAGCCCGAAAATGGGGGATACCTGGAGGCGGCGCCGCTGACGGGATTCGTGGTGATGAGTCTGGCGTCGATGGAACAAAAGGACAGCCGGGTTGTCAAAAAGGGAATCGCGTTTTTACTCGGGTCAATGCGGCCGGACGGAAGCTGGCCGATTGACACGAATCTGGCTTCGTGGGTGACGAGTTTGATGGTGAAAGCACTCCATGAGAAGAAAGACGGAGCTGTTTTTCCGCCCGAGGAAAGCCGCCGGGTCGTGCGCTGGTACCTGGATCAGCAGACGAAGTGCGTGCATCCGTTTACCGGGGCGCGGCCCGGAGGGTGGGGATGGACGGACCGGCCCGGCAGCGTGCCGGACGCCGATGATACGGCGGGGGCGCTGATTGCCCTGTATGCGCTGGACCGGGATGATCCACAGGTGCGGGCGGCGGCCCTCAAAGGAATCCGATGGCTGATGAATCTGCAAAATCCGGATGGGGGAATACCGACTTTCTGCCGGGGGTGGGGAAGGTTGGAATTTGATCGGAGCAGTCCGGATATTACGGCCCACGCAGTCGCGGCGGCGTCGCTGTGGGAAGACTATTTTTCAGCAAATTACGGAAAATGCTTCAGTAAATTCCTGAGTCGTGCTATAGTGTTTCTTCAGAATGTTCAAAATGGGGACGGCAGTTTTCATCCGCTGTGGTTTGGCAGCCCACGGGGAAAGGACCAGAAAAACCCGGTGTACGGGACGGCACGCGTGATTTGGGGGGTTGCGAAGGCGGCGGCGAATGATCCAAAGCGGGAAGGGATGATTCAGAGAGCGGTGAAATTTCTGCTGGAGGCGCAGAATGAGGATGGGGGATGGGGAGGTCAGAGGGGATTGACTTCCGGCATGGAAGAGACTTCAGCGGCGGTGGAGGCCCTGCTGAAGGCGCGAGGAGAGAGGACAAATTGGGGCGATGAGGAGGCGGTGGATCGGGCGATTATGAATGGAGTCGAGTTTATGATAAAGAAGATGGGCGGTTCGGATGCAGCGATAAAGCCTTCCGCGATCGGGCTGTACTTCGCCAAACTCTGGTACTACGAGGGCTGCTATCCGGCGGCCTTTTCGCTTTCCGCGTTGAATTCCTGTCTGCAAAAGGTTCCTGCGAGGTTATAGACTCCTTCTTGGGGGCGAATTTGAGGCTGGCACTGCCGCCGCGAGGCTGTTCGATTCCCATTCATAACCGAGACGCAGCGGGAAATGCAGGTTAATTGACGGATATTATCGGACTTAACATGAAGATGGATTGTCGGCACGATGCCTTTGATGAGAGGGGCGGCCGGCAGTGTAACGGGTAACTGAAGATTCAGTTGAAACGGATGGTTAAGATGATGGATCAGAAAAAAGGGATGTTTTCTTCGTTTCGGATTTTGTCAGCGGTGGTTTTTGTTTTATTGGTCTGCGGGGCGGGGCGGTCGGAGACGGTCGGCGCCGGGGAGTATCTGATCTGGGGGATTGAGGCCGATGAGGCGGGGGTGGGGGAGGGCAGCGTGATCACGGAGGCGGTGCTGACGATCCGGGGACTCAACCCGGCGCACGGTGAGGCGGCGGTGTACCTGGTGGATGATCCGGCGGCGGGGATCGAGCGCGGGCAGGTCGGCGAGGCGGCGGATGTTTTTGCCGAGTACGGCACGACGCTGACGGGAAGGGTGGAGAACGGCGACTGGGTCTGCCGGCTGAGTGAGACGGACGATCCGGCGTCGGAGGTGTGGGGGCGGTATGAGGCCCCTTTTGACTTTCCCATGGCCGATGGGAGCCAGGTTCGTTATTCCTCTTCCCTCCTTCAGTTGAACGACTTTATCGGCAACGGGAAGGGATTTGGGGCATGCATTGCATCGAATTCACAGGTTTCCTTTGAGTCGATTTCCATTCAGCTTACTATCGCCTCATACGAAGGGACCTATGCTTCACAGGATCTGACGATCGCGACGGATGCGGATTCCAGTCAAGATGACTATGCCCTTCGCTTTGACGGTGAGAGCGATATCGTATCGTTCAGGGGGCTGGAGGGTCCCGTGAACAACTTTACGGTTTCGGCATGGGTTAAGACCGGCGCTGCGCATGAGATTGACGCGGAATCCGATTCGGGCGCCGATGGGACGTCCGGTCAGCGGTATCTGTGTACGCCCCAGCACATGGGGGCCGTTGACGGGGGCATGGGCCTGTCGGTGGGCACCAACGGGGTGTCCGTTTACGAGCACGGCTCGGGTTACCTGCCGGCCCTGGCGGTTTACAGGGGTTCGCTTGGAACCGGGTGGAACCACGTGGCGGTCACCTACACGAATAAACGTCCCCGGATCTATGTCAACGGGCATCTGGTTCATACGGGGCTGGCCTCTTCGCGGAGGAACGTCTATGCCCCCAACCGGCTGGGCGGTCTGCGGCTGGGTTGGTTTCAGGGGGAAGCGGCCGGTTTTCGTATCTGGGAGCGGCCCCTGGATGAGGCCGAGGTGCTGGCGGAAGCCAAGGGCAGCCCGGCGGGAGCGGGGCTGCTGGGTGACTGGACGTTCGATGAGGGAACCGGGTCGGTCGTTTACGACAGTTCGGGCAACGGACATGACGGCGATCTCTACGGGCCGACGTGGATGGTTTACTAAGATGTGACAGACCTTTCAAAAGGCGACAGACAATCGGAATACCCTGTCCGGCGTAAGAGCGGACAGGGTATTTTTTTTGGTTCATCACGGAATTCCGGGGAATGCGGCTCTGATTTTCAGGAAGAAGTATTCGTCATCCCGGTAGCCATAGGCCTGTCGTTTAAGGGTTTTGATTTTGTTGTTGATGCCCTCGAGCAGGGAGGTATGCAGGGCCCAGCGGCAGTGGGACAGGATGCCCTCGAGGTAGCGGCTGAGTCGACTGGCAAAGCCGATCAGCGGTCCGATGCCGCTTTCGATCGCCCGCTCCAACCACTGCTGCCAGAACTGCCGGGCCTGATGCATGCAGGTAAAGTCCCACAAGTGCTTGAGGTCATCTTTCATGACATAGACGGTCATCAGGGCCTCGTTGGCCTCCAGCAGTTCGGCCAGCCGCACCCGGTCTTGCTCCTTCGTAAGGTTCTCCGGGTTTCGCAGCAGCAGCCAGCGGGATCCTTTGACCAGCTTTCGGGCCGCCTTGTCTGTCCGTAGGCGGTTGGCCTCTTCGACCCGCACGCGGTCGATGACCTCGCGGCCGTACTTGGCGACAACGTGGAACAGGTCGTAAACGACGGCCGCCTGCGGGCAGTGGAGAGCGATTTCCTGCTCATAGCTGGCATTCATGTCCATGGCCACCGCCTTGATCCGCCGGCAGCCATCCGGGCCCAAAAGCTCAAAGAACGGCCGAATGGAGGCTCTGGAGCGGCCCCGGCCCACCCAGAGGACGCGTTTGCGGGTCGGCTCGATGATCACGGTCGCATAGCGGTGGCCCTTCTGGATGGCAAACTCATCCATCGCCAGCACCGCCACATCCGACAGGTCCACCGGCCCCAGACGCTGATGCAAAAAGCGTTTATGGATGTCCTTGACGGTCGACCAGGCCAGGTGAAAATAGCGTGCCACGTCCTTGATCGTGGCCATCTCACACAGGCGGGCCACCGAGTCCGTCAGCCGCGTTGTCAGGCGGCTGTAGCGGTCCAGCCAGGGGAGCGTCTCCAACTTCGGCCCGCACTGCGGACAGCATACGCGTCGCCGATGCACCAGCAGCCAGCAGGCAGCGTCGAAGACCGGCAGGTCGCGAACCCAGCGTTCCTGCGTGTCATGGATCTGATGGACCGTCCGCCCGCAGCCGCTGCAGATCCCCGGTTGCTGTTGAGGATAGAGTTCGATCCAGACTTCCGGATGGGCCGACTTGGCCCCGGCCTCAAACCGCTCCACCGTGCCGACAGAATATCCTTCCCAGCCACCCAGTTGTTTGATAAGATCCGTGTGCACAACAGCATTCCTTTCTCTTAGTTTCGGACAAAACCAAGATACAAAGGGTTGCTGTTGTGTCTATCTTTTCCCCATTATTCCGTGATGAACCTTTTTTTTACTCTTCAGCGTGTGTGTTTTTTCCTTGAACGATTTCTCTGATATGGTTATATTTTGTTCAATGGGTCTATTTTTGATGGATAATGATTAAGTGTGAACGATGGATGTTCAAGGGGAATTTTATAAATCTTTTAGTCTATCGGTCCATGGCAGAGCTGAGAAGCGAGGGGACCAGGACCTACGCGGGATATCTTTGGTGGATCCTTGATCCATTGATGTCTTTAGCGGTCTATTATGTCGCCTTCAAGTATATTCTTCATCGCGAGACGGAGAATTTTGCCGTTTTTCTCTTTACGGGCATCGTCATCTACCGTTTTTTTGCGGGAACCGTGACCCGCAGCGCCGGAAGCATCCTCAGCGGGCACGGTTTGATGCAGCTTGTCTATCTTCATAAGAGCGTGTTTCCCCTTTCCGTAGTGCTGGTTAATCTTGTCAAGTTTATGGTCACCATGGTCCTGCTGATAGGGGTGATCTGGGTATCGGGGAACGGGCCTTCCTGGAGTTACTTTGCCCTGCCGCTTCTGATTTTTATCGAAGTGCTGTTTATCGCGGGGGTCTCGCTGTTCTTTGCCGCCGTCACGCCGTTTTTCCCGGATTTTCAGTTGATCCTCGGGACGATTATGCATCTGCTGATTTTTTTGTCGGGCGTGTTTCATCGCCTGGACACCCTGTCGCCGGGGCTGAAGAAACTGATTACCCTGAATCCCATGGCGGCCCTGATCGAACAGTTCCGAGGGATTCTGCTGGAAGGCCGGTGGCCCGTGTTTACCTCGCTGATTCCGGCTGTATGTGAAAGTTTTGTGATCCTGCTGATCGGCGGCCTGCTGATTCACAGGTATAACCGCATTTATCCGAAAATCGGGAAAATCTGATCCGAACCAGGCATGAAAGACGTAATCTTCAAACTTGAAAATGTGGGAGTTTGCTACCGCCGGGCCTCGCTGCCGTGGAAGGCCCGCCAATTCTGGGCCCTGCGTGACGTTTCCTTTCAGGTTCACCGGGGCGAGACCCTCGGGGTGATCGGGCGCAACGGGGCGGGCAAAAGCACACTGCTGCGGGTGCTGGCGGACATCATCAAGCCCGATACCGGCCGGATCAGCCGGGCCCGGGTGACCATTGCGATGCAGTCGGTTGGAGCCGGGTTTGATTTGCGTTTGACCGGCCGGCAGAACATCCTTTTGAACGGTCTTCTGCTGGGCATGGAAAGGCGGCAGATTTCTCGCCGTGTGAACGATATTATCCAGTTGGCCGAGATCGGCGACTTTATCGACGAGCCGATCAAAAACTATTCAAGCGGCATGAAGGCCCGTCTGGGTTTTTCTATTGCTTACTATGTGGATACGGACGTGATTTTGATCGATGAATCCCTGGCCGTGGGGGACCAGCACTTCAAGAAGAAGGCCTCCGAGCTGATCAAGGAGAAGATTCAAAGCGATCATACGATCGTTTTGGTGACGCATTCGATGTCCACGGTGGAGGAGTTGTGCGACCGGGTCATCCAGATTGAACGCGGCCGTTCCCTCCCGGAGCTGCCGGTCGAAGCCGGCATTGATCGATACGTCCGGATGGCCAAAAAAGGGCTGACGTGTTCCAGATCCTGAGAGACAAGCTGCAAGATTACCGGGCCTATCGGGCCCTGCGCCGGAGCGGTCTTTTTGACGGGGAATACTACCTTCGTCAAAACCTGGATGTGGCCCGGAGCTGCATGGACCCGCTCAAACACTACCTTCGGTTCGGCTGGAAGGAAGGCCGGGATCCGAATCCCCTTTTCAATACCGGCTGGTACCTGGAACGGTATGAGGAGGCGGCAAGGTCGGGTCAGAATCCCCTGTTATACTATTATCTGTACGGGGCAGAAAAAAATCAGGATCCCTCGCCCGGTTTTTCGACGGCGGATTACCTGCGGCAGAATCCCGAGGCGAGCGCGTCCGGCATGAATCCTTTAAGCCATTTCATCCACTCTCGATATGTGGACCGCAGCGTTTTGAAGATTCACCGGAGGGATCTTCCGAGCCGGTCCTCCGTTTGGGCCGCGGCCGGTACGGTTGCGGTTCACGCCCACATCTACTATCCGGATTTGGCGTGTGAACTCGTCGGTTACCTAAACAACATCCCATGCGATTTTGACTGCTGCATTACCACGGACACCGAGGCGAAACGAAGAGAGATCCGGGATCAGGCGGTCGGCCGGCTGAAGGCCCGGAAAACGGAGGTCCTTGTCACCCCGAATGTCGGGCGGGATATCGCCCCGTTCGTTGTAGGATGCAGGCACCTTTTCTCTGATTACACGTATCTTTGTCACGTCCATACCAAGAAGTCCACGCATGCGGATTTCGGAGACCGATGGAGGAGGTATCTGCTGGAGCGTCTCATGGGGAGCGCGGACCGGGTCCGGGGACTGCTGGGCTATTTTGAGAGTCACCCGGAGGTCGGGCTGATCTATCCGTCTCCCCTTTTTCCGGTAAACAATAATCCGGCACTCGATTCGAACGGTGACCGGCTGCGCCGGCTCAGGGAGCGTCTGGGCCTGCGGGGGGTAATGCCGGGGGTGATCGCTTACCCGGCCGGGTCTATGTTCTGGGGGCGGACCGATGCCTTGCGACGGCTGGCGCTGGCCAATCTCCAGTACGCCGAATTCGAGCGGGAGGAGGGACAGGTTGACGGCACGCTGGCGCATGCGTTTGAACGGATTTTTGTCTATGTCGCCCGGGAAGCGGGATACACAAGCCGAATGCTGTGAACGGGAGAGAATGGCAGGTGAAAACGGACAGCAGGGAATTAACGTTACATGTCGGGACGCATAAGACCGGAACCACGGCGCTTCAAAACTTCCTGAGCACCAACGAACGGATTCTACGGAAAAACGGCGTTTTATACCCCCCGTGCGGACGCGCCGCCATGGGCGCCCATCACCACTTCGTCGCCTCAGTACGACTAACGGGACATCCGATGTTCCAGGCAGAAAAAAGTTTTGAAGAATACCTGGAGGATTTGAAGTCGGTCTCCCGTCAATGTTCCAGGGTCCTCCTGAGTTCAGAGATGTTCAGCGAGAACGTGGACCGGGAGAAGCTCAGGCAGCTTCACTCCGTTTTTTCCACCATTCGGATTGTCCTGTACCTGCGGCGTCAGGATTCCTACCTGGAGTCCTCCTATGCCCAGCTTGTGAAAACGGGAAAAATCGGGCACGAGATCGATGTCCATATTCTGCAAGATCGCAAGCTGGACTATTTAACCCGGTGCCGGTTCTGGGAAGATCTGGCCGGGAAGGGGAACGTGCTGGTCAGGCCCTATGAGAAGGGGCAACTGCATCAGGAGAATCTTTTCGCCGACTTTTTACACCATGTATTCGGTTTGGAACTGACAGACGACTATAAGCTGCCGAAGCGGGAGCTCAATACCCGGCTTTCACGCGAGGCGCTCGAATATCAAAAACTTGTCAACCGGCTCAAGCCCCGGAGAGCGGGGCAGCGGCCCCTTCTCGCCCAACTGTCAGGTTATTCGCTGCGGTCCAGCCCGGAAACGGTGAGGGCCTTTTCGGGGCACGGCCTGCTTTCTCCGGCCCAACGAAGTGCAATCCTGCAGCCGTATGCGGCAGGGAATGAACGCGTTGCCGTCGAGTTTCTCGGCCGCCCGGACTGCCGGCTTTTTCAGGACCCCTTGCCGGATGCCGATGCTCCCTGGATGGCCTACCCCGGCCTGTCGCAGGAAGAGATCAAGGCGATCTCCCTGTATCTTGCCAGCAGCGCCCGCAAAACAGCCGCCGAACTGGCAGAGATCATCCGCGAGGGGTTGGGGTCCTCCGAGGCGGCGGTTCGAGAGGCGGCCGAACTGCTGGCCGGAGGTCTGGAAGAACTCTCCGGCAAGAGCCACGACCTACGGGGAGGGGTTTATAAAACACTTAAACGCGTCTATAGTTCCCTGCCGTCCGGGATCCGAAACAGCGGGTTCGTTCAAGGGCTTAAGCGGAGATTCAACCACGGGCTATAGCCGCCAACCGGGACGAGGGAAAAAACGCCAATGAACCAACGGAAGCAGTTCATCCTGCATATCGGCGACAGCAAGACGGGGACCAGCGCCCTGCAGTGGTTTCTGCTTTCCAACCGGGATGAACTTGCCCGCCATGGGTACAGCTACCCCGAACATGCGATCGGTCCCAATGATATCTCCTCCGGCAATGCCGTTGAACTGGCCGTGAATTTGCGGGATGCTCATTTTGAGCAGGCCCGGGAGGCCGCCGATGGTCTATGGAATCAGCCCGGCGGGCAGGTGATCCTGTCCTCTGAACACTTAGGAATTCTCAGCGACGATCATGTTGAGAGGCTGGCGGATTATTTTCCCGGAGCCCGCATCGTCGTTTACCTGCGCCGCCAGGATTCAGCTGTCTTATCCCGATACAATCAGACCGTCAAACGACATGACCAGAGAGTCCCGTTCGAAGTATGGGCAAGCCGCGGACTTCATAATACCAACCGGTACGACCTGTTGGCCTATATATCCCTGCTGTCGCGATGGAGCCGGCCGTTCGGCAAAGACAATCTCATTGTTCGTCCCTACGAAAGAACGCAATTTTACGGAGGGACTATTTTTTCCGATTTTCTTCATTTCGTTCTCGGGCTGGAGCTGACCCCTCACTTCAGACTGCCCCAGGATCCGATTAATCGATCTTACAGCAATGATGCGCTTGAGTTCAAGCGTCTTGCAAACCACCTGGATTTTGATAAAGATCTCCTGGACCACCTGCTGCAGGCCTATTCCGATGAATGCCGGCGGGAGGTTCGATCGACCCTGATGTCTCCCGGGCTGCAAAGGCAAATTATGGAGGTTTTCTCCGCAAGCAACGCCCGCATTGCGCGTGAATACCTGGGCCGAGAAGACGGACGGCTTTTTTACGATTCTTTCATGGACCCCGGCGACTCATGGACGACGTACCCGGGCCTGTCGCAGGACGAGATTCGTGCGATCACCCTGTACCTTTCTCAGAATGACTGCGCGCTGGCCGCCGGGCTGGCTGAAAGTATCCGCCGGGGGCTGGAGTCCGACGATCCGGCCGTTCGGGAAGCGGCCCATCTCCTGTCCGGCGGTCTGGAACCGCTTTGCGCCGCCTCTTGTCTTCCCGTGCAAGGCGTTTCGGCGAAGGACGCCGGGGAGGAGCCCCGAAGGGGGCTGATTCACAACGCAATGAGGTGCCTGTATCGTTGTCTGCCCTCCCGGGTTCGTGACAGTGAAACAGTTCGACAATTAAAGCGACGGTTAAACAATCAATGATGACCCCTGAAAGCCCTGAAGATATGGATCGAATCTATCAATTCGGAGGTTTTGACGTAGCCAACTACGGGGACCTGCTGTTTCCCCTGCTGGCGCGGCAACGGCTGGCCGGTCTCGGCATGAGCGTGGTCCCGGTCTCGCCGCTCGGCCGCCGGCCGATCTTCCCGGACAGTATGGCATCGATCGGGATTGAGGAAGCTGACTGGACCCGGCCGCCGATCGGGGTCCTGATCGGCGGCGGCTATATTCTGACGCTTTCGCCGACGGATTTGCCCGACTATGCTTCGACCATGACCCGGCAGGTTGCCTATGGGGATCTCTGGGTGGGAGCCTCCTGTATGGTTCCGCGGGATGTACCCGTCTGCTGGAATGCCCCCGGGGCGCTGGGACCGTTTGAGGACGGCGAAGCGCCGCTGGTCCGGGCGGCACTTGCAAGGGGGAACTATCTCTGCGTGCGGGACCGGCCAAGCCGTGAGTTTCTGACCAAGGTCTGCCCGTCCGCCGAACTTGCGATTGTGCCGGATCCCGCCTGGGAGGTGAATGCACTCTGGGGGCGTGAGGAGCTGGACCGGGCATACGAGCAGGCCTTTCAAAGCCGGGGCCGTCAGCGGCCGTCCCGCAGTTTCGCGGTTCATGTGAATACTCATTTTCTGCCCCCCGATCTGTCGGGTCAGGCATCGGAGGTGCTCGATGAGGTTTCCCGGAAGTTCGATGCGTCCATTCTGTTAATCGCGATCGGCCTTTGTCACGGGGACGGCCCGCTGGTCAAGCGGGTCGGTGACGGCATGAAGAGCCGGCCGCTGGTCATCGACAGGCCCAACAGCCTCAAGGAGATTGCCGCCTGCATTGCCTGCTCGGACGTGTATATCGGATCGTCCATGCACGGGCTGATTACGGCTTCCTCTTTCGGTGTTCCGGGGCTGTGCGTCACTTCGTCCCGCATTCCCAAAATACGGGGATTGATGGAACAGTACGGCTGTGATGACATGTGGTTTGATTCGTGGAACAGTCTCCACCGTTCCCTTTCATCGGAGAGAATCGAGGCGGCGGCTTCGGGGCAGAAGGGGTTTTCGGAAAAGCAACGCCGGAAACTGGACCTCCATTGGGAAACAATTCTCAGGCTGTTTTGCCAATCGCGGCGGAAACAAGTCCCTGCACCCGCCGCCGACCCCGCCGCCGCACTGGAGGCCGGCCGGAACCTGTACCGCTATCGGACCGACTTGCTCTCGCTGAGGGCTGCGGGAGGGGTGAAACCTGCGGCAGATCCTGAACGGGAGGGACTCGGGGATGATCGAATGCACGGGGCGACTGCCGGAAGGACATTTTCAGGGGATGCACAGGCCCGGCCGAGTACCCCCGTCTTACCGGCGGAATTCCAGGAGAGAGAGGGCCCCGGTCAGCTTCCGATGACCGGCGAACGGTATATCCCGGGGATGGAGGGGGACATCCAACTGGAACATTTGCACCGTTATGCCCTGGCCCTCGAATACGTGCAGGGAAAAACGGTTTTGGATATCGCCTGTGGGGAGGGGTACGGGTCCGCCATGCTGGCGGCGTCGGCCTCTTCTGTTTACGGCGTGGATATTTCGCCGGACGCGATCCGGCATGCCCGTCGCCGTTATCCAAAGGACAATCTCAAGTTCGAAGTCGGCTCCTGCGCGGCCATTCCGCTGCCGGATCACATCGCTGACGCGGTGATCTCCTTTGAGACCATTGAACACCATGATCAGCACGAGGCCATGATGGCGGAAATCAAACGGGTGCTGAAGCCCGGCGGCCTTCTCATTATCTCCAGCCCGGATAAACGCTCTTATACGGAGGAGCCGGGCTACCGCAATCCCTTCCATGTGAAGGAACTGTACTATGAAGAGTTCAAGTCTTTGCTGGAGCGTTACTTTTCCCACGTAGCCCTTTGCGGACAGCGGATTGTCTATGGCTCCGGTATTTTCGGGTACGATCAATCGTGCCAAATGGTTAGCTGTGACTTGGATGAGATGAAGACTTCCGGTCCTTCAGCGGAGCGGCATCCGGGTATGGCAAGGCCGCTCTACCATATTGCCCTGGCCTCTGACGGGCCCCTGCCGGAGGTGGCAGGGGGACTGCTTGAACAGCCCGTTCAGGAAAGCGAGGCGTACCGCCAGGCGGTTGAGGACGGCCGGCGGAAGCTGGAGGCCGCTGAGGCCCAGATCCGGCATCTGCAGCAAGAAATGCTGCAAAGGGATCCGGCGATCTCCCGCTACCGGGAAGAACTCTACAGCGTTTACAGGTCAAAAACCTGGAGGTTTATGGCTCCATTTAGAAAAATGATGCAGTTATATCGCCGGGTTGGGGGGTTACGGCACGGCGCCAGGCTCCGGGCCATGATCCGAAAGGCCTGTTTCCGGCGGCCGGATTGTATCCATCGGCATAGACGGACGGGCGGGATGGGGGAGCGAATTGAGGACGAAGAGAGGACTGTTGAGGCGATACGCCGGGGCCGCTAAGGGCACAGGTATGGTCAAAGAGGATAACAACCCGGTTGAGATACTGCTGGCGACCTGCAATTCGGCGAGGTACCTCGGGGAGCTGGCACGGTCCATCGGTGACCAGGACTGGGCGGATTGGCGGCTGCTGGTTCGCGATGACGGGTCCTGCGACGGCACCGGGGAGCTGATCGGGGCGCTTGCCCGTGAGCATCCGTCACGCGTCAGGGTGCTTGTCCCGTCGAAGCGGGCGGATGCCCGGGAGAATTTTTCGACGCTGCTGCAAAACAGCACGGCGCCCTATGTCATGTTCTGCGACCACGACGATGTGTGGAAGCCGGACAAGGTTTCCCGGTCGATGGAGGCGATGCGTCGGCAGGAGGCCGTTTGCGGTTCTAAGACCCCTGTGCTGGTCTTTACGGACATGGAGGTGGCGGACCGTGAACTGCGGCGTCTTCACGGGTCCTACTTTCGCTACCAGCACATCGATCCGGCCCGCACCCGGTTCCATCAGCTTCTGGTTCAGAACGTGCCCAGTGGCTGCACGATGCTGCTGAACCGGGCCCTGGCGGACCTGTGCCGGCCGATCCCGCCCGAGGCGGTGATGCACGATCACTGGATCGCCCTGGTCGCCGCGGCGTTCGGAAAGATCGCCTACCTGGATGAGCCGACCCTGCTCTACCGCCAGCATGGGGGCAACTACTACGGCGCCTCCGGGTACGGGGGTCGGTATCTGGTGGAGCGGGCGCATCGCGGCCCGAGGGCGGCCCGTCAGCGTTTCTATCAGAACGTCCGGCAGGCCCGCGCCTTCCTGGATCGTTATGGGGACCGGCTCGCCGGGAGCGAGCGGGCGATGCTCAGCGAGTTTGCCTCCCTTGAGGACCTTTCCTGGGGGCAGCGCCGCCGGGTCCTGATCCGGCACGGCCTTTGGAAGACGGGCCTGACGCGGAATCTCGGGATGCTCCTGATCATCTGACAGGAACGTGTTAAACAGGATTGATCATGCGAATCGCTCTGGTTTGTGACTGGCTGACGGGGATGCGGGGCGGCGAACGGTGTCTGAAGGCCGTCGCCGATCTGTATCCCCGGGCGGATTTGTTTGCGCTCGTTTACTTCCCCGGCCAACTCCGGGGCGAGTTTGAGGGGCGGCGGGTCATCACCAGTTTTATCCAGAAGCTGCCGGTCAACGACCGGAGTTTTCGATACTGCCTGCCGCTCTTTCCGGCCGCCGTCGAATCCTTCGACCTGCGGGACTATGAGCTGGTCGTCAGTTTCAGTCATTGCGCGGCCAAGGGTGCCCGGGCCCGCCCGGGGGCGGCTCACCTGTGCTACTGCCATACCCCCGTCCGCTATGCCTGGGACCTGAAGGAGGAATACCTTCGACATATGAATATCCTGTTAAAGCGGCCCGTCTCCGCCGTGCTCGATCGGCTCAGAAGGTGGGATCTGAAGACGTCCGGCCGGGTGACCCGCTTCATTGCCAACAGCGTGAACATTCAAAGGAAGATTCAGCGGTTCTACGGCCGTTCCTCAGAAGTGATCCATCCGCCGGTCGAGCTGGAGCGGTTTTCGGTTTCCGACAAAGAGGAAGACTACTACCTGGCGGTCTCGGCGATGGTTCCCTACAAGCGTCTGGATATCGCCGTGGAGGCCTTCAACGAAACGGGACAGCGGCTCATCATCGCCGGCAGCGGCCCCGAATACCGGCGGCTGCGGGCCGCGGCGAAATCCAATATTGAGTTTATCGCCGGTCCGGACGATGCGGCCGTCGAGCAGCTTTACGCGGGGTGCCGGGCTCTGATCTTTCCGGGGGAGGAGGACTTCGGGATCGTCCCGCTGGAGGCTCAGGCCTGCGGCAAACCGGTGGTCGCCTACGGGCGGGGCGGGGTGCTGGAGACGGTGATTCCTTTGGGCCGAGACGAGGCGGCTCCGACGGGCGTTTTTTTCGAGCATCCGTCGGTCGAGTCGCTCAAGGGGGCGATTCGGGAACTGGAGAAAAACCGGGATCGCTTCCGGCCCGAGTACGGCCGTCGAAACGCGGAACGGTTCGGAACCCGTCAGTACCAGGCCCGGATGCAGGCGGCAATCGAGTCCGTTACGGCCGGGAGGGATTCGGAAGCCGATAGATGGCAATACTCGCATCAACCCTCGCTATCCCGGTCTTGAGGAGCGTAGCCTGCCGAAGGATCGGACCGGCGACGGGGGAGAAACCGGGCTTGGCGACCAGGTAGCGGCAGCGGGCGGTAAAGCGGGGCTTCGGGGGCGACCAGGGGCGCTGGGCGTAGAAGCCGATCCGCGGATCGAAAACACAGAGCCGATCCTCCGGCTGCGTATGTGCATTGAGCCACCGGCCCGTCTCCCGGTACACTGCCTTCTCCGAGCGCACGGGACGAAGGAGTTTGGGAACGAAGATCACCGCCCCGACCGCCAGGACGATCAGGACGCCGGACCGAACGCGCTGAGGGTGGCGGATCAGGAACTGAATCATCCCGACAACGCCCTCATAGAGCCAGGCGAACGTAAACGCGATCAGGGGCAGCAGATGACGGTCGCTGATGTACCCCGCGCGGCAGTAGAGCCAGATCATCAGGAAGATCCAGCTTACCGCAAACAGCGACAGGAACCGATCCGGATCACTGAGCCGGCGAAAGTGCAGCAGCTTATAGAAGAGAATGATCGCCCAGGGGAGCAGGAACAGCAGGAGCGTGTTGGCGGCTTCTTCCCCCAAACAGGCCGCTGCCCGGAGGACGGAGGGCAGGGTCGCGGCGGCGAGGGCCGGGGCGCTGCGGGCAGGGGTCTCCGGGGTCGGCGGGGTTTGAGAGACAACGCCGGCGACTGGAGCGCCGCTGAACCGACCGATGTCTTTCTTTGGAAAAACGGCCCCCTTGAAGATCATATACGGGATCGTTATGCCGGCGACGGCGACGGCCATCAGGGCCAGTGAGGCAAGCATTCGCTTTCGACAGTCGGCGGCGGACCGGTTCCGGAGAGCGACGAAGATCAGGAGGATCGGCAAAAAAATGGCGGCCTCGGGACGGATATAATAGCCCAGCCCCGTGGCGACCCCCGCCCCGATAAAAAATCCCGGTTGCCACCGCCGGATGCCGGCCAGGCAAAACCACCCGGCCGCCGCCATCAGCAGCAAGCCGGGCCAGTCGCTCAGGACATCCGATCCGTTTTCCGCATAGGCGGGGATCAGGAGCAGGATCAGGGCGTTAACAAAGGCCGGTCCGGGCCGTGCGAATTGAAGGAAGAAGAGATAGAGGACGCACAGGGCCAGACTGCGGCAGAGCAGCGTTACAGACTGACCCGCCGCGATACGGCCGTCGAGGGTGAGGGGACCATGAATGGCCTCGATGAGGCGCTGGGAGACCATCATCATGGCCGGGTATCCGGGGTGCTGATCGTAGGAACGGATCGTCGGTCCCGGCGAAGCGGCAAGGTCCCGGGCGAAGTTCAAAAAGAGTACGCTGTCGGCGGCAATGCACCGGAAGACGGCGATCTTGTAAACGCCGAGGGCGAGGCCGACCAGCAGCAAAGCGGCAAGGGGATAAAGAAAACGTTTAGTAGGCATTCGGTTCCCGGAATAGGTGAAAAGGGGTGCGGATGAGGATCAGCAGGTCCAGCCAGATCGACCAGTTCTGAATGTAGTTCAGGTCGTACTGGATGCGTTTGCGGAGGGGGGTGTTGCCGCGGTAGCCGTGGATCTGGGCCCAGCCGGTCATTCCGGACTTCACCTTGTGGCGGAACATGTAGTTGCGGTATTCCTCTGAGAACTTCTCCACGAAGTGGACCTGCTCGGGTCGCGGTCCGACCAGACTCATGTCACCCTTGAGCACATTGAAAAACTGGGGCAGCTCATCTAAGCTGGCGGAGCGAAGGAACCGGCCCAGGCGTGTGCACCGCGGGTCATCCGGAACCGTCCAGCCGGGAGCGGCCGAGTCGTCGGTCTTCATGGTTCGAAACTTGATGATTTCAAAAACCCTTTGATCCATGCCGATCCGTTTCTGCCGGTAGAAGACCGGACCTTTGTCGATCAGCTTGATTGCGCAGGCAATCGCCAGCATGGGAACGGAAAAAACGACGAGCAGGAAGAGGGCGCATACCCGGTCAAAGAGATCCTTGAGGATCAGATTCATCCCGGACAGAGGCGGATCGTCGGTGGTAAACAGGATGCTCGAGCCGATCATGACCGTCGAGACTCGGCCCATCGCCGTCAGCTTTCCCCAGTCCGGCAGGATTCGAATCGTCGTTCCCCGGGCCTGGAATTCCTGCAGCACGGGGTAGAGGGACTGGACCTTGTCGGAATGGCTTGCCAGATAGATCTCGTCCACCGGATGTTCCCGGAGGGCCTTTCGCAGTTGTTCCATGCGTCCGTAAACCGGAACGCCGTGAAGAAAACGCCCGTTCATCCGGGGCTTGTCGTCAATCAGGAAGCTGCAGTTGAGTCCCAGGTAGGGGTGATTGTGAATATCGTGCAGCAGCTTCAGGGCCTTGCGGCCGGCGCCGATAATGGCAAAATACCGAAGATTGTATCCCTTTGACCGCAGGTATCGGAGGACGGAGAGCAGGGTGTAATGGGACAGCAGCGTGCCGGCCAGGATTCCAAACAGAAAGAGCAGCAGGAGGACCCGCGTATAGGGAACGTCCTCCGCATAGTAGAAAAAAAGGATGGACAGCGTAAAACCCAGAAGCGTCGAGGATATCTGAAGACGCAGTTGTTCCAGGGTGGATTGGATCCGGATGGACTTGTAGATGCCCACCGCGGATTTGGCGGCGTAAAAGATCAGGACGATGGGGATGGTGAGCAAAAGATGCTTGGAGTAGGGAGGGATTCCGAAATGGGAAAAAAGGCCGGTATAAAAACGGAAAAAATAGACCAGATTCCAAATTACCGCAGTGATAAACAGATCAGTGACAACACGGAGGAAGTTTACTATGGCGTAATGTCGTTTTAACATGATATCCCTCCTTGATCCGTATATCAAACTCAAGCGGCCATTTCCACCTAATGCGGGGCCGTTTTCGAGATCACCTGCTCCAACAATATTCTGACTAAGTCTTTATTAGCGGCGGCAAATCCGAGTGTCAACAGAGGGTTTTGCTTATTAAAGACACGGTCCTTAGAATTGGGATCCGCCGTTCGGCCGCCGGCCGCTCTGATCAGGGCCGCCCCGGCGGCTACATCCCACTCGTTCTTTGGTACCAGTGTAAAAGTTGCATCCGCCAGGCCGGCGGCTACGCAGGCCAGCTTGTAGGCTACCGAGCCCATGGGAACAATCTCAAAGGGGGCGTTTTCGAAGCGGCGCCATTCCCCCCGTTTGACCTCGCTGCGGCTGGCCAAAACCCGTGCTCCCTCCAGTTCCCTCTTTTCCGATATCCGCACGCTCCTGCCGTTCAGGATCACTCCCTCGCCCACACAGCCCAGGAAAAGCCGATCCGCCGCCGGATTGCAAATCCCGCCGCAGACAGGACTTCCGTTGATTGCAAGCCCCACTGAGATGCACCACTCCGGGATCCCCTGGATGAACTCCCTCGTCCCGTCAATCGGATCGACGATCCAGACCCGCTCCTTTTCAAGCCGACCGGGGTCATCAGCCGTTTCCTCGGAAAGCCACCCCTCCCCCGGAGCGAGCAGTTCCTCTTTCAAAACCTGATCGAGAAGCGTATCCGCCTCTGTTACCGGGTCGCCGCCCGCCTTCCGCTGGGATTCGATCTGTCCGGGCGTAAACCGGGCAACGGCTTGGCGGGCCTGGAGGAGAGCCCGCTCGATTTTTGCTAAATCCTTGCTGTGATTCATCTTATAGTTGAGTTCGCAAATGTTCGGTTATTACCACGGCCGGAAGATCACGCCTTTGTTCTGCAGAAGGGCTTTTATCTCCTCCAGACTGCGATCCAGATTCTCTAAATTATCAATATATTTGCCGGCTTCGACATCCGTTGGATTGCCGCCCAGCCAGATGGTCTCGATCATCTCACTATCGACCACATTGCTGATGATTTCAAGGTCTTTTTGCGTCAGGCCGATTGCCGTGACGATCAGGATCATGCCCGCATCCAGCAGCAGGTTAGCGACTTCGGCCATGCGCCGCAGGTGCTCGGGCCGATGCGATTCATCCGTGCCGGGCTTTTTGATATCCGCATCGACACCGTAAAGGACATTGGCAATCCCCATAAAGTAAACCAGCTTGCCCTCGCCAAAGAGCTTCTGTTCGAGGGCTCGTGCCAGGGTCTTCTTGCCGACGCTGGGGCGGCCCGTAATCAGCAGCAGGCAGGACCTCTGGTTGTACCGCTCCCACCGCTGCTCGCGGGCCACCGTACTGGAGGCCCATTTCAGGTTTCGCTGCATCAGGTAGTTGCGCATCGGCTCCATGGCATCCGGCAGGGCCTGGCGGATAATCCCGCCGCCGCGAATCTCGTAGTTATCCACGATCACGAACCGGCCCATCGCCGGGATGCTGTCCACGGTGTCAAACGCCAGGGCATGGCGGGATTGGAGGATGCATTCGGCCACATCATGGTAGTCGATCCGATCCTTCTTTTGCTGCGACGCGAGGTCGGAGGCATCCATCACGGAGAGGATCTCTTCGATCCGGACCGGTTCCCTGGCCGTTCCCAGTTTAATCAGGTATTCCCGGTCGGTTTGCATGGGCTCCTTGCCCATCCAGAACAGGTTCGCCCGGAACCGGTGACTGACCTCGGGTTTGGGCTCGCCGGCGAGCGCTGCGACCTGGCCCCGGGTAATGTAGATTTGCTTTTCCAGCGTAAACGCCGCGGCCTCGGCGGCCCGACAGACCTGCGGGGCGTCTGCTGAGAAACACTCTAAACTCTTGACGCGGCTGGTTTTGCCGGAAGGATAGAAGATCACTTCATCGCCCGCACGGAGAGCCCCGGTCTCGATGGTCCCGGCGATGATCCGTCGGCTGTCGCCGAAGCGGGTAAACTTATAGACATCCTGGACCGGCATTCGGAAGGGCTTGCCGGTCGGCAGGGGCTCTTTTTCGAAGGCATCCAGCGCCTCGAGGACCGTCTGTCCCTGATACCAGGGCATCTGCGGGCTCTTTGAGGCGATGTTGTCCCCGTTGATGCCGCTGACGGGAATGAACTTGCCCGATAGACCGATCTCGTCGAGGAACCGGCGGTACTCCGTCACGATTCCGTCAAAAACGGCCTTATCATAGCCGGCCAGGTCCATCTTATTGACGAGGATAGTCACCTGGCGGATGCCGAGCATCGAGAGCATGTAGCCGTGGCGGCGGGAATTTTCCCGGACGCCCTCTGCGGCATCGATGACCAGCAGGGCCGCCTCCGCGTGCGAAGCCCCCGTGACCATGTTCTTGAGGAACTCGATATGACCGGGGGCGTCGATGATGATATAGTGCCGCCTGGCGGACTTGAAGAAGACGCGGGCCGAATCGATTGTAATCCCCTGGGATCGCTCATCCTTGAGGGCATCGAGCAAAAAAGCGTATTCGAAGGGCTTGCTGGTCCGGCGGCACATCTCCTGCACCTGCTCCAGCTTGCCGTTGGGCAGCGAGTCCGTATCCGCCAGCAGGCGACCGACGACGGTGCTCTTGCCGTGGTCCACATGACCGGCAATGACGATATTCATTTTTTCGTTGGTTGCGGGAATCATTGGTATCCGATCACATATATCCGTCTCTGCGAAGCGTTTCCAGGCCGCCGCCGTCCTCCGCATCCTGGGCCCGCCCGGACCGCTCGGCGATATTCCTGAGCCGGCCGCTGCGGAGTTCTTCAATGATGTCTTTCGGATTCTTTGCCGTCGAATCGATGGGGAACGTGCACGGCCAGCAACCCAGCGAACGGTAGCGTTTGCCTTCGCCATGATCGTAGTAGAGAGAGACCGTCGGGATCTTTTCGCGGTCGATGTACTCCCAGATATTCAGTTCCGTCCAGTCCAGCAGGGGGTGGATCCGGACATGAGTTCCGGGGGCAAAGTCCGTCTTGTACTGGTTCCAGAACTCCGGGGGCTGATCGGCGATGTCCCATTCACTGGCCCTGTCCCGCGGCGAGAAATAACGTTCTTTGGAGCGGGAACCCTCCTCATCGGCCCGCAGGCCCACGATGACGCCGATGAACGGCTCGATATTGTTGTCGATCTCGTAGCGATCCGTCTGGTGGTTGAAGCGAAACCGCGGCCACTGACCGCTGAGGGTGTTTTTAAGCGCCTCGGTCTTGAGCAGGCGGCAACAGGTCAGCCGGTCGGCATTGCCGTCCGGATAGGTCGTCTTTTCTTCGAGGGCTTTGGTGTTTTCGCCGTAGATCATATCCAGTTGCCATTGACGGGTCAGCCGGTCGCGATACTCGATCATCTCGGGGATTTTGTAGTGGGTGTCGATATGGATCAGCGGAAAGGGCACGTGCCCGAGAAAGGCCTTTCGTGCCAGCCACAGCAGGACGGTGCTGTCCTTGCCGATTGACCAGAGCATGCAGAGACTCTTAAAGCCGGCGTATGCCTCGCGGAGGATATGGATACTTAAATTTTCAAGCTGACTTAAATGATCCACAAAGCTGTTTCCTCAAAACCATCACTACCCGGAAATATAGTTCATTATGGTATTAACCGAATCTTCGACCGTTTGCAACTCCGTATCGAGCGTGATTTCCGGACATTCGGGTTCCTCATAGGGGTCGCTTATGCCCGTAAACTGTTTGATTTCGCCGTTTTTTACCTTTTTATAGAGTCCCTTGACGTCCCGTCGGGCGCACTCCTCCACGGAGGCCTTCAGATAAACTTCGATAAAATTGCTGCAGAGCCGGCGGACGAACTGCCGGGCCTCGCGGTAGGGCGAGATAAATGAGGCGACCACGATGATGCCGTGATGTTCGAGACGGCTGGCCATGAAACCGACCCGTTTGATGTGTTCATCGCGGGCCTGACGGCTGAAGCCGGTGTTGGGAAACAGACCGCGGAGCGTGTCGCCGTCGAGCCGCTCCACTTTCCGCCCCTGATCGATTAATTTTTTTGCAACCACATCGGCCAGCGTGCTCTTTCCGGAGCCGCTAAGTCCGGTAAACCACAGGACGAACGCCGAGGGCTCTGTTTCTTTAGATTCCATCTAAATCAAACCTTTCAAGGGACTTAAAAGAAAGCGAATCATACCATATCCGTTTCAGGCTGACAAGTTTTGATTGGGCAGGAATAAGAGATTTCCTGATTTTTTAACTCCATAACGGATTGCGTTTTAAATGGCCGGCGGTCTTGGCTATGATACAAAGATCAGGAAAAGATGTATTTTCATGAAAGGGAAGAATATGGATATTTTTGCTTTCGCCATGCAAATGGAAAAAGATGGAGAACGGTTTTATCGGGAACTGGCCGCCAAGGCCTCGAGCGAGGGGGTGAGGGCGGTCTTGACCATGCTGGCCGATGAAGAAGACAAGCACTACCGGACGATTCAGGCCATCCGGTCGGAAGAGGGTGAGATGGAGGAAGTCGATGTGCTGGATCGTGCCAAAAATATTTTCCGCCGGATGAAGGAGTTCGGGGAAAAGTTCGAGACCGACATCGATCAGATCGAGCTCTATAAAAAGGCGATGGAGATAGAGAAAAAAAGCATCGATTTTTACCTGGATCGCGCAGACCAGGTTGAAAAGCCCCGCCAGCAGCAGCTCTTCCAGCGGCTGGCCGAGGAGGAAAAGAAGCATTGCCGGCTCATGGAGGGTCTGGCCGACTTTGCCGCCCGCCCGGAACAGTGGCTTGAGAACGCCGAGTTTTTCCATTTGGAGGAGTATTAGAGCGATAGGACGGGGCGCGCGATTCTAAGATTTATCGGAGGGGCAATACCTTCGCAGGTCGTTTTCCGGGCTGTAGTCGCGGTCCTCCGGGAGGGGCAAGGTTCCCCGACGGATCAGCCAGCCGAGCAGCCGCCGGCGCAGACGTCGCAGCGGGGTGGCGATGAAACGATGGATTCGGATCAGCGAGCTTCTCCGCCGGCTCAGGGTTTCCTCTTCCGGCGTGAGAAGATCCGGACGGAATCGGCGTTTGTGTTTGTACAGGTGATACATATCCTCCCGCTGAAGGGCGTGTTGAAGGCGCTTCCACCGCCCGTTAAACCGCTGGGAGATCTGAAAATCGATCAGATAAGGCCGCCGGTCGCTGCCGACCAGGATATTGCCCCGTTTGTTCGTGTCCAGGTAGCAGATTCCCCGGTCATGGATGGCGCGGAAGAGCTCTCGGCACTCATCGAAAAAGGAATCCGGGATATCGGGCCCTTCATCGAGAGAGCGGCCTTCGATGTATTCATACAGAAAGCCGCAGGGACCGTATCGGCCCAGCAGGCGAGGGATCTGCGGCAGGTCCTGAAGCGCCTGGAGGATTTCAACCTCATGGTCCCGCAATCGCTTTCCCAGCCATGCCATCGGGATGCCGAAAAAGGGCTGGAGGCGGTTGACCTTCAGAATAATTCGCGCGGGACCGTCTGCGGCAGGAGGGACCTCCGCGTCGGCTTCATACAGTCCGGTGGCGGCAAAAAAATCGTGTTTAAACAGACGGGCGCATCGGTAAGTACGTCCTTCCCATTCAACATGATTCGGAAGACCGTCCAAACCGCAGGCAAACCAATCTGCACAGAAACGATTACTCATGGAAAAAACCGGTATTCATCATCTGTATTTTCAGGTCAATTTCAGAATATAGCAGGCGAGATTTTAAAGGTCAAGAAAGCGCATGAAAAATCTCCTCCCCGGAGGAAGGAGAGCTGTCCCTGTTTTGTGTTTCAGCGAGGCGTCGTGGTCAGGCTTTTGCCTGTCTCAGCTTCAACAGTCCAATGATAATCAGTCCGGCCGCACTGAGTACAATGGCACTGGGTTCCGGAACCGGCAAGGTCCCGCCGGACGAACCGCCGCTGCTCGGGATCGTGCCGCCTGAACCGCCATTGTTGAGTACATCGGCGGGAACGTTATCGTCCAATCGGTCCAGGAGTCCGTTCCTGTTGTCCTTTTCGCGGTTGTTTCTGACTAAAGGTCCCGAAATTAGGCCGTTGTTTCCGTTGTTGACGGCGACAGAATTATCGAGGCCGGGAATCGCATCGCTCCGGGGTCCGTTCCCGTTTAGTCTCGCGTCCCCGGACTTGCCGGGACTGTAGGCGATCACGTCCCCCTTGTCATCAAAGGAAATGGTTCCGATCACCTTGGAGGTCTCTCTTTCCCGAAGGAGCAGCATGACCGGCGTAGGGTCTTCGTTTTCCATTTCCACTACGTACTTCGTATCGCCGATCTGAACCTGATCGGGCAGATTTTTGTTATCGGATAAGGTCGGTTTTCCATAGATCGTTCCACAGATCAGCACACTCGCCAATGCGGCCGCCAGCAAGCTCCTTTTACTCAATGTCATGGCCGCCTCCTTTCCTATTCTGGTTGCGGTTTTTTTCTCTTTTCCACACTACTTGAAATGGTACGGAGGGGGGAAACCTGAGTTTCTAAGTGAAAACAGCAAATGTGTTACGCTCAACTCTTATAAAGGAGAGGGCTCAGAAGCCGCATAAGAGCGATGGAGAATCAGGAGATCGAGCGTCAGCTAAGCAAACGGAGGAAAAAAGGTACGGTAAAAACCGGTGTTGATGCTTCAGGTTGTCAGCGATGCCGATCCGGCCGGCCCGGAATTCGGCCGGATCGGCATTTTCCTGCCGGATTTTAAGGTTTTGGCGAAGCGGGCCGCTCGGTGTTCGGCGGCGACTGTTCAATCATTGACCGGAGGGCTTCGATCAGTTGGGACTCTTCCACGACGGCGACCTGGCGGCCGAAGCGATAGAGGAAGCCCTTGCCCTCGGCGGCGCAGACGGCGATATCGGCATCTGCGGCCTCGCCGGGACCGTTGACGATGCAGCCCATGACGGCGACACGGAGGGGTCGGTCCAGTTTTTCCAGGACCTGGCGCACCTTTTGGGCGAGGCGAACCACGTCGATCCGGCAGCGGCCGCAGGTGGGGCAGACGATCAGCTCGGGGCGAGAGTCCTCAAAGAGGTGGAGGGCCTTCAGTATCTGTTGGGCCATGTGCACCTCCCGCACCGGGTCGCCGGCGATGCTGACGCGGATCGTATCACCGATGCCCTCGGAGAGCAGGGCGCCGAGGGAGACCGCCGAGGGGATAGCCGCATCCTCGGGCAGGCCGGCGTGGGTCAGGCCGATGTGGATGGGATAGTCGAACGTCCCGGCGATGGCCCGATTGATCTCGATGGTCCGCACGGGATCGGCGCTTTTGGCGCTGAGTACGAGCCGTTCGAAGCCGCGGCGCTCGAAGATCCGCACGTACTGTTTGATCTCGCGGAGCATCAGGGCGACGCGTTTGGACTCGGGGACATCGGCCGCTTTGAGGTCGCGGATGCTGGCCTCGTTGACGCCGATGCGGATGGCCGCCTTATGGGCCTTGGCGCAGTCGATGACGCGGACGAGGTCGCCGGGGTCCTTGACGTTGCCGGGGTTGAGGCGGATCTTGGCGGCGCCGGCCTCAAGGGCCTCGATGGCGCGCTGGGCGGAGAAGTGGATATCGGCGATGATCGGCACATCGACCTGTTCGATGATCCGGGCGAGGGCCTCGGTGTCTTTGCGGGTGGGGACGGCGATGCGGACGAGGTCGCAGCCGGCCTCGCGGAGCCGTTGCACCTGCCGGATGCAGGCGGCCGTATCGGTCGTGAACACCTTGGTCATCGACTGGATCGCGATAGGATGCCGCGAGCCGATGGTGACGGGGCCGATCCTGATTTGCCGGGTTTTTCGTCGAGAAATCATACTCTGTCTTTCCTTAATTTTTTGGCAATTTTTTAGCCGTTTGCAGAAAAATAGGAGACCGCCTTCGTCGGAAGCTGTTTTATGCTGGATTCCGGGGCAAGCCCGGAATGACAACGCGTCACAGGCACACGGCTAAAATGTTACATTTTTTGTTATGGACGGGAATTCTATCTTGTTCGAGGGCGGCGGGCAACCCAAAATACCGGCGAATCCGGTGGGAACGACCGGCGGGAAGTAAAGCTCCTGATTTTTCTACGGTATTCTACCGGAGAGGTCCGATTAAGGTGGGTATTTTTACTCATAAAATTAGGGTTTTTTCCTAATAGAGAAAAAAAAAGAAACCTGCGATAATCATCCCTGTTGGGACGATGAGCCAAGGGAGATTTGGCTAATTTTGGCGGGACCTTCGGCAGGTAACACTGCCGAAGGTTTTTTTATGCGCTCATCCGCCCTTGCGAGTCGGCCGCAATTTAGGGGTAGAAATTTTCTTTAGCATGTTTTAAGGCGATTTACTGTAATTTTGATGCCCTTCAAAGGGCGTATAAAACGTAAAGATGAGTGCTGGACGTATTTTGGGAAGCAGTATGAACGTATAAGAACTTCTCTGAGGTTCCCGGCAACGGGGGCCTGAAAGCTCGGCATGAAAAAGCTGAGACGTGACACGGTAGAAAGCCCGCCAGACAAAGGGGGATTGCGCTCTGCGAACCTGAAAGAAAAGCGTTTGCGTTATGAAAAGATCTTCAATCTTGCCGAAGACGGGATTGTGTTCCATGAATCCATCGAATCTGCGTCGGGGGGGATTTTTGTTGAGGTGAATCCGTCGATCTGCCGGCTTCTCGGCTACAGCCGCCGGGAGATGCTTTCGCTGACGCCGGGCGATATTGTGACGGAGGAATGCCGGCGGTGCTTCCCGGAAGAAGTCGCGGCACTTCGCCGCGGGGGCACTCTTCGCCATGAGAAGACGCTGGTGGCGAAGGATGGACGGCGCATTCCCGTGGAGATCGTTACCCGCCGGTTTACCTGGGGCGGACGGGTGCTGATCATGTCGATCATCCGGGATATTACCGGCCGCAAGGAGGCCGAGGAGGCGCTGAGGGAGTATCGCGAGCGTTTGCAATTATTCATCGAGCATGCTCCCGTGGCGCTGGCGATATTCGATCGGCAGATGCGGTATATCATCGCCAGCCGTCGCTGGCTGCATGATTATGGGCTGGAGGGACGCGATTTGAGGGGGCTGTCTCACTACGATGTGTTCCCGGAGATTCCCGAACGCTGGCGCGAGATTCACCGTCGGGCGATTGACGGAGAAGTGCTCCGCGCCGAAGAGGATCGATTCGACCGCAGGGACGGCTCGGTTCAGTGGCTGAAATGGGAGGTGCGGCCCTGGTATGACAAGGGCGGACAGGCAGCCGGGGTCATCATTTTTACGGAGGATGTCACGGAGCGCAAGCGGACGGAGGAAGCGCTGCGGACGAGCGAATGGCGGCTGAAGGTTGCCAAGGAGTCGGCGGACCTGGGGATCTATGACTGGGATATGATGGGGAAGACGGCCTACTGGGATGAGCGGCTTCGTGAAATGTGGGGCCTGAGTCCGGATGAGCCGATTGCCTATGAGAAGTTCATCGCGGGCGTTTATCCCGATGATGTGCCCCGTGTCGAGGCGATTATCAAAACGTATTGCGATCCAAGCAGCGGCGGCCGGTATCATGAAGAGTATCGGACCGTCTGTCCCCGGACTGGCGCCGAGCGGTGGGTGGCGGCCACCGGGGTCGTCTTCTTCGAAGCCGAGCGGCCCGTCCGAATGATCGGAACGATCCTGGATGTGACGGAACGCCGGCGGGCGGAGGAGCAGTTGCAATACAGCCAGCGGCTGCTGGCCGGGGCCGAGGCACTGTCGCATACGGGGGCGTGGGAATGGGACGTGGCGAGCAACCGGTGGACGTTTTCGGAGGAGTGGCAGGCCATCCACGGCTGTTACAAACGGACGATGCGGTCAGCCGAGCTGCTGCCGCTGGCTCACCGGGAGGACCGCCGGGCCGTTATGCGGGCCATGAAGAAGATTCGCGGGGGCGAGGAGCCCTATGACGTCGAATACCGCATCATTCGTGCGGATGACGGGCGCGAGCGGTTTGTTCATGCCCGGGGGATGACCATTCGCGACGAGGAGGGCCGGGTTCTCAAAGTGTACGGATTCGTGCAGGACATCACCGAGCGCAAAGAGACGGAAATGCAGTTGCGGCGGGCGCTGGGGCTGTTGGAGGGCATTGCCCGGGGTGCGGAAGATCAAATCGCCGCCGAGGACAACTATTTTTGCTATACGTATTTCAACGATTCCTATCAGAGGGAGTTCAAACGGCTCTGGGGGATTGATCTTGAGATGGGAATGAACATGATCGACATTCTGGCTCCCTGGCCGGAGGACCAGCAAAAGGCGCGGGACCTGTGGAGCAAGGCGCTGAGCGGACAGGTTATTCGCCTGACGGCGGAGTTTGGCCCGCCGGGCAAACGGCAGGTCTATGATATGCAGTTCAACCCGATTTTCGACGGTGAGGGCAATCAGATCGGGGCGGGGCATGTGATGCATAATGTGACCGATCGGATCCGGATGCAGGAGGCACTTCAGCAATTCAATGAGATGCTGGAACGTCGGGTCGCCAAGCGGACGAGACAGGTGGAGGAGAAGGCGCGTCAACTGCGGGCGCTGGCAATGGAACTGGGACAGGCGGAGCAGCGGGAGCGCAAGCGGCTGGCACAGGTACTGCACGACCATATCCAGCAGCTCATCGCAGCGGCGCGGATGCAACTTAGCTGGATGGAACACAGCCGCGATCCGGCGGAACTGCAAACGGCCGCCCGCGATATCAACGCCATTCTTGAGGAGGCGATAAAGGCGTCGCGTTCGCTGGCGGTGGACCTGAGTCCGCCGGTGCTGCACGAGGCGGGGCTGATCGCGGGCCTGCGGTGGCTGGCGTCGGATATGGAGAAAAAGAACCAGTTTTTTGTCCGCCTGACGGCCGATCCGAAGGCCGAGCCGGGCGTGGAGGAGGTTCGGACGCTGCTGTTCGAATGCGTGCGCGAACTGCTGTTCAACGCCGTCAAGCACGCCGGTGTCACAGAGGCCCAGGTGACGCTGATGCGGATTGACGACCGGCATATCCGACTGATCGTTTCGGATCAGGGGCGGGGGTTCGATCCGGACCTGCTTCGGAAGCGGCGGCCCGATGAGGCAACCTTTGGGCTTTTCAACATCCAGGAACGGCTGGCCCATATCGGCGGGGCGATGGAAATCGAGACGGCGCCGGGCCGCGGTTCCCGGATTACCCTGACGGTTCCCGCGGTCGAACCGGAAGAACCGGCCGAGGCCCCCGTCGGGGCAATCCAAAGGCCTGAGCCGGCTGAAAAGATCCGGGTACGTTCCAAGTCGGCTGTATCGCGTGTGCTGATTGTCGATGACCATCGGATCGTAAGAGAGGGACTGGTCAATCTTTTGCGGTTCGAGCCGGATATTGAGGTCGTCGGCGAGGCGGCGGACGGGCCGCAGGCGATTGAGATGACCGACCGGCTCAACCCCGATGTGGTTATCATGGATGTTAATCTGGGAGAGATGGGCGGAGTGGAGGCAACCCGGAGAATCCATGAGCATCATCCCGAAATTCGGGTGGTCGGGCTTTCCATGCACATCGACCCGGGCGTGGCCGATGCCATGCACGAGGCGGGAGCGGCGGAGTATCTGACAAAAAGCGGACCGGTCGAATCGCTTATTGCCGTAGTACGGGCCGGCCGCTGAAAAATCGGTTTTGGAGAGGATGGATTGCAGCAAGACAGATGATTTCTGAAAAATTTGGGGGCAAAAAGGTTTTTCTGCAACAATCTTAAGGTCTCGACGTCCTATACTCTTGCAAGGAGCATTATTGAAATTCATAATCCGTAATTGTATTTTTCCGGGTAAGTCGAGTGGAAGTGTCGTTAAAAGAAGCCATTCAAGAAAAAGAAACAAAGATGGAGATGTCGGAGAAAAGGATTGGGCAAATCCTTTGCAGACAAGGGATTATATCTGAACCGCAACTTGCGGAGGCCCTGGTCCGTCAGGCAACCGACCCCCGACGAATAGGGCAAATTCTGCTGGAATCGGGTCTTGTTACCGCCCGGCAACTGACGGAAGGGCTGGTGGAGCAGGCGGGGATCGCGACAAAGGACCTTGAAAATATCGAGATTGAACCGCGAGTCATCGCCAAGGTGCCGCCGGAGGTGGTAACGCAGTACAATGTGCTGCCGGTCGAGCAGACGGACGGGTGGCTGACGGTGGCGATGCTGGACCCGTTTGACCAGGAGGCCCTGCAAAACCTGCGGCTGATTACCGGCCTGGGCATCCGCCGCTGCTACAGCCGGCCGATGGACCTGGAGCGGGCGATTCTGCGGTTTTACGGCAGCAACGTGGCGCGGATGCTCCAGAACCTGGCCCCCGGCGAGAAGCCCTCGACGGAAGGCGGGGAAGAGGAGATCCTCGGGGACCTGACGACGGCCCGGCTGCATGAGCTGGCGCGCGAGCCGTCGCTGGTGAACCTGGTCAACCTGATCCTGCTGGAGGCCACCGAGGCGCGGGCCAGCGACGTGCACATCGAGCCGTTCGAGCAGGAGGTGAAGATCAAGTACCGCATCGACGGCATCCTCATCGAGAAGTCCACCTCGCCCAAGCGATTGCAGGCGGCGATCCTGTCGCGCATCAAGATCATGGCGTCGATGAACATCGCCGAACGCTATGTGCCGCAGGACGGGCACATCGAATTTACCACGCCCAAGGGCAAGATCGACATCCGTGTCTCGACGATCCCGACGGTCTTCGGCGAGTCCGTCGTGATGCGGCTGCTGGACCGCAATACGGCGATGATCCCGCTGGAAGGGCTGGGGATGAACAAGGCGACGCTGGCAGGGTTTGCCCAGTGCCTGAGCAAGGCGCACGGGATTGTGCTGGTGACGGGGCCGACGGGCAGCGGCAAAACGACGACGCTGTACGCGGCGCTGAACCGAATCTACGATCCGAGTCTCAAGATCATCACGATTGAGGACCCGGTGGAATACCAGCTTGACGGGGTGATCCAGATGCCGGTGAATCCTCGCCGCGGCCTGACGTTCGGACGCGGGCTGCGGCACATCCTCCGGCAGGACCCGAACATCATCATGGTCGGCGAGATTCGCGACCGGGAAACGGCGGATATCGCGATCCGGGCGGCCCTGACGGGGCACCTGGTGTTCTCGACGCTGCATACCAACGACGCGGCGGGGGCCGTGACACGGCTGATCGACATGGGCGTCGAGCCGTTTTTGCTGGCCAGCTCGCTGGAGGGCGTGCTGGCGCAGCGGCTGGTGCGGCGAATCTGCCCGGCGTGCAAGGAGCGCTACCACCCGGATGAGCGGCTGCTGGCGACCCTGACCAATTCGATCTCCATCAAGCCGACGGACGTGATCTATCACGGCCGGGGCTGCGAGGAGTGCAACCAGACGGGGATGCGCGGCCGGATCGGCATCTATGAGCTGCTGCGGATCCATGAGCCGCTTCGCAAGCTGATCGCCCAGCGGCCGACGACGGACCAGATCCTCGACCAGGCGCCGGCGGAACACGTGAGCATGCGGCACGACGGGATCGAGAAGGTCCTCGCGGGCGTTACGACGCCGGAGGAGGTGCTGCGGGTTACCCAGGGAATGGAAGAAGAGTAGCCGCGAGGGCAGGGAGCGAGGGCTCGTGAATCACTTTACCTATAAAGCACTGGATCGACAGGGGCAGCCGGTCAGCGGTGTGATCGAGGCGGTGGACCGCAAGAGCGCCATCTCGCTGCTGGCGGAGAAGGGCCAGTTTGTCATTGACCTGGCGACGGGCGATAAGAAGGCCGTCGAATCGACGATTGAAGCGGCGTTTGTACGGTCGCGGGTCGGCAGCCGGGAGCTGGTGCAGGTGACCGAGCAGATGATGACGGCGCTGAAGGCCGGGCTGCCGGTCCTGCAGACCCTCCAGATCATCGCCAAACAGCAGCACAAGCCCGCGCTGCGGTCGCTGCTGGAGGAACTGGCGGGGGACGTCAAAGCGGGGCGGTCGCTCTCGGAGGCGATGGCCCGGCACCCCGAGGTGTTCAGCCCACTGTATGTGTCGATGGTGCAGGTGGGCGAGACGGGCGGCATTCTCGAAGAGACGATGGAGCAGCTTGTGCGGCTCCTCCAGCGCGAGCAGAAGATCCAGGGGAGTCTCAAGAGCGCCTCGATCTACCCGCTGTTCGTGCTGACGCTGGGGCTGATTTCGGTGACGATTGTGCTGGTGTGGATCATGCCGCAGTTGCTGGAGGCGATGGATATCGAGTACGCGGCGCTGCCGCTGCCGACCAAGGTGCTGATGGGGATCAGCCATTTTTTGGTGTACTGGGGCTGGCTGGCGGCGCTGGCGACCGGCGCCGGGGTTTATCTCTTTATGCGGTGGAAGGCGACGGCGAAGGGGCGGTTTCAGTTCGATGCGTTCAAGCTCAAAAGCCCGCTGCTGGGCAAGGTGCTGCGGACGCTGGCGGTGGGGCGTTTCGCGCGGACGCTGGGGGCGCTGACCAAGTGCGGCATTCCGATCCTTGAGTCGCTGGCGGTGGTCCGCGATACGCTGGGTAACGCCGTGCTCGAACGAGAGATGGACCGCGTGGCCGAGTCGGTCAAGACGGGCTCGTCGCTGGCTGAGCCGATGGAGCAGTCGGGTCTGTTCGACCCGCTGCTTGTGCAGATCGTGTCCATCGGCGAGCAGACGGGCAAGCTCGACGAGATGCTTCTTCAGGCGGCCGCGACCTTCGACGAGCAGGCCGACACGGTCCTTCAGCGGTTCATGGCGATCTTCCCGGCGCTGCTGATTTTGATCCTGGCGGCCATCGTGTTCTTTTTGATTGCCTCGATCCTGCTGCCGATCCTCGGGATGGATCTGAGCGTTTACGGGTAGCCATAAGTGATTGAAAATTCAAAAACAACAATGCAAAATCCGCCGGAGGCGGATGGGCAACTATTCAAAAGGACAGACGGATGAGACAGAGACGAAGAGGGTTTACGATTGTGGAACTTTTGGCCGTGACGATAATCCTGGCGCTGCTGGCGGTGTTCGTCGTGCCGCGGGCGTTCAAGAGCCTGGGCAAGGCCAAGCATGACATCGCGCGGGGACAGATGGGGATTATTGAGAACGCCATCGGACGCTTTTACTACGACTGCGGGCGGTTTCCGACGGAGGCGGAGGGGCTTGACGCCCTGCTGGTCACCCCGCCGGACGTACAGGAGAAGTGGGGCGGGGAGTACCTCAAGAAATCGGAGGTGCTCGATCCGTGGGGCAACATGTACTTGTACGTGTATCCGGGGATCGTCAATCCGAGCAGCTATGACCTGATCAGTCTGGGAGCTGACGGCGTCGAGGGCGGCGAAGGCGAGAATGCGGATATTGTGAACGAATAGTTTTTGCCGCCGGGGACTCCGAGGGGCAAAAGAAACCATTAAAGACAGGATGTACGGAATTTACGGGATTTTTAATACAATTCGGCGCGGCTTTACGCTGGTGGAACTGCTGGCCGTGACGGCGCTGGTTGCTCTGTCGGTATCGGGCACGGCGCTCCTGCTGCTGCGGGGCAGCGAGTCGCTTCGGGTGGAGAACGCGGGGTACCGGCTGATGCTGGCAATGCGGTCGGCCCGCATTCAGGCCATCCAGACCGGTGTGACGCACCGGTTGGTGCTGGATGAGGAAACGGGCCGCTACGTTCTGGTCCGCGAGCAGACCGAAGACGACGCCGCCAAGGGGGTGGGGGCTGAGGGTCTGGTGTCGGTCCGGGCCTCGTCTTTGCCGGAGGGGGTCCGCTTCGAAAGGATCGCTGTGCTCGATGAGACGGACGAGATGCAAAGCCAGATTCGCTTTGAGCCCGACGGCTCGGCCTGCACGGCCCTGATCCAGATCGGCAACGGGACGCGCCGCGCCTCGATCCTCGTGACGGAGGCCACCGGGCGCGTCCGTATGGAAAAGGGGATCGTCGAACAAGCGGCCCTGGACTGGGTGGATCTCGATGCGTATGAAACGATCTAAACAATGCCGGGCGGCGTTCAGTCTGCTGGAGACGCTGCTGGCGGCGAGCCTGCTGGCCGGGGCTGTGATGACGATCGGCGCCCTGAGCGGCCGGAGCCTGTCGGCCGTCCGCATCGATCAGGAGACGGAGCGGGCGTGGGAACTGGCCGACATGCAGCTTAAGCTGATCGACGCCTTCGGTATCTCCGCCTTCCTCGATGCGAATATTACCGGCGGCGTGTTCAGGGAGGCGCCGAACTACTCGTGGAGCGTCGAGATCGACGAGACGGACATCGATCTGCTCTATGACATCCGGATGGAGGTGCGGTGGCCCTCCGGCGGCAGCGGGGCGGTTCGGCGGATCGTCTGCCGGACGCGGTTGTGCGGTGAGACGGCGGTTACGGAGGATACGGCGGCGACCGGCCCGGCGGCCGGCGGGATGCGACCGCAATAGGATACAATGCGAAATCAAGGTTTTACATTACTGGAAGTGATAGCGGCGGCGGTGCTGACGGCGTTTGTGGCGGCGGCGGCCCTGGCGGGATTCCGCACGGCTGTGGACAGCCGCAACGCGGTCCGCCTGTCCAACGAGGCGCAGGATGCACTGCGGTTTTGCGCAGCGCAGATCGAGCAGGACCTGGCCAGCGCGGCCCGGCAGAATATTGTCTTTGAGGGCAACGGGGCCGAACCGGGTCTTGGACTCTATCCCCGCCTGCGAATGCATGTTTTCAGCGTGCGGCCGGCCCGCCCGGGCGAACCCGAGTCGGACCGGCAGGAGGTGGAATACGGGCTCATCCGAGACGAGGATACCGGTCGGATGGTTTTTTTCCGGCGGGTCTGCCCGGTCGTGGGAATCGAAACGGCCGAGGAAACCGCCGGCGGGATTCTGACCGTGCTCAGCGACTCGGTGATCGTATTTGATCTGCGCTATTTTGACGGGACGGACTGGACGGATGAGTGGGTCGATACCCAGAGGCTGCCGGTTTTGATGCAGGTCCTCCTGGCGGTCCGCGAGGGCGACGACGAGGAAGAAGGCCGCGTTTATACCCGTTCCGTCTGGATGCATTTTGCCCGGGAGGGCACGACGACGCAGGAGGCGCTGGACAGCGCCGGCGTCCTGTCGTCGGATTCGGAAACGGCCGCAGACGCCGCGTCGGGGGGGATGCCATGAAACGGTCGGCCTTCAAAGCGGTTCGCGGCGGTTCGGCCCTGATCCTGGTGCTCTGGCTGGTTATCGTCATGACGCTGGTGGCGACGGTGACCGCCCGGATCAGCCGGCTCGATGGAACCGTCAGCCAGATGGCCTCCGAGCGAATCCGCTGCCGCTGGGCCGCCCGCGCGGGGATCGAGACCGCCGTGGCCCTGCTGCTGATGGAGGATCGTTCGACGGATACGCTGCTGGACATCTGGGCGAATAATCCTCAACAGCTGGACGGGGTCGATCTGGAGGGGGCTGCATTTCGCGTCAGCGTGACGGATGAGTCGGGCAAGCTGGATCTGAACACGGCGACCGCTGCGCAACTGGCGGCCCTGGACCTTGTGACGGCGGAGATCTGCGACAGCATCCTCGACTGGCGGGACTCGGATGACGACCCTCAGCCCAGCGGCGCGGAGGAGGGCTACTACCGGAACCTGCCGCGCGCGTATTCGTGCCGCAACGACCGCTTTCAGAGCGTCCGCGAACTGCTGCGGGTGCGCGGCATGGACCCGGAGACGCTCTACGGCAGCGAGGAACTGTCGGCCTCGGGCTACACCCCGCTGATCGATCTGCTGACCTGCTGGTCGGCCCAGGCGAACACGGACGCGGAGAGCAACGCGCGGATCAACATTAACAGCGCCAACAGCTCCCAGCTCAGAAATCTGCCTCTGAGCGGCGATCAGGTACAATGGATTGAGAGCCATCGCCAGTTCGGGACGCTGGCCGAACTGACGGATGAGAACAAGCAGGCCGCCGGCGGCAACGACCGCGGGCAAAACCAGGGCCAGGGCAGTCGGGATCAGAGTCAGAATCAAGGCCAAAGTCAGAGCCGGGAGCAACGTTCCGGCCGAAGCGGCAACTCGAACGGCGGCTCAAGCGGCAGATCGAGCGGGAATTCGAGCGGACGCTCTTCCGGCAGCCAGGGCGGTTCGAATTCACAGAGCCAAAGTTCGCAGCAGTCCCAGGGCCGGCCGCTGGATAGTGCGGCCCTTGCTTCGATTGCCGACCGGGTCAGTGTAAGCGATCAGACGCCCGTTACCGGGAAGCTGAATGTCAATACGGCCTCTGTGGAGGTCCTGGAGGCGTTCTTCGAAGGCAACCGGGAACTGGCGCAAAACATGGCGGCGGCTCGCCAGTTGCGGGAGAACGGTTTCGAATCGTTTGAGGATGTTCGCGGGGTGCAGGGGATGACGGATGAGATTTTCCTGCGTACGATTGACTCAATGGCCCTGCGTTCCAGCGTGTTTCGGATTGCGAGCACCGGCATCTCCGCGGCCACCGGTCAGACGCTGCGGATCGAAGCGATCATCGACCGGGACCGTGACAGCGGCCGGGTACTGTACTGGCGGGAGGATTAGCGGCGTTTTGAGTACGGAGCATTATTGAAGTTTGAGGTTCAGATGAGGAGAATCGCCATTGGTCATCGATAAAACACAGTCCGGCGGCGCGAGCGTGTCCATCGGCCTGACCTGGTCCGAGAAGTCCAACCGCGCCGAGCTGGTCATCCTCCGGCGGGAAGACGGACAGATCCGCGCGGCGGGGACAGAGACGGTCAGCTCGCCTGAGCAGTGGAAAGAGCTGCTGGTCCGCTGTCGCCCCGATAAGTCGTCGCGGCCGGCCGTCTGCGCGGGTCTCGACTCGTCGCAGGTCGGCTTTTACACTTTCGACCTGCCGCCCGTGGAGTCCGAACGGCTGGCCCCCATTGTCCGCACCCAGGCCGAACGCTGCCTGCCGCTGCCGCTGGAGCAGATGCATTACACCTGGCGGGCCGACGATCAGGAAGGCGGCAAACGGTGTCTGCTGGCGGCGATTCGGCGAGAGACGCTGGAGGGGCTGTATGCCGCGCTGCCGGGGGCGGGGCTTCGAGCGGTTCTGCCGGATGTGCAGGCGCTGGTGTGCGGCTGGTACGAGGGTTTTCAAAGCAGCGAACGGCCCTCCATCCTCCTGTGCGTTTTGGAGCGGGAGGCCGTGGCGATCCTGGCCGAGCGGCGGAACATTCGGCAGGTCATACGGATCGACATCGATCCGCACCCGGCGTCGGCGGCGCTGTGGGTGAACGATACGGTGCAGGCCGTGCGCACGCTCCGGTCGGAGGCAAAGGAGGCACCGGTTTACCTGTGGGACCTCGGATCGGACCGCAGCCGGGAGTTGTCGGCCGCCCTGGTTGAGCAGGGTCTGTCCGTAACGCCGTGCGAACCGGACCCCCGCAAGATCCGGTTGCTGGGGCTGGACAACCCGGAGGTCCTGCGGCGGCGGCCCCGGGAGTTTGCCCTGGCCCTGCTCGGGCTCGACGGCCGCCCGACGGATTTTGATTTTACCCGCCAGGAGACGGCGCTTGTATCGATGACCCCAAAAACGGCGCGTCGGCGGATCGTCCTGCACGCGGTCGCAGCGCTGCTCGTGCTGGCGGCGGGATGGTACTGGAAGGACCGGATGGAACTGGAGACCCTGGAACGCCGGCTGAACGAGCCCCGGGATGGGCAGACGGCGGCGGCCTTTCTCGAACGCCAGGAGTACCGCAAACAGATCGCCCGGACCCGCCCGGACCTGATCGACTTGATGACCGTGCTTCAGGAGACGCGCCCGGAGGGGGTGCTTCTCGACTCGCTCGTGTTCGAGCTGGGCAAGCCGGTGGAGATCAAGGGTCAGGCCGACAGCTATGAGCAGGCCTACGAGTTTCATAAGAATCTCTCGGGCAAAAGCGGCGTCAGCAAGCCGCAGTTGATCGAGCCGGCGATGGATGAAAAGACGAGAAAAGTGAAGTTCGCGATCCAGTTCGCATATCGCCACTTCAGCCGATAGGAGCAGACATGTTTAAGACGTTGAATCCGCGCGAGAAAAAAACGGTGCTGCTGTGTGCGGCGGGGGCGGGGCTGATCGTCGGCTGGTTCCTGGGGATCGAGCCGCTGCTGAAAAACTGGAAAGCCACCCGCGCGCGTCTGACGGTGCTGCACCGTCAGGTCGCCCAGATGAGGATGGATCCGAGCGATCCGAAGACAATCGAGCTGGAGCAGCTTGTTCGCTCGATGCCGGTGATAGAGATGCCCGGGCGTGCGGAGGAGCGCGGCCCGGCGTTCCAGGAGGAGTTTACCCGGCAGCTTCGCCAGGTCGGCCTGGACTCCAAGCGGCTGCAGTTGTCGGCCGTGACGGGCAGCAAGGGGCTGGCGGGCGGCTATCGCATCCTGCGTCTGGAAAGCCAGGGACAGGGGACCTACGATCAGGTGCTCCGACTTTTGTCGATCCTCCCGTCCAATCCCATGTATGCGGGGACGATGCGGCTGCGGCTGACGCCCAACAACATGGACCGCAACCAGATGGTATGGGAGCTGACGGTGTTTACGTATGCCCGGTAAAGGAGAGAAGACAATGAAATTTCATCTTGAAAAACTGACCGGCGGCAATCGCCTTCTGATCGCAGGGTGGATCCTGCTGATCGGTTTTCTCGCCTTTCAATGGGTACGGCTGGCGACCGGCCTGGCCCTGACGGATGATCGGTTCCGGGAGGCCGCGGCCCGCGTCGAGAAGATCGAGCAGGAGGCGAGAGACCGGACGGCGGACGACGGCGGTCGTATCGCGGCGTTGACCGGGAAGAGTCTCTTTGCCCCTCCGGTCCCGCCTCCCGAACCGCCGAGGTGCCTGGCGATTCTGGGGGATACGGCCCTGATTAACGGCGAATGGTACAAAGTCGGCCAGGAGGTCGCCGGGGCCAAAATCCTGGCAATCGACGCGACCTCGGTAACGTTTCTTTTCCAGGAAAAGGAGGTCCGACAGTATCCGTTTGAGACGGGGGGCGGGGGATCCCCCGGCGGGCGTCCTTCCCGGGGTTCGCGGTCGCGGCCGGAAGCGAGGACCTCCGATTCGGGCGCCGCTGCGTCCCGGCGGCCGGACGGTCCTCCCATGCCGGGCGGGTTTGACGGACCGGGCGGTTTCGGCCGACCGGGCGGTCGCGGCTTTTTCAACATAAGCCCCGAGGAACGGGAGCAGATGCGTCAGCGCTTCGAACAGATGTCGCCCGAGGAACGCAGCGCGTTTCGCGAGCAGATGAGAGAACGATTCAGAAGAGAAAACAGGGATTGATGGGTGTGCTCATGAGACCAATGCAGTGGATTAGTATGGTTTGCCCGGTTCTGATTGGATTGCTGATTTTCGTCGGCTGGCTGTCGGCGCGCGGCAAACCGCTGCCGAAAGAGGATCTCGAACTGACGGTCCCGACGTCGGCGGAAAACCCGGCCGCTTCTTCGACCTCTTCGGAGAGCCGGGAGCCGAATCGGCAGGACGCCGGATCGCAACCATCCGCCGACGAAGGGGACCGGCCCGCCTTTTCGGGGCGGGGCGACCGGTCCTTCGGCGGTCGGCGGGACTTTCGCGGGCGCTTCGGTTCGGAGCGGTCGGAAGGGTCGCCGGACCGACCTTCCGACGATCCGAACGAGGCGGGCCTTGAGGCGGTCCAGCTCAATGATGTCGAGATGAGGAGCATCCTCCAGAAGCTCGGGGAATGGACCGGCAAACCCGTCATTCCCGTCAACGATGAGATCATGCAGACGAAGGTAACCATCTTCTCCAGCGCGAAGGTTCCCCGGGAGAAGGCCCTTTCCCTGCTGATCGCGGCGCTCCAGGCCCGGGGTATCATGGTCGATCAGCGGGCGGATATGATCCTCCTCAAACCGATGGCCTCCGCCCGCACAGGCTCGGTGCCGACGCTCAGCGTCGATGAGCCGCTGGCCCGCATCCAGGAGCCCTCGCAGATCGTGGAGAAGTGGTTCCAGTTGACTAATTATAGCCCGACTCAACTGGCGCAGATCATCGGCGGGCTTATCTCCGATTACGGCTACGTCGCCGCAGACCAGACGACCGGGCGGGTGTCGGTCATTGAGACGGTGGAGAATCTTCGCCGCATCGAGCGGATCATCCGCCAGCTCGACGTTCCCGAATCGTCCCAGACCGTGGAAACGATCATCAAACTCAAAGAAGCTGATCCGGTCGAGGTAGTGCAGGTGCTTGAACTGCTCCTGACCGATTCCTCCGCTCAGTCGTCGCGGTTCTCCGGGCGCGACCGTTCGCGCGGCCGTCCCGGCGAGTCCGGGGCCGCTCCCAGCGTGGTGCTCGATGCCGGTCAGATTCCCATTCGCCTGATCCCGGTTCCCAAGCAGCGGTGGATTCTGGTTCGCGCCGGCCGCGAGGACCTGGCCCGCATCGAGGAGTGGGTCCGGAAGCTTGATCTCGCCGAGGCCCAGGAGGCCAGTCAGCAGGTGATCCCGATCCGCTATGCCAACGTGACGGAGGTGGCGCGAATGGTGGTCAACACCATCCAGCAGATGCCGGGGACCAGTCTGAAGGCCAATGTCGTCGTCGAGGCCCTGCCGCAGACCAGCCAGATCGTCGTCTTCGGCAGCGAGGAGAACCGCAAGCTCGTCGAACGGCTCATCGCCGAGATCGACCTGCCCTCGCAGGACCTCTTCGAGACCCGGACCTTTACGCTCCAATACGCCGATCCCGATCAGATCAAGGCGAACATCGAGGGGCTCTACGAATCGGAGTCCGGCACCTACAACACCTACAGCTATGGCCGCAGCAGCAACCGTTACAGCTACCGCAGCGTGGACCCGGCGGACGTGGTAAAAGTGGTCTCCTACCCGACCTTCAAGCAGGTAACCGTCATTGCCTCCGAGAAAAATATGGCGAAAATCGCCCGGCAGATCAAGGAGGAATGGGATATTCCCATGAACATCCGGCAGAACCAGTATCGCATTCTGGACCTGGAGAACTCCGACCCGGTGCAGATGGCGAACCTGCTTACGCAGCTTTTCAGCGAGCAGCAGGACGGCACGGGCAACCTCCGGCAGCTCCTGTTCGGTCTTGACGGCGAAGACTCCAAGAAGAAGATCGTCGGCTCCCTGTACGGCATGCTGACCTTCGAGGCCGTGCCGGATACCAAGAAGATCATCGTGATCAGCAAGATCCCGGAGGCCTACGATGTGATCGAGGCGCTGGTCGGGGAGCTTGACAGCCGCGAGAGCGCCGAGGTGCCCAAGGTGATTACGCTCAAGTATGCCGATTCGGAGGACCTCTGCGATCAGCTCAACGCCATTATGAACGAGGCGGGGACCAACGCGACCATCCGCCGCAGCATCCGGGGGCTGAGCTATTTCGACACCAGCGGCGAGTCAACCTCGACAGCGGCGACCGGGTCGGGGCAGAACAGCGGCGGCGGCAGCGGCGGCCAGTCCCAGGAGACGATCCAGCCGTGGTGGAACAGCCAGCGGCCGCAGGAGGATCAGTTGCCCCCGAGCAACCTGATCGGCCGCGTTCGCTTCGTGCCGGTCCAGCGGAGCAAGGCGATCCTGGCCCTGGCGCCCGCCGAGTATATGGATGACATCACCGCCATGGTCGAGGAACTCGACCGGCCCGGCATGCAGGTAATGGTTAAGGTGGTCGTTATGGAGGTCAACCACTCCAGCATGACGTCGCTGGGCACCCGGTTTTCCACCGATCCGACGGCGTTCGGCGAGTTTGGAATCAACTCCCTCGACATCTTCAATAAGCTCGCAGCTACGTTTCAGCGGCAGTCTTTCAGTCTGGATGCCGGATTGAACGTCGATCTGATGATCGATCTGCTGGTTCGAAAGGCCAACGCGCGAATCCTGAACCAGCCGACCCTCTGGACCAAGGACAACGAGGAGGCCACCTTCGTCAAGTCCCGCAAGATCGCCTTCATCACCAGCGAGAATTTCGATCGCACCAATCCGGACTCGACCAATCGGCAGTTTGAATTCCGCGATGTCGGCGTGATCCTGCGGGTGCGTCCCAACATCACGCCGCAGAAGCGGGTGAACATGATCGTTCATCTGAACGTCTCTCAGCTCGAATCGGAGATTGTCAATACCCAGCCGACCCGGCGCAACCTGGACACGATCACCAACCTGATCGTCGATGACGGCCAGTCAATTGTCATGGGCGGCCTGCTGTTCCAGAACGATGACGAGGTGGTCAGCAAGGTTCCCCTGCTGGGCGATCTGCCCCTCCTCGGCGGCATCTTCCGGCACACTGAAACCGAGCTGCGCAACGACGAACTGGTCATCTTTATCACCCCTTATGTGATCGATGACCAAATCATGGCCGAACTGCCGCGGGATGCCAATATTGAGGACGTAAAACATCTGGAGCATCCCCGGGATATGGTCCATGCGGAACTGAGCCGGCTCCAGGCGAAAATCTACGATATCCTGTTCGATCCCAATGTCGTTCCTTAAAAAAGCGTCTTGGAAACTCCTGTTTTTTTTCATTGAAAGCGTTTTATGAACATGTTAAAACTGGTGCTCAGTTGCGGGTACTGCAGGGAGGGTGCGGCTAAAGTTAAGATGGTCTAATGAAGATCGGAATTAGATGATGACGGAAGCATCCGGGTTTTTACTGCTGGGGGCAGCGGTCGGGGAAGAGTTGCCGTTCAGTCTTGTCAAGACGATTGCCCTTGTCATCTGGTTCTATTTCTGCATGTATTGCGTCCACCGGTCGGATGAAAGTCCCCTGATCCGCAATTCCTACCGAGGTTTGGCGAATGCGGCGGCCCTGTTTATCGGACCGATGGTCCTCATCGTACTCTTCGTGGCCGACACTGCCCGCAAGGTCCAGTCGGGTCAGATGAGCTGGTCGGAGGTGTTGCCGTACACCTGGGATTCGATCCTGAACCCCGCCAACCGAGTCCGGCCCCGGCCCGCCGCCGCCCAGACCCGCCGGATCGAACTGATGGACACGTCCGGAAGGAGATTTGACGATGTCTATGCCCAGCAGGCAAATCTGAAAAATGCCCGAAACAACGAGATCCTGAATCTGACCGAACGGCTGATCCTGGAGGCCATCGAGGGGCGGGCCAGCGATATTCTTATCGACCCCAAGTCCGACGATCTGTATACGGTGCGCTACCGGATCGACGGACTGCTCCGGGTGCATGAGCAGATAGAAAGCCGTACCTGCTCCGCCGTGATCAACAGCTTGAAGGCCATTTCCGGGATGGATATTGCCGAAAAGCGGCGCCCCCAGGACGGCGCCTTCATGGCACGCCTGCCGGAGGGCGAGGCCTTCTTCCGGGTCGCCAGCTCGGGTGTGCTGGGGGGCGAGAAGCTCTCGATCCGCGTCATGGATCAGACCAGCGGACTGCTGACCCTTGAAGAAATCGGCTTTGACGAAAAAACACAGAAGAACGTTCGCGGCATTCTCAGCCAGCCGTCGGGCATGGTGCTCGTCTGCGGGCCGACCGGCAGCGGCAAGACGACGAGCCTCTACGCGATGCTCAACACGATCAACTTCCAGGAGCGCAACGTTATCACCGTCGAGGACCCCATCGAGCACGTGCTGCCCTACACCAGCCAGATCGAGGTGAACGTGCGGGCCAACGTAACGTTTGCCAACTCCCTGCGGAGCATTCTTCGCCAGGACCCGGACGTCATCTGCGTCGGCGAGATTCGCGACGCGGAAACTGCCGCGATGGCCGTCCAGGCCGCCCAGACCGGCCACCTTGTGCTCGCCACCCTGCACGCCAGCAGCAACATGGCCGCCCTGGTGCGGCTGATGGATCTGGGCATCCGTCCGCTCCTGCTGGCTTCTGCGCTGAGCGTGATCATCTCGCAGCGGCTGGTTCGCCGGCTGTGCAATTTCTGCAAGGGGCCGGCGCAGCTTACGCAGAGCCAGTTGGACTACTGCCTTCGGAATAACGTGGATCAAAATCAGATTCTGCGGGCCAACGGCTGCGGGCATTGCGGCGGAACGGGCTACTACGGTCGGACGGCCATTGTCGATGTAACGTATATCGATGAGCACCTGCGGGGCCTGCTGATCAGCAGCACCCTCTCGACGGCGGACCTCAAGCAGAAGGGCGACAAGGATTTTCACTCCACCCTGCGGCGTGAGGGGATGAAGCGGGTGCTCGAAGGGATAACCACGATGGAAGAGGTCAAGCGCGTGACCTCCAACCTGGGAGGATAGGATGCTCATCTGGATTATTCTGATTGTCGGCGGGGCGCTGGCCTTTTGGGGGCTGCGAAAGGGTGTGTTCTTCATGTTCATCTCTCTCTTCAACCTCATGGTCGCGATCTACGTCAGCACCCTCGGCGCGCCGCTGATCGTCAAGGCCGCCCCCGACCTCGAGACGGGCTACTACGCGGCCTTCTGCATGCTGCTGACGGCGGGGCTGAGCTTTGCCCTGCTGGAGGGCCTGGGCTGGTATGTCTTTCTGCGCGGGGAGGACATCCTGTTTCCGGACCTGTTCGATAAAATCGGCGGGGCGGTCTGCGGTTTTCTCGGCGGCTGCATGCTGCTCGGGCTGTTGGTGCTGGCCTTCTGCATGATGCCGATCTCTCGCCGGGATTTCGGCAAGGGCTTCCTGCCGGTCGAAAAGCTGGATGCGTTCGGTTCGAAGACGACGGCGCAGGTCTGCCGCCTGGCGGCCGGGCTGTCGCTCGAATGCCTGGACGGTGCGGAAGAGAAAACGCTGGCCTACCTGATCGATCTGTCGAAAGGGACGTCGGAGGACCTGGCGGCTGATCCGCAGACCGACACGAACCCGGTCCCCACGGCAGCCCCGTAACCCCGACCGAACCTGCGGTTGGGCTCCGGTCAGGGTTTGGAACTCACGGTGCGGCGGGCGGATTCGACGGTGTTGTAGAGCAGCATCGTGATCGTCATCGGGCCCACGCCGCCGGGGACGGGGGTAATCAGCGAGGCCTTCTCCCTGACCTCTTCAAAGTCCACATCGCCGACAAGCCGGTAGCCGGATTTTTTGGACGGATCGTCGATCCGGTTGACGCCGACGTCGATGACGACGGCGCCGGGCTTGACCA
>JBNRMP010000054.1:0-56636 GCA_050309685.1 Anaerohalosphaeraceae bacterium
AAAACAGGAGGGTCAGGCCGGGTAGACCGATAAAATTTTCCACCCCCGGGGGTGGCAGGTGAGGTAAGAGAGATGACCAAGGAAAGAACCCTCAGAAAAAGTGCGAAAGATTCTTGACAGTACCTCCCACGGGGAGCGAAAACGGGCCCAGATCGCAACGGCGCTTTGGCAGGCGCCCGATCTGCTGGCGGTCGATGAGCCGACCAATCACCTGGATCTCGACGCGCGAAAACTGGTGGCCGATGCCCTGACCCGTTTCGCGGGAGTCGGGCTTCTCGTCAGCCATGACCGAATGCTGCTGGATTCACTCTGCGGCCAGTGCCTGTTCGCAGAGCCGCCGCATGTGGAGGTGCGCCCGGGCGGATTTACTGAGGCAGCGGAGGCCGCCAAAAGGGAACAGAATTCTCTGCGAAGACAAAAAGAAATCAGAAAGAAGGAGTATCAGCGGCTGGACCGCGAGTTTAAGCGGAGAAAAGAGGCCGCCGGCCATGCAAAAAAACGGGTTTCCAAGGGGGGGCTGGCCAGACATGATCACGACGCCCGTGAAAAACGGGATCGCGCGAGGGTGAGCGGTAAGGATGCCGCAGACAGCCGACGCCGGCGGCAGTTTATGGGACGCCTGAATCAGGCGGGCCGGGAAGTGAAGGACCTTCGGGTGCGGAAAGAGGCGACCCTGGGGATCTGGTTTGAGGGAAACGCGGCGAACCGGGACCGGTTGTTGGACCTGCCGGCCGGCCGGCTCATGCTGGGGGATGAAAAATGTCTTGTCCATCCCGAACTTGTGATCCGCCCAGCGGATTGTATCGCGCTGATCGGCCCCAACGGTTCCGGCAAGAGTACTCTTGTGAGAGAAATTGTGTCGTCGCTCCAGGCACCCCGCGAATCCATCCTGTATATGCCGCAGGAGATGGATATCGCCGCGTCCGTGAGTTTGCTCGATGAGGTTCGGCGGCTTTCGTCCGCCCGACTGGGGGAATTGATGGCGATTGTCAGTCATCTGGGGTCCCAGCCGGACCGCCTGCTGACAACCCAACTGCCCAGCCCCGGCGAAGTGCGCAAACTCTTTCTGGCACTGGGGATATTGAATCGTCCCCAGATCATTCTCATGGATGAGCCGACCAATCATATGGATCTTCCGTCCACCCAGTGCCTGGAGAAGGCCCTCGCCCAGTGTCCCTGCGGGTTTCTGCTGGTCAGCCACGATATGACTTTTCTTCGAAACCTGACAAAAAGGACATGGGAGATCCAAACCGATCATGACACGCAAGGCAAACCGAATACATTCTTTCTTCACGAGAAGTGATTTGCATTAAACTTTACAGTAGAAGGGGTTAAGGAACATTCGGGTACATATACTATTTAACCATATCTGTAAATAGGGACATAATGTTACTTTTTTTAAGTTTTTTTTAAAACTGCGGGTGAACGGCGGGCGTACTTAGGTTACAATAACGGGTAATGCGTATTGAAATCTAAGTAAAATAGCTTGAAAGGAACGCAGCCATGAAGACAAGTATTCTCAAACGTTTGGCCGTATTGTGCCTGGTTGTGGTGCTGACCGGTTGGAGCTGGGCCGCGGCGGGTGAAGGGTGTTGCGCCAAGAAGAAAGAGTGCAACAAGGAGCAGAAGCAGTGTGACGGCGAGAAGAAGCAGGAGTGCCCGAAGGCCGATGCCAACAAGGACGCCAGCAGCAAGTGCCCGAAGGCGGATGAGAGCAAATAGCAACCTTTTCTTTCTTCCTCCAGGATCAAAAGGGGTCCGCTGAATGTCAGCGGGCCCTTTTTTGTTGATGCGTGTTTTATTTTGCCTGTCAGGGCAGGGCGGCGACGAGGGGCCAGCCGTCTTCCCATTCCATGGTGGAGATTTTGAGCTCAGAGCGGCCGGTTTGGCCGTCGTAGGCGTGGAAGACGAGATAATCCCGGTCGCCTTCGCGGAAGACGGCGTTGTGGCCGGGGCCTTTCCAATAGCTCGTCTCCGCGGCCTTGATGACGGGGGTGCCGCCGCCTTCGAGCATGGGTTTACCGTCGCGGTCGATGTAGGGGCCGGTGATGTCTTTGGATCGGCCGACGACGATGTTGTAGGTGCTTTCGGCGCCGCGACAGCAGAAATCAAAGGAAACGAAGAGATACCAATATCCATCCCGTCGGATGAGGAAGGGGGCCTCAATGGCGCCGGTAACCGGCGGGGTCTGGTGTTCGCCGGTGCGGGGACGGGCGGCCAGGGAGTAGAGGGTGGTGTCCTCCTCGGAGAGCTTGCCGGTTTTGGGGTCGATCCGCCGCATCTTGATGCCGCTCCAGAAACTGCCCCAGGTCATCCAGACGCGATCTTCGCTTTCGACGGCTATGTTGGCGTCGATGGCGTTCCAGTCGGTTTCGCCCTGCGTCGAGCGGATGACGAGCCCGTGATCGATCCATTTGTAATCGGGGCTGTTTTGATCCAGCGTGAGGTTGGTGGCGTGGCCGATGGCGGAGTTGTTTTTGCCGAAGGTCGAGACGGAATAGTAGAGGTGGTAGAGGCCGTTAAAATAGGAGATATCGGGAGCCCAGATGCCTCGGGTACCGGGGATCTCGGCAGAGGCCCACTCGGGCAGGGATTCGAAGACGGTTCCGCAGCGGGTCCAGGTCTTCATGTCGGGCGAGCAGAGGATGGGGACAAAGCCGGTGCGGGGGCGGCCGCCGGTGGCGAAGACATAGTAGGTGTCCTTTTCTTTGATCATCACCGGGTCATGGACTCGAAGCTCGCCGGAGAGTTTGAGCATGTTCGGCTCGCGGGCGGGCCCGGCAGGGCAGGACACCCCGGCGGCCAGAAGAAAAAGAAGGCCGCAGGAGGCGAAAAAAGCAGCTCCGTGAGCTTGTCGCAGAAAGAAAAATGCGTGTCTCATCGTTTGCGCCTTCCCAAAAACGTTTTTTCATCTTTAAGGGCAGAGCCGTTTTGCCACCGTATCTTATCCGCTCGATTTTGAAATACAATTTTATTTTGTCACAGGGGGATTGTTAATTTCTTGTCAGAGAAGGGAGTTTTGTTTACCTTACTTGGTGAAAAACAGGCCTTTGGGAACAGGAGATCTCTCATGAAACTATCGGGTATTGCGGCGGCAGGTTTTCTGGCGTTCTTTTCCTGTGTTTTGGCGACCGAAGGGCAGGCGGAGGGATATGTCCTGGTCTGGGCGGATGAGTTCAACACGGACGGGCGGCCGGACCCCAATAACTGGACGTATGAGTACGGGTTTGTGAGGAATGAGGAGCTTCAGTGGTATCAGCCGGACAACGCCTTCTGCGAGGGCGGTCGGCTGATCATCGAGGGCCGGCGGGAGCGGGTGAAGAACCCGCGGTATGAGCCGGGCAGCCGCGACTGGAAGCGTAATCGCGAGTTTGCCGAATATACCTCCGCCTGCGTGCTGACGCGGGGGCTGCATGCGTGGAAATTCGGGCGGTTCGAGATCCGGGCGAAGATCGAGGCGACGGAGGGATTGTGGCCGGCGATCTGGACGCTGGGGTCGGCGCGGGGCTGGCCGGGCTGCGGCGAGATCGACATTATGGAATATTACCGCGGGATGATCCTGGCCAACGCCTGCTGGGAGAGCGGCGTGCAATGGAAGCCGACATGGGATGACTCGAAGACGCCGGTCGAGGAGTTCGGCGGGCCGGAGTGGGACGACGAATTCCACCTCTGGCGGATGGACTGGGACGAGAAAGAAATCGCGATTTACCTGGACGGGCGACTGCTTAACACAATCGACCTGATGCAGACGATCAACAAAGACAACGAGGGGGCCAACCCGTTCCACGAACCGCATTATCTTCTACTGAACCTGGCCATCGGCGGCCGGCAGGGCGGCGACCCGTCGAAGGTCAAGTTTCCGACGCGGTACGAGATCGATTACGTGCGTGTATATCAGAAGCGCTCACAGCCAAAGAACGCAGGATGAAATTCAATGAAGTTCCGATTCGGCTGCGTCCCTGAGAATCCTGAATTCGATCCGGAGGCGGACTGCTGGCGACCGCTGAAAGAGCCGACGGCGGGCTGGGCCCAATTCCTGGCGCTGCCGGTGGGGATCGGGACAGCCCTCCTGCTTGTTCTCCTGTGGCATACGATTACGCCTTTCCGACCGTTTGAGTTTCCGACCCCGTTGACGCTGCTGCTGATCTTTGCGGCTAGTATTCCCATTCATGAACTGATCCACTTTTTTACATTTCCGAAGCCGGGGAGGGACTCTCACGCGATGCTGGGCTTCTGGCCGGCGAAGTTGGCTTTTTACGCCCATTATGAAGGCGAGCTTTCCCGGAACCGGTTTGTAATGGTGCTGGTGAACCCGTTTCTGGTACTTTCGCTCCTGCCGCTGTTGTTCTGCGCCGTGTTTCGATGTTTTGTTCCGGTTCTCATGCTGCTGTCCCTGGTTAACACGCTTTCATCTTCCGTGGACCTGCTGGGCTGCCAGTTTGTTCTGTGGCAGGTTCCCGCTTCTGCGACCGTTCGCAACCGGGGGTGGAAAACATATTACAAGCTCTGTGATGGAATACAGGAGGATTGCAATGAACGAGCAGAAATCGAACGATCTTGATTTCAGGAATCTGCCGCCGTATCGGCCGCGGGTGTTTGTGCCGCTCGATGCGGATCTGGGGGACGCGGGACAGGTGACGGGGCTTTATCAGAAGCTGCTGGACCGGGCGATGGGTTCATCGCGGGAGCTGGAGCGGTGGCTGCTGGACCGTTCGGAGCTGGAGGCGGCTGCGCGGCCGCTGCCGGAGCTTTTCGCGGCGGCGGGACTGACGTTTGACTTTTCCGAAAAGACCGTGGCCCCCTGATTGACGCAATCCGGCTGGAGTTGGAGCGATCGTGAGTTCCAGGCGGCTTTTTCAGACGCTGGGGATCGGCGCGCCGTACGCGGCCATGCTGGCAGGGGTGTTTCTGTTCAGGAACGGTTTAACGGCAGTCCTGTTTTATCACGCGGTTCTGCTGATCTGCATATTCGGCCTTACTGAATTTAATGCGGCCAAGCTGCTTGTGACGGGATTTCACCGTTTCTGGGGACCGCTGCTGGCTGTCGGCGGGCTGGTGCCGGGCATTGTTATCCTGTATTTCTGGCCCATTGCCCGGCAGGAATCGGTCGAACTTTCGGGTGTGCTTGAGGCGCTGAATCTTGGTCCGGGATGGTTCCCTCTATTCGCGGTTTACTCCTGCCTGGTCAACCCGTTTCTTGAGGAGGCCTTCTGGCGTGGCGGCTTTCAAAATCGATCGCTTTGGCCTACGCCCGTTGACGCTTTGTTTGCGGGCTATCACGCCCTGGCGGTCATCCCGGTCCTCAAATGGCCCTTTGTCCTCCTGGTCTTGCTGGCCCTGATTTTTGTCGGCTGGCTGTTTCGAACCGTGTACCGCCGCAGCGGCGGCCTGGTCATCCCGCTGCTTACGCATTTCATGGCTGATATCGCCATTCTGTATGCTGTTGGGAGATTATGCATATAACGATTCAATGAAGATAATTTAAATCTACAAAAAAGCTTGACTATTTTGTAAATCCAGCTATTTTATGTATAAATGGAATTTGATTCCGAAATTGCATATGATTAGAAGGCATTTACAATCTGTTTTGGAGAGTTCAGCCAGTTGGTCTCCGGTTATTTCCTTAACCGGTCCACGTCAGTCAGGGAAAACGACTTTGGCCAAAATAACTTTTCCAAAAGCCCGTTATGTTTCCCTGGAGGATCCAGCCATCCGAAAGTTGGCTCTTGAGGATGCCCATGGTTTTTTAAGCCAGTTCGAGAGCCATCAAGCCGTTCTGGACGAGGTTCAACGCGCCCCGGAACTTTTCTCTTATCTGCAAGGGATCGTCGATCAGAATGATCGCCCGGGACAATTCATTTTAACCGGGTCACAGAATTTTCTGCTGTTGGAGAAGATCAGCCAGTCCCTGGCCGGTCGCTGTGCCATCTATCATCTGCTGCCGTTTTCGTTTACCGAGTTGCTGGGCAGGGACCCCATCGATCCCGATCAAATTACTGAAACGATCATGCCCGTTGCCGGTAAAACCGGAGGTCGTGATTTATTTACCACCCTCTGGACCGGCAGTTATCCAAGAATTCATGACAAACACATTCCGCCGCCGCAATGGCTTTCCGGTTATCTGCAGACTTACATTGAAAGAGATGTTCGCAGTATTTCCAATATCAGCGACCTGGAAACGTTTACCCGCTTTGTTCGATTGTGTGCCGGCCGAACCGGTCAGATACTTAATCTCCAGTCTCTAGGTAACGACTGCGGTATTGACGGTAACACCGCCAAACGTTGGATATCCGTCCTCGAAGCCAGCTTTATTATAAAACTGCTCCGACCTTACCATAAGAGCTTTAACAAACGTCTCATCAAGTCGCCTAAACTATATTTTCTCGACAGCGGTTTGCTCTGCTATTTGCTTGGAATTCAGAAGCCAGATGAACTATTGATGCATTCTGCGCGAGGGGCTATTTTTGAAACCTGGGTAATTGCCGAATTTTTCAAAAGTTATTATCACACCGGACAACAACCCGCCCTGTATTTCTATCGAGATTCAAACAATAATGAGATCGACCTCATTCTTGAACACGGTTCTCAAACGATCCCCATTGAAATAAAATCAGGCCAGACCTTAAGCGGCGATTACTTTAAAGGTCTCGAATACTGGAAAAAACTGACCTGTATTTCCCGATCCGTCCTGGTCTATGGCGGGGATATGCCGACAAGCTATAAAGGCACCTCCGTCCTGCCGTGGCATTTTATCTAAAAAAGGATTACTTCCGGGATGCCGCCGCAGCGGACTGTCCATCCCGCTGCTTACGCATTTCATGGCGGATATCGCCATTCTGTATGCCGTCTGGCAGATCATGCAGCAGGGGGGGGGGTATTCGTAATTGTTCCTGAAAAGGGTGAACCGGGCGGTATGGAAGGCGTATTGGCGGACAAGAATCTTTTTAAAATGTGTCCTTTATTCTCTTGCAGTGGGGGCGATATTCCGATAAAGTATTGCAGTCTTTACCCGGCGGCTTGGGGCCGTCGTGAGTTCGGATGACCTTGGTTCACGCATTTTTGGGCTGAATCCGTGTTTTTCGAATCCAGAGGGAAGAATTACGGATTGAGCGGATTTCGATTTTTCTCCCCTAAAAGACATGTTTAGCGGTCTTGGTCTATACCTGGACCGGAGTTAGTGTATCTATTTAGGAAGTTTTTATGCCATTTAGAACGTTTGGTTTGTCCGAGGCAGTGGTCAAGGGAGTCCTTGCCTCCGGTTATTCAACTCCCACGGAAATTCAGATGCGGGTGATTCCCGAGGCCGTTTTGGGCCGGGATATCATCGCCTGCGCCCAGACGGGGACGGGCAAGACAGCGGCCTTCGTGCTGCCGATCCTCGACCGGCTCTGCCAGGAAAAGCCGTCGTCAAAGCGGGCGGTGAAGGTTCTGGTCCTGACGCCGACGCGGGAGCTGGCGGTTCAGATCGTCGAGTTCGTCAAGGGCTACGGGCGGTTTGTCGGGGTCCGCGCGACGGCGGTGTACGGCGGCGTGAAGATCAGCCATCAGCTCAGCGCCCTGCAAAAGGGTGTCGATATCGTCGTCGCCACGCCGGGACGGCTGATCGATCACCTGCAGCGGGGATCGGTGGACCTGCGCCAGGTCAGGACGCTGGTGCTGGATGAGGCGGATCGCATGCTGGACATGGGCTTCATTCACGATGTGCGCAAGATCATCGCCGCCGTGCCGGGCGAGCGGCAGACGATGCTGTTTTCGGCGACGATGTCCAAGGAGGTGCAAACGCTGGCCGGAGGCATCATGCACGAGCCGGAGTTTGTTCAGGTGGGCCGGCAGCACAACCCCGCCGACACGATTACGCAGTACCTCTACTCGGTGTCGAAAGAACGAAAGATGGACCTGCTGCTGCACCTGCTCAAGGAGCGGTCGATGTACAGCGTCCTGATCTTCTCGCGGACGAAGCACGGGGCGGACAAGATCAGCCGCAAGCTCAAACAGGCGGAAATCACCTCGGCGGCCATTCACTCCAACCGCAGCCAGAACCAGCGTCAGCAGGCCCTGGACGGTTTTCGCGAGGGCAGGTTTCAGGTGCTGGTCGCGACGGATATCGCCGCCCGGGGGATCAACGTGACGGGCATTTCGCACGTGGTCAACTTCGACACGCCGGTGTACTGCGAGGATTATGTGCATCGGATCGGCCGCACCGGACGGGCCGGCGCCGTCGGCGATGCGATCACGTTTGTCAGTGCTGACGAGATGGAGTACCTGCGGAAGATCGAGAAATTCATCGGCTGCAAACTTGAGCTGGAAACGGTGAAGGGCTTTGCGGCCCCGTCGGTCAAACCGGCGGTCGTGGAAGCGGCGGCGTCCGGGCGGACCGGCGAAGGAAAGAGGAAAAAGAAATCTTCCGGCTGGAAGAAGAAGGCGAAATTCAAGAGGCCTGCCAGGGCGGCCGTGGCCTGTTGATAAGCCGGCGACGGAAATTAAAATAATCGCAGACAGCAGCGTTAAGGGAGAGCCGATTTATTTGGATCGGCTCTCCCATTTTTCGACGGCCTCGGGGCGGCGGATGTAGAGGGGGGTCAGGGTATCCGGGTCGGTAAAATCGCCGGCGAGGGTTTTTTTCCAGCCGGTTCGGAAGACGTTGCGGGCGGCGGCGGGCCAGAACTCCTCGGGGAGAATGTCGGTCCCCTTCGAGGCAAACTTGTCGCGGTAATAGAAGAGGCCCTCGCCGAGGAGGAAAAGTTTTCGGTCCTCCGAACTGCCATATTGGGCTACGAAGTCCGCGGCTGAGATCATCAGGTCGCCGGCCGTTTTTTCCCAGTCCGTTCCGCGGCGCTGATAGACGGAGGCGTAGAAGAGGTCCTTTTTGGCGTCGAGGACGGCGGCGATGCGGTCGAGGGTTCGGCCCGTCTGCTCCATATAGTCGGTCGCGTTTTGGGCAACGGCATCCAGCGTGTTGACCGCGACCAGCTTAACGGGCAGGGCAAAGGCCAGCATCTTGGCCATGGTGACGGCGATGCGCAGACCTGTAAAACTGCCGGGACCGACGGGGAAGTAAAAACACTCGATGTCTGACGGCCTGAGTCCGTGCTTTTTCAGGAGTCCCTCCACGGCGGGCATCAGTTCCGAACTGTGACGCATCCGGCCGGACAGGCGGGCCTCTTCCAGGACCCGGGAGCCCCGGCTCAGGCAGGCAGAACCGACCCGGCCGGAGGTCTCAATCGCGATTCCATACGAATTTTCCAAATTTTTTCCCCTATTTTAATCTGATCTTTTTATCTCTTGAATTCCGTTTTCCAAAAATATAAAGGGAAAAAGATGGAAAAACAAGGGATGTTTATCAGAAGTTTCCTATTTTTTTCGCTTGCATAAATCTTTTCATCTTTATACACTTACGGATCAATCCATAAGGGATTTCCCTAATTGGATATCCGTTTGTTATCTAATAAGGCATGTTATGTCAGGTTTTTATCGGAGGTTATAGTGTCGAGGCGATCATATTTTTTAGCACAGATTATCTGGGTGGTTATCATTGTCTTTTCTCAAACCTTCATTCATACCGCAACGGCTCAGACCGACGATGAAATTCAGGCCAAACAGCAGAAAGCACAGAGCTCGATTCTGATCATTCAGGAGCAGATCAATCGGGGACTCTATCCGCAGGCACAAGTCCAGATTCAACAGATTGAGCGGGAATACGGTCGCTACCTTTCCGATGCCCAGCGGCAAACCCTGGCCCAGATGAACGGGGAGATCGCCAACGCGGAAGCGGAGCGGCAGAAGATCAGCCATGCGATTGCGCAGATCGACGAGTTGAAGGCGATGGAGCAGTATGCCCAGGCGCTGAGTCTGCTGCGGCAGATCCAATACAGCCCGTTCCTTCGGAAAGCCGAGCAGCAGATGGTCCAGGAGGAGATCCAATCGCTTGGCGAGATTCTGAAAAATCAGCAGGGCCAGATGCAGTCGCTTTTCAATCAGAGCGTCGATGCGTATCGGCAGGGCGACCTGGTTGCGGCTCGTGCGGGTTTTGTCCAGGTGGTCGAATCGGGCGTTCCCGTCAGCGGCGACCGGTCTCCCATGCAGTATATCGAACTGATCGACGGGAAGTCCGTGTCGGACGGTCAGCCGGTTCAGCCGGCGGCCGACGGGACCGAACCGCTGGAGACGGAACTGATGAGTATGATTCCCGACACGCCCGTCGCGGCGGCCCCTGCGGCTCCCGCGGTCACGGCGGCTCCCGCGGCCACGGCTGCTCCCACGGCCACGGCGGTGATTTCCGTGCAGGAGCCGACGGACGGTGCGCTCGATCCGTATCTCAATGAGGTGCGCCGGCAGCGTGACGTTCAGATCGGCTACACCACGGCGATTGTCAACGACAGTCTCTTTAAGGCGAATGAGGCCCTGACCCGACAGGAGTTTGACGCGGCGAGGGAGGCGCTTCGACGCGCCTTTGCGACCATCGAGCGCAACAAACTGCTGCTTGGCGATCCGATGTATCGGGACTTTTCGACCCGGCTGCAGCAGATGGAGGAGCGGGTGGCCTATGAGCGCAGCCGATTCCTGGCTGACAAGGAAAAAGCGGAAGCCGAACAGGCCGCCCAGATGACCCAGCAGATTCGCCAGACCATGGAGCAGCAGCGGGCCCAGGCGATTGAGAGCTATATGGACCGGGCCTATGCGTTTCAGGATGAGCAGCGGTACGAGGAGGCCCTCGGGCAGCTTGAACAGTTGCTGGCCATCGACCCGCTCAACCATCGGGCCCTGATCCTCAAGAAGACGCTGGAGAACACCATCCTGTGGCAGGAACATCGCCGGGTGCAGGCGGAGACAGACAAAGAGGAACTGGAACTGCTGCTGGAGGCCAGCCGGCGTTCCATCCCCTACTCCAAGGAAATTAACTACCCGAAGAACTGGAAGGAGATCGCCGCTCGCCGGGAGCAGGCGGTGGCGGAGACGAAAGATCCGCTCGATGCGGCCGTGGAGCAGCAGTTGTCGGAAGTGGTGGATCTGTCGGTGCTCAGCGAAGAAATGACGTTCCAGGAGGCGCTGGAACTGCTGCGGACCGCGGTGGACCCGCCTCTGAAGATCGTGGTGCTCTGGCCCGATTTGAATGAAAACGCGTTCATTCAGCGCGAAACGCCGATCAACATTTCCGGCCAGGGTCTGGCAGGGGTTCCCCTGCGGACCGCGCTGGAGCGGCTGCTGCTGGCCGTCAGCAGCAGCGGGATCAGTGAGCTGGGATATGTGATTGAGAATGGAGTCATCACCATTGCGACGGAGGAATCGCTGCCGACGCGGTATCGCAACGTCGTTTATGATGTAGCCGAACTGCTGAACCCGCCGGCCAATTTTGATGAATACAATCAAAATACGATGAACGGCGGCATGGGCGGCGGCGGCATGGGCGGCGGCATGGGCGGCGGCGGCATGGGCGGCGGCATGATGGGCGGCGGCATGATGGGCGGCGGCATGATGGGCGGCGGCATGGGCGGCGGCATGATGGGCGGCGGCATGGGCGGCGGTCAGACCGTCGGAAACTGGCAGGGTATGGTCCGGGGCTATGAGCTGATGTGGGTCATCCAGGAGTCCGTCGAGCCCGACAGTTGGTATGAGTACGGCGGCGAAGGCCGCATTCAGCAGTTCGGCGGCGAGAAGCTGATCGTCTGGCAGACGCCGGAGGTCCATAAGCAGATCGAGGAGTTTCTCGAACAGTTGAAGGCGGGGCTCGGCGAGCAGGTGGCCATTGAATCGCGGTTCCTGCTGGTGAGCGAGAACTTCCTGGAGGACATCGCCATCGACATGGACATCCCCCGGCTGAAGGTCGGAGGCGACTGGGGCGGGGGAACCGGCGTTATCGGCGACGGCATCAATCCGATTACCGGCAAGCCGAATACGGGGATTCAACAGGATTCCTTCGGTGCGGTCCAGCCGGTTGCGACTCGGGTTCCCTCCAGTTTGGGCGCCAACGCGAATGACAGTCTGGTGATGGATTTCTCCTACGGGACCGCCCTGGACGATTTGCAGGTGCAGTTCCTGATCCGGGCCACGCAGCAACACGCCAACGCTCGGCAACTGTCCGCTCCCAAGGCGATGGTGCTCAGCGGCGAATCGGCGACCCTCGATGTAACCACGAGCCAGGCGCTGGTGACGGATAGCGAATTCCAGTCGGAAACGATCACGACGGATGGCGGCACCGTCATCGACAATGCCTACTTTGATCGTACGATCGAACAAATTCCGACGACCGTGCGGCTGACGATTACCCCGACGATTACGGCTGACAAGAAATACGTTCTCCTGCGTATTATCGCCTACCTGACGGATTTGATTGCGACCCAGACCGAAATAGCTCGCGGTTTTACCGCGGCCGGGGAGTTCGAAGATAAGTATGTTCTGCCGACACAGCAGTTTACCTCCGTTCAGACCCGTGTCTCCGTGCCGGACCGCGGGACCGTGCTGCTGGGCGGACTGACGCTGACGGCGGAATCGGAGAAAGAGGCCGGGGTGCCGGTGCTGAGCAAGCTGCCGGTGCTGGGACGGCTCTTCTCCAACCGCAGCAAGGTGAAGGATAAGGAAATCCTGCTGATTCTTGTCAAGCCGACGATTGTGCTGCGGGAAGAGTCCGAGGCGGATGCGGTTTCCGCGCTGGGCGGTCTGACCCCCGATTAATCGGCGATCTCTCTTCGTTAACGACAAAAAAAGGACGCGAAGGTAAAGCTTCGCGTCCTTTTTCTTTGATCGCTCGAAGGGCCGCGGCCGTGACAGGATCGCAGCGTCTTTTATCGGCAGGATTGGCGTTGCTCGGCAACCTGCCGCTTGAACTGCTCGTAGCCGAGCCAGGCGATGAGCATGTCGAGGATGACCAGGGCGGTGTAGTTTTCGGCCACGGGCCAGATCCGCCCGACGATGGTCGGGTCGCGGCGGGTAATCGCGGCCAGGTCCTTGTTTTCCAGCGTGTACTTGTCAATCGTGTGCTGGGGCTTGTCGATGGTCGGAGTGGGCTTGACGGCCAGGCGAACGACGATGTCCTGCCCGGTGGACAGGCCGCCGGTGATGCCGCCGGCGTTGTTGGAATCGAAGACGACCCGGCCGCCTTCGCTGTGCATCGGGTCGTTGGACCGGCTGCCGGTCATATCCTTGACGGCAAAGCCGGCGCCGACCTCGACGCCCTTGACCGCGCCGATACCGAGCATACGTCCCAATTCGCCGTCGAGCTTGTTGAAGACCGGTTCGCCGAGGCCGACGGGAACCCCCGTGACGCGGACCTCGATCAGACCGCCGGAGGAGTCGCCCGCCCGGGTGACGGCATTGCAGGCGGCGAGCATGGCTTCGGCCGCCTCCCAGTCCGGGCAGTTGATGACGGGATGTACCCCGTATGTTTCGCGGACCTCCTCGGCGCTGAGGCGGGGGGCCTTGGCGCGAATCGCCTCAATCTCCTGTTCCACTCGGGCCAGCACGGCCAGCTTCTCCAAGAAACGCATGTCCATGTTCAGACGGCCGCTGACGTAGAGCTCCCGGTAAAACGGGTCCATCTCATGCCGCATTTTTTTGTAACGCTGCGCCGATTCGAAAATTGTTTTTGAATCCATCACCGGGGCCTTTACGCCGGCCATCTCCGCGATGAACGAGAAGACCTCGATGCCGAAGGACTTGAGAATCTTCTTGGCCACATAGCCGGCGGCGACGATTGTGGAAGTGTAGCGCCCGCTGAAGATGCCTGCGCCGATGGCGTCATCGTCCGGCCCGTACTTCTTGAAGGACGCGTAGGAGGCGTGACCGGGCCGCGGGGTGCGGTTGGTATCCTGGTACTGCTTGATATGGATGAAGTGGCGATCCAGGTTCGGGATCAGGATCGTCAGCGGCGTCCCGTTGGTGCGGTTCTTGTTGCCGGCATTCTCAACGGTATCGGCCGCGTTCAGACCCGTATAGATGACGGGCAGATCCGGCTCCTTGCGGGGGCTGGAAAGCTCGTCGGCCCCGGGCTTGCGCAAAAGCAGGTCGCCGTAGAGTTCCTGCTCCGTTAGGATCATTCCCGGAGGGACCCCCTGAATCAGGGCGGTCAATCCTTCCTGGTAGGAGCCGCCCGCGACGGACACCTGAAAAAAACGTCCCATGTGACAACCAATCATATCTGCCTCCATAATGAATGTTTCTACGGAAAGAAACTTATACCCGACTCGTCTTCTTCGGGCAAGCAAAAGTTTGCCCGGTTATCTTTTTCTCGTCCGGATGGCTTCCAAAAGGGCCTTAGCGGCGATTTCCGGTCCGCTTTGCTCAAATCCCGGGATGCCCAGGCGGGTTCGGATCTGCCCGACAAAGACGTTGCGGCGGTAGGCCTCTTCGAAGATCCTGCGGGCCAGTTCCTCGTGCAGCGGACGGTACTGGGGCGGGCCGAAGATGTTGGCAAAGTAATTGTGCCCCAGGCCCGTGGCCGTCGTGGTGCCCTTGGCCATGCTGGCCCCTTCCCGGAAGACCGCCAGGGCCTGTTCCGGGTCGGAGAACCGTTCAATGACGGGATGGTCTTCGTTCACCTGCTCGTAGTTGTTGGCGTAGAGGATGAAATCGACCGGGTAGCCGTGGAGGACCTCATCGAGCGTGGTGACCGGCAGGACGACCCGTGCGTTGGTTTTCTGCGGACTCATGATGATGGCCCGGTCGATCTGCTGGAAAGCGTAGCCGGCCTGCAGATCGTCGAGCCGGATGAAGGCCCCGGTCTCGGTCCCGTAGCCCAGGAGGCCTTTTTCGGGATCGATTCGGAAGGAGCCCATGTCGTCGGCCACGATCCTCAGCTCGCGAATTTCTTCGGCGCCGAGCGTGCGGAAGGCCTCAAGGGATTCGGATTTGCCTGCGCCCGTATCGCCGATGAGCACGAGGTTGGCCCGGCTGCCGTCCTTGAGGGCGATGCGGACCATGGCGCCGTGGAAGGGCATTTGGCCGCGCTTCATCATCACGATATTGTGAAGCGTGAGGACCATCTTTTTCAGATAGCCGAAATAGGCGAACTCGTCGTCGCGCGGGATGGCGGCCGTCAGGATGGAGTTTTCCTCGTCGTCGTAGAAGACGGTCGGGAAATCGCCGAACGCCTGGAGAGCGGCCCTCTCGACGCCGAAGCAGTAGAGGGCGTCCGGGCCGCGGGCGATCTGTTCCTCGCCCGCCAGCTCAAAGAGGTTGGCCAGCGAACAGCCGAGATCGATGCGCTTCTGGTGGAAGTAAACGAAGATCGTCAGCGGGCCGACGCGGGCCGGGTAGCAGATCCATTTGTCCTTGTCCAGCGTCACATTCGCCAGCGGATTTTTGTCCACCCGCCGGAACTGACCCGTCCGCGTGTTGGTCGGCGGGTCGATAATCATCGGCGGGGCGATCCAGACGTGGCGAATGAAGGGAATCGCCTCAAGCGGGCGGTAGGGTTCCGGCAGGCGGGTCTTCTGGGGAACGGCGATGAGGCCGACGTCGCAGCCGGCGAAGACCTGGCGGTAGATCCGCGGGTGGTCGCCCGTGATGTTCTCGCAGATGTCGCGGTAGGTGGCGCGGACCACGTGCGTCAGCGCCTCGATGGTCACGTTGAAGGAGCGGTACGGGCGGCGGTCGAAGGAGCTCTTGCCCGGTTCGCTGTGGAGGACCATGAAGCGGTCGAAGGAACGCCAGAAGTCGTAAAGCCCCTCCACAAACTCCCACAGGCAGCGGCGGCGGCCTGCCTCCAGAAGCCCCTGCAGGCGGGGCTTGTCGCTGACCGCCTCCTCCAGCGGGCGGTCGGCCAGTAGAATCAGCAGCCGGGTCATTTCCCCGGCGTTTCCGTCATCGGTAAAGCATTCCGCGAGGGCCTCCGCCAGGGGCGACTGGCGGTGAATCAGCTTTCGGCAGTACAGGGCCACCACGCGGTCAAACACATCGCTGTGGAGCAGTTCGCTGGCGGTGGTGCAGATCGGACCCAGCGTATGAAGAATGATCTGACGGTCTTCGATATCAAAACTTTTTTGTCTCATGGGGTTTCCCTGTTTTCCCGTTTACGCTTTTTCCATGGTGTCTTTGTGTATTTTGAAGGATCCGGGACGATGGCGAACTAAGGTTTAACCTGAATGTCAGCGCCAAGGGTCTGCATCAGGGTCGTAAACGTCGGGAAGGTGACGTTCATGGCCTCGGCGGTGTCGATCTCGGTGGGGCAGTCCAGGGCCAGGCCGGCGATGCAGAGGGCCATGACGATGCGATGGTCGCCCCAGCCGTGCAGCCGTGCGGCCGAAAGCGGCTTGCCGCCGAATACGACCAGGCCGTCCGGCAGTTCCTCCACGTCGGCCCCGAGCTTTTTGAGCTCGCACGCCATGCAGGCGATGCGGTCGGTTTCCTTTTTGCGGGCCTGGGGAACGTTGACCAGCCGGGTGGTCCCGCGGGCAAAGGCGGCGGTGACGGCCATTGCCGGCAGGGCGTCCGGCGTGCGGTTCATGTCGATCTCGATGCCCGTAAGCTCGGAGCGGCGCACCCGGATGCCCTCGGGTTCCTGCGCAATATCGGCCCCCATCGCACGCAGATAATCGACGACCCTCTTGTCCGGCTGGCTGTCGGCAAAGTCCAGTCCCTCCAGCAGGATGTCCCGGCCGAGGATCGCCCCGGCGCAGAGAAAGAACGTGGCGCTGGAAAAGTCGGCGGGGATCGGCAGGTCGAAGGCCAAATACCGCTGATTGCCGGGGATGTAGAACCGGCTCAGGCCTTCTCGCTCGATGCGGATGTTCTGTTTTTCGAGCCAGTCCAGCGTGATCCGGACATAGTCGGGCTCGTTGAGCAGGGGGACGCGAATCTCGCTGTTGCCCGAGGCCGGCGGGCAGGCCAGGAGCAGACTGGAGAGATACTGGCTGGTGAAGCATTCGATGGAAGTGACGCCGCCCCGGAGCCGGCCGCCGATCTCGATGGGGGCCGAGCCGTTGTTGTTCAGCGAGACGGCATGAGCGCCCAGGTCCCGCAGGGCATCCAGCAGAGGACTGATGGGGCGGCTTCGAATCTGGGCATCGCCGGTAAAGCGAATCCGGGCCTCGGGTGAGGCCAGGGCGGCCGAGCCGGCGGCCAGACGCAGGGTCGTTCCCGAGTTGCCGACGTCGATTTCGCCGCTTTTGACGGCGATTCGGCCGCCAAGCCCTTTGATGATCCACTTGCTCTCGTCGGAGATATCCACCTCCGCGCCGAGGGCCTCATAGCACCGGGCGGCGCTGAGGGCGTCGCTGGAGATCAGGGGATTGTGAATCGTCGATGTCCCCTCGGCCAGCGAGGCCAGGGTCACCGCCCGGATCGTGTGCGACTTGGAGGCGGGGATCGGCGCCCGGCCGCTCAGAACGGATTTTCTTACTTGTACGATCATCTAACTCGGGGTCAATCTGCAACGGAGGTTTCATTTACGGACCGGGGCCGGATTATAACAGAGGATAAACCGGAGATTCAAACAAAATCCGCGGAAAATCGAGGCATGGGCTGTCGGGGCAAAAAAAAGAACGGCAGAGACGGATGACCCCGACAGTGCTCCATCTCCGCCGTCACAAATTAAAGCTCTTCTGCCAACTAAAGTACCTTCTGATGAGAAGCCGCCTGAAGGGGGTAGTCGGTTGATGGAAATCTTACGTATTTTTTATATTTTCTTAAAATTTTGGAAAACGGTGCACTGTAGTCAATCTGGATAGTTTGGGTATAGATGAGGGTTGTTTTCGAGCTTCCTTGCGGTTATAATCTTCCCCTTATGAAAAAATCATTGCCGTTATTCTCCGTCAGTCAGATCAACGCGGCCGTCAAGGCGGCTATTGAGGATTCTCTGCCGCCCCGACTGATGGTCCGCGGCCAGATTTCCGACTGGCGCCGGCATTCCAGCGGTCACTGCTATTTCCTGCTCAAGGACGAGCAGTCGCAGATCGGCGCCATCCTGTGGGCCAGCAAGTTCAAGAGTTGTAAGTTCCTTCCGGAAAACGGGTTAGAGGTGATCGCCGTCGGGCATGTCGAGGTTTACCCGCCGCAGGGCAGGTATCAATTCTATGTGGATAGTCTTCAGCCGGCGGGGATCGGGGCGCTCCAACTGGCCTTCGAACAGATGAAAAATCGGCTGATGGCCGAGGGGCTTTTTGAGGAGGCCCATAAAAAACCGCTTCCGAGATACCCGATGCGGATCGGGATCGTGACCAGCCGCAGCGGGGCGGCTCTTGTGGACATTGTAGATAGCATTTGCCACCGATGGCCGTGTGCGGAGCTGTTTGTCTATGATGTGCCGGTCCAGGGGGCGGGGGCGGCAGAAAAAATCGCCAAAAAGCTGGCCTGGATCAATGAAAACAACCGGAAAAACAGGCTCGATGTCCTGATTCTCGGCCGCGGCGGCGGGTCCATGGAGGACCTGTGGGCCTTTAACGAGGAGGTGCTGGCCCGGGCGATTTATACTTCGCGCCTGCCAATCATCAGCGCGGTCGGGCATGAAGTGGATGTAACGATTGCCGATTTTGTGGCCGATGCGCGGGCCTCCACGCCGACCAAGGCGGGGGTGATCGCCGTTCCGGACTATCGGGAGGTACTGCATCGCCTGGATTCGGCCCAGGCCCGTCTGCTCCGGGATGCTCAGGCGAGGGTCAAGCTGGCCCTGGCGCAGTTGAATACGGTCCGTGCGAGCTGGGTTTTTCGGGAGCCGGTTCAGATCGTGGACCGGGCAGCGATGCGGCTGGACGATGCCTCTGTCCGGCTGGCCCGGGCCGCCCGACAGCGTTTTTCGATGCTGAAAACCCTGATCGAGCGGTCGCTCGGGGTCCTTCGCAGGATCGAGCCGGTCCGCCTGCTGGCCGGCCACCGAATCCGGCTGGCCCGGCTGGAGGAGGCCGTCCGCGGCGGCGTCCATAAGGCCCTGGGCAAAAAGAATTTGCAATTGGCCGTGGCGGAGAATAGACTACAGGCGATGGATCCCCGGTCGGTGCTCAGGCGAGGTTACAGCATCACCGTCAGCGGCCGGACGGGCAAGGTGGTGACCTCGCCGGAGGATGTCCGGGAGGGCGATCTCATCGTGACGGAACTGGCCGATCAACAGAAGATAGACAGCGAAGTGAAGCGGAAATATCGGCAAGATGAATCCTATGGCAAAAAAGAAGACAGATAATAAAGAGCCGGAGAAGCTGAGTTTCGAAGAGGCCATCGAGGCGCTGAGCTCGATTGTGCGGGAGATCGAAACGGGCCAGACGCCGCTGCAGGAGAGTCTCAAACAGTACGAAAAGGGCATGGCGCTGATCGCCTACTGCCGGGGAATCCTGGAGGGGGCGGAAAAGAAGATCGAGGAGATCGACGCCCAGAACGCCGGCCGACCGAGGAACGCCGCAGAGGTGGAAGGGGAGGAAGACGTCGAAGATGAGGGTGACGGCGGAGAGGAAGGCGCCGGCGAAGAGGAAGAGGGTTTGTTTTAGGCGGGCCCTCGCTTTGCAGCGCGAGCGTGGCGGAATTGGCAGACGCGCCAGGTTTAGGTCCTGGTGTCCCTTGGGACGTGGGGGTTCGACTCCCTTCGCTCGCAATAACGTTTCTTCTCTATCCGTTGATCTACGGGTTCCCGTTGCAGGCGGTTTTCCGTAAAACGTACATAAAAAATTTGCAGCCCTTTAGCCGTTTGCAGAGGCAAATGGAGCGCCGATCTGCGGCTAAAATGTTACAAAAATTTAATGGCTTTTTCGGGAAATGGGGATACAGTATTCTCTCATGAAAGTGGTGTTTTGAAGCCGTTTTATGTATGGGAGTCAAAAAATGTCCTTTGTCTTGTCAAAAAACGCCATCGATCCTCGCCGGATCCCGGTCCGCAAGCTCTCCTCCGGGGCCTCCATTCCCATGATCGGCCTGGGGACATTCGGTTCCGACCATGTTGCGCCCCGGGAGGTGGCCGCGGCGGTGCGGGGGGCCCTGGCAATCGGCTATCGCCACGTGGACTGCGCCTCCGTTTACGGCAACGAAAAGGAGATCGGACAGGTCTTCCGCGAGGTGCTCGACAGCGGCCAAATCAAACGGGAGGAACTGTGGGTTACCTCCAAGGTCTGGAACGACATGCACGGCCGGGTCATCGAGTCCTGCAAACAATCGCTGGCGGACCTGCAACTGGAGTATCTTGATCTGTACCTGGTGCATTGGCCCTTTCCGAATTTTCATCCGCCCAAATGCGATGTAACCTCCCGCAGTCCGGATGCCAAGCCCTATATCCACGAGGACTATATGAAGACGTGGCGGCAAATGGAGCAGCTTGTCGAGACGGGTCTGGTCCGGCATATCGGCACCTCGAACATGACCGTTCCCAAGCTTCGGCTGCTGCTGCGGGATGCGAAGATTAAGCCGGCCTTCAACGAGATGGAGCTGCACCCGCACTTCCAGCAGCCCGAACTGTTTGATTTCTGCGTCAGGCATGGAATCGTGCCCATCGGCTACTGTCCGCTCGGTTCGCCCGGCCGCCCGGAGCGGGACCGCACGTCGGATGACACGGTCGATCTGGAAGACCCGGTCATCACGGAGATTGCCCAAAGGCGCGGGATCCATCCGGCCGCCGTCTGCATCCGGTGGGCCATTCAAAGGGGCCAGATCCCCATCCCGTTTTCAGTCAACCACTACCGGGAGAACCTCGAGGCCGCCGCGGGCGAGGGGCTCAGCGATGAGGAGATGGCGAGGATCGGGGGCATCGACAGGAATTGCCGCCTGATTAAGGGACAGGTCTTCCTCTGGAAGGACAACCAGTCATGGGAGGATCTGTGGGACCTTAACGGCGAGATCACGCCGGCCTAACACAGAATCGTTGACAATTGAATACACAAACCAACATTCCTTGCCGTCATTTCCGCCTCCGCCTTTGCGGGGGTGACATGGCGGGAATGTATCTTTTATTTGTTCAACGACCCGTACAAGTGAAAAAGGAGTAATGCAAGATGAGAGGCAAGATGAAGGGTGCGGTGCTGCCGGGCAACAGCACGGCGGAGTTGAGGGAATTTGACGTTCCGGCCCCGGGGCACGGGGAAGTGCTCATCCGGATGAAGTCTTCCACCATTTGCGGCTCGGACATCCGGTGCATCTACCACGAGCACCTGGGCAAGGGGCCCGAGGGCTACCAGCCGGGGATGATCGCGGGCCATGAGCCCTGCGGACAGATCGTCGAGACCGGCCCCGGCTGCCGGCGGTTTAAAGACGGCGACCGCGTGATTATCTATCACATCTCCGGCTGCGGCGTGTGCAACGACTGCCGGCGGGGGTATTACATCTCATGCACCAGCGAGTACCGGCGGGCCTACGGCTGGCAGCGGGACGGCGGCATGGCCGAGTACCTGCTGGCCGAGGAAAAGGACCTGGTCTTTTTGCCGGATGAGCTGACCTACTCGGACGGGGCGCAGGCGGCCTGCGGTTTCGGGACGGTCTATGAGGGGCTTGAAAAGATCGGCATCAGCGGCAACGACGCGGTGCTGGTGACGGGGCTGGGGCCGGTCGGGCTGGCGACGGCGATGCTGTGTCGGGCGATGGGGGCCCAAAAGATCATCGGCATTGAGGTGATGGAGGAGCGCATTACAATCGCCCGGAAATTAAGTTTGTTTGACGAAGTCCTCAAGGCCGGTCCGGACAACGTCCGGCAGGTCCGCGAGCTTACCGGCGGGGCGGGTACGGAGAAGTCCGTGGACTGCTCGGCCAGCGACAAGGCCCGCCTGACCTGCATCCAGGCCACGCGCAAGTGGGGCAGGATCGTCTTCCTCGGCGAGGGCGGCACGTGCACGTTTCAGCCGTCGCCGGACATCATCCACGACCAGAAGACGATCTACGGCTCGTGGGTGACTAACCTCTGGCGGATGGAGGAACTCGTCGAGCGGCTGGTCCGCTGGGGCATCCACCCGGAGAAGCTGATTACCCATCGCTTCCCGCTGGAAAAAGTCAGCGAGGCCTATGCCTTGATGGCCTCGGGCAAGTGCGGCAAGGTGGCCGTGGTGTTCGATGAGGAGCTCCGATAAAAGAGAGGACGAACGGCCGCCGGGTCGAGGATTTTTGTTGCAAAAAGAGAAGATCGCGATAGAGTGTGACTTCCATGAATCAGAATCCGATGAATCAGAAGGAATTGCTTATGCCGGAAATCGCCGTATCGAAACCGCTGGAGGAGAAGCCGTCCCTGCCGGTCATCCCGAGGAATATGCTCTTTGCATTTATCCTGGTGACGTCGCTCTTTTCCCTGTGGGGCTTTGCCAACGACATTACCAACCCGATGGTGGCGGCCTTCAAGAACATCCTGCTCATCAGCAACTTCGAAAGCTCGCTGGTGCAGTTTGCCTTTTACGGCGGCTACTGCGTGATGGCGATTCCCGCGGCGCTCTTCATTAAACGATTCACCTACAAGAGCGGGATTCTGGTCGGCCTGATCCTATATTCGGCGGGGTGTCTGCTGTTTATCCCCTCCGGCTGGATGATGGCGTTCTGGGCGTTTTTGCTTTCTTATTTCATTATGACCTGCGGTTTGTCCTTCCTGGAGACCAGCTCCAATCCTTATATCCTTTCCATGGGTCCGGAGGAGACGGCCACGCGGCGGCTGAATTTCGCCCAGGCCTTCAATCCGCTCGGGTCACTGACCGGCATGCTGGTGGCGAAGAACTTAATTCTCGCCAAGCTCGATACCACGGAGGAGGCGGCCCGGCGTGTCCTGCAGGAACAGCAGCCCCAGCAGTTCATTGAGATTCAGCAGCATGATCTGTCCGTGATCATCGGTCCCTATGCAATACTGGGCCTGTTTGTGTTGGCGTTTCTCGTCGTGTTCGCGATTGCCCGGCTCCCCAAATCCAAGGGTGAAGAGGACAACCAAATCAATTTCGGTCCGACATTGAGGCGGCTGGTCAGGAATCCCCGGTATATCGAAGGGGTCGTTGCCCAGACCTTCTATGTCGGGGCCCAGATCATGTGCTGGACCTTCATCATTCAGTACGCCGGCAACGAGTTGGGAATGGAGAAAACCACGGCCCAGATGTACAATATGATCGCCATGATTATTTTCGTCAGCAGCCGGTTCGTCTGCACCTACCTGCTCAAGTACTTCAGCCCCGGCGGCCTGCTGATGAACCTGGCCATCGGGGGCTTTGCCCTCGTTCTCGGGACGATCTTCATCCGGGGGGGGTTCGGCTTGTACTGCCTGGTGGGCGTCTCGGCCTGCATGTCGCTGATGTTCCCGACCATCTACGGCATTGCCCTGCGGGGACTCGGCGATGACGCCAAGCTCGGCGCCGCCGGACTGATCGCGGCGATCGGCGGCGGCTGCCTCATGCCGCCGGTGCAGGGGGCGATCATGGATATGGATGCCTTCAATCTCGGTTTCATGACGCTCTCCAGCACGCGGGCTTCATTTGTGCTGCCGCTGATCTGTTTCGTCGTGATTGCCCTCTACGGGCTTCGCACCTCGCGTATCCACATTCATAAACATTGAGAACAGCCACATAAAAGAAGGGATTGATCCGATGCTGAAGAATATTCCGAGCATATTGAGTCCGGAGCTTTTGAAGATCCTGATGGAGATGGGACACGGCGACGAGCTGGTGATTGCCGACGGCAACTTTCCCGCGGCCTCGATTGCCCGGCGGCTGGTGCGTGCCGACGGGCACGGCGTGCCGGAGATCCTCGAGGCCGTTCTGAAGCTGTTCCCGCTGGATATCTACGTGGACAAGCCGGCCGCCATCATGCAGAAGGTTCCCGGCGATACGGTCGCAACGCCCATCTGGGATGAGTACCGCAAAATTCTCAAGGCCAGCGGCGAGAAGTTTGACGACTTCGACATGGTCGAACGCTTCGCCTTTTATGAGCGGGCGAAAAACGCCTATGCCGTGGTCGCCACCGGCGAGTCGGCCCTCTACGCCAACATCATCCTGAAGAAAGGCGTCGTCAAGGCATAGCCGCCGCTGCGGCTTTGGGTTATTTACTCGATCTGACGCGGTTGTCCCGTCGGCGGTCGACCTCTTTGAGCAGCCGCTTGCGAATCCGGATGGAGCGGGGGCAGATCTCCACCAGCTCATCCTCCTGGATATACTCCAGCGCCGCCTCCAGACTCATCTTCCTGGCGGGGCGGATCTTCGCCGCGTCGTCTTTGCCGGCGGCCCGCATGTTCGTCAGGTGCTTGGTCTTGACGACGTTGACGGGGATATCATTGTCCTTGCAGTGCTCGCCGACGACCTGTCCTTCGTACACCTCCTCGCCCGGTTCGACGAAGAAGATGCCCCGGTCATAGAGCGCGTCGAGAGCGTAGGCGGTTACCTGCCCCGTGTCGGTCGCCACCATGACGCCGGCCTTGCGCTGCGGAATGGAGCCGCGCATCAGCTCGTACTTCTCGAAGGTGTGGTGCATGACCGCCCGCCCCTGCGTGGCGTTGAGCACGCGGGCGTGCAGACCGAACAGGCCCCGGGAAGGGATCGAAAATTCCATGTGGATGTAGCCGCTGGCGCCGCTCTTGGCGTCCATGCGGAGGATTTCGCTTCGGCGGTCGCCCAGCAGGCTCATGACGGCGTTCTGGCAATCGAGAGGACAGTCCACAGCCAGCCGTTCGATCGGCTCGTATCGGCGGCCCTCGATGACTTTGATGATGACCTCGGGTTTGCCGACGCAGACCTCGTAGCCCTCGCGGCGCATGTTCTCCAGCAAAATGCCCAGGTGCATCAGGCCGCGGCCGGAAACGCAGAATTCCTCGGGCGTTCGGCCGGGATCGACCCGCAGGGCGACATTGGTCTGAAGCTCCTTCTGCAGTCGCTCGCCGATCTTGCGGCTGGTGATATGCGTCCCGTCCCGCCCCGCAAACGGCCCGTCATTGACGCGGAAGGTCATCGTCATTGTCGGCTCATCGACAGCGACGACGGCCAGCCGCGACGGATTATCCGCGCAGGCGATTGTGTCGCCGATCTCCACCGGGTCGAGCCCGGAGATGGCGCAGATGTCGCCCGCCTGAACGGTTGAGACGCGTTTGCGGCTCAGGCCGTCGAACTGGTGGATGTGCATGATCTTCTGCTGCGTATGGAGGCCGTTTCGGTCGATGACGGCCACGGTCTGGCCCTCGCTGACCTTGCCCGCGAAGATCCGGCCGATGGCGATCTTGCCTACGTAGTCCGAATAGTCGAGACTCGTTACCAGCATCTGCAAGGGGGCGTGGGGCTTGACCTTCGGGGCGGGCACGTGTTTGATGATGCTTTCGTAGATGATCCTGACGTTGTCCGTCGGTTTGGAGAGGTCGTCGGTGGCCCAGCCCTCCTTGGCCGAGGCGAAGATGTGCGGAAAATCCAGGGCCTCATCGCCGGCGCCGAGGCTGACCAGCAGGTCGAAGACCTCGTTGATTACGTCTTCGGGGCGGCTGTTGGGCCGGTCCACCTTGTTGACGACGACGATGGGCTTAAGGCCGTGTTCGAGGGCCTTGGTCAGCACGAAGCGGGTCTGGGGCATAGGCCCCTCGAAGGCGTCCACCAGCAGCAGCACGCCGTCGGCCATCTTGAGGACCCGTTCCACCTCGCCGCCGAAGTCGGCGTGGCCGGGCGTATCGATCAGGTTGATCTTGTATTTCCGGCCGTTCGGGTCCGTATAGTTAATCGCGCAGTTCTTGCTCAGGATGGTGATGCCGCGTTCCCGCTCCAGCGGGTTGGAGTCCATCACGAGGCCATGCTGGCCGCCGGCCAGCTTGTCCAGGTCCTCCTCGCGGAACATGCCCGACTGGTACAGGAGCTGGTCCACCAGGGTTGTCTTGCCATGGTCAACATGGGCGATAATCGCAACATTTCGTATATATTGAGCGTGCTTCATAGTTTCAATTCAGGATAAAAAATTCGGATTAGCATTTGTGATACGAAGCGTATCCAAAAGGGTTTAGAGAATCGCTGAATGTACTTTTTTTCTCAAAGCTGTCAATTGAAATCCGAAAAAAATAGGGCTTGCGGGGTTGCAGAAAATTCCATTTTATGGTATATAAAGAGGTAATGGCTCCTGAAAAGAAAGCAACTGTTGATGGAAGGATTGATAGATCGAAGGCGTCGGCCAATTGGACTCGTCTGCCGGACGAAGAACTTCTGCAATGGCGGGTCCGCGATCTTCACCTGAAAATCGAGGGGACGCCGCTGGAAAAGCGGATCGAGCATCTCTACCATGAACTGGATCGAAAAGGGATCGTTTTTCGACCGCCGTGCTATCTGGCCGACGAATGGCTTTGTCCGGACAAGGAGCCGATTATCGGTATCCCGTTCTGCCTGGCCCATCCGCGGCTCAAGGCGCTGGAAATGAAGATGATGCTGGAGGTCGAAGGCGGCACGGAGACCTCGTTCATGAAACTGCTGCGGCATGAATGCGGGCACGCGATCAACTTTGCCTACCGGCTTTATTGCAAGAGCCGCTGGCGCGAGCTGTTCGGTTCGGTCAGCACCCGCTACAGCGATTCATACAGCTACCAGCCTTATTCGCGGCGGTACGTGATTCACCTGGGCAACCACTATGCCCAGGCGCATCCGGACGAGGACTTTGCCGAGACATTTGCCCTTTGGCTGGCGCCCAACAGTCAGTGGCGGGAAAAGTATGCCGGCTGGCCCGCGATGAAGAAGCTGCTTTATGTGGACCACCTGATGAAGTCGATCGGGTCCCGGTCGCCGACGGTCAGGGCCGAGCCGAACCCGCCGTGGTCGGCGGCGCGGATGACCTCCACGCTGGCAGGCTATTACGAGCGGAAGCGCAAGTGGCTGGGCACGGAATTCCAGGGCTACTACGACCGGAGTCTGCGGGAATTGTTCCGGCCGTTTACGGGCGACGAGTCGCTGATGGAAGCGGGGGAATTTCTGCGGCGGCACCGGCGGAAGATTCTGGATGAGGTGACGCGGTGGACGGGACACCGCAAATACGATATTCACCAGCTCATTGCGCGGCTGATTCGGCGATGCGATGCCCTGGACCTGTACGCGGGCCCGGAGCACCTGGTGGGCGCAACGGCCCTGGTGACGGCGATTGCGGGCAATACGCTCGGCCGCCAGGAAGGCGTTCGCCGGAATGGAACAGTCCGTTAAGAAGCGGAGTTTGGCAAAAAGGAAGAAAACCGTTTTCGAGAAGAAAGAACGTCTCTTTTCCGTTTTTTCTTTTTTGAGGCAATCGCCTTATTTTTTTGAATAATGTACGGGTTTCGCCTTTTTGCAAGCAATTGTAAGGAAGAGACGATTATGAGCAAAAAGCGATATCATATAACGGCGCTGATCGACGAGGCGGAAATCCTGCCGGAGGACCCCAACTTCGAGGGGACGCCCCCGGAACCGATGACGGAGTATCACGTGATCCAGGCCCTGCGGGAGCTGGGACATACGGTGAGCGTGCAGGGGGTCGGATCGGATCTTCCGGCGATTGTCAACCGGCTGACGGAGTTGTCGCCGGACCTGATCTTCAACATGACCGAGCAGTTCGCCGGGGACCGGCGGCACGACAAGAACATCACCTCGCTGCTGGAACTGTTGGGGATTCCGTTTACCGGGACGGGAAGTCTGGGGATGCTGCTGTGCCGGGATAAGCGGCTGAGCAAGGAGATCCTGAGCTGGCACAAGGTTCGGGTGCCGGCGTTCGCGGCGTTTGGCCCGGGGGAGAAGGTGCGGCTGCCCAAACACCTGCCGTTTCCGATGATCGTCAAGCCCGCGCTGCAGGACGGGTCGGTGGGGATCGCCAACGCCTCGGTGGTTTACAGCGAACACAGCCTGCTGGAGCGGATCGCGTTTGTGCATGAGCACTTCAGGCAGCCCGCTCTAGCGGAGGAATTCATCGAGGGGCGGGAGTTCTACGTGAGCGTGCTTGGCAATCGACGACTGCAGGTATTGCCGCCGAGGGAGTGCTTCTTTCCGACGGAGGAGGGGCAGGGGCCGATGCTGCTGACGTACAAGGTGAAATGGGATACGGAATACCGCGAGAAGTGGAACATCAGCTTCGGATTTGCGGACCTGGAGGAGGAGGTCTGGAAGCGGATTCAACGAGTTAGCAAGCGGGTGTTCCAGATCCTGCACCTGCGGGATTTTGCCCGGCTGGATATGCGGCTGGCCCCCGACGGGCGGCTGGTGATCCTCGAGGTCAACCCGAACCCGGACATCGCCTACGGGGAGGAGGTGGCGGAGGCGGCCGAGAAGGCGGGCATCCGCTATGAGGCGCTTCTGGACCGGATCGTCAAGCTGGCCATGCGACGGTATGAATCGGGCGATTATGAAATCTAAAGCCGGATCGAAGTCCGGGTGACAGCAGAAAATGGGGTTTGTTCGACGCGGGCGGGAATGATAAAGCGTCGCCGACAGACGGCTAAGATGTTGCGCATTTTCTAATCAATCTCCAGGGTGATCGTCGCGGATTTCAGGCCGGGAGCGGAGGCGGTGACGGTTGCTTTGCCGTTGCGCAGGCGGGAACGGATAACGGCGAGGCCGCGGCCCTGCCAGGCGGTGTGGGTTGCATCCGTGAGGGAGTTGGTATCCGACGGGCTGCCGTTGGCGACGGCGATGACCTGCGCGGGGCCGTCGATGGCAAAGGTGACCTGGTCCTCGGCATCGGGGATGCGAATGCCGTTTTCATCGACGATCTCAAACTCCACATGGCCGATGTCTTTGCCGTCGGCCTTTAGGTGCGTGCGGGCGCAGGTAAGCCGGAGGGCGGCGGGTGCGCCGGCGGTTTGCAGGGTGTATTCGCTGACGACTTGGCCGCTGCGGCGGGCAACAGCCCTGAGCGTGCCGGGGGCAAAGGGGACCTGCCAGCGGAGCGTGCGCTGACGGGCCTGGGCCATGGTTTGCGTGCCGAGGGAGCGGCCGTTGAGGAACAGCTCGGCCTCGTCGCCGTTGGTATAACAGAGCACATCGATTGTCTGCCCTTCGTTCCAGTTCCAGTGGGGCCAACCTTCGCCGCGGAAGCGGCGGCGGGAGCTTTCGTCTCGTCCCGGCCGGCAGGAGAGGAAGACCATCGGCTCATCGCTCCAGAGGGCCTGGCGGAACCAGCCGGCGGGCTTTTTGAAGAGGCACAGGTCGAAGAGGCCGCCGGTCCAGCTTCGCATCGGCCAGATGCCCGCCTCGCCGAGGTAGTCGATGCCGATCCAGAGGAACTGGCCCGCGATATAGTCGTTCTGTTCGACGGCCAGCCAGGCATCGAGCGAACGGCTGTTCTCGCTGCCGTAGAGGCAGCGTCGGGGGAAGCGGGCGTGGTGGTCGGCGTAATACTGCTCCTGGTAGTTATAGCCGGCGACATCGAGGATGTCGGCGAAGCCCACTTCGCTGGCGACGGGGGCGCTGGCGATGGCGGCCGTTACGGGGCGGGTGGTATCGAGCTCCTTGATCGCCTCGACGAGCGGCTTGCCGTATTTGACGAGATTTTCGGCGGGGGGATTCTGCGGGCGGTAGTCGTCGCCGAGCCGGGGGTGTGAGAAGGGATCGTTGGGGTAGTCGATCTCGTTGCCGATGCTCCAGAGGATGACGGCCGGGTGATTGCGGTCGCGTCGGACCATGTCCTGGATATCGCGGCGGGACCACTGCTCGAAGACCTCGCCGTAGCCGTAAAGGTCGGGTTCGCCCTCGTTGCGGCCCCTGACCCATTTCTTCTTGGGTGGCGTGAACTCGTCGAAGGCCTCGTCGATGACGAGCAGACCCAGTCGGTCGCAGAGGTCGAGGAACTCGGGCGAGGGCGGGTTGTGGCTGCACCGGACGGCGTTGGCGCCGATCTCCTTCATGGCCAGCAGGCGTTGGCGCCATTCGGCTGCGGGAACGGCAGCGCCGAGGGGTCCGCCGTCATGGTGGAGGCAGACGCCCTTGAGCTTCATGGACCGGCCGTTGAGCGAAAAGCCCTTGTCGGGATCGAAGGCAAAGGAGCGGATGCCGAAGGGTGTCTCGATGCGGTCGATGACTTTGCCGCGGCAGACGAGGGTGCTTCGGAGCGTGTAGAGGGCGGGATTATCGACGTCCCAGAGGACGGGATCGGGCAGGCGGACGGTTTGCACCAGGGAGTCGGCGGCGCCGGCGGCAAGGGACTGCGCGATTTGGGTGCGAGCGGCGGATATGTTGTCGGGGGTATAGATTTCGGAGATGAGCACGATGTCGGCGGCAAGCGCGGACTCGTTGGCAATGTCGGTTTGGATGCGGACGTCGGCGCGGCCGGGCTCGATGACGGGGGTGGAGACGAAGGTCCCCCAGTGGGCGATGTGCACGGGATCGGTGATCACCAGGCGGACATGCCGGTAGATGCCCGAGCCGGTGTACCAGCGGGAATCGGCGACGCGGCTGTGATCGACGCGGACAGCGAGGACGTTTTGCCCGTCAAAGCGGACATGGGGCGTCAGGTCGTACTGAAAGCCGATGTAGCCGAACGGGCGGCGGCCGAGGTGGACGCCGTTGATCCATACATCGGAGTTGCAGTAGATGCCGTCGAACTCGACGGCGATGCGGCGGGAGCGGAGGGAGCCGTCGAGCGTGAACGATTTGCGGTACCAGCCGACGCCGCCGGGGAGATAACCGGTGCCGCTTGCGTTGTCCGGGCTGAAGGGGCCCTCGATGCTCCAGTCGTGCGGGACCTGGACCGTCCGCCAGTCGGTGTCGTCGAAGGTCGGGATCATGGCTGTTGCGCTATCGCCCCGCGCGAACTTCCAGTCGAAGTCGAAGTCCTTTACGAGGCGCGGCTCGGCGGCTGTGCAGCCCGTCAGGGCGAGGGCGGCGAATGCGAGCAGGATACGGACGGCGGATATTTGATTTTTCTGCATGGTGTTTCTCCTTGAGGTCTTCACGGCCTGTTTGCAGGGAATTATAGCGGGTCGGGTCGGGTGTGCAAAGGAAAAACGGGGCTGGATTGCGGCGGCGTCCTGTGGTATATAGCAGGGCATGGAAAAAGCGGTGTACAGTCGGGTATTGGTGTCGGCGGAGCGGATCGAGGCCGCGGTAGAGGACCTGGCACGCCGGATCGAGGCGGCCTGCGACGGCGCATCGCCGTTGCTGGCGGTGGTGGTGCTGGAGGGGGCGCGGCGGTTTGCGGCAAATTTGCTGGGGCGGCTGCGGATTGAGTCCGAGGCGCGCTGCATCCGGGCGTCGAGTTATCACGGCGCGACGCAGAGCAGCGGGCAGGTGGAAGTCTGCGATATGGAGCGGCTCTGTTCGGAGGCGGCGGGGCGGACGGTGCTGGTCATCGACGATATCTACGATACGGGGCTGACGCTGGCGGCGATTCTCGAAAAGCTGAAACAGGCGGGAGCGGAGGATGTGAAGACGTGCGTGCTGCTGGCGAAAAAGACGACGCACCGACGCAAGATCGCGGTTGATTTCGTGGGGATGGAGATCGAGGACGCTTTCGTGATCGGTTACGGGCTGGACTATGAGGGGAAGTACCGGGATCTTCCATTCATCGCGGTTTTATCGGATGAGCTGATAGAGAGTAAATATCAAAAATAAAGAAGCAAAAATGCGGACGGCCTACGGCCGGGATTTTTAAGAGGGGGTTAGTAGATCTGCATGGAATGGCCGCGGAGTTCTTTTTGGAGGGCCTTGGCGCGGCCGTTGCAGCAGGTATCGAGCTCGGCCCAGAAGCGGGGGCCGTGGTTGGGGTGACGGGTGTGGACCAGCTCGTGGAGGAGAACGTAGTCGAGCAGGTGGGGCGGGAGGAAGATGAGGTTGACGTTCAGACTGATGGTGCCCAGGCTCGAACAGCTTGCCCAGCGGGTCTTCTGGCAGCGGACGACGACGCGGCTGAAGCGGTAGCCGTGTTGGGCGGCCAGCTCCTCCAGGCGGCGGAACATGGATCGCTGGGCCTCGATGAACTGCTCCCTGGTCATCGCCGGCGGGGCGGGGCGGCTCTGATGCCGGCGGATCTGCGCCCGGTGTTTTTGTATCCAGCCGACGCGGGAGTCGAGGAACCGGCGGGCCTGCTCGGCGGCGCCGCGGGCCGGCAGGGTGAGGATGACGCGGCCGTCAGGGCGGATTGTGATGCTCAGCCGGCGGGCCCGCGCAGAGCGTCTGAAGAGCACCGGCCCGAGGTCGGGATGATGCACGATTGTCTCCGCCCGGCGGGCGTCCTTTTCCTTCGGATTGTCCTGTCGAACCTTCATCGTTTTTGCGAAAGAGATTCTACCCAAAGCCCTGCCGGAGGGAACAAAAAAGCCGCTCCGACCGCATTTTTCCGCAACCGTCGGGCTTCGCCGTCAGTAGAAGATAAAGGGGGGTAATTGACGGAAAGCGAGGCCGTAATGAAACTTTATCGCCATCAAAACTGTACAAACTGCCAGATGATCGAGGAATCGCTGAAGGAAATGGTGATGTCTTTCGAGACAATCTATATGAAGGATTATCCCAAAACGGACGGCCTGCCAGAGCAGCAGGAATCGCCGGTGCTGGTCGATGAGGGCCGGGTGTTCGAAGGGGAGAGGCCGATTATGGATCACCTTGACGAACTGAAGAAATTCCGCGAGGACTGGTATAAGTACCAGTCGGATGTCTGCTATTGTGAGGAGTAATGAGGGGGGCGGGTTGGGCCCGCCCCTCTTTAAACGAAACACCCTCTCCGAAGCCCCTGTGCAAGCGTTCTCTTCCTCCCTGTATTGTTCAGGCGTTTGAATCCGTCTGCATTCCGATTAAGATGCGTTCTATCGGCGCCGGTTGTGGATACCCTTAAATTCGGTTAACACCCTGTCTGTGAATATCCGCTGTTAGGAGCGGCTGTTTTTAATGGACTGCGCCACCGTTTTTCCGAGCTGGCGGCAGCGGATCAGGTCGTCCGGGGTCGGCTGCCACTTGGCGGTAACGCTCGGGGCGGCCAGGGGGATGCGGCACTTTTCAAAATGGGACTCGATCCGCTTGATGGACTCGCCGCTCCAGCCGTAGCTGCAAAAGGCGGCGCCGATCTTGTTCTGGAAGCGCAGGCCCTCGAGGTCTTCGAGGATCGGCGTGATCGTCGGCAGGACGCCCTGGTTGAGCGTGGGCGAGCCGATGATGACGGCACGGGCCTTGAAGATGTCGGTGAGGACGTCATTGCGGTCGGCGATGGCCATGTGATAGACCTTGTAATCGATGTCTTCGGATGCCAGGCCCTGGCCGATGGCCTCGGCCATTTTGCGGGTGGCCTGCCACATGGTATCGTAGAGAATGACCGCCCGGGGCAGGGGCTCCTGACGGGCCCATTCCTGGTACTTCCTGACGATCTGGAGCGGGTCGTCCCGCCAGATGACGCCGTGGCTGGGGGCGATCATATCGACCGGCAGGTTCAGCGCCAGCAGCTCATCGATCTTTTTGAGGACGAGTTTGCTAAAGGGCGTGAGGATATTGGCGTAATACTTGACGGCCTCCTCGAAAAGCTCGGCCTGATCGACCTGATCGTTGAAGCGGGCGCTCGTGGCGTAGTGCTGGCCGAAGGCGTCATTGGGCAAGAGAAGGTTATGGCCGGTCAGGTAGGTAAACATACTGTCCGGCCAGTGCAGCATGGGGGCCTCCACGAAAATCAACTGATTTTTCCCCAAGCTGATCGTATCTCCGGTTTGGACGGTTCGGAAGTTCCATTTCTGATGATAATGGCCCGGCACGCTGTCGGCGCCCTTGCGGGAGGTGATGACCTGGGCGTTAGGGCATTGACGCATGATCTCGGGCAGCGAGCCGGAGTGGTCGGGCTCGGCATGGTTGACGATGATGTAATCGATGGACGCCGGGTCGATCAGCGAACGGACCTGTTCGAGAAACTCGGAGGCAAAGGGACTGAAGACGGTGTCCACGAGGGCTGTTTTCTCGTCCCTGATAAGATAGGAGTTATAGGTAGTGCCGCGATGCGTCGAAAGCTCGAAGCCGTGAAAATGGCGAATAGCCCAATCAATAATTCCAACCCAATAAACACCCGGTTTAATCTCAGTTGCCATAGTCTCCTCGCCTGGGTTTCGATAAACTTTGGTTTATTAAACGACTGCTTCCGTGTAGGTGGTTACCTTAGGGGAAATGGCGATATTCTTCAATAAGCAATTTACTTATTTTTGCGGATCCCAAAAAACCTTTGACGGGTCGGCAATTTGTCCTATAATACGTTTTTGTTCGCTGGGGGTGGCCCCGTGGAGGGGCCTGAGAAACACCCTTCGAACCTGATCAGGCGAATCCCGTTTGGGAGGACCTGCGTAGGGAAGCGTGATTTACAGGTATTGAATCGAGAGAATCGCTTCCAAACGGAGGCGATTTTTTTTTGTTATGACAGTTTCCTGTTACAAGGAACTTAGCGTGGAGAGACAGTATATGGCGACACAATTGCAAGAGGCCCGTAAGGGTCATATCACCGAGGCGATGAAGTGCGTTGCGCAGCGGGAAGGCGTGGAACCGGAGACGATTTTGTCGGAAACGGCGGCGGGGCGGCTGGTGATCCCGGCCAACCGGCTCCACCTGGCCGGGGCGCTGGTGCCGGCGGGGATCGGCCGGGCGGTTTCGACCAAGGTCAACGCCAACATCGGCCTGAGCAGCGTGCGCTCGAGTCTGGAGGGGGAGATCGACAAGATGCATGTCGCCCTGGAGGCGGGGGCCGATGCGATTATGGACCTGAGCACGGGCGGCGACCTGGATGAGATTCGCCGGCGGCTGCTGACGGAGTGCCCTGTGCCGTTCGGGACCGTTCCGATCTATGAAGTGATCGTGGATCGGGGCGTGGAGGACATCGATCACAAGACGATCCTGTCGGTGATTGAGAAACAGGCCCGGCAGGGCGTGGATTTCTTTACGATCCATGCCGGCCTGCTGCGCGAGCACCTGGACCTGATCGATCGCCGGGTCTGCGGTATCGTCAGCCGGGGCGGGGCCTTGCTGGCCAAATGGATGACCTACCACGGCCGGCAAAACCCGATGTACGAACTCTTCGATGAGATCTGCGCGATCATGGCCGAGTATGATGTGTGTTTTTCGCTCGGGGACGGGCTGAGGCCGGGGTGCATTGCCGACGCGACCGACGCGGCGCAACTGGCCGAATTGCGGACGCTGGGGGAACTGACGCAGCGGGCGTGGGATAACGGCTGTCAGGTGATGGTCGAGGGGCCCGGTCATGTGCCGTTCGATCAGATTCAGTACAACATGGAGATTCAGCAGGAGCTTTGCAAGGGGGCGCCGTTCTATGTGCTCGGGCCGCTGGTGACGGACATCGCGCCGGGTTACGATCATATCACCAGCGCCATCGGCGGCACGGCGGCGGCTTTTTACGGGGCCTCGTTCCTGTGCTACGTGACGCCGCGCGAGCACCTGGGGCTGCCGGACAGAGAGGACGTGCGGCAGGGGGTGGTCACCGCTCGGATCGCCGCCCACGCGGGAGATGTGGCCCGCAAGTTCAACCGGGCCGCCGAGAAGGATCGCAAACTGTCGGTTGCCCGGGCCGCCCTCGACTGGAACACGCACCTGGACAGCGCCATCGATCCGAAGCGGGCCCGCGCGATGTATGAGGAGGCCTGCGCTCAAAGTACGATCCGCTCTCAGCAGACCCAGGATGACTATTGCACGATGTGCGGCAAGGCCTGGTGCTCGGTGCGAATCAACCGGGAACTCAAGGAAATCCGACAAAGCAAACGGGATCGCACGGCCGCGGAGTAAAACGGTTTTTACAGTCTAAGGAATTTCCTTAATTTTCGTAACGGGTTTGCACGCCTTGCCGAAATCGGCCATTTTCGCGAACTTAAACGGCATAAAGAGCTGTTGCATAAGATAGGGGATGCAGGAAAAAAGCCGGAGAAGAAGCGGATGAATTTTCTTTTCATGCATCATCCTTTTACTTATAATAGCCGTTAACGGAATGGAATGGAATGGAACCCGTGGACCCGATGCCGGGGCAGAGGAGCTTGGCGCATCGGGACCCGCAATCAGCAGGTCAAGGATGGAGCTTGCAAACATAAACTCACAGTTTATATCCCACTGTCCGTTTTGCGGCCTGGCATCGCTGGAGGAAGTCAGCCGGCGGCAGTGGCGGTGTACCTCGTGCAGTCGGACCCTTTCTCTTGCTTCGCCGAATCCCGAAGACGCCATAGACCCGGAGCTTCCGGTCCGTCGGCTGCACAACGTGTTTACCAGCGCCCCGGTGGGCATGGCGGTCCACGAGGCCCATCCGCCGTATCGCATTAAGTCTCACAACCCGGCCTACCTGACGATCTGGCCGGAGGAGTCGAGAGCGAAAGGCATTGTCGGCCGAAGTCTCCTGGATTGTCTGCCTCAAGAGGCATGTCGGCTGGTCGCCGAACAGTTCGAGGAGGTTATCCGGACACGCCGGCCCAAGACCCTTCATGAGTTTTGCCACGTATGTCCGCCGGCCGATCCGACCTGGTGGAACTGGAGCCTGGTTCCCCTCTTCGAAGCGGGGGACCTGGCCGCCGTCGTCCACCTGGCGGTGGATGTTACCCATTCCGTGCGCAGCCGGGAGGAACTGAGTCGGCTGGTGGAAAAGCATACGGCCCAGTTGGAAACGGCGAAGGAGCATCTCGAAAAGCAGGTGGCCCGCCGCAAGAACGCGCAGACTATCCTTCGCCGCCACATGGAGAGGCATCGCAAGATCATCGACAACATCCCCGTAATGCTGACGCTTTTTACCCCGGAGGGCGGCATCCAGCTTCTCAACCGGGAATTTCGACGGCTGACCGGCTGGAGCGAAAGGGAGGTCCGGCGGATGAAGGATCCCATGGCGGCGTTTTTTCCCGACCTCCAGGTCCGCCGTCAGATCAGGGAATTCTTCCTCCGGAGCCCCTCGGACTGGAAGGAATTTCCGATCATGACCCAAAAGGGGGAACGACTCGACAGCCTGTGGACCAGCGTGCGGCTTTCGGACGGTTCACAGATCGGCATCGGCCTGGACCTGCGTCAGCGGCTGGAGGCGGATCGCCGGCTCGAAGCCCTTAACCGGGACCTGAACCGCCGGGCCGAACAGCTCCATTTCCTGGCGATGGAGGTAACGGAGGCGGAGGACCGGGAGCGGCGTCATTTGGCCGACCTGCTGCACGACGACCTTCAGCAGATGCTCGTGGCCGCCAAGTACCAGTTGAACTTCATCCGCGAGGGCGTCGGGCAGAATGAATCTCTGCGGGAGGATATTTGCGAGCTTCAGAAGATCCTCAACGAATCGATCGCCATGACCCGCGGTCTTTCGCACGAGTTGAGCCCTCCGGCGCTGCACCAGGAGAGTCTGGCCCATGCCCTGCTTATTTTGGCGCGGCAGATGAAGGAAAAATACGGGCTGGAGGTCCGGGTGGAGGCCCGGGACGACTACACGTCGCCGCTGGACAACATCAAGAGCTTTTTGTACAAGGCCGTTCAGGAGATGTTTTTGAATATCATCAAGCACGCCGGCACGCATCGGGCCGCCGTGACGCTCTGGCAGGAGGGTTTCGAGTTCAACGTCAGCGTAGCCGACGAGGGCAAAGGGTTTGACCCGGCGGAGATGGAACGGCGCAAAGGCTCGCCTGCCGGGATGGGGCTTTTCAAGATCCAGGAACGCGTCCGGCTGATGGGCGGCCGGTGTCAGGTCCGCAGTGCACCGGGCGAGGGGACCTGCGTGACCCTCTCGCTGCCCCTGCGGCCGGTCCCCAAGCGAACCCGCAAGTTCCAGATCGTCGAGCGGGCCGAAACGGATAAACCCGTTTCCGAAACGCCGTCCGTCGAGGGGGCCGAAAGCCGGCTCCGGATTCTGCTGGCGGACGATCACGATGTCGTCCGCAAGGGCATCGCCGCGCTGCTGTGCCGGGAACCGGACGTGGAGATCGTCGGCCAGGCCTCCAACGGCCGTCAGGCCGTTGAGCTGGCCAAGCAGCTCCGTCCCGACCTGATCCTGATGGACATGACCATGCCCGAGATGGATGGGCTGGAAGCGACCCGCATTCTTCAGCGAGAGAACCCGGAGATAAAGATTATCGCTCTGTCCATGCATGACAAGCGGGATATGGCCGAGCACATGATCAAGGCCGGGGCCATGCTCTACCTGAACAAGAGCGACGCCTTTGAGGAACTGCTCGGCGCTATCCGGAAGCTGATGGGGATTGCTCCGGCGGCGATTCATTAGCGGAACGGGGAGTTCAAGGGCGTTTGTCGGCGTTTCGATAGGTTTCATCGGTTATCCCGGTTTCTTTCATATTTTCGTTGCATTTGGCCCTGTTTTCGCGACAATTGGAGGGTTAATCCGAAACGCCTGGAAAAAACCATGATTTTCATACTGCATCGCTATCTCTTTAGAGAATTGCTGCGGGTGTTTGTGCTCTCGACGGTCGCCCTGACCCTGATGGTCAGCGTGGGGCTGCTGGTGCCGATCATCCGCGATTACGGGGCGAGCCCCGGGCAGATCCTCAGTCTGATCGGGTACTTTCTGCCGATCACGCTGACGTTCGTCATGCCGATCTCGGCCCTGTTTTCGGCGGCCATTACCTATGGGCGGTTCGCGGCCGACCGGGAGCTGGATGCGTGCCGGGCCAGCGGCGTTCGCTTTCGCACCCTGATCTACCCCGGCCTGTGCCTGGCGCTGTTTGTGGCGATTGTTAATCTCCTTCTGAACTTTTATATCACTCCCGAGTTCGTCCAGCGCACCGAACAGAGCGTCAAGGCCGACGCCAAGCAGATCCTGTTCCGCAATATTCAGCGGCTGGGTTTCTACGAGATTCCGCGGGGTACCTACAAGATTTACGCCGAAAACGTGCGGCCCGAGCAGAACCTGCTCCAGGACGTCATCATTCTCGATGTGGATGACAAGACGGGCTCGCTCACCCGGATGGTTACCGCCCGCGACGCCCAGGTGGAGATTGAAAACCACGATGAGCATACGATGGTCACGATCCGCGTCAACGAGGTAACCCGCATGGACGACCGCAGCGCCAGTTTCTTCGGTCGGCTGGAGATTACCCAGCGGATTCGATCGCTCCTTGAGGACAGCATCAAATTCAAGAAGATCGAGCAGCTCAAGCGCATCCAGGGGGACAAGATGTACTTCGGCCCGATCTACGACGACGCCCTCGAGGCGCGGGCCCAACTGGCCCTGGAACGTCTGGCGGCCCAGTTGATGCGGACCATGAAAGAGGGACGGGACTACTATCGGCTGGCGGGGGCCGAATCGTTCAGCGAGTATCGTCTCAGCGTGGGCCGCTGCGAGGTCGAGAGCGGTCGGCTGCGTCTGATCGGCCCGATCCGCCTGCTCGAGATCGACCGCGACCGCAACCGGATCTACTGCCGCTATGACTGCGACAACGGCTTTATCTCCCTCAAGGGCGAGAGTCTCCGCGAGGGACTGGAACTGTCGCTGGAGACGCCGCGGTGGGAGCGTTCGCCTGAGGTGAAGGGGACGGCCCTGCAGAAGGTCGTGCCCAATATTCCGCTGCCGGACTCCGTGGCCGAGGGGCTTGAAGCGCGTCGCCTGCTGACGACCCTGATGCGGATCGGCGAGACGGAAACGGCGGGCGTGGAAGCGCCGAGCCCCGGGCTGCTGGCCTGTGTGGCGAAGATTCAAAGGGATCTGCGCAAGGTGGACAGCCAGATCATGGCCGAGCTGCACTCGCGGCTGGTGCTGGGCATGGGCTGCGTGAGTCTGATCGTCACGGGCATCTGCCTGGGTATCCGTTTTCGCGGCGGGCACGTGCTCAGCGCCTTCGGGGCCAGCGTCATCCCGGCGGGCCTGCTGATCGTGTTTATCATGGCGGGCAAACAGCTTACGAAGAATGACGCCGCCTCGCCGCTGGCCGGCGTGGCCGTGATGTGGGCGGGCTTTGCCGTGCTGCTGCTGCTGGCGGTCAAACTCTACCGCGGCCAGGCGAAAATTTAGACGGGATCGTTATGAGAATTCTGGATCGATATGTCGCGAAGAACTTTATCGTCGGCTACCTGATCGCCTTCGGGGTGCTGATGGGGCTGTGCATTGTTATCGACATGTTCGTCAACGTGGATGAGTGGATCGAGGATACCGGCGTCGGCGCGGCGGCGGTGCTGCACGGCATGGCGGTGTACTACGGCTCGCGGGTGGCGCTGTGGTTTCGCGACATGGCGGGTATGATTACGATCATCGCGGCGGTATTCTCGCTGACCCGCATGACCCGCAGCAACGAACTGATCGCCGTGATGGCCTCGGGCGTGAGTCTCAAGCGGATCATTGCGCCGATCCTGTTTCTGGCGCTGCTGCTGACCGGCGTGCAGATTGCCGACCAGGAGGCGTTTATCCCGCGGATGGCTGCCCAGCTTACCCGCTCGCACGACGAGATGACCGGCGACCGGAGCTATGCCCTCTGGTTTGTGACGGACAGCCGCGGCAATCTGATCAGCGCAGCCCGGTATGAGGAGCAGACCCGGCGAATGGTCCGTCCGATCATCGTGCCGCGTCAGGAGGACCCGACCGGCCACCGGCGGGTGACGGGGCGTTTGACCGCGGATGCGGCCGTCTATGACCCGCAGCGCGGGGGCTGGGTGCTGGAGAACGGCTCGTGGCTGGAAATCGAGGCCGGCTCGGGTGCCGGCGACGAGGCGGCCGACGTGAGCTTTGTGCCCAGCGACCTGACGCCGGCGGAGATCCCGCTGCGGATTCAGGAGGGCTACAAAACACTGCTGAGTTCAAGACAGATCGAGGCCCTGATCCAAAGCCCGGGCACACGGCCGACGGACATGGCCGAGCTCTACCTGCAAAAGCACATCCGCATCACCGACCCGCTGATCAATCTGATCATGCTGATGGTGGCATTGCCGGTGCTGGTCTGCCGCGACCCGCGCAACATGAAGTCTGCTATTATGACCAGCTTTGTCGTCACCTCGGCCTGCTTTCTCATAACCTTTTTGTGCAAGCTCTTTGCCACGGAGCCCTTCTTCCACCAGGTCCGCCCGGAACTCTGGGCGTGGCTGCCGGTGTTCATCTTCTTCCCCATCGCTTTTCTCCAGATTGACGGGATGAAAACGTAAGGACGGCTTTTGGCGGGTCGCAATATCCGGATTCTCCTCTCGCGAAGATGATTTCGGTTTCCTATGCTTCCGCAAACGGCTAAAAGATTGCTGAAATCTCAGCCGTAGATGGAGCAGCAGGATTCGATGAGGCGGACGGCCAGGGCGAGGTTTTCCGGCTGAGTGAGGACGGCGTCGAAACCTTTGCGGCTCAGGGCGTCGGCCTCCTTGTCGGTCAACCCGCCGGCGATAGCGATGATTTTGATCTCCTTCAACTCTTCATCGTCGCGGATCTGGCGGCAGAGCTGCTGGGCGTCGATGCTGTCGGCCATGAGGTCGATGAAGATCACCTGGGGGCGGAATTTTGAGGCGGCCAGTCCGGCCTCGAAGCTGTTGTCGGCCAGACGGGTCTCATAGCTGCCCTTGATTTTGAGCTGATCGGCAAAGGCCTGGCCCGCCGCCGGGTCGCTGTTGATCACGAGGACCCGCATGTGCCCTTTGTCGAGGGTTTCGGTCGGCATATTGTGGGCCTTCATGAAGCGGATCAGTTCGCCGACCGGGATTCGCCGGTCCCGCGAGCCGGGGATGCGGTAGCCGTGAAGCTGGCCGGAATCGAACCATTTGGTAACCGTACGGGGGGCGACATTGCAGATGCGGGCCACTTCACCGGTCGTCAAAATCTCTTTCTTTTTCTGCATCGTAACTATCCATAACTCGGCCTCTCGGCCGTTCAATATTTGAAATCCATGCCCAGGGCGTAACAATCGTTTACTTCCCTGCCGGACTTTCTATCGGCGATCAGAGGGGGTAATTTTACCGAGGGGCAAAAAAATTGGAGCCGATTTTCTGAAAAATAGTTTCCGAAAACGGCCTAAAGACCTATAAAATGTCAGCAGAACTCTTTTCCTTGCGTTTAGTAGGGATTTGTAAATTTCCCCCGAAGCCGACCTGTCCGATAGATAAATTATGTTTTTTGAGGGGGCCAGGTGAGTTTTTTCTTGACTGAAAAAGTAGAATTCGTATTATACAATAGCTTACCTTCTTTTTTTGGGTTAAGCAAAGAAGGCCGGTGTCCATCAGAAGGTTAAGGACATCGAAAAAATCGGCGATCCGCCGCAGGCGGATTGGTGGTAGAGCTTCATGAACATCGGCCGGCTGGGATAGGGCGAAAGGCGGCAGGTTTGGGATATCTAACGCAGAACCGCCAAGTCCAGCGTTCCGGCAGGCCGATGAGTAGGACGAATTGGGAATTTGTGGATACAACAGCGACCGTATTCGGGGACGCAGGAAGCGGCCCCTCCAAAAGAAAGCAGAAAGATGCAAAAATCGGAAAAAATCCGGCTTGCCGCACGACGAAGGCGTGTCTGCCGGGATGAATTCTCATGTTTGCAGCCTGATCTGAACTGATCTGACGGTCTGTTTGCCGCCGCGTTTCCCTTTTCTTCGCTTCATTCCAGGGGCTCACCCGTTCCGATTGCCTGTCTGACGATAAGAATATGAGGATTAGTACAAACAGGAAAGGCACAGGCAATGGAAATAGCATCCGTGATTGTCGGAGTGATTATCGGGGCCGCCGTCGGCGGAATCGGTGCGATCATCATCCACAACTATATCATCAAGAAACGCGCCCGGGAACTGGATATCGATATCCAGGGTCGGCTGGAAACGGCCAAACGCGAGGCGGAGACCATCATCAAAGAGGCCAAGCTGGATGCGGCCCAGGAAATCATCAGGCGCAAAGAGGAATTCGCGGCGGAAGCGGCCGCCAAGGAATCGCAGCTCCAGAAGCAGGAACTTCAACTGACCAAGCGGGAAGATGCCCTGGAGCGGGAACAGGACCGGATACGTCAGAAAAGCAAGCACCTGGAGAACCTGGAGCAGGAGCTTAACCGAAAGCACGAGGCGTTCGAGGCCCGCAACCGGGAGCTTTCGTCGCTGATCGCCCAGCAGAAGAACCAGCTTTTGAAGATCACCGGCATGTCGGTTGAGGATGCACGGCAGCTTCTGCTGAGCAATCTGGAGGCCGAATGCGACAAAGAGATGAGTGAGCTGATCGCTCGAAAGGTCCAGCAGATGGAGGAGCAGGCCGAGGAGAAGTCGAAGGAGATCATCAATCTCGCTATTCAGCGATACGCGGCGGAGCAGACCTGCGAAGTCAGCGTGTCGATGGTCGATATCCCCAGCGACGAGATGAAGGGTCGGATCATCGGCCGGGAAGGTCGGAACATCCGGGCGTTCGAGAAAGCGACCGGCGTCGATGTGATCGTGGACGATACGCCGGGCGTGATCGTAGTCAGCGGGTTTAACCCGATCCGTCGAGAGGTGGCGCGGCTGAGCATGGAGCGGCTGATCCAGGACGGGCGGATTCATCCGACGCGGATCGAGGAGATTGTCACCCAGACGAAGAAGGACGTGCACTCGCGGGTGATCCAGATCGGCAAGGAGGCCGCGGAGGAAGTGGATGTCCGCGGGCTCAACAACAAGATCGTCGGGATGCTCGGGGCTTTGCACTATCGGACGAGCTACGGCCAGAATGTGCTGCGGCACAGCGTGGAAGTGGCGTTTTTGGCGCAGGTCATGGCGGATGAGCTCGGGCTGGACGGGTCGATTGCCAAGCGGGCGGGGCTGCTGCACGATATCGGCAAGTCGATGGACCGGGAGATCGAGGGCGGCCACCCGGCAATCGGGGCCAACTACCTGCGGCGGTTCAAGGAATCGTCGATCATCCTCAACGCGGTCGAGGCTCACCACGGCGACATCCCCGCGGACAACCCGTACACGCCGCTGATCGCGGCGGCGGACGCCATCAGCGCCTCGCGGCCGGGGGCCCGCCGGGAGACGCTCGAACGCTACATCAAGCGGCTGGAAAAGCTGGAGGAAATCGCGTGCAGCTTCAGCGGCGTGGAGAGCTGCTTTGCGATCCAGGCGGGGCGCGAGGTCCGCGTCATCGTGGACGCCAACCAGGTCAATGACGAATCGGCCGTGAAGGTGGCTCGCGACATCGCCAAGAAGATCGAAGAGGAAATGACGTATCCGGGCGAGATCAAGGTAACGCTGCTGCGGGAAGTCCGCTGCGTCGAGTACGCCCGGTAAGCGGATAAAAGCAGCCGCGGATTACACGGATTTTATGTAATCTTTAAATCTGAACATTGGAATAAGAATGTTCAAATTTTCAAAACGCGCAGGATTTGCGGGAATATAGAAAGGCGGCGTTTTTTTGAAGGTGAAAGTGCTTTGTATCGGGGACGTGGTCGGCCGGCCGGGCCGACGCGTCCTGGCGACGCAGTTGGTGTCGGTGGTGCAGGAGCATGCCATCGACGCGGTGATCGTCAACGCGGAGAACGCGGCGGGCGGATCGGGCCTGACGCCGCAGATCTACGAGAAGCTGCTCAAGTACGGCGCGAACCTGATTACGCTGGGGGATCATTGCTACCGCAAGCGGGAGATCGTCCCCATCCTGGAGCAGGCGGACAACATCGTCCGCCCGGCCAACCTCTCGCCGGCGGCGGCAGGGCAGGACTTTGCGATCTACCGGACTGCTAAAGGGCTCTCGGTGGCCGTCGTGACGCTGATCGGGCGGATCTATATGAAGCCGGCGGATTGCCCCTACGCGAAGATCGATTCGCTGCTGCTCAAGCTCCGCGAGAAGGCGGACTTCGTCTTTGTCGAGATGCACGCGGAGGCGACGAGCGAGAAGCGGGCGATGGGATACTACCTCGACGGGCGGGTGAGCGGCGTGTTCGGGACGCATACGCACGTGATGACCGCCGACGCCCAGGTGCTGCCCAAGGGCACGGCCTACATCACGGACCTGGGGATGACGGGGGCGCACGACTCGGTGCTCGGGCGCAAAGCGGAGTGCGTGATCCGGGCATTTCGCACACAGATGCCCTGCCCGTTCGAGTTGGCGGCGGGCGACGTGCGGATGAGCGGGGTGATTGTCACGCTGGACAGCCGCACGAAGCTGGCCGAGGCAATCGAGCCGATCCAGGTCCGCGAGACGGGCGGGGGCGACGCCTTGACGTATGACCAGGACGACGGCAAGCCGGACCGCGGCGGGGACTTCTATTGACGGTTGGAAGCAACCGCGGATGACGCGGATTTTATTGACCGGGCTGTATTAGGACGGCTGAGTCGCCGCAGGGCAGGAGACGGGAATATCGCCAATTCTCCTCGCCGGATTCGAGGGAGCGGGCAAAACCGTATTCGGTATTACCGCATTGCGTAAACACCTTCAGGGCCTTCTCATCCCATCGTTCGTAGCGACCGGTGATTGTCGCGAGGTACCAGCGGTAGGGGAACTCGTGTTCGGCGACCCACGGGTCCAGGGCGGTGATATCGACGTTGTGAGCGCAGGGCAGGTCCTGCTCGGTCATATTCAGCGTAAAATCCCGCGTATAGTAGTGCTCGGCCCAGACGGCGCCATGGAGAGAGGTCCAGTCGCACAGTTCCCGCGTGTTCCACCGGCTGGGGACATAGGCATCGAGGAAGGTCAGATGGAAGACGGTGTCGGGCAGGGCACGCATCAGTTCTTTGGCGGCGGAGCGGAGGATCCAGGCCCCGGCGGAGTGGCCGATCAGGTGGATGTGGGTGAAGCGGTTGGGGATCTTCAGGACGGCCGCCGCCAGACGCGGGCCCGCGATGTCGCGCGAATATTCGGCCGCCTGGGTTGAGAGCATCACGACCGAGCCGCCTTTCCAGTCGTACACGCCGCAGATCCATTCGTTGGGGTCCACACGGCCTGCAATCGCCCCGACCATCGCTGCGGGCCACTTATCCTCGCCCTTGTCCAGCCAGCCGTGGGTGACGATCACGAGCTTGTCCGCCTGCGGACGGATTGCAAAGCCGTCGCGGACGATGACGTTCGGCTCGGCGGCGGGACGGTCCGCCAGCAGGTGTTCCACGAGAAAGAGCCCCGTATCCTGGATGAGGAGCAGGCCGTTGTCGAGGGTGGAGAGGCCGACGGGGGCCTCGATCCGTTCCTGCATACCGGCTTTCTCCAGCAGCCACAGAATATTTTCATTCGCGCCGCCGCGGCAGGCGGCAGTCAGCGACAAGAGAATCACGCAGGGGTATGCAAAAATGAAGAAAACCGTTTTCTGAAAAGAAAAAAACGTCTTCATTCCGCATTTTTGCAAAAGTTCAGAGCTAATATCCACCCTATCAGGGGGTCTCATATCCGGCTTTCCTCCTCCTGCGACGGTCCGAGCAGCGTGTCGAAGACGCCGCGTTTTTTGGCGAACTGGTAGAGGTAGGAAACGGTCAGCAGGATCAGGCCGGCGACGAGAAAGGCGGCGATGCGGTAGCCCGTCTTGAGACTGACCGTGTCAAACAGGAAGATCTTGACCAGCAGCAGGACAAAGAGGGCCAGGGCCCCATAGCGGAGGGTGCGTTTTCGCCGGAGGAAACCGATCACGATCAGCAGGGCTCCATAGACCGCCCAGAGGATCGAGATCGACAGGTTCGCCCGGAACCCCCAGTTGACCACCGGCCCGGCGAAGCGGTGGCGGATGTACCAGTACAGATACACCTCCTGCGTCAGCAGGCCCCAGAGCAGCGCCGCCGCCAGTATCCCGGCGAGACCGGTCAGCGTTTTTTTCTGCTCCTCCGTCAGTCCCTCCTGATGTTCGAGCCGCCGGCCGGCCGGCAGGCAGGCCAGGGGGACCAGCAGGGTCGTGAGGAACGGGAGGTTGAGAAAGAGCAGGAAGGGCTTTCGATAGACCTCACCAAGCGAAAGAAAGGCGAAGACGGAAGCGCCCATGAGGGCGAATATGCCTGCGACGGTGCTCAGATTGGCGGGGGGACACAGCGGGCGAACCAGCAGCAGGGCGATCAGGACGGCGGCAATGATGAGGATGCTCTCGTGGAGGCAGAGGGCCCGCGCGGACTCGATGACGTTGAACCGGCAGTGGAGAACGGCTTCCGATAAACAGGCGAAGGCGGCGATGAGCAGGGCCGCCGTATAGAACAAGTCCGCCATCCAGAGTCGCTCCGTGTCGGGGAGCGTTTTGGAGAACCGCCAGGCAAAATGAGCCGCCAGAATCGCGGCGGCGACGAACATCCATGTGCCGAAAGCGGCGGTGCGGACCGGCGTAAAGGGACCGTCGTGCAGGGGGGTGACCCAATAGAAGAGTCCGTTGATAGAGAGGATGAAGACGAGAACGGAGAGGGCCTTGATCCACAGGTTGCGGCAGCGAATGCCGATGACGGTCAGGATGGCGCCCTCGACGGCCCAGGCGATGATCAGCGGTTGGCGGGTCCAGTAGAAGCCCGCCGCCGCCGTGAGGAAGCCGATGCCGATGACGGTCAGGATGATTTGCAGGTTCTCATCCTCGGGACACCGCCGCCGGGCGAGTTCCTTGACGGCAAGATAGACGACGCCGACGGCCGCCGTCCAGAGGGCCAGTTGCGGCTTTTCATCTTCATACATCATGAGCAGAAGAAAGACGACGGTGACGATTCCCGCCCCCAGCACCAGCCCGATCTCCTCGGGGCGGGCGGCGACGCGGCGCAAGAGGCCGTAAAGCAGGGGCATGAAGAGAAAGACGATGAAGAAAACCGCCAGCCAGAACAGGGCCATGGGTTTGAGGGCCGGCCAGGCGGATTCACCGAGAACCGGCTCGCAGAATTCGAAGAACCAGCCCGTGTAGATCGCGTACGTGCCGATGAAGGCAGCGACATTGACCGAGCGCCAGCGGCGCAGGTAGGCGATAACCATGGCGCCGAGGGAGAGGACCAGCACATAGCTGAACAGGGGGACGGGAAGGTTCTCGCCGGTGGAGACCATGATGGGGGTGAGATAACCGCCCAGCAGCGAAAGGAAGGCGATAAGCACCTCGTTGAGGACGGCCGCGTAGGTCATGGCGGCCAGCGTGATCAGCACGGCGGCGGCGAAGGCGGGCACGGAACCGACCAGATCGTACACGCGGTAAGCGGCGAAGGCGGCTGCGTAGAGCAGAGCGAAGCCCAGGGCGGTCATACCGCGGGCGACGAGTTCATAGCCGCGCCGCCGGGTCAGCTCGCCGACGACCAGGGCGATCAGTCCGCCGGCGGCGACGATGCCCACACGCATCCAGGGACCCAGCCAGTTGTTGTCATAGGCGTATTTGAGGAAGAAGAGGGCGGCGGCGATGACGAGGATGATCCCCGCTACCGGGAGCCAGCGGGTGCCGAACTGCTGCTCAAGAGAGAGCAGGTCCGACGGGGGAGCCGCCTGGGCCTTGCGGCTTTGGATAAAGTCGGCCGGCGGGACTTTGGGCGGCAGGGGGGCTGAATACGTGGAAGCGGCAGGGCGAGGCGAATAAACGGGCTCGGGCGGCGCTGTTTCGGTCGCGGGAGTTTGGGGCTTTTCCGGGGCGGCAGGAGGCGATGTCTTTTCCCATTCAGCCGGGGGGACAAACGGACGCGGGGGCGCGGCCGGCCGGAAAATCCGGCCCTCCTCCATGCGGTTGGCCTTCTGCAGGGCGACAATCGCAATCACCAGGGCGATGGGGCCGCTGACCAGAGCGCCAATGACAAGAACGATCAGGAGTACGGCTAATCCTTCCATAAAACGCTCTCCTTTCTTTATCTATTCGCGGGTTATTCCGCCTGCCGCCGAGCGAGAGCCTCGCGGGCCTTTTCCCGCAGTCGAAGAATGTCCAGTTTGCCGGAACCGAGCAGAGGAATCTCATCGACGCCGATCAGGTTTTCGCGGCGGGGAATAAAGAGCTTGGGCAGCGAGCTCCCCGTGAGAATCTCGTAGAGCCGGTCGGGCTCCGTCTTGTTGACGTCGTAAAGCAGAATAAGCTGTTCGCCCTTTTTCTCATCGGGCAAACTCGTGACGGCGACGACCTTCTCATGTGTTTTGAGTCCATCCTGGACGACGTCTTCGATTCGCAGGTGCGGCACCATCTCGCCGCCGATCTTGCTGAAGCGGCTGAGGCGGTCGGTGATCGTGACAAAGCCGTCCTCTTCGATCGTAACGACGTCGCCGGTGTTGTACCAGCCGTCCTGAAGGACCTGGGCGGTTTTCTCGGGCATTTTCAGGTAGCCCTTCATCACGTTGGGCCCTTTGACCCAGAGGACGCCGGGCCGGCGGCGCGGCAGGATTTCGCCCGTCTCCGGGTCGAGCACCTTGACAGCCGTGTTGGGCATGTAATGGCCGACGGTGCCTTCCTTCGTGCCGACCTGCCGGACGCCCGCAACCTCGGCGTCGTCCACGTTGAGGGCGATGAGCGGCGAGGTCTCCGTGGCGCCGTAGCCCTCCTTGGGCCGGATGCCGAACTTTTTCTCGAAGGCGTCGATCAGATCGGGCTTGAGCTTTTCCGCGCCGGCGATCAGGAAGCGGATCGTGCTGAAATCGTCGGCCTCGCAGCGCCGGATGTAGCTGAGCAGAAAAGTCGGTGTGGCAAAGAGCAGGGTCAGCCGGTTGGCTTTGATCGTTTGGCCGACGAGCTTACTGTCCAGCGGGTTGGGAACAAAGCAGACCGGGACGCCCGCGAGAATCGGCAGCCAGAGCGTGCAGGTCAGACCGAAGGAGTGGAACAGCGGCAGGATCGCGCAAAGCCGGTCGTTCTTCTGTATGCGGAAGATCATCAGGGCGCCTTCGAGGTTGGAGAGGATGTTGTGGTGGCTGAGCATGACGCCTTTGGGTTGGCCGGAGGAGCCGGAGGAGAAGAGGATGACCGCCGTGTCATCGGGATCGAAACCGCGGCTGCGGGCCAGCACGGAGCGGGGCCAGAACAGGGCCTTCATTGTCGCCCGGAGCTTCTCGCCGCCGGTGACGCGCTGCATTAGATCCTCAAGAAAGACAGCGCCGGGCAGCGTGTCGGCGGAGAGGTTGAGTTTTTCGAGGAAGGCCCGGCTGGTGATGACGGTTTGAATCTCGGCCGTTTCCGTCATGTGCCGCCGGTCGTTCTCGGAGGCGATATAGGAGAGGTTGACGCTGACGCGGCCGGCGAGGGCGACGGCGAAGTTTGCCAATGCGCTGCCGACGGACGACGGCAGAAAGATGCCGATGTTTTTCTGATCGCGCCAGACGGGAGCGAGCTTGTCCCGGAGCAGGACGGCGGCAATCAAGGCCTTGCCGAAGGTGAGATTCCTGCCGGTCGTGTCGGAGAGACCGGGGCGAATCCAGCGGCGGCGGGCATAGTGGACCAACGTTTCGCCCAGGCTCAGCCGCCGGGGCTTTTTGGCATTAAAGTAATCGACGGCCAGCTCCTCGATCTTCAGGCGGATCTGGTCCGTCGTGCTTTCGGAACTCATGGGTTCGCCGAAGTGGACGCCGACGGGATAGGGCAGCCGCCGGGGCAGAGCCGAGAACAGCGGGCCGTAGTAGTGGCTCAGCACACTGCCCCAGACGCCGCCGAGATAGACCGGGATGATCGGGTAGCCGGTGCCGCGGACGATATGCTCGAGCCCTTCGTGGAAGCGGCCCATCAGGCCGGTGCGGGTGAGGGCGCCTTCGGCGAAGATACAGACGAGACAGCCCTCGTCGAGTGCCTGACGGGCCTCGCGCAGGGAGGCGACGATCTGCCTGGGCGGATCGGTCGGGCTGATCGTGATGGCTTTGCCCAGCTTGAACATCCAGCGGAGCCAGCCGATCCGGCAAAGTTGACGATCAATAACAAAACGAATTCGCCGCGGCTGCGTGGCCATGAGGATCACGCCGTCGGCCCAGGAGACGTGGTTGGAGACCAGCAGGGCCGGTCCCTGCACGGGTACGTTCTCCAGGCCGACCGTTTTGATGCGGTAGCACAGGCGGGTCACCAGGACCAAAAAGAGGCGAACCAGGAAATCGGGCAGGTAAAGAAGGGTGAAGAGGGCCAGGGCCAGCGTCAGCAGGCCCATCAGCAGGAAGACCCAGCGGGCGGGCACGCCCAGGACGCCGTTGAAAAGGCCGATCAGAATGGAGGCCAGCAGGACGCCGATCCATCCGAGGAAACTGCTGGCCGCCAGCACCCGGCCGCGGCTTGTCTCGGGACAGCGGATCTGGATGAAGGCATTGATCGGGACGATGAACAGGCCGGCGCTGATGCCGAAGATCAGGACCAGCGAGAAAAGGTCCGGGGACGTGAGGATAATGTCGTAGAATTGTTTAAGCGTAACCGTAATCAGGGCAAAGCGGCTTGGAGAATCGAGGATGATGTCGTGTAACGGTTCGGTCGCGACGGTGTAATTGCGAACAAGGCCCAAACCGATGGAACAGAAGGCCATGCCCAGGGCGCCCAGAGGAATGATGCCGAATTCGACGGATCGGCCGGAGAGTTTGCCTGCCAGCCACGAACCGGTGCCGATGCCGATGGCGGCTACGAGAAAGAGGTAGCCGCTCTGCGTGTCGGTATAGCCGCGGACCTGCATGCCGTAGGGGATCAGATTGATCTTGGCAAAGCCGCCGATAAGCATGAAATAGGCGCTGCCCCAGATGGCAAGCACCAGGCCCTTGTCATGGTGAATCTGCCGCATGGAGGCGATGACATCCTTGAAGAACAGCAGCGAGACTTTGCTTTTCTGACGCATCGCAGGGGTGCGCGAGATGCCGAAACTGGTCAGCAGGCCGGCCGCCGCCAGGGCGACACAGGCCAGGGCGGCAAGGGAGAAGGTCCGGCGGGTGATCTCGGTCAGGAACGGCCCTGCCGCTGCGCCGACGACGATGGCGAGATAGGTCAGGCCGACCAGAAAGCTGTTGGCCCTGGAGATTTGATCGGTGCGGACCAGTTCAGGGATGACGCCGTACTTGCAGGGCCCGAAGAACGCGCTCTGCGCGCACATCAGGAACAGGATGACATAGATGCCCACGGTCATGTTGAAGTGAAAGGCGATCAGACCCAGGAGCATGATGAGCAGCTCGGCCGCCTTGGCCAGCACGATGATGCGGCTCTTGCTGAAGCGGTCGGCCAGCGTGCCCGCAAAGGGCGTGAAAATCAGGAACGGCACCACGAACACCATCCCCGCCCAGGCGTTGATGCCCGAGGCCTTTTCCTCGCCCAGCAGGCCGATCAGAAAGAAGATCAGCAGACCCTGAAAAATGTTGTCGTTGAGGGCCCCGAAGAACTGGGTGAGATTAAACCAGTTAAAGGACCGACCCAAAGCGTTGTTTTGTTTTACTGTCATAACGGGTTATTCCCGAGATTCTTCATCTATTAAATGCGCGGCAACAGAATACAATACTTTTTGCCGAATTTCCAGCGTTTCATTGAAGAGTTCGTGGCGGGCGCCGGGGATCATTTCGATCCGGGCGGCGGGGAATTTTTCCCGCAGGAGCTTCAAATTGTACTTCCAGTCGACGACCGTATCCCGGTCGCCCTGGAGGATCATGAGCGGCCTGGGGCAGGGGGCCAGGGCGGCAAGGCGGTCGTTCCAGTCAAAGAGGGCCTTGACCCAGCGCAGCGACAGGGTGTCGGCCTGGAGCCAGTCGCAGGTCTTGTTGAAGCGGTTGTACTCGGCATCCGAGGTGTTGTTCCGGTGGAAGCGGGGGATGCGGTCGGTGAAGCGGCTGTAAACGGCGTATATTTGTTTCGACTGTTCGTACATGCACCAGTGCACCAGGGGGGCAGCCAGGACGATCTTGTCAAACTCGGCGGCGCTGCCGACCAGCCTCTGGTCAATCAGAATCGAGCAGCCCGTGCTGAAGCCCAGTGCATGGTAAGGGCCCGGCAGGTGTTTTTTGATGGCTGACATGAAGTCCGTCAGGGCCGTCGTGTACTCGTCAAAGCTGTCAATGACGGCCGTTTCGCCGCCGGAGAGCCCGTGACCCGGCAGGTCAAACACGCCGACTGCGTAGTTCTGATCCAGCAGGAAAGCGATCAAATGCCGCAACTGGCCGACATGGTTCAGGTAGCCGTGCAGGCACACGACCGTTCCTTTGCAGACCGGCGGCTTGTACAAATGTGCCGCCAGCGTATAGCCGCCCGACTCGAAACTGCCGAAGCGGTGCTCCACGCCGGGCGCTGCATCGAGCCCGAAGTAGTCAAAATACGCCTCGACCTCCGGCGGATAGGCTTCGGGGTTCACCCTCTCAAGCGGTTCAACAGACGGTCGTTCCTTTGTCATCTCAATTTCTGAAAGAAGTTTCAATTTTTGATCGTCACTAATCATAATCGCCCCGGAGAGTCCGGTAAACAATAGATTTCTATAACGGCTTATTTTCGCTCTTTCCACATTTTTGAAATGGCTTGTTGTCCGACTGCAATCAGAGAGATAAAGAGAATCAGCATGATCTGATACAATGGAAGGACAATGAACAGGATGCCGCTCAATGCATCGGGGTGAGAATAAAAACCATACCAGTAAATAAAAAACGCGCCAGGAACGACAATGACACTTTCCAGTGTGACCAGTACCTGTGTCGTTATCGTCTGACGTAGAGACTGATTGACAATAAGAAGCAGCAGGTACGGGATGAGGGTCCATGCCCAAAATCCAAGAAATGCGGCAAGGTTGTCAGGGGCATTGTGGAAAAAAATCAGGCTGGTGGACATCATTCCGATCGTCGCCAGGATATAATTTACCAAAACCATCATCGATTTCCTTACATTCCATTAATTTGCCCGCTCCGCGGTTTCACTCTGGATCCGTTTGTGCAATCCGGGATACGACAGCCAGTCTTGGGGGACCGCGGGGGCCGTTCCGGAAGGCAAAGCGACTCTTGAGGCCGCTGAACCGATCTCCGCCGCCTGCTGCTCGATAGCGGGATTGAATCCTTCAATCCGGAAGATTTTCACGCGGCCGAAGTAAGCCCAGTTCAGGACGAAGGGGTAGATGAAGTTTCGCAGTCCGCCGGGGGTCGTCAGCCAGCGGAGCGTGCGTTTGAGGATGCGGCCGGGGGAATAGAATTTCCGGATGACCCAGTCCGTGCCGGCCTGGAGCTGACCGGCCTGCATCCGGCGGGGCTCGAAGACGACATGGCGATAGTCATAGTGCCCCCAGTCCCTATCAGCAATCCGTTCCTTCATCTCCTCGAACAGGGGGGTGCCGGGAGTAGGCGTCAGGATCGATACCTGGATCGCATCGATTTCGATTTCATCAAGCATCTTCAGCGTGGACTCGAAGACCTCGACCGTATCCTCATCAAAGCCGAAGATGACGCCGGATTCCACGAAGATGCCGTGTTGGTGGATGGTTTCAATCGCCTGCCTGTACCGGCCGGGGGTATTGAATCCTTTTTCAGACCGATTGAGGTTTGTCTCGTTGAAGGTCTCCAGGCCGATGAACAGGCCCACGCACCCGGCTCTGTGCAGCAAGATCAGCAGTTCGGGATCGTCGGCGATCTCGATGGAGGCCTGCGTGATCCATTGCTTGCGCAGGGGGATCATTTGCTCCAGCAGGTCCATGATATAGCCGCGGTCCTGGGTGAGGTTGTCGTCGATGAACATCAAAAAGCGACCCTTGAGGGCGGCGATCTCCGCCAGCACCTCTTCGGCGGGACGGTGGTAGTGATGGGCGTTATAGACAGCGCTGATCGAGCAGAACCTGCAGCGGTTCCGGCAGCCCATCGTCGCATACACGGCGTTGGTCGTGGAATACTTCGCCTCGTCCAGCAGGTGGCGGGGCAGGGCGGTAGGGACCCGGCCATTGGGATTGCCGCGGTAAACTTTTTGAAGCCGGCCCGTCCGGAGGTCCTCCAGCAGGCGGGGCCATGCACCCATGGCGGGGCCGATCACCACGGCGTCACAGTGCCGCAGGGCCAGGTCGGGATTGAGGCTGGGAAAGAAGCCGCCGAGGACGGTGGGAATGCCGCGCTGCCTGAACCGGCGGCACAACTCGAAGGACCGAGGGGCCGTGGCGGTCATGCAGGTGATGCCCACGATGTCAAAGTCCCCGTCGAAGGGAATCTCCTCGACCTGCTCATCGACCAGCCGGATCTCGGCGTCTTCGGGACACAGTTTGGCAACCGTCAGGAGCGAGAGCATCGAAAACCGAAACGTGCGGCCGTTGAATAGTCTTCTTCTGCCGATCCGCTGCCACTTGCCTGATGCTGGCGAAATCAATAAGATTTTCATCGTTCTCTCCTTTTATGCCGGTTCTCGAACGGTCCTTCAAGTCCGATGCTTTCAGGATATATAAACAAATAACAAACGGTGTGCCGGAAATAGAATATTCATAAGTCTATTTTAGCAAAGAGCTTATGAAAAAGAGGACAGCTTCTTGGATTTTAATATGGACATGAAAAGTGTACACGATATACAATAAATGTATGAATAAGAAAAAACTTTCCGAATCGGATCGGCGGTTTTTTTCGCTGGTGGTGGATGCGACGTTTACCAATCCGTTCAGTCGGCGGCGGGAGGAGCTGGACCGGCAGATCTCCGGCCTGCTCCGGGAGTCGGACCGGGGCACGCTCATTACGCAGGCGGTCAAGCGGATTCGGGGCCGGCTGGAACAGCTTGACGGCGAGGGGGTCAAGAGGATTCAGGATTTCGATGCCGCGGACCGGGAACTGATTAAGTACACCTATTTGTTTGAAATATACCACCGGTTTGTCTCGGACCTTGACACCCTGATCGAGCGGCAGCGGCAGCGGGGCGATGAGCCGGTACGGGTCGGGTTTGCGGACCGGGTGCTTGGGGATTTGCAGGGCCGGGGGTTCGGACCCGAGGAGGCGGTGCGGATTCTGGCGATGTTCTATCAGATCCGCCGGACGTTTACGCTGATCCACCGCGGGCTCATCGGCTCCAGCGCCTCCATGCGTCGGCTGCGGATGGACCTGTGGAACAGCATCTTTACCTTCGATATCCGCAACTATGAGCGGTACCTGTGGGACCGGATGGAGGATTTCTCGACGCTGCTGGAGGGGCCGACGGGCTGCGGCAAGGGGGCGGCGGCGCAGGCGATCGGCTGCAGCGGATTTATCCCGTTTAACCGGCACAAGCAGTGCTTCGAGGCGGGCTTTTCGCAGATGCTCATCGATGTCAACCTGGCCCAGTTCACGCCGAGTCTGATCGAGTCGGAGCTGTTCGGCCACGCCAAGGGGGCGTTTACGGGGGCGACGGCGGATTACGACGGCGTTTTCTCCCGCTGCCCGCGGCACGGTACGATCTTTCTCGATGAGATCGGCGAGATCGAGCCGACGCTACAGGTCAAGCTGCTGCGGGTGCTCCAGGAACGGACGTTCTGGCCGGTGGGCAGTCATCGCCGGCAGACCTTTCTGGGCCGGGTGATCGGGGCGACCAACCAGCCGGTGTCGAGGTTGCTGGAATCGGGGCGATTCCGCGAAGACTTCTACTACCGGCTCTGCGCTGACTGCATTCATGTGCCCTCGCTGCGGCAGCGGATCGATGAGGACGGGCGCGAGCTGGAGATGCTGGTGAGGCATTTCGTGGAGCAGATCATCGGGCAGGCCGATGCGTGGCTCGTCGGGCGGGTGCTGGAGGTGATCGATGAGCGGCTGGGGCCGCGGTATCCGTGGCCGGGCAACGTGCGCGAGCTGGCCCAGTGCATCCGCCGGGTGATCCTCAAGCATGACTATGAATCCGACCTGGCGGGCCGGCCGACGCCGCAGGCGGGGTTTGTACTGGGCGGATTCGATCCACCGATGACGGCGCAGGACCTGCTGGCGGCGTACTGCAGGCGGCTGTTTGAGCGGTGCGGCAACTACAGCGTCGTGGCCCGCCAGACGGGACTGGATCGGCGGACGGTGAAGAAGTATATCGAGAAGGAGGCCCCGGAGGGAGGAGGGGAAAGTAAAAATCAAAGATAAAATAGCAAAATTCAGGGCGGCTTCGCCGGGTTGATTTAGTTGGGATACATGCCATTTGGCCCTGTCGGGGACAAAAAAAGCAAAAATTAAAGGTAAAAGGGCGAAATTGGGCTGAAAATGCGGTTTTCTGAGGTTTTTAT
>JBNRMP010000055.1:0-14052 GCA_050309685.1 Anaerohalosphaeraceae bacterium
GTACCTGTTGTGGCGAAACCGCAAACGCAACATCAGTGTTCAAGATTGGAAAACCTATCGTCGTCATAAGAAAGCAGCATAACCCTTATGAAAAATCACGAAACTCTATTACTGGAAACGGCACTAATCCATATCGGCGAGTGCATCGGGCGAATCGAGGAATATACCCGGGGCGGTCGAAATCAGTTTTTGGATTCAACACTGATTCAGGATGCCGTGATCCGCAATTTTGAAATTATCGGCGAGGCCGTCAAGCAGATCTCCGATGAGACGCTCGACAAGGCGCCGGAGATCCCCTGGAGACGAATCGCCGGTTTTCGTGATGTGCTGATTCACGGCTACATGGGGGTTGAACTGGAGGAGGTCTGGAAGGTGGTCGAGAAGAACCTGCCGGAGTTGAAAGCGGCGGTGGAGTATTTACTCGGATAAATATCATTCCTGCTAATGTTTTTTCCCGATGCTCTCACCCCCGGCTGATTCACAGCTGGGAAACAGACTCTTCGTTCATCGGACAGAGCGAGATATTGATTGGACATTTGGGGGCAGAATCGTATAATAAATGACCGTTTTGTATTAAAGATGACATTGTAGATTGGCAAAAAAGAAAATAGGTATGCTTTCATCCAACGAGATTCGCGGGGCGTTTATTGAGTTTTTCAAGGAACGCGGGCATGTGTTTGTGCCGAGCTGGCCGGTGGTGCCGATCGGCGACGAGACGCTGCTGTTCACCAACGCGGGGATGAACCAGTTCAAGGACATCTTCCTGGGGTTTCGCAAGCCGGACTGCCGGCGGGCGGCCAACAGCCAGAAGTGCATCCGCGTCAGCGGCAAACACAACGACCTCGAGGAGGTCGGCCTGGATACCTACCATCACACGTTCTTCGAGATGCTGGGCAACTGGTCGTTCAACGACTACTTCAAAGCCGAGGCAATCGAGTGGGCCTGGGGGCTGCTGACGGGGGTTTACGGCATCGATCCGGACCGGCTGTGGGCGACGGTGTTTGCGGGCGACCCCGACGACGGCTCCGGACCCGATGACGAGGCGGCGGCCATCTGGACCAGGGCCACGGGGCTGCCCAAAGAGCGGGTGCTCTTCTGCGGGCGCAAGGACAACTTCTGGGAGATGGGGGCGACCGGGCCGTGCGGGCCGTGCAGTGAGATCCATATCGATCTGGGGCCCGAACGCTGCGACATGAGGCATATCCCCGGCCACCGGTGCCGGGTCAACGGCGGCTGCGCGCGGTTCATCGAGCTGTGGAACCTCGTGTTCATCCAGTTCAACCGCCGGCCGGACGGCTCGCTCGAGCGGCTGGGGGCCAACTACATCGACACCGGCGCAGGACTGGAGCGTGTCGCGGCCGTCCTGCAGAACAAGACGAGCAACTACGACACCGACCTGTTCATGCCGATCATCCGGGCCGTCGAGGACCTGTGCGGCTGCAAATACACTTCACAGCTCGGCAGCAAGACCGACAACGCCTTTCGCGTGATCGCCGACCACATCCGCACGCTGGCGTTTGCGATTACCGACGGCGTGACGCCGAGCAACGAGGGGCGCGGCTACGTAATACGGCGAATCCTCCGGCGGGCGGCGCGGTTCGGCCGCAATCTCGAGATGAAAGAGCCGTTCCTGTATAAGCTCGTGGATGTGCTGGCGGCGGAGATGGGCGGGGCCTACCCGGAATTGAAGGAGCGCGGCGCATTGGCGGCGCAGGTGATCCGGACGGAGGAGAATTCCTTCGGGCGGACGCTGGATCGGGGACTGGAGATCTTTGCCGCCGCGGCGGCGCGGGCGCAGCAGAGCGAACGGCCGACGATCTCCGGCGAAGACGCCTTCCAGCTTTACGATACCTACGGCTTCCCGCTGGACCTGACGCAGCTCCTCGCCCGCGAGCAGGGGCTTAAGGTGGATACGGACGAGTTCGAGCGGCTCATGACTCAGCAGCGCGAGCGGGCTCGGGCCTCGCAGAAGGCCGCCTCGCTGACGGCGGGACTGGCCGGCCGGACGCTGCCGGAGACGGACGACAGCTTCAAGTACGTCGTCGATCACTGTACGTCACATATCGTCGGCTGGATCGACGCCGACGGCCTGCACACGGACGAGCCGTTGGAGGCGACCGACCGCGAGATCGGGCTCGTGCTCGACCGCACCTGCTTCTATGCCGAGTCGGGCGGGCAGGTCGGCGATGCGGGGATGATTACCGCGCCGGGGATGGAATTCGTCGTCGAGACGACCGAGAAGATCGCCGGCTGCGTCATCCACCGCGGCCGGCTGGCGGCGGGGCGGGTCGAGATCGGCGCCGAGGCGAAGGCGGTCGTGGACAAACAGCGAAAGGCGACAAAGAAAAATCACACGGCGACACACCTGCTCCAGTGGGCGCTCCAGCAGACGCTGGGCTCGGCGGTCCACCAGCAGGGCTCGCTGGTTGGCCCCGATTACCTGCGGTTCGACTTTACCTGGCCCAAGGCGCTGACGGCGGATGAGATTGCAAAGGTGGAAAAACTCGTCAACGAGAAAATCTTCGAGGCGCACCCCGTGATCTGCCCGGTGTTGCCGATTGAGAAGGCCCGCAAGCTCGGGGCAATGGCTCTGTTCGGCGAGAAGTACGGCGATGAGGTGCGCGTGCTGGCGATTGGGGCGGCCGACGAGAAGGATCTGCCCGAGGCGTTCAGCAAGGAGTTCTGCGGCGGCACTCACGTGTCGAATACCGAGCAGATCGGCGGCTTCAAGGTCATCCGCGAGGAGAGCGTCTCGGCGGGCGTACGGCGGATCACCGCCCTGACGGGGACGGGCCTGCTGGCGTATCTCTCACAGCGCAGCCGGATCGTCGATGAGCTCGTGGAGACGCTCAAGGCCCCGGCCGACCAGGTCGCGGGGCGAGTGACGCGCCTGATGGAGGACAACAAAAATCTGACCAAACAGCTCAAAAGCGCTGCGAAGAAGGGCACGACGGACATCCTCTCCGAGGCGAATATCCTGCTGGAAAAGGCGCCGCGCCTCGGCGAGACGGCCGTGATCGTCGGGCAGGTGTCCTCCGTGCCGGTCGATCAGGCGCGGACGGCGATTGACAGCTTGAAGAAGAAGGCCAAATCGGCGGCGATCATTTTCGGCATTCCGGACGAGGACGGCAAGGTGATCCTGTTGGCGGCCGTGACGGACGATCTGGTCAAGCGGGGCCTCAAGGCGGGCGACATTGTCAAGCAGATCGCGCCGATTGTCGGCGGCGGCGGCGGGGGCAAGCCCCAGCTCGCCCAGGCCGGCGGCAAGGACGCCTCCAAACTCGACGAGGCACTGGCCAAAGGAACCGAACTGATCAAGGCGGCGCTGTCCTAATTAAAAAACGAAAATCCGCGTAACAAATGAACCCTGCGGCCCCTCTATATTTGCGGATCGGCAATTTCAGGAGTATTTGGGAATGCAGGAAGACGCATACGAACCGGAGGTGGGGATCGACGAGGACGGTCTAGGTCGTTCCTTCGCTCACGTTTTTCTTTACCCATGCACTGCGGCGGCACTGGGGCGGATTGCCCTGCTGAGCGGCCTCCTGCTGGCGCTTACGGGTTACCAGTCCATGCTGGTTTCCCTTTTGGGACCGGCGGCTTCCTACCTGTTTTACTGTCTGATGTTTCTCAATATTCTGGCGGGGGCGGATTTCTTCTTCTATCTTGCCGACTGCGTGCAATCCAGCGCCGACGGGGCCGTGCGGGCGAAGGATGAGCTTTTCAGCTTCCCGACAGAACTGAGGGACATCGTCGAGGATTTCGCCAAGCTGGTTTTCCCGTATCTTGTCTGTTTCCTGCCTTCCATGCTTTACACGGCCGTGACGGAGAGGCAGGACGGCATCTATTGGCTGCTGCTGGGGGCAGGGACCTTTTACTTTCCAATGTTCCTGTTGGCGGTTGTCCTGTTTGACTCCGGGCCGGGTTTCAATCCGCTGCTGCACGCGGCCTCCATCGTCAGCGCCTTTTTTGCTTACGGCCTGCTGGTCCTCCAGTGCCTGCTGATCGTCGGTCTCTTTTTGCTGATTGCGTTTCTGTTCGACCGGTCGCCGCTGACGGCCTTCCTGATCCTGCCCCTGGAGATGTATTTTATGATCCTCTTCGCCCACCTGCTCGGGCGGTTCTACTACCGCAACGAAGACAAGCTGCGCTGGGAGGTATAGATGCCCATTTAACTGTCCAGCCGCTTCTGGATGCTTTTGGCGTGGGCGTCGAGGCCTTCGGTTTGGGCGAGTTTGATAATCTTATCGCCGGCCTGCTTGATCTGGGCTTCCGTGTACTCAATGATGCTCGTGGACTTGACAAAGTCGTTGCTCGTGACGGCGCTGAAGAACTTACTCGTCTGGCGGGTCGGCAGGGTGTGGCTCGGTCCCGCCCAGTAGTCGCCGACGGCCACGGGCGACCAGGAGCCGATGAAGATCGCCCCGGCGTTGACGAGCCGGCCGGCAATCTCGCGGCTTCGGTCGCCGCACTGCACCTGCAAATGCTCGGCGGCAAAATCATTGGCCCACTCGATCACCGCGTCCATCGAATCGAAGACGAGAATGCCGCTGTAGGCCAGCAGGCATTTGGCCGTCGCCTCGGCACGGTCAAGCTGCGGCGTCTGCTTTTCCAGTTCCGCCAGCACCGCCCGCGCCAGTGCTTCCGAATCCGTTACGAGCAGCCCCGCGCCGGGATCGTGCTCGGCCTGACTGAGCATGTCCGCCGCCACCCATGCGGGGTTCGCCTCGTCATTGGCGACGATGAGCACATCGCTGGGGCCTGCGAATGAATCGATATCGACCAGCCCATAGACCTCCTTCTTCGCAAGCTGCACGACATCGTGGCCGGGCCCGACGATCTTATCGACCTTCGCGATGCTCTCGGTACCGAAGGCCATCGCCGCGACGGCATGCGCGCCGCCGAGCCGATAGACTTCCGTGATGCCCAGTTCATGGCAGAGCCCGAGGATCACCGGGTGGATCGTGCCCTGATGCCGCGGCGGAGAGACCACGACGATCTCTTCGACGCCGGCGACCTGCGCGGGCACGGCCGTCATGATGACCGTGCTGGGCAGGGGGGCCGAGGCCCCGGGAATGCACAGGCCGACCCGCCGCAGAGGCCGGTAGCGGATGCCCGTTGAAGACGGCTTATTGCCGATGAAGATTTCCGACTGATAGCGGCGCACGTTGACAATCGCACCGCGAAGACAGTCGAGCAGATCGGGATCGAGCCGTTCATGGGCGGCTCGGAGTTCCTCCGGCGAGATGCGAAACTGCGCCGGCGAAAGCGTTACCTTGTCGAACCGTTCGCAGAACCGTGCAACGGCCGCGTCGCCCTCCGCCCCGACCGATTCCACAATCGACCGCACCGACTGCGCCAAATCCTTCTTGTCCCGGAGAAATGCTCGCATGGAGTGGTGCCGCATGAGCGCCTCGACGCGGGGCGCAAAATCGGGCGACTGGGATCGAAGCAGCAGCGGATCGAATCGATTATTCACAAATGCCTCCTGCAAAGCGTTTTCCTTTAGGGGGTAAAGTTGCCGTGGGACCATGCCGGCTCAACCCGCTGGAGCAGCAGGTAGGGCTGACCCTGGAAGGTTGTTTCAATGGCCGTGACGGTGCAGCGCGGCCGGCTGAAAGAGCCCGGCAGCCGCCGCTCGATGTCCTGGCGGTACTCGTTGGGCAGCAGGCGGAAGCGCTGTGTCGGGGCGCCGAGCCCGAAGCCGTTAAGCTCGAAGACCCAGTGGTCGCCCTCACGCCGGAAAAAACCCGTGCGGCGAACTAACATGCGATCCGCCGCCAGCACGGGTGTGCGTGCCATCCGGTCAAAGTCCGTCCGGCGGCGTACCCGCAGCTTTTCCAGGATTCTCGACGGCAGGATTGATGTCTCGTTGGGGTCCGTCACCAGGCGCGCGGCCGGCGCCGGTTCGGCCGAGGGAGCGATGGACCGCTCGCTCACCGGCTCGGCGTCCAGCGGATACAGGAAGCTCAGGTTCTCGTATCGCGTCACCATGCCCGTCAATCGGACGCGGACCGTTTTCTCCTCACCGGCGTAAGCCATGATGATCTCGAGTCCCCGGCTGGGCAGCAGCCGCATCGTATGGCCCGCCGGCAACTCGACCTTGTCCGCCGTCAGCGGCTCGTCGAGCGAGAAACGCCACGCGTCAGTCATGGCGTCATAGTGCACGCCGCCGGGCGCGTCGAAGAGGATCGCCCCGTCCGCCGGCAGGGTCTCAGGCCGCGGTGAATCCGTCGGGGTCGATCCCGTCGCCAGCAGGGCAAAGACCAGCAGAATGGTCGCTTGGGCTGAAATCATCGCAACACCTCCTTGAGGGTTTGGATTACTTCTTCAATCGTATCGGCGATTTCGATGGCCTGCCGGGACCGCGGGTCGGCCTGCTCCATCATCGCCGCCAGTGGCCGCCAGAAGTCGCCCAGCAGGATGATCGGTTTATCGACGCCGGCAAAGCCCTTGCACCGGTGTTCCCACACGTCGGCCAGTTCCAGCAGCGTGCCCGTTCCGCCCGGCAGCACGACATAACCGTCGCCCAGTTGCACAAGGGTTCGCAGCCGCTCCTCGAGCGTGTCCGTCGAGATCTCGTCGGTGATGTATTCATTGGGGCCGCTGCGTTTGAAGGCCCGGCATGTTACGCCGGTGACTCGACCGCCTGCCTGCCGCGCGCCGCGGGCCGAGGCGAGCATCACGCCGCCGTAGCCGCCGTTGACAATGTCAAACCCCGCCTGCGCCAACGCTCGGCCCAGATCATGGGCCCGGCGAAAGGACTCATCGTCCGGCTTGGCCTTGCCGGCTCCAAAGATCGCGATGGTTCGTCTTGCGTCGGTCATGGCGTCGTTCGGGCTTTCTTCCTGGCGAAATTGAGCAGTCCCGCCGCCAGCAGGATGTCCCGGTCGCGCGTGGAGAGGTTGAGCCAGCCTTTGAAGTTCTTGCCGGAGGTCCGGTTGAATATCTCGACCTCGTCCTTCATCTTCACCGCGTCCGTGAGCCCCGGGATCTCCAGCTCATCGCCCTCGCTGATTACGTCGTAGTCCGCCGGATCGGCAAACTCGATCGGTACGATGGCGAAGTTGATCAGGTTGGCCTTGTGGATGCGTTCGATGCTCCGGGCGATCACCGCCCGCAGTCCGAGATACATCGGGCACATGGCCGCGTGTTCTCGGCTGGAGCCCTGGCCGTAGCTTTCGCCGGCGACGACGATCCCCGCCAGCCCCTGCTCCTTGAGCTCCAGGCTTCGCTGGGCAAATGTAGGTTTGCCCTCCTCGTTGAAGCAGTTGAAGACGTATTTCGAATACTCCGGCACGTTGGAGCGGTACTTCAGGAACGATCCGGCGGGCATGATGTGGTCGGTCGTGATCTTGTCGCCGCACTTGAGCAGCACACGCCCCTTGAGATCGGCCTCCAGCGGCGGGGGCGCCTGCGGCACGACAATTGTCGGCCCGTGGTGCACTTCGGCTGCGGCCGCCTCCTCGGGTCCCAGGGGCGGCTCAATCATGCTGTCGTCGATCAGGTATGATTTGGGCATCTTGATCTTCGGGAACTTGATGCCCACGAGATAGGTCAGGTTTCGCGGATCGGTGATCTCGCCCATAATGGCCGAGGCCGCCGCCGTTTCGGGGCTTACGAGGTAGCACTGGTCACCCTTGGTGCCGGTCCGGCCGGCGAAGTTGCGGTTGAACGTTCGCAGCGTGACTACGCCGTCGCCCGGCGAGAAACCCTGTCCGATGCACGGCCCGCAGCCGGATTCGAGAATCCGCGCCCCCGCGGCGATCAGTTCCGCCAGCGCCCCGTTGCACGAGAGCATCTCCAGCACCTGCCGGCTGCCCGGCGCGATGCCCAGCTCCAGCCCCCGGTCGATCCGTCGGCCTTTGAGAATTCCCGCGACCGTCATCAGGTCGCTGAAGCTTGAGTTTGTGCAGCTTCCGATCACTACCTGCCCCACCTTGCGGCCCGCGATTTCCTCGATGGCGCGGATATGATCCGGCGAGGAAGGACACGCCGCCATCGGGACCACGTTGGCGAGGTTGATCTCGATAATCCGGTCATATTCCGCGTCGGCGTCCGCCGAGAGCGGCTGGTAGGCCTCCTCGCGGCCCTGCATGGTCAGAAACTTCTCCGTTTGCTCGTCGCTGGGGAAGATGCTGGTCGTTACGCCCAGTTCGGCGCCCATATTGGTAATGGTCGCCCGATCCGTGACCGTCAGCGTCCGGACGCCGGGACCGAAGTATTCGACCACGTAGCCGACGTTGCCCTTGGTCGTGAGGATGCCCAGCAGTTTGAGGATCACGTCCTTGGCGGCCACCCATTCGTGCAGTTTGCCGATGAGCTTGACGCCGATGACCTTCGGACATGTCAGGTAGAAGGCCCCGCCGCCCATGGCCGAGGCCACATCCAGCCCGCCGGCCCCGATGGCCAGCATACCCAGCCCGCCGCCGGTGGGGGTATGCGAGTCGCTGCCCAGCAGTGTCGCTCCCGGCCTGCCGAAACGTTCCAGGTGGACCTGGTGGCAGATGCCGTTGCCCGGCCGCGAGTGCCATACGCCGCTTTTGCGGGCCACCGACTGGAGGTAGAGGTGGTCATTGTGGTTTTCCGGACCGAACTGGGCCATGTTGTGATCGACGTAGCTGACGGACAGGTCGGTCCTTACGCGACCGACGCCCATCGACTCGAACAGCAGAAAGGCCGTCGTGCCAGTGGCGTCCTGCGTGAGCGTCTGGTCGATTCGGATGCCGATCGGCTGTCCCGCCTTGAGCACCCCGTCCACCAGGTGGTTTTGCAGGATCTTGTAAGTGAGTGTTTGACTCATGCTAACCCTTTGTATATTCAGGAGTAACAATCTTTTTCATCGCGTTTCCGTCCGTCCGACGGACCCGCTTTTCAGGACAGAATATATACCATAAAAGCCCCATACTGACAAGCATTTCCCCCGAAAGTTGGGGGCGCCTTTCTGGAAGTCGCTCTCCCGTTACCAAGCGGCGGCCTTGCGTTATGCGGGCTGTTCGACGGCCGCGGCCAGCTTCTGCTGAATCGACTGGAGGTGGGCCTGGCGCCGCTTGAGAGCGTCCTTGAAATCCCGATCATCCGTATAGGAAATCTCCGTGTGCAGATCGGAGAGGGAGTTATTAACCACATCGTGCAGAACCGCGATTTCTTCGTCGGTCAGATTCATTGTCTTCATGGCCGGTCTCCTTCTTTTGACTTTTTCCTTCTGCTGCTATTGTACCCCTTTACCGGCCTCCGGTCAAATAAAGCCGGCCCATAGCGCCTTTCTCCCGGCCAACAAAAAAAGCGGACTGCTCCGGGGCAGATCCGCTCTCTTGTGATAGCGGAGGAGGAGGGATTCGAACCCCCGGTGGGTTGCCCCACAACGGTTTTCAAGACCGTCACAGGCCCTTGATAATAAAGAACTTACGGAATCACTTGCCCTGTACTTGCCTTTTTTGGCAGAAAATTCCGATCTTTGGCCGCTTCTGGAGGCATGGCCGGACCTGGCCGAAGACACCCGAAAGCAGATTCTTACAGGTTATGAAAAGTCAGAGTTCCACGATTTTACACACCAAAATTCGGATTTTCCCCAAGAATTGAAGGAAATCATAGCCCGGTGGAATACTCTTCCAGGGCATATCAAACAACAAATAATCGAAATGGTGCGGAGTGTCCGCGCTGAGAAAGGAAACCAGTAATTTTTAGGAAAGGATTTGCCATGTACCTGAACGATGAAAGACAATTATTTATCAACAGTCTGGACGAACTCAACGCCGAGCTGCCGACCGGAGTTAAAATCGACGAACCGAAGCTGAGGAGGCATACACTTGCCCGAATTCATAGTTTCTTTGAACAGCAGGATACAGTTTTTCTTGTAAATTTCCTCATGATGGGCGTGGCAGGAGAAGCGGACAGCCGGGATTATGGATTGAATTAAGCCGAACTGAACTTGAAATCAGGGGCCGTCCGCTGTGGACGGCCCTTTATTGTGTACCCAGATAACGGAGAATCTTATGACAAAGCAAACCACCCGAACGCCGGCCATTCTGGTATTCACTGACAGTGTGATCGTTTCGACCGATGCCCTTGTTTCCCACGATACCGCAGCGGCATTGTTCGGGATCAAGCCCTCATCACTTCGCCGGAACTGGCGTAAGATTTCAGCCAGGCATGGGCTCCAGCGTGTGAGAACCGGAGGCACCTGGAAATATCGGCTCAAGTCCATCGAGGCAGTGATCAAACGATGTGCCGAACGGGACGAGCCCTTGTATGAGACGGATGAAACGCACCCGCGAGAGGTCTTTCTCAAACAGAGCAACAAACCCTGAAAAAAAACATCCTGGGGGTCCCCTGGCGGTCCGGAAATTTGAGCCACGCCCCCCGGCCCGGCCAGGGCTAGGTACTTATGTACCTCGTTCGACGGATGATAGTTTTTTATACACAGGATAAAGTGTATCGTAAAAGAGTAAAACAAAGCACAGAAAAGAGGTGAACCATGGCGATTCTTTGCATAGACCCGGTAGTAGCGGAAAAGCTCAAAGAGGCGGTCCGGAAAGAAGACATTTCCATCAAGGGCCTGTACGAAATGACTTCCGACCAGCGCCGATCGGTGTGGGAAAAGTACGTCTCCCCTGAACTGGCACAGCATATCAACGCGCACTTCGAGCAGGCCATGGTATCGCGGCAGAAGGACGCCTTGCAGAACTGGGCGAAAGACGTTTTCCAGGGCAAACAGAAGAAGCCGCGCGGCCATAAATCCGTCATGGAGAAGATCGACAATCTGGAAAAGATCGGGGTACTGGACTCGGCCAACTCCGATCAGTTTCTGGCCGACCTCGCAGCGGACCGGCTCGGATTCACCGTCACCGCAGACGAAGTCATGGAGATCAGCATGCGCGCGGCCACGCTCAAACAGCTGTTTGAGACGAAGGACGAATTCGGGCTGCCGGAAATGGAGTATTGGAAGGCACGGAAAGCGCTGGAGGATTATGTCGATTCGCTGGCACCGACTCACAAACTGAAAATCACAACCGCCCTGATCGGCCGGGGCAATTTGTTGTTTTCCGTAAAGTCCGCAGCGGTCAACGTCATTTCGAATACCGTTATGGCCGGCGAAAATGCCATAGAGCGCAGGATTGCGGCTGGCACGGCAGCAGGAATGAATAGTGATCTGGCGGCAAAATACGTATGGAAGATCAACAAAATCTACCAGGCGACCGGCTACGACATCAGCCGTATGCAGAACCTGTCCGAGGGTCAGCGCCGCCGCGGCGAGCAGATTGTCCACTCTCAGGGGCCGGGGGCGGTCCGCAAAGTGGGGCGATTCTATGAGGATATCGTCATGAAGCAGCTTATGGGTGCTCCTGACGTGGCTTCTTCATCGCTGGCCTTTGCAGATTTTGTCAACATCGAATCTACCCGACACGCCAAACAGAAGGGACTGAAGGGGGACGAGGCGAAGGCGTATGCCCGGAAGGTCATGGCTGACGCGATGCGGCTGGAACCGCAGACACCCGAGGGGCACGCGACCCGACAACTCTCTATCGCGGAGGCGGAGTACACGACGTACACCAATAATGGGAAGTACAGCGACTTTGCCCTGGCGATCCGTAATGCAATCAACGCATTCACCGGCGACGTGCGGCTCGGCGACCTGATTATGCCGTTTGTCAAAACCCCTGCAAACGTGGTGCAGGCGGGGATTGATTATTCCGGGATCAGGACATTTGAGGCCATTTACAAACTGCCCGAAGCGATCCGACAGATCAAGGAAGGCGACGGCCGGGCTATGCGTGAGGTTGCCCGCATGTTCGTCCGCAGCGGGCTCGGCTTCACGCTGGCGATGATTCTGGCTCACGCTTTCGATCCTGACGACTACATCCCCGACTATGACGTGCTTTTCCAAAAAGATCGGGAACTGGTCGAGGCCAAAAACGCCTCTTATAACTCGATCAAAATAGGCGACAAATACATCTCTTTGGACTACTTCGGACCGCTGGCGGCGGCATTCGTGGGGATCATGTATGCCCGGAAAGCGGAATCGGCCGGCGACGCGGTTTTCCGGTACGGCCGCGGCATCTTTAGTCAGTCGCTGAAGGTTCCCGGCCTGCGTGAGACGTCCGAACTGGTGGAGGGTATATTCAAGGCCATCAAACAGGACGATCCGAAAGAGACCGCGACGGGCATCGGTGAGGCGATCTTTGATGCGGTCCGGGCCCGCGCCGTCCCTGCCATTGTGGGCGATGTAGCGAAAGCCACCGACACTGAACAGCGCCGGGCGGTCAGCCAGGTCGAGAAGATCAAAGGCGTCATCCCGGGTGTCAGCCAGTCCCTGCCGGCAAAGATCAACCGGATCACAGGGGAAGCGAAAGAGCAGGAGAACTTCATCAGTACCCTTGTTTTCGGCAGTCGGCTCAAAACCGCCACAAACGACCCTCTGCTCGTTGAGATTGTCCGACTGCACGATGCAGGTCAAGGCCCGGCGATTTCCAATCTGGAGTACACCAGCAGCCGCATGAGGGCACTGAAGGGACATCTTGACACTGAGGACTTCGCCGCAGCAATGGCCTACTATTCGAAACTGTTCAGCGGCGAGGCGAACAAACTGATCCGGACGCCGGAGTACAGGGCCGCCCCGGATTCACGGAAGAAAACCGCCCTCGACAAGATCAGGGGAAAGGCCCTGGAAGCGACACTGAAGCGGTATGGCTATCGGAAGAATATGGGGCTCAAACAGTGAGCGGGGTCCCCGGGCCGTCTGGAATTCTAACCACACCCCCGTCCATATTCAAAGCGAGATCCCGATGTACCCTGTTCGGTGGCCTTTTGACCGATCCGGAATACTGCCAGTGGACCCATGACCAGATTGCCAGGCACGTCGGGATTACCCGTCGTACCGTCTTGCGCGTCGCAGAATTACTCAAAGAGATCCCGGAAACGCCGGAAGAAGATTCTGGAGACGACAGTACCGATAATGTGACATTGTCACATTATCAGACACCGCCGGTCGGGAATGAGGGCGAAAAACCCGCTTCTCAGCCCAAAAATGAGGCACCGGAAAAACCACAATTTCCTACCGATTCTGTCGGCAAACGCATACCGAGACACCTGATCGTTTTACAGTAGGCGGCTGACGTGGGGACCTGTGGACAGATTCGGCTTGTTGGTGGAACTGAACGAAGTATAATTCGAGTATCGGAGGATATTTAAAATGAAAGATGGCAATCAGAGCAAGCCTCTCTTTTCGACCGAGGAGCTCCAGAGGATAGCGGACGATCCGATGGCCCACCCAAAAACCCGGGCGCTGGCCCTGGCGGAACTGGAGATACGAAAAGAAGAGGCGGGCAAAGGCCCCGCATGAAGCTGATTCCGAACAGGGACAGCCATAGAGCTAAACGACAGTAGAAACCCTCTTTGCTACTGGCATCGGACTGGCTGGCGTCCTCGTTTGAATTGGAGACTTTTTTTTACTCATAACCCGACAATGGCGGGTTATGGGTATTTAGAGATTCAATATATCTCTATCGGAAAAACTTTCAGAAAACGTGAAAGGTAGCGTAAAAAGGTCGGTTGATTCTATTTGGAAAAACGCTGTATCCGTACCTTCTTATGAAAACGTGGTTTTTTGCATTTGGAGTTTGTACGTAGATAATTGATCTGAGTGATTGCATTCGGCACGGGAGGAAAGAGAATCAGTTCAGCGAAAGGAGGTTTTTTTGTGGATAGTGAGAAGGTCAATTATTTTTTTGCAGGTGCCTGGCTTGTGTCATTTGTGACCTCCGCCGTCGTCGGTAGTCCAACGATTTTCATAATTGTGACCTGTGGGATTTTGCTGTACTGCGGTATCAGTAACTTAAAAAATTGAGTCCAGCGGGCGAATAATATTTCGGCTTTACTCAAGTTTCGATATTTGCTAATCTACTGATAGGTCGAATTTGCGAACGAGTAACCGTTCACAGAAATTTTCATAGAAATCTGATTTTGTTAATATAGGCAACTTGCGCTTTTTCATGCATTCTGATACAAACAGAGGCATGGACGAAAAAGACCAGATTATTGCCGAACTGCGAG
>JBNRMP010000056.1:0-43109 GCA_050309685.1 Anaerohalosphaeraceae bacterium
GTCCATGTCGAAGTAATACTGTACATATTGACCTCCCTGTCTTAATCGTGTATCCAATAAAGACATCGGCGGGTCGATATGTTTTTGTTTATAAACCATTAAAATTAACCGCCTAAAAAGTGCGAAAGTTTACTGGGACAGTACTGAGTTTGAATACGTTGTTTGTTGCCCCGGGCTTGATCCGGGGTAACAAAGCCTGCGAAACGGTCGGATTTGTGATTTCGCGGGAATAACAAAAAGGGATACTTTGTTCTTCAACTGTCAAAAGATCAATAAGCGATGGAAAGGAGACCCTATGCGTGTAATTATGATCCTATGCCTGGTGCTGTCGATGGAACCGTTCAGCCTGCCGCTTTGCGCGGGGACATCGACGGCTTCGGATTCCCTCAATGCGATTGAAAAGGGCTTTCTGGAACCTCCATCGACGGCCAGGCCTATGGTATTCTGGCATTGGATCAACGGCAATGTGACCAAGAAAGGGATAACCGACGACCTGGAGGATATGAAGCGGGCGGGTATAGGGGGGGTTCACCTCTTTGATGTCAGCATCTACCTGCCGGAGGGACCGCTGCGTTTTGGAACCGAGGCCTGGTACGAACATATTCGGTATGCGGTAAAGGAGTGCGAACGGCTGGGTCTTGAATTTAATATGATGAACTGTGCCGGGTGGGCCACCAGCGGCGGGCCATGGATCACCCCTGAGCTGTCGATGAAAGAGCTTGTCTGGAGTGAAACGGAAGCGACGGGCCCCGGTCGGTTTCAGGGCTCCCTCCCTCGGGGGGAGGTTCGTCAGGACTTTTATCGGGATATTGCTGTTGTAGCCGTTCCTTCCGACGCTCCGGGGGAAGCATGGATGAGATCGCAGTTGAGGGAAATCCGGTCTGCGAACAAGCCGTTAGCGCTGAATGATCTTATCGATAATGACATCAGTACAGTCGTTGAATTCCCGCCGACCGGACTTGAAGATCCTCTTTGCATCGAGTTTTCCTTTAAAAACAACGTGAATTTGTGTCTGCTGACCGTCGATCTTATGACCCGAAGCTCCCGGCTGGTCTTTAAGGGATCCATTGAGGTGGACCGGGGAGGCGGCCGGTATAAGCGGATTCGTGACTTTGACTATCGGGGGAATTCTTCTATGCCCTCCGCTATTACGATTCCGTTTGATTCCGTCAGCGGCACGGACTTCCGGATTTGGTTTGCATGTACCTCAAATGGTCAGCCTGTCGCCTGCCGATTTGGGGAGATTCAGTTCAGCGATCAGTACAGAATCGAAAACTATGATTCGAAGATACTGCGAAATGCCGCAACGATTCACAGGTCCGTCTCCTCTCCATGCAAAGACGATGAGCGAGCTGTTCCTGAAAGCAAGGTTCTGGATCTGACTGACCGGATGTCGTCGGACGGCCGGCTGGAATGGAACATACCCGAGGGCCGATGGACCGTGCTGAGGTTTGGCTATACTACAAACGGGCGGACCAACCACCCCGCTCAGCCGGAAGGGAGAGGGTTGGAGGCGGATAAGCTGGACCGACGGGCCGTTGAAGCTCATTTTGAACAAATGCTCGGAAGAATTATCAGGGAGTCGGGTCCGTCGGCGGGGAAGGCGCTGAGGGGGCTTATCGTTGACAGTTTCGAGGCGGGATTTCAAAATTGGACGGAGAGCTTGCCGGACGAGTTTCACAGGAGAAACGGCTATCGTATGCGCCGGTTTTTGCCCGTGCTGACCGGCCGCGTGGTGGATTCGATGGCCGTTTCGGAGTGCTTCCTCTGGGACTTCCGTCAGACGGTAGGACGACTGCTGGCGGAGCACTATTACGGCACCCTTCGCGACCTGGCGCATCAACATGGCATGATCTTCTATGCCGAACCCTATGACAGCATGGTCAGTCCCTTTCAGTGCGGCGAATATGTTGATGTGCCGACGGCTGAATTCTGGCTGCATCCCAAGAATAATGTAAAAACGATTGCCTCGATCTCACACACGTACGGTCAACCGCTGACGGCCGCCGAGGCGTTTACGGCTCTGCCGGAGGACGGGGCCTGGCGGACGTATCCGTATGCCCTCAAGGCGTTGGGGGACCGGGCGTTTGCAGAGGGGATGAATCGGGCGATTCTCCACTCCTATGTGCACCAGCCCTACGACAATGCGGCGCCCGGATTTACTCTGGGACGCTATGGAAGCCGTTTTGGACGGTTCAATACATGGTGGCGAGACGGTTCGGCCTGGATCGATTATCTTTCGCGATGCCAATTCCTGCTGCAGCAGGGCAAGCCGGTTACCGATATATGCCTGCTTTACTATGATGATATCGAGGGTACGGTTTCCTTCGAACTTCCGGCTTTTGGCGGAGGATACGATTATGACATCTGTGCGCCGAAGCAGTTTCTGAAAATGAACTGCACAAACGGCGTCTGTCGTCTGCCGAACGGCCAGGAATATCGATTGATTCTCTTGCCCGAACATCCTTTCATGACCTATGATCTCCTCCGTCATCTCCATGAGATGATTCAATCCGGCGCGCTGGTCTCAGGTCCTCCGCCGGCCGGTCCTTCGGGGTTGAATGATTACCGTCGCCGGAATAAGGAATTCAGCGATCTTGCCGCCTCCCTCTGGGGCGGGATGGATGGAAAGACACGAACGTCGAAAAAGCTGGGCAAAGGCACGCTTTACTGGGGGATGCCGGTCGATCAAATTTTGGCGGCCAACGGCATTCGACCGGACTTTCAATTTCAGGGGTCCGGGCCGGAAAGCGAGATCCGGTACATACATCGCAGGGCTGGTCGTGACGAGATCTATTTCGTTTCCAACCAGGGGGACAATCCTGTTTCTCTGACAGGGCAGTTTCGTGTGGAAAATAAAACGCCTGAGTTCTGGGATGCCGATCTCGCAAAGAGATGGGACGCAAGGGTGTTTCGAGCCATGAAAGATTACACGGAGGTCCCCTTTAAGCTGGACCCTCGCGGCTCCGTTTTTGTCATATTTCGAAAACCGCTGCCGGATAAATGGATCGTTTCAATCGATCCGGGCCCGGCTGAGATTTTTAACGAAGATTGCATTGGTGACGGAGAACATCGCTATACAGTCGCTTATTCCGATGGATCCCAAAAATCGCTATTGCGGGAACATGCGGCTTCCATAGAAATATCCGGACCATGGAAGGTTAGATTTTTGGATGGGAGAGGGGCTCCGGCAGAAATCAATATGGACATGCTTATCCCATGGAACGAACACCCAAATGACAACATTAAGTATTATTCGGGTACGGCAGAATACGAAAATACTTATATTATGCCGAAAGAGATTGACATAAAGGATCGATTCTGTATCATTGATCTCGGAGATTTGGGTGATATTGCCGAAATCTATATAAACGATCTTAAAGTGGGGGTAGTTTGGAAAAAGCCATATCGGATCGATATAACTGAATATATCAGGCCCGGGGTCAACACGGTCAGGATCAGAGTCACCAACCGATGGGTCAATCGTTTGATTGGCGATGAGGCAATTCCGATTGATTACACGTATCGCTCTATTGGTAAAGGTTTTACGGATGGAGCCTTAGAGGCCTTGCCGGAGTGGTTAGGCAATCCCTCTGTAAGGGGAAATCGCCAGCGACATACTTTTTCCACCTGGAAACACTATTCAGCAGGTGATCCTTTGGTGAAATCCGGGTTGATTGGGCCGGTGCAGATGATATCTTTCGGCCGGCTGCGGGGGGGCGAGAATGATTGAACGCGGTAAATTTGATGAAATTCGAGGGATATCCATCTTTTGTTTTTATAAATAAAAACAAGATTGTCTTCGCAAAATGGCTAATATTATTCGCGAAGTGGCGTTGAGCCTGTGGGGGGTGGCAATCTATAATTATAGAAGATGAATATTGTAAACGGGAGAAGCCATGAAACGCTCAAAAGGATTTACGCTGATTGAATTGCTGGTGGTGATATCGATTATCGCACTTCTTCTTTCCATCGTCATGCCTGCTTTGAAAAGGGTGAAGGAAAAGGCAAAAGCCACCGTCTGTCTTACGAATTTCCATCAATTGGGATTGGCCTTCAGTGCCTATCTGCAGGACTATAACAATAAGTTCATGGGAGAATGGCTTTCGATTGAACTAAGCGGTGTTCAGGGAGGGCACGATATTTGGGTAGAGGCCTTGGGGCCTTATTACGGTGAAACCGATAAAATCCTGCTTTGTCCTTCCGCCGTCCGAACCGCCTCTGAGGGGGCCCGATCCCCTTATAAGGCGTGGGAAGTGTCGGATGATTCGCCGTATCTTGGAGTGGCAGGGAAAAGAGGCAGCTACATGATCAACGGGTGGATCACCAATCCCTATGATTACAAGGCAGGCAAGTATCGGGATAACCCTCGAAATTGGAAGACGAGTCTGGTTCAAACCAGCACCAGCCGCATCCCCGTGCTGGGGGCCGGCGGAGCCGTCTGGCGGGCCACTCCCGATGAAGGTGACCGTTTGCCCCGCTGGGATGGGGATGAGGGATTCGATGCGTACTGTTCCATGGCTCGTTTTTCTCTGAACCGCCATGAACATGGATATACGCATATGCTGTTTATGGACTGGTCCGCTCGTCCCGTGGGCCTCAAGGAGTTATGGACCCTGAAATGGCACCGAAAATTCAACACGGCCAATAAATACACAATCGCCGGCGGCATGACTCCGGATCAGTGGCCGGAATGGATGATGGGATTCAAGGACTTTTAGTTCATCCGCAGGATTTAGGCGTACAAGAAGGGGGGATACGGGGGTATGAAATGACTATTACACGTTGAATACGATAGCACAATAGGAGAAGGCAACGAATTGAAAGCAAGCAAAAAGCAACTGGTTTTGATCCTTCTGTTGCCCATCGTATTAATTGTTATAGTGTTTTGCAGTTTAATGGGGAGAGCGAAGCCCGGACCGGAGGAAGGGCAGGTGATGCTTTGCATGGCCTCTCCGTGTAAAGCGGTTTTTACCCTGTCCTTGGATGAGATTCGTCAGCAATCGCAGGAAGTTGATCCTTTGATGATCGAAAGCTCCGGGTCTCTTGCATTTGTATGCCCGATGTGCAGTCAAAAAACGGCTTATACGGCAGAGAAATGTTCGTTCTGTGAAACTGTGTTCATCTCCGATCCATCCGCCCGGGATTACTGTGATCGATGCCCCAAATGCGGCAAAAGCGAGCTGGAAGAAAAACGCAAAAACGCCCGATTTTAAAATTCAGATTGGAGATTAAGCATATTATAGCAACTGCCGGGGGGACGGCTTCTTAATGATAATGAAGATAAGCTCTTTTTCTTCAACCATAAGAATCAATGTATGCAGTGAAACGTTCATTTTTCCATCTATGCTGTGTTCTAATGATGCTGCTCTCAGGCGGTCTCTTGGCTGTCGAGCTGGAGAACGACAGCTATCGACTGGAACAAAACTCGGCCTCTTCGATTTCCGTACGTCATAAGGCCTCCGGCCTGTCCGCCGTTTTTACTCCCCAGGTGACCGTTTTTTTCGGCACTTCCAATCCCAACTATGTTCCCACATACAGCACCGTACCGGATGGGGTGAATATACGAACCTCCTCCTGGAACGGCGATATGAATTACTTTCATGCCCCCGATTCAATGATTTCACTGGTCTGCAGTGATTTCAGCCTGGTCGAGGACAAGATTGTGTGGAACTTTCCTTCTCAGACGGATTTCGACCTCATGGCGGAAGTTGAGCTGGGCGCAGGAACCATAGAGCCGAAGGTGACCGTAACGATGACGCCGAAGTCGGACGGGTACTATTCTGTCGGTTTTACAGGCGCTCCTGCGATTTCGTTTGCATCTGTCGAATGGGTCTGGCAGCCCCTGATCTGGCAGGGCAAACGATTTCCTCAGGACTCTTATTTAACGGCGGAGTTTCAAAGTCCGATTCCCGGCATCCTGATGGGGTATTCGCTCAGGACCGTCGGGGTGACCGCCGCCGCTGAGCAGATGCCTTTCCGTTTGCCGACCCGCGAGAATTCGCTGTTTGGGGGCGTGCTCCGCAATGCGTCCGGCTATGCACAGCCGATGGTCTTTGCACCGATCTACGGCGGCCCCGAATCCTACTGTGTCGCCGGAAACACGTTTACCTTCGGATACCATTTTTTTGTTCGCCCGGCGGGTTGGTACGATACCTACCGGCATCTGGCCTCCAACCTGTACGGTTTCCGCGATTACCGCGAAAATGCCCGCTGCTCGATCAACCAGACGCTTGATAACATGGTGGATTTCGTCATGAACGCCACGGGGAACAACTATTCCTACTGGTATCCGGAGGAAAAGACATACGGCTATCAGCAGGATGCCCCCGGAACCGGCCGGCAGCAGTCCGCCGTGTATGCATTGTCGCTGGCCCTGGTGCGCGACAGCCGGGAGATCTATGAGCAGCGGTCCCTGCCCACGATAGAATATATGTTGTCCCGGAATTCTTATTCGATTCAGCTTGACGGCTCGGTTCCCTATATGGGCGGCCCAACCAGTTATACGGAGGAATGGTGCGCCCTGAGTCTGTTCAGCAAAGGGCAATGTTACGCCTTTTCCAAAACCGCCCTGGATTTTGCCGGTTCTCTGCTTAACCGGATCGACCTGTCTGCGACCTATTCCCGAATCCAGGCCCTCAATAACGCCAAGGATTATCTTCGTCCGCTGATTGCGATGTATCGAATGACCGGAAGCAGCGAATATCTCGATAAGGCCCAAAAGGTCGTTGATGATTATATCTACTGGCGCATTGATCAGGAACCTGTGGATTACACGGATGTGGACAGTTCATTCTGGATCGAGATCGGGCCGATCTGGGATGCACTGGAACAGTTTTACAACGATACGAACGATCCTGAATGTCTTCGGGCGACAGTGGCGGCAATCCGGCAGCGAACCGCTTTCAACTACCTGACGCCGCCTGTTCCGGATACCATGGTAACGGTGGATGGAGAAACCGTTCCCGCCTGGTGGGTTTCTTCAACGGGCCTGAACAGCGAAGCGGGAGGAACGGCGCACAGCCACCGCGGGATCTTTATGGCGCCTTATGCCGGCCCCATGCTCCGAATGGCCCATCACAGCGGAGATGCTTTTCTTAAGGACATCGCCCGTTCCGCAGTGGTGGGCAGATATGCCAATTATCCCGGTTACACCTACCGGGACAGGCATCGACTGGAATTCGGTCGGGAGGATTACCCGCTTCGCTGGTATGAGGACTATGTGAATACGGCTCATTTCAATCACCCGCTTCCGATATGCCTTTTTACGATAGACTTCCTGGTCAGTGATTTTTATGAACGTTCCGAAGGCGCTATCCATTTCCCTGCGCAGTATTCTTCCACGAGCGCCTACTTTCGCGGACAGGTTTACGGGGATCGCCCCGGAACATTTTACGGCCACAGCCCGGTCCGGCTCTGGCTCCCGAAGGCGCTGGTGACAATCGATAATATCCAGGTCAACTACCTGGCCGGATACGGCAACGGCAAGCTCTATCTGGCCTTCTCGAACAGTTCCGATCAGCCGATCGCGTTTGAGGCGACTCTCAACCCCTCCCTGGTCCGTTACGGCGCATCCCACAACGCCGCTGTATGGCGGCAGAATGCGCCGGCGGGGACTGTCGCATTGACGGAAGGCCGACTGGCCCTGACGATCTCAGCGAAAGGTATCACGGCGGTTGCTGTGGACGACATCGAAATCGAATCGTCCTTTCAAAAGGCGTACCGGGAAAATGTTCCTTTTTCGCTTTCCGCCTCCAGCTACCGGCAGAATACGACGGCATCCTTCGGGAAAGTAACGGCGATGATTCTATCCGTCGCCCGGCCGCTTGCCTCCGCTTATGTCTGGCTGACGGCGGATCGGAACACCCTGACGCAGGCCGTACTGCACTATACAACGGACGGATCAAACTGGCAACAGGCCATTGATACGAAGTACCCGTTTGAATTTACGGTACCGCTGGAGATGACGACGAAACGGTTTATCTGTTATGTCGAAGGCGTCAGAACCAATGGCCTGAGAGAGAATGCATCTGAAATGACGCTGGATGTTTTTCAAAACGTGCCTTGGGACTGCGAAAGTCTTGACTTCGGAGTGACCTCGATTGGCAATGAGAGCGGGATCCCGGAACGGGTTTTGATTTATAATGACACCCCCGATCCGCTTACCTTTACTTCGGCTATTCGGATCGCCGGAGAGAATGCGGAGGATTTTTCTCTGGATGCGCCGGCCGTGTCCTGTTTGGAAGCGGGCGAGTCGGTTGAGTTGAAACTGACTTTCAGGCCGCGGGCGGCCGGGGCGAAGACCGCCCGTCTGGAAATCCATACGGATTACCCCTCAAGGCCGGTTACCGTGATGACGCTGACCGGCCGGGTGACGGAGGGAATCCTCTATGTCGCCCCGGATGGTGACGATGAAAATTCCGGAGATTCCTGGGCGCAGCCGCTCGCCTCCGTCTCCGCGGCTGTGGCACGAGCAGCGCAAGACAAGAGCCGGATCTGGGTGAAGGCCGGTGTCTATGATTTGACGGATACGATCTATCTGAATCGAGACGTTCAGATTTTTGGGGGATTTGAAGGAATTGAACAGTCGCCCTCGCAACGGCGACAGATTCATACGCTTAACCGCACTGTTCTCCAAATGACGGTTCCCCAGAAATGCATACTGCAAATGAACGGAGTTTCTTCGGAAACCGTGATCGACGGGCTGACCTTGACCCATGCACAGGCGGGGGCTCTGAAACTTCTGGATTCGACGCCGACCCTGCGCGATTGCCGCATTCTGTATAACTATTCCGCGGGATCGGGGGCAGGTATCTACGTCGATGCCGCTTCCGGGGGCACGTTTATCGATTGTTTCATCAGCGGCAATAAAACGGACGCGGCGGACGGCGGCGGCATTTACTTTGCGGGAAGTTACCATACGCCCGTCTTCCGGCGCTGTACGATCAGCAACAATACCTCGGTTCAAAATGGCGGCGGACTGTATTCGCTCGGCTCTTTTCAACTGGAGGCATGTACCTTTGCAGACAATACGGTTCGGGCCGCTTCCAGCGAGGCCTACGGCGGCGGGGCTATCTGCGTGGGTTCCTCCTCGGCTGCCGCAATCATCGACCGCTGCCTTTTCCTCGGCAATACGGTCGAGGGCGCCTCGGGACGCGGCGGCGGGGGCACTGTTCTGTTTCGGTACTGGTCGAACGCCGTCATAACCAACAGCGTATTTTGCGGCAACTGGATGCCCGGCGCCGTTCAGACCCGCGGTTCCGCCCTCTATTTCCGGGAAAGCAACGTCCCGGCGGTTATCCGGAACTGCACGTTTGCCGATAATCATATCGGGACCCGGAACGGCGCCTGTATAAATGTTCGTTCGGGGGCGGTCAGCCTGATCAATACCATTCTCAGCGGCAATACGGATATAGCTTTCTGGGTGTGGAACAACGGAACCTCAGTGGAATCCGCTAATTTGTACTATGATAACGGCAGTAATGGATCCCCCATCGCCGATCCGCTTTATGCGGCGTCGGTGACCGGTACCTGGTCGGAGATCGGGAGTTTCGATGCCGACCCCCTGACCGGCCGCGGGACCAGTATCCTGACGGCGGCAGGGACCCCGTTTGCCGGTCTGAATTTATCCGGACTGCCGATCCGGCCGAATGCGGCTCAAAAACGCCAGGCCCTGATTCTTTCGAATACGGCCTCATCGGTTACCGTGGAAGGGGATGTCCTGTCGGAGTACGGCGTCGTTTCAGGGGGGGTATTTCAAGTGGTCGATTACCATGAATGTTCAGAGGCGGGCCGATTCAATCCGGCCTCCGGCGCGTGGGAGACGGATGGGCAAACCAGCCCGGCGATCGACTCAGGCGATGCACTTTACGACTGGTCGAAGGAATTATGGCCGCACGGCAAGCGCATTAACAAGGGCGCCTATGGCGGGACACCCCAGGCGAGCATGTCTCTTTCGCTCGAGGGCCGGGCGGTTGATTTGAATCTGGATGAGGCGGTCAACGTCATGGATCTGTTGGAACTGCTGGATCAGTGGCTCCGGTCGGAGGTGCTGCTGGCGGAAGATCTGAACCGCGACGGTTTTGTGGATATGAGCGATTTCGCCCTTTTGGCGGAAGATTGGCTTGAAGATTAAGGTACCCATTCAGGGAGCAGGTATGCACTACTCAAAAATTATTTTCGTGTTGATCGTGTTGACGGGATGGGCGGCCCAGTCGTCAAAGGCCGTGGTTTTCTGGGACAATGACAGCAAAGATCAGAAGTGGAACACGCCCGCCAACTGGGGAGGAAATGCCGGCCCCACGTCAACCCCCGCCATCGATATCGGCGAGCCGGACGGCCCGGATGAGTGCATCATCGCCGCCGGCGTGCTGGCCAATGAGCCCGACAAACTGTACTTGGGCAACAACCCGGAAACCCTGGGGGCTTTGCGGATTCAGGGGGGAAGTTTACAGTGCAGTCAGTTTCTTTACGTGGGATACAAAGGATGCAGCAGTCTGCGAATGGAGAATGGGACGACCCGGTGCGTACTTTACGATTTGTCGGTGGGTACCAACCAGGGAAGCCATGGGACGTTTGAGGCAAAGGACAGCACCATAACCTGCGGCCGGAACTTCCTTGTTGGAGCCAGCGGAACCGGCATTTGCAAACTTCAGAACTGTACAATCAGAGCGGTGGGCATGTATTCCGGATACAATGCTCCCGGTGAGGGCAATCGGATTGAACTGACCGACTGCGACCTCCGGTTTGACCAGTGGTTCCAGATTGCCAAGAGCGCCGGCTGCCGGGATGAATTGATTATGAATGGCGGCACGCTGGTGATCGACAGCTACGATTTCTGCAGGTACAGTCTCGGCAGCTATACCGTTCGGATCAACGGGGGAACCATTCGGACCGGGCGGCATTTCTACGTCGGATACGGCGGGAGCGACGTACTGACGATGGAAGACGGCCGCATCGAAACCGGGATCCTGTTTATCGGCAGCGATTCAACCGCCGCCGGCCAGATCAACCTGAATGGAGGGACGATCGAGGCCAGTGATCTGCGGATGAATCCGAACGCCCTGCTGAGCCGATTGGAACTGAACGGGGGAGAAGTAATCATTGACGGCGACCGTCGCCAGACTCTCAAAAACTACATGGAGGCCGGTCTGATTCGCTCCTACGGCGGGGCCGGGCGAATCTTAATCGACTATAACCATACCGTCCCGGGAAAAACCTGGATGAAGGGCGTGATGACCCCTCCTCCGGCGACCGCGCCGAGTCCGGCTGACGCCGCCTATGGGATCGCGACTGATTCGCTCGTCCTGAGCTGGAAGCCGGGAGAGGAGGCGGAGTCCCACGATCTTTATTTCGGGTCGGATTTTTCGGAAGTTGAGAATGCCGCGGACCCCGAAAGCGGGGCGGGGCTGGGTACTTTGACCGGTTCAAGCTTTCCTCTCAGCGAAACGGTCGCTCTGACGCCGGACACGGTTTACTACTGGCGGGTAGATGAGCGGAATTCCTACGGGGTTACAAAGGGAGCGGTATGGAGTTTTCGGACCCGGGACGTGCGCGCGTTTGTGATGGAAAATGAAACTTACGGCGTCGAACTTCTGCCGGACCGCAGCATTCGGCTTACTGAGAAGAACTCCTGGGCCTCCTGCCTGTTTGCTCCGGATTTTATCGTGATGTACAGCTCCGTCGCCCCCAAAATCGGGTTCAATTCCGATTATGCGATCGGCCCCAAGTGTTACCGGAACTGGGGCGCATACGGCGGAACGATCAACGCCTTCGAAGCAGGCATTCCGACTTTTATCAGCGCCAACCAGGCCGTCGTAAATGCCGGAAAAATCAGTTGGGCCTTCCCCGAACCGCTGAGATTCCGTCTGGAGGCGAACCTGACATTCGATGCGGATTGCAGGGAACCGAAACTCGAGTTTCAGATGCATGTCAAGCAAAGCGGCTGGTATTCTGTGGGATATCTCGGGGCCGAATCGGTTGCCGTCAGTTTCATTGAAAACTTTCCCCAGGCCGCCAACCATTGGGGGAGTTTGCCGCCGGCCGGGGCCGTCAATTGTGAAGTCCTCTCAACGATGTCGGCGGTACTGATCGCCGATGCGAATCGCGGCATCAATTATGCCGTCCTGGTGGACCCCGAGGTGGTTCCGTTCCGACTGCCGACCAAATCGGATGCACGGTTCGGCATGACGATGGTCAATGCCGCCGGCGAGGCGGAACCGATTATCTGGTCGCCGGAAATGGGCGGTTACGGCTCTGCCCTGGACCCGGGGGAATCTCACTCCTTTGCACTCCGGCTTTTCGTAAAGGATGGAAAGTGGTCGGATGCCTACCGTCAGATTGCCCGCACGGTCTATGACTTCCGGGATCAGCGGGATAATAGCGGACCCGGATCGATGAACCGAACGCTCGGAAATTTCATCGACCATGTAACGGACGCCTATGACGGCAATCATCAGATGTGGGATGCCGAGCAGAAGATGAATGAATATTATATGGACGAGTCCTATGCCTTCAAGATGACCTCGGCCCTGTATCCCATTTCCGCCGCCATTACCGTTGACGATGAAAACTTCTACTGGAGCCGGGCCCTGCCTCAAATCGAATTTGCCATGAGCCGGGTCCTCAAATATATTGAACCCTATGATTTTGAAGGGTGGGCGACCCTGACGCGGAATACAGATCTGGGTGAGCCGTTTATGGGTTCGAATGAATTGAGTATCCTCTACCGCATGACGAACGAGCGGACGGCCGCCTTTCGGATCTATGGGCTGGAAAAAAGCCCACCCTCCACGGCGTCGGTTTATTTTGCCCTTCAAATGCAGCACTATCACTTTACGGGGGATGTGTCTTGGAGAGAGCGGGCCATTGCCAGCGCCAATGCCCGCATAGCGGCCGGAAACATCGGCACCAGCTTCGAAGACTGGCTGCAGATGTATGAAGAGACGGGGGATCCTGCATACCTGGAGGCGGCTCAGACGGCGGAACGAAACTTTGAGACCTCTCTGAACGTTACGCCTCGCGTGCCGGACACCACCATCGTCGTGGATCTGAATAACCAGGCTCCGATTCACCCCCATAGTTACGGCCGGTGGGTCCTGTGGGAGTCGCTGGGACTGCCGGTGAATCATCCCTGTGTTTCGCCGCCCCGGCCCATGTATGCTCCCCAGCAGGAGGTGCCGGCCTGGAGACCCGCCCTGACCGGCATGCAGCCGGAGATGGCTTCTTATCATGCCTTCACCTTCTGCGACTATGCCTCGGATATGCTGCGTCTGAGCGGCTATACCGGCGACGACTTCTCCCGCGCCATGGCGCGCTGGGCCCTGTGCGGCCGATGGGCCAATTACCCGGGCGAAATTCTCGGGACGGCTTATTCGCTCGCCTATGAGCAATGGGATTTTCCCATGCATGAACTGGATTACCTGAGCTTTTCTTCCTTCCACATGAATCATCCCTGGTTCTATCTGACCTGGTGCATCGATTACCTGGTCGCGGATGCGATGAGCAAATCGGGGGGGAGGATCTTTTTCCCCTCCCGCCAGATCCAGAACGATTTTTACGCTCGCGTGCATGATCTGGAAGGGTGTTTCTATGGCGATCAGGGGGTCCGGCTCTGGCTGCCGAAAAATCTTCTGGAGATCGGCTCCGAGCAAATTGATTATATCGCCGGTTACGGCAACGGCAAACTGTATCTGGCGTTCAGTAATCAGAGTTTCTCCCCCGTATCCACGACCGTGACGATCAATCCGTCTCTGGCGAGCTGGGACGCGGTCCACCCGGCAGCCCTGTGGGTTCAGAACGAGCCTCAGGGATCGATAACGGTCCAAAACGGCTCGTTTCCCTTGAACGTTGCCGCCAGCGGCATCACGGCCGTCGTGATTGACGGTATCCGTGTGCAGACGCGCCTCCAACATAAAATTTACGGTTCCCGGGAAAAACTTACGGACAGCAGTCTGGTTCGCACCGAGCAGAGTTTCGGCAAAATGAACGGTATGATTCTGTCCTTCGGTCCCGAACTGACCAATGCCTTTGTGTACACCAATGTCAAGCCCTACTGGATGAGCAAGTACGAAGAGGGGGACTATGATACCAGCTATGTGACGATGCATTACCGTCCGGATAACGGGGCGTGGCAGACCGAAACGGATGAAATCTTCCCATTCGAATTTTCCGTTCCGCTGGACCCCGCCGTCAGTCAATTCCAGTGGTATTTTGAGGTTTTTGACGTCAATGGTGTTCCGAAGACTTCAACGGTTGAAACGTTAAGTCTGACGACGGTTCCGGCCGGACTTACGATCTGGGGCCGGGTGACGGATGCCGAGGGAACAGGCATCGCCAATGTACGGGTATCCAGTTCCAAGGGGCCGGTCGCATACACGGATGTAGCGGGCTTATTTGCGATCCGAGGGGTTGAAGATGCGTCCCAGACCTTGACCGTATCCAAGGCGGGCTATTCGTTTGTGCATGCGGCTCGTGACGTTGCCCCGAATGGCCGGGATGTCGCCCCCCTCAACTGGATCGGAACGGAAGGAACGCTGGGTCTGTTGGACCATTTGCTGGTGCTGGCGGTGGACTGGCTGGAGGACGGATCGATAGATATCGAAGGAGCAACGACCTGTCCGTTGCCGCCCCAGGGGGACCTGAATGGAGACTGCAAGGTCAACCTCTTTGATTTTGTTTTAATGGAAACAGAGTAAAATTGATGCGGTAATATCGATGAAGGGAATGAGATGAAAAAGGTAGCTTTGACAGTCGCCATTTGTCTGATGTTTTTAGGAAGTTGGAGTTGGTCTGACGAATCGCTCCCCTCCGTGCTCCGGATTCCGGCCGTCGAACTGCGGCAGGAAGGGAACGTACCCGCGCAAGCCCGATCTCAGGACCAATACGTCCTGACGGTTAATCAATCGGATGCCCCCGCCGTCATTTGCATGAACTTTGGCCTGAAGGACGTCTCCTATCAGCAAACGCCTTCGGCCCTGCTGCAAATCAAACAATTGATGAGTCTGCCGCAGAAAAACCGGGGCAAGGCGCTCGGGGCCCTGCATGTATATGTGCGTGCCTCAGACGGCCGGGGAGCACGGCTGGCGGGCAGCATGGTCGTGCGGCCCGCCGGAGTTCCGTTCGATTATTCCATTGATATAACGAATGCCGTAAATGAAATTCTGAAGAAGCCCCGGAAACCGGAAAGACTTGAGTGCGAACTGCGGCTGGAAGGGGCTCCGACTTTTGCGACGATTTATACGCTGCCGGCGAATCCTGATGATTCACCGTTAACGCTGGAAATCGTTCCCCCTGCGGGCTGGACCTGCGATTGGCAGGATCGGATGGCTCCTATTGCGCAGGGAACCCGGGTTTACCGGGAGTCCCGCCTGCCGCTGACTGCTGAAAAGGATGCTGAAGTACCCCTGCGTCTCCTCTATCCCGTAAAGAAAGTGATCGATGTCATCTGTTGTGCGAGCGGACGGAAGCTGCAGGCGGGACAGGACTGGATTCTGCGGGACGGCCGTCTGTATTTGCCTCCCGGGTCCGGAGCTCCGATTCAGCAGGAATCGACCTTTTTTACGTTTGAAAGAACGGACAAGGAGGGAAATGTTCGCACCGTCACCAACACGATCCGTTTAGAGGAGGGAACCTGGTACCATGAACGTCAGATCGAAGTAACCTACGAACCCGCCTCCTGCGACAATTTCTTTCCGCCGCCGCTCTCTACTCTGGATGATCTGCCCCGGCTTAAACATAAACTGCTGTCGAAGGAGCCGGTTTGCATTGTACTGTTCGGCGACAGCATCTCCTATGGCGGGAATGCCTCCAGACTTACCGGAATCTGGCCGTACCAGCCAAGCTATGGAGAACTGGCGGCCTGGGCGGTTGAGCAGCATTACGGAAGCCCCGTCACCTTTATGAATCATTCCCGCGGCGGCGCGACCTCTACCTATGCTCTGGAGCAGGCCGCCAGCCTGGTCGGCACTTTCAAGCCGGACCTTGCAATAGTCGCCTTTGGAATGAACGATCGCGCTCCGGCTCGAAAAGAGGTTTTTCTGGATAATATGAAAACGTCGCTTGAGACCATTCGAGCCATGTCCCCCGATACTGAGTTTCTGCTTATCGCTCCGATGATGAACAATCCCAAACAGCCCATCGGCTCGGAACCCATTTTTGCCATTCGCGACAAAATTGTTACGCTGGCGGGTCCGGGGAAGGCCATCGTGGATATGACGACTACTCACCGGGAAATACTTCGACGCAAGGATTATCTCGATCTCTCCGGCAACGGGGCGAATCATCCCAATGATTTTCTGCATCGGATCTATGCTCAGCGAGTTTGTGAAGTGCTGATTCCCTGACGATTCGAGCCCTGCTTACGGTATTATCGATTTTTGAATTGATAAAGAACCGTCGGGTTGTCGCCCCGGATCAAATCTGGAGCGGCAACCCGACGTCATGACCGGACTTGCACTTGGGTTTACCCTCGCGAAGGCGGGGGTGGTTTGACTCGACGACGATCCCAGGCGGTGATCGCATCCTCACGTATTTCGCCGTTAATGAAATTCGACCAGAAACGTCATTATTTTCTTCGGAGGTACGCAGATTCGGATGGTACCGATTTCCTGCATTGTAAAGTCGGCTTTTGACTGTTTCTCTTCAAGCAGATTGACGATCCATACATTTTTGATCGGAGCGATATCCAGATTCATCCCGGTATTGATCTCACGGTCAGTCGGATTGAAGACTCTTACGATCAGGCCGTTGCCGGTGTGGGCTTTTTTGACGGCGCTGATATCCAGCCCATCGTCGTTAAAACTGATGAACGAATGCCCGGATTTCCAATTTTCAACCAGGAGCATCGTCTGAACGGCCTTGGGTTGCAGATTGTGTATTTGTGCTTCCCTGTATAATCCCGATTGCTGCCAATTTCCGGAATGCGGATAGATAGAGTACCTGAAACAGTGGTCTCCCAGGCACTGACTCCCTCGCAGAGGGGGACTTTGAGTCTCAGGATCGATCCGACCGTGCAGAATGGAGCGCAGCAGCGTCAGGGCGAGTGTATTTCTGCTGTCCTGCATGATGTCGTACTCCGGCAGGCCGTCCACGATCAGACCAAGCGACCTTTCAGGGCTTGCAATATCGACAAAACTGGTCAGGGGATACGTCTGAACGTTGCCCAGGCGTGTCAGTTCATCATATTCCCGGGGATCCAACTTTTTAACGGGTCTTTCAACCACATCGAACGGCGCATCCGCCCAGATGCTGTCTGATTTAACATCCGAAGGAAAGAGCACCTGCAGCCGATGATCCATCGCCGTATTCGTAAATCGAGTTTCAACATCCAGACGCTTCGAATCGCAGTGCAGCGTAAAAATCGAAACGATATGCAGGTCGATGGTGTGTGTGCTCCGCGACTCGTATCGATAAGTCGCAAAATGCTCCTGGCGCCCAATCTTGACATTGGAAGTATCGATGGACTGTGGAATCGTCAGGGTGTAGTCCACCTGAATTTTGGTTGAAAGCGGGGTGTTCTGAATCAGCCGGATCTTTGCAGGGATTCCTTTGGAGCTGAACACTTCATTGTTTTGTGGGGGATTAATATACCAACTGTTTCGAGCGGACCGATCCAGTCCGCCGTCTTCGAAGTAATGCAAACCACTGAATTGCTGGGTGGTTTGCTTGTCAATGAGGTCAATCGTTCCGTCAGGATTGAAATTAACCTTGAGGAACCGGTTTTCCATCGTTCTTTCACAGGCAGGAGACGGGGGAAGGCGATCCGAATCCCGTTTTTCCGTGTTGATGAAGAATTGCCTGTAGCCGATGGAGGGCAAATTCTCACAGAGCAGTTCGATTTTTGCCCGCCGGATCGGCAAAGCCGGGCAGCCGATCAGCGGCAGTTCAACGCTGACGGATTTGGGCATGGAGCAGGACAGGATGCTGCACGGCACGGAATTGCCGGCATCGTCGGAAACTGAAACGACGTCGTTGAAGCAGGCGTCGGGAATGTCGATATAGGCCTCGATGACCTGCGTGGCTTCGAAGGGCAGGGGATTAAATACAACCAGCCGGCTCTCATACGGCCGAAGCTTGCCCTTTGCTTTCGCAAGCGAGATTTTTCCAAGTGAACGGTGCAGCAGGGCGGTACAGCGGTTGTCAATTTGGCGATACCGCGTCATCATTTCATCGTGAACCGTATCGATTGAGCAGCCGCCGATCGCATCATGCGAGTGGTTGATGAACATCATTTCCCATGCCTGATTCAACTCCTGCGAAGGGTATGGGACGTCGTTGAGCAGCCAGTTGATGGCGGCAAACGGTTCCGTCCACTTGGTCAGGAGATATTCCGTCTTGCGATTTTGTTGTTTCAGATAAAGCCGGGTTGCGAGGATATTGCAGAGTCGGAACGCAAAATGACGCTTGTGGGGGAAACGCATCTCGCCGCGAAATACTTTCAGGTTCTTGGCTTTGCTGCGGACATCGGCAAAGTACCGGGGGATCGAACTTAATTCAATCGTTTCATTCTTTGGATGGCGTTTTCTGAGTTCTTCAACTATGTTAAGAATATCCGGACACATCTGCTGGGCATCGCAGATGTCGCCGACGAGTATGTTGCCTGTGGTGGTCTCCGGGCGTATCCGGCTGACATACTCGGAAAAATAACGGTAAAGCGTATCGTATTTAACTTTTCTGAACCGGTCATCGCCGTAGAAGGGGGTGTCATCCATCATCGGTTTGTCCGTCAACCGGTAGGCGTTTTCCAGCAGCGAACTGCCGGGTTTGATACAGTCCGCCTCCTCAGGGGTCGGGGCCAGGGCAAACCGCGTGGAAAGGAAGAAAGTGGCCCGCGTCGTTTCCGGAGAGCGGATAAATAGGACCTCGCTGCCGTCGGGCGCTTGCCAGATAAATTCTATCGGAAACAGATGCCCGGGGACGCCGTGATAGGAGGCATAGGTGGCAATTCCAAACCCTTTGAGGATTTGAGGCATTTGCGAAATCTGACCCCAGGATGAGTTGGTCATGCCCTCCATCATTACGGCGCCGAATTGCCTGCAGTTTTCGATTCCGTGCAGCAGATTCCGGATGGTTGATTCCCCCAGAATAACAAAAAAATCAGGCAGACTAAACCACGGACCGATCTGGATTCGCCCTTCCCGGATCAGTTTTTCGAGACGGGCTCTGTTGTGCGGCCGGACTTCGAGATAATCCTTAATCGGCATAAACTGACCGTCCAGGACAAAGGCGGGAATCTGAGGGTATTTCTCGAGCAGGTCCATGGTGTGATCGATCATCTCGACGAGCCGCTGCCGGGTCTCCTCGAAGTCAAACCGCCACTCTCTATCCCAGTGAGTCCCCGGAATAATAAGAATTTTGTAAACCGGTTTATTATCGCTCATTATTATCTCCAAAGAGGTATTTCTTGATATTTTTGGGAAAATGATGTATTCTTAATGACACCATAGATGAGGCACTATAAATCAAATTTGCGGGAAATCAAAGACAATAATTTGCCTGACGACGGTAATTTTTAAAAAGGTCTTGATTTTAAAAAAAAAAGGTGATACTATGATGTTGAAACGGGTCAACAAGGAGACAGGTATGGCCGTAACATTAAAGGAAATCGCCGAGCTGGCCGGGGTATCGCCGAGCACCGCCTCACATGCGATACGAGGGATCAACCCGGGCAAAAGGGCCCTTTCTGACGAAACCATTCAGAAAGTCAGAAGCTGTGCAGAGAAGTTGGGGTATCGCCCTAATCTTCTGGCCGCCAGTCTTGCCCAAAGCAAAACGTTTACGATTGGTGTCATCGTGTCGGTGTTGCGGGGGAACTTTTACGAACGCGTTCTTGACGGAATTACTGAGGTTGTGTATCCTGAATTTACCACCCTCTTATCCGTCCATAATTACAATCCTGAAAGAGAGCGAAGGGAGCTTGAAGTTTTTATCGGCAAGCGTGTGGACGGCATAATTGCCACATGTTCCGGCTGCAAGGAAAACGCCGATATTTACAGGGAAATCATCGATAAGTATCGAATTCCCCTTGTGTTGGTTGATCGCGGACTCAAAGGTGTGAAATGCCCGATTGTCCGGAGCGATCATTTCCAGTCCACTTATCTGGCGACCCGGGAGTTTGTCAGCCTTGGGCACAAAAGCATCGCTTTCGTCGCGGCCGGCCGGGAAACCGAAAGTACGCAGATTCTCAAAGACGGCTACATTGCGGCGATGAATGACTGCGGGTTTGCTGAATATATCAATATCATTACCAAGAAAACGGACATTTGGGGCTTATCTGAGTTGAGGCAGTTTGCCAGGGAAATCATCAACAGTTGCTTTTCTGCCGAGGTGCGACCGACGGCGCTGCTGCTTCAGGCGGACTGGCTTGCATACGAAGTGATGGCCGAATGCGATGAACGAGGCATCAAAATTCCGGATGATTTGTCGATTATGGGGATGGAAGACTGCGACCCCAGTTCGCTGCCTGCCATCAGTTTAAGCACGGTCAAAGTTCCCTTGACGGAAGTAGGGAAAACGGCGGCGCAGGTCTTGACAACGCTGATAGACGGAAAGCCGCTCGAATCGGATAAGGTCCTGATCAAGCCCTCGATTGTTTTACGAAAGACGACGGCCAGGATAAGCGGCTGATGGTTTTATTGATCCTCAAATCGATCAGGAACCGTCGGGTTGTCATCCGGGACTCGATCCGGGATGCTCATAACTGGATTCCCGCCGGAATTTATCCTCGCGAGATGGGGGGGGGGCGGGAATGACAAAGCGGAGTATTGATTTAAAAGATCAGTGAGTCCACCGGAAATCGGTGAAATCTGCAAGATGTTTTATCACAGGGGCTTTACGCTGCAGAGACGGTCTGTACATAAAGAGCGATTAGAGTCAGATTTGGAGTAATGAATGAGTAAAAAAAGAAAATGCAGGATGCGATGGCTGGCCGGGATACAGGTTTTCATTTTATTTTCCCCTGTGTGCAATGCCGCCGTTATCGAGGGATTGTCTTTTCCGCAGCCCAAGGAGGCGGTGATTTACCCCGATCCGCCCATCACGCTTCTTCCTGAATGCGAAATTGTCCTGGAAGATAACGCGGGGGAACCCGAACTGTACGCGGCCCAAAGGTTGCAGCATTTAATTCAACGATCCTTTTCCGTTTCTCTTTCCATCCGCAGACAAAGCGACAAGGGGATCGGCAAGCAAAAAATCGTGCTCTGCAAAAGAGGCGATGTCGCGGCGATTGACGACCGCCTGGGCGTCAAAGAGGGCCTGGATGACTGTTTTGCCATAAAGACGGATGCGCAGGAGATTCTGGTCTGGGGCATCAACGGGCGGGCCGTTATTTACGGGTGCCACTTCCTTTTTGATTTGCTGAAGAAAGAGGACAATAAGATATTGGCGCCTTCTCTGTTTGTCCGGGACTGGGCGGACATCCGGTGGCGGGGGAGGCCCACGGAATACCTGCGACTTCACGATTGCGAATCGCTGGACGTCTGCGCCTGGGCAAGAATCAATTTTATTGATGTGCGGGATACCTCCCAGGGAGACCGCAAGGCGACATACGGTTTTATTCCGGGTGAACCGATCGATCAACCGTCCGTTCAGAGGGTGATCCGGGAAGCACATCGCCGGGGAATCTTTACGTATGCCACGGTGAGCTGCGGCGTGAATGAAGACGAGTTTGATGCCGTTCTCGCCGCCTTTGAGGAACTGCTGCGGCTGGGCGCCGATGGGATATGGCTTTCTTTTGACGATCCGGGCCCCGGCGGCGATGCAACCGCTCTCATCAGACGGGTTGTCGAACTTGGGAAAAAGTATGATGTGACCGGCCAGGCAATTGCCATTACCCCGCCCACCGGTTCTTATCAGCAGGTGGATACCTATTGGAACCGTACTGTCGCATCGGTGGACGGCGCCGAGGCCTTTTGCTGGTACTTTACGATTACCCCTGAAGCGAAAGCCGTCGAGCAGGCAAGACAGATCGGTTTGCAGACTCTTCCGGCCTGGTGGCATAATTGGCCCCGGCCGGCCGGCGGTCTTCTGCACGAAATGGCCAGCGGCCGCAGTTTGTATTCCAGCCCCTGGGCCTATTATGAATTGATGCCGCTGTCAGCCGGCTGGAACAGTCCAAAACAGGAACAACTCAAGGATGCGGTCGATTACACGGACGCCGTCATGCTGTGGCAGACCTGCCCGGCGGAATATGTCGCCCCGGTCCTGGGGTTCTGGGCATGGGACACGCGTCGTTATGATTGGCCGACTAACCAGCGGCAGGTTTACAGTTTTATTTTTGGTGAAAACCAGGCGGACCAGGTCAGGCAGTTTGACGCGCTGTTGGCTGGGCTGAAAAAGCTGTATTACGTTCCGCGTTACAAGGATACGAGTCCGAAGGTGTGGCCGGCACGCCTGATAGATCCAAAGCAGAAACAGAACGCGCTGGCTCTCATCGATCAGATGGAGCGGCTTTATTCCGGCATATCTCAGCATGCCCCGGCGGATTCAAAGCTCTCGCTGCCCAGACTGTATGAACACTTTCTCAAGCCGATGGGGGATGTAGTCGCCTACGGGAGAAAAATCACTCAATTGGAATTTCCGGAGCACGTCTATCCGAACTTTATAGAGAAGACGCTGGCGATTTATGAGAAAGACGGAGAAGGCAAGCTGTTCCATTACCTGCAAAGCGTTCGGCCTGAAGTGATGCAGTTGTCGGACAAGGTCGCCGATGAGCTTGCCGACCTTAAATATATTGAAAATTACAGGCAGTACTGGCAGAAACTGCTTAGCGGGGCGGATTTCTGGAAACAAATCAGTGACGAAAAAAACAACGAAAAGGTCCGTCTGGCCGAACTGCGGCGAAATGCACTGGCTGAATTTGAAAAGACGATTTCCCGGTTCGACGGTTTTGCCGGCGAACCGGCGGAAATGAAGTTCCGCGGCAGAGTTGCGGCGGTTATTGACGCCGAGTATTTGTACGGCGGCAAGATCGGATGTGTCGGCCGCTGGGGCGGCGGCCTCTATGAAAAGGAAGGGGCGAAGTACCTGGTTCTGTGCGGAAGCAAAGACCGGTCTTACGGGCGGAAAGATACCATTGAGTTTTCCGCATCCGTTGCGGTACCGCCGTTCAGGAACAAGCTGATGCTTTATGTCGAGATCCGCCAGCCGCCGATGGAAAGCCCCCATCTTTATCAAAATTACCGTTTTACCCTGTTGCGAATCGACCGTAAGACGGTCTGGAATCAGGATGCGGCGGAAACCCTCGGAGGATGGATGGCCATCGACGTCACCGACATGGCGACGGCCGGCGGCCAAATGAATATTGGGTTTATCCTGCGGAATACCATTGAATCCGGCGGATTTGATAATTTTGCTGCAATCGGCCGGATCGTTTTTGTTGACGAAGAATAAAGAATAAAATACAGAGGAAGACTTATGAAATGTGAAAATGTAAAATGGACGGTTGCTGTTGTATTTCTGTTCCTTTCGCCGCTGCTGATCGCGAAATGCCCCATTGTTCCTGAGCCGAAACAGTATGTGGAACGAGCTGAACAATTCGAGCTCAGGGGGGCGGCGATTGTTCTGGGCAATCATGCCGATCAGGTCGATATGTATGCAGCGGAGCGGCTCGGGTATTATATCCAAAAGCGGTTTTCCTGTGATACGGCGGTGGTCGATGAAAACGACACCGCACGATACGATACGCTAATTGTGCTGGGGCAGACTTCCACCAACGGTCTGCTGAAAAAGTTGTGCACGGAAAAAGGGTTTGAACTCAGCGCCGATCATCCCGGCTTTGACGGATACATTATCGAAGTATTTCGCGATAACAACCGGACGCTTGTCATTCTGGGCGGGAGTAATGCCCGGGGCGTCACCTATGCTATGAACAGCTTTTTCGATCTGCTTAGGATGCAGGACGGCAGGGTCGTTTTTAACGCCGTCAGCGTCCGGGATTTCCCCAGCATCGCCTGGCGCGGGCGAAACTGTGCCCGGGAAGTATCCGAAGAGGCATACGATGCATATGTTCGCGGCAGAGTGAATTTTGTCGACACTCTTTACCCGATGGTCGGACACGGCAAGAAGGGGTTTGGGATCGATACCGACCGCATCAACGGAGTTCTTGAACAGGCCCACCGGCGGGGTTTGTTTGTATATGGTGTGGTCAATTGCGCCGTAAAGCCTGAAGATTTCAGCCGTGTCGTCACTTCGTTTGAAACGCTGATTGACATGGGCGTTGACGGGATCTGGCTTTCGTTTGACGATGCCGGCGAGGGATTGTATTCCGAACGCCTGATCCAAGACACGCTTGCCATGGCCCAAAGAAAGGGGTTGTCAAGCAATCAGATTGTCATGACGCCGCCGGCCGGCTCTTATCACAATATTATGACCCCCTGGAACAAGGCGATGGCCGGACAGGAGGGATTTGACGAAATACACTGGTTTTTCACACGCATCCCCTGCGACTGCGATGTTCAGGACGCCCGGAAGATCGGGCTGGACAGTACGCAGCCTGCCTGGTGGCATAATTGGCCCCGCTATTCTTCGGGCCTGCTGAACGGGGCGTACGGCGTAAACCTGTTCAGCCGGACACCGTATTTTGAGCTGACACCGCTCGAAACCGGCTGGCACATGCCGACCTACCCCGAGATCGCCCAGGCGGACCGTTACACCGATGTGGGGGTTATCTGCGCCGGCGGAGCGGAAGAATACATCATGCCGACGTGGGGCTGGTGGGCATGGGATCCGGCAAAACATGATTGGCAGAATACAAGGATGCACATTTACACCGATGTATTCGGGCCGGCCGCCGCCTCGGCGGCGGCATTTGACGATGAATTCGTCAAATTGAAGAATATGTTTACCGGAATTCGATATAAGCGGATGTCGCCGGAGTATTGGCCGGTAAAACTTAAAGATGTTGCCGATAGGGGTAGGGCTCTTTCCGCCGTTGAATCGATGGAAAAGCATCTTAAAGCAATCCGGGAAAAAAGCCCCTCCTTATCGCTCCTGGATGCATCATCGCTGGCGGCGCGTTACTTCGCTCCGATGCAGGATGCCGTTGATTACGGCAGGGCCATGGTGACGCTGGATTATCCCGATTATCGGTATCCGGATTTCTCGGCGGATATGATCAAACGGGTAAAGGCCGATCCTGAAAAGGCGGCGGCGTACCTGGCGAAAATCAGGCCAGAAATCGAAGCTCAACTTGCGGTGATCGCCGAAAAACTGAAGGGCGTGAGTGGCGTAGAGGACTATGTCAATTACTGGAAGACGCGGATTAACGGGACGGAGTATTGGACGGATAAGATCGTCGGCAAAAGCAGGGGGCAGGCCCGGCAGTCAAAGGTCAGAAAGCAGTTGGCCGCAAGCTTTGCCGGTTTCGCAAAGGGTCAATATGACCACCTGCTGAAGAATCAGGGCCGATCCGGCCGATGCGCCGAGGCCCGGGTTCTCAAGGAAATACCCGCCAAAGCGCTGTTTGAGGGGTCGGTTGACTGTACCGGAGACGGCTGGAAAGTGGGTCTCTATAATCCTGACACGGCCGTAATCGCATTTGACGGGAGCACCTGCGCCAAGGACGACAACGCAAAAATAGTGTATTCGTTAGAGATTCCCGAATATACCGGCAAGCTGAAGATGGAGATATTTGTGACGCAATCGGCCGAATTCGACAACTTGGCTGAAATTCGAGAGGAGCGTATCCATGTGATCGCTCTCAACAACAAGTGGCTCTGGGTCCAGGACGGCGCCAATCGAATGGACGACTGCGAATGGGTGACATTGGATCTGGTTGCGAGCGACGACGGCCTCGTCCTGCCGGGCGAACGATTTGATCTGACTTTCCTCGTTTACGGCAATCAGCAGACCCAAAACTATAAGAGCGCATTTCTTTTTGGTCCGGCGCGCATTATCGAAGAACCTCTCCGATGAAAGGAAGCAGCATGGAATCCCGAATCCCCGTTACCAAACCGTCCCTGCGGATGTTTGCGCCGTATCGACAAACGATTATCGGCTTTCTCATAGTCAGCGGCCTTGTGGCCGGGTTGATCCTGGCTGTCCACTTTTTTTTAATGATCGGAGGTTAGCAGACCAATGAAGGGATTGCCGTTAATCGATATTGTCGTAATCGTTTCGTATTTTGTCATTGTTGTCACGATCGGGATTCTAACAACCAAAAAGGTAACCAGTCAGAGCGACTTCTATATCGGGGGACGCAAGTTCGGCAAGCTGCTGGTTATGATGCAGCAGTTCGGCGCAGGCACAAGTAATACGCATCCGATCCTGGTCGCCGGGGCGGTTTATACGTTTGGAATGGCCGGCATCTGGTACAGTTGGCTGTATATGCTTTTTATGCCGTTTTTATTTGTTCTTCTCCCGATTATCCGGCGGCTTCGGATGTACACGACCGCTGATTATTTTGATCTCCGTTACGGAAAAGGCCTCGCTCCGTTCTTCAGCGTCAGTTGCCTTGCGAGCGTCTGCGTAGCGACGGGAACGATTCTCCTGGGGATGGGACAGGTGGTCGAGGGCATCACCCAGGGCGGCATCGATAAGAATTACACCGTCCTGGCGACGGCAGGTGTCGGGCTTCTTTACGGGGCTCTGGGCGGACTGGTCGCCGCGGCCCTGACCGATGTTTTCCAGGGGATTCTGGTTATTGTTTTATCCTTCATGCTTATTCCTCCGATGTGGAGCGAAGTCGGCGGAATGACGGGGCTTCATCAGATGTTGCCGCCCGAGATGTTCTCGCTTGCAATGCCCTCCGGAACAGGAGCGGACCCCTCGAAAACCATCGGACTGTTTGCGATCTTCATGCTGTTTATCAATGGAATGCTGGGTAACCTGGCCGAGGGTTCGGTGCAGACGCTGCAGGCCGCCAAGGATGAAAAAACCCTGCAATGGGGCAACCTGATTGGTGCGATGCTCAAACGAACTTGTACCATCGGCTGGGCGCTGGTAGGCCTCTTTGCCGCCGCGATCTGGCCTCATCTGGAGGATCCCGAAATGTGCTTTGGCATGGCGGCCCGGCAATATCTGCCGGCGGGTTTGTCCGGTCTGATGATTGCCTGTATGTTTGCTGCCGGCATGAGCACTGTTTCGGCCTTTCAGGTGATTGCTTCAGCGATCTTCACGAGAAACATTTACCAGAAGTATTTTGTTAAGGGCAAAGAGGATAGACATTATCTGATGATGGCAAGGATTTCGGGACTCGTGTTGATTCTGTGTGGTTTGGTCGTCGCCTACATGTTTACCAATGTTACTAAAGCCGTTGAATTCTGGTGGAAGTTAACCGCCATGGTGGGACCGGCGATGATGATCGGACTGTTTTTCAGAAGAGGCAACAGTTGGGGGGCATGGGCCTCTATCATTGTCTCCTTTACCGTCTGGTGGGCAACAGAGGTCTTTTTAGCGCCTACAAACCCGGTCTGGAAAACGGTTTGGTATCAGTCGGCCCTTTACATTCCGGCCGGGGTAGCGGCCTATTTCATAGTCAGTCTGATTACGAACCCTGAAGATGAGCGAAAACTGGCCCGTTTTTATGCCCGTCTGAATACCCCGGTGGGCCGGGAACACATTCTCGTTGAATCAGGTCTTGAACCTAATCCAGACGAGATTATGCCTGAAAAGGGGTACTCCAAACATGCAGCGTCTGATGATAAAATTGCGGCCGAGCAAATAAAATAAAAATCTCAGTTGACATCAATGGGAAAAATCTTTATATTAGGTTTGTTGTAACGATTCAACGTAACAGTATTTCCGCCAGAAAGGACATGTGATGAGAGCCGAGAAAAAGGGATTTACGCTCATTGAACTGCTGGTTGTCATTTCAATTATTGCCTTGCTGCTTTCCATAATGATACCGTCGCTGAAAAAGGCCAAATTTGCAGCCCAGCGGGTTCTGTGCGTCAACAACATGCGCCAGCAAGCCATCATCCAGCAATCCTATGCAGTTAACAACAACGGCAAGTTTGCCGAGCATAACGCAAACGTTCCTTATGTGGTCCGCGACATGGATGTGAAGGAATCTTCCGGCCGGGAGACGGAAAGATGTCGGGAATCCTATGATGCCTATGTAACCGATTCGGAAGTATTTATTTGCCCTGCGATCAAGCATTTTGCAGTGCAAGCGCCCTATGACTGGGGACTTTGCGCAGACACTGAATGGTACAGTGATTATTATGCCACGGACAAGGGCGGCTGGGATGCCGTTATCCCCAACACGGAGGACCGTCCTCGCTATGTGATTATTCCTTACAACTGGTATGCCAACTTTACTGCCGGAGGACAGACCATTACCTTCCTGGAAGGCGAAAGGCCCTGGCCGAAAACATCCAGCCAGTGCAGCTCGACATCCGGCATGATCTCCCACATTTATATGAGCGACAAGGGCCCCTCCAAGTTCCGGGATATGTCGCACGGCGGTTCCGTTCTGGCTTGGACCCGGCTGAACGAGACGACCGAGTCTCAAGATACGCCGATGGCATACTCCGACGGCCACGTCAAAATAATCAGAGCCAACAGTGCTAAAATTCGGGCAACATACGGCAACGTAATGATCGCCTATTAAGTTCAGATCATGACCCCGAGAGAAAAGTTTATAAACGCCCTGACCCGGGGAAAGCCGGAAGGCCGTGTTCCCCATTTCGAGCTTGTCTTTTTTCTCACGATGGAGGTTTTCGGCAAGGTACATCCCCGCCATCGCTCCTATCATCAGTGGGACCAGATGACGGCCGCCGAACAGGCCCTGCATATCGATGACATGGCGGAGCTGTTCATTGCGATTGCCCGTCGGTTTGAGCATTCCGCCATTTTTGTCAACGGGCCGGAGGTCTGGGGGAATGATCGGCTGGCCAATACCGTTCGCGTGCTTGAAGCCATCCGAAAGAAAAGCGGCGATACGTATTTCCTGATGATCCACGGGGATGCAACCTATGATATTCCTTCCGGCGAGAGGATGCAGGAGTTTATCTGCCAAATCGCGGATAATCCTGACGGATTGAAGCGGCAGGCCCAGAAAAAGATTGACGACGCAATCGCCCGCGCCGAAAAGCTCAAATCATTCGGCCTGCTCGACGGTTTCGGAATGTGCTGTGATTACTGCTTAAACGACGGTCCTTTTCTTTCCCCGGCGATGTTCGGCGAGTTTGACGCTCCCTACCTGAAGCAGTTGATCGCGGCTTACCGTCAAATGGGCTATTACACCATTAAACACACGGACGGCAACATCATGCCGATCCTGGATTATCTGGTGGACGCCAACCCCCATGCAATTCACAGCCTGGATCCGCAGGGCGGCGTCGATATTGCCGAGATCAAGAGACGCGTCGGCAAAAGAGTTTGCCTGATCGGCAATGTGAACTGCGGACTCATGGACACCGGGACGGATCAGGAAGTCATCGACTCCGCACGGTATGCCCTGGAACACGGAATGCCCGGCGGCGGATATATCTTTTCGACCAGCAACTGTATTTATTCGGGGATGCGGCTGGAACGCTATGAGCTGATCCGGAGCATCTGGAAAGAGTTCGGGAATTACCAATAGTCGCTTTTGCGTTTATCGGTTTGCGGCGTGGTCTCGCATCGCCTCCAGCATCGCGACGATGTTTTTCGGCGGCGTTCCCGCCGGAATGCTGTGGGCGGGGGTAACAATCAGGCCGCCGTCCCGTCCCCTGTCAATTAACCGCTTTGTCTGACAGAAGACAACCTCGGGCGTTTCATACGGCAGCAGGGTCTGCGTGCTTATTCCGCCCCAAAAGCACAGCTTGCCCTTATAGGTTCTCAGCAGTTCCTCCGTATCCATCACTTCCGGTTGAAACGGATTAAAGCTGTTGACGCCCAACTCAATGAGTTCGTCAAACAGACTCTGTACCCGGCCGCACGAGTGAATGGACACAAATTTATCGGCGTTTCGCACCATTTCATACATTCGTTTCAGATGCGGCTTGATAAACATCCGCCACATTTCCGGAGACATCTGGAGATTGGTTTGCGTTCCCCAGTCATCGCCGAAATGGACTCCATCGATGTCCAGGTGCTTGAGGACCCGGCCTAGAACCTCGCAGTTGTAATCGCCTATTCTGCGAAAGATTTCCGCCGCAGCATCAGGGGCCGTCGCCATGGCAATCATCAGATTTTCCATCCCCACCAGTGTCCATGCCCGCTCCCACAGGGAGAGATTGAGCCGGGCCAGCCGATACAGATGATCGGCCGTTACGGCAAGATGCCGCTTGGCATTATCGAGAAATGCATCGGACAGAGGTGAAGGGAAGGTGTACTTCCTAAAGTTCTCAATCGTGGCCGGATAAACCTCCACGACGCCGTAATCCCGGTCGATGAGTCGATTCCACACCACGCCGAAACAATCCCGGTAATACCCATCCTTAATCCATGTTCCGGGTTCTTCCAGTTCAACGCGGCTGATGATGGGTTCGATATAGCCCGAAATGAAGTCGGATGACTTCGAAAACCGGAACAATTCCTCTCTCATTTGTATAGTACACCGTACTTCACAAGGGACTTTGTCGGCTTTTTGGTGATTTAAAGCGGCAATAACACGTTCTCGGGGAGTCATGGTTTACCACCATAAATAAAAAAATTCGAATTGTGAAAAAAATCAATAAAATCAACCATTTTTCAAAAAAGCTGTTGCATTGTTCGACCGAAAACATTATTATATGAGCGTTGAAGCGTTTCAATAGAAAAATCGTGGTTTTCTTAAAATACTTAACCATTTAGTATCGGAGGCAGAGCGATGAGACACTTTTGGAGTTTTCCTGCATGTTTTCTGTTGGTTGTGGCCATTTCTCTTGTATGTTCGGCGGAAAAAATCATCGAGCCCTTTAAGCCGAATTCTCCATTGACCCGGGTAACTCAGGCGAGTAGCTCGTGCGCGTTTACTTATACCCCGGCGGGGTATGTAGCCGCTACGGTAACCAGGCAAACAGGCCCGGCCGGCTTAGGCGCCTATTACGTGCCGATCAGTCAGACCTATTTCATTCCGGATGTCAACGGCATTTCAACGGTTGACGAATTCTGGCTTGGGTTTGATTTCAAGTACGATCCCGCCACTGCCGGGGTTGCCGCCGGCCATATCGGGCTGTTTAACAGCAGCTCCGATAACAGTACGCCCTCCTCGTCCCTGCTCAACTCGATTGCGATAGTGCCGTTAGACGGATCAAAATTTGTGCTGCAAGTTGAAGCGACGGATGCAGGCGGCGCAAGGGCGCTTTCCCAATCAATACTGAGTGCGACTATCAATACCACGGATACATACCGGTGCAAACTGCATATCTACAGAGCATCCGACCAGACGAAAGCCGATGTATCGGTTTATACCGTTGATCCCAACAATGTGGTGAAACCCGTCTCGGACGACACGGGATTGCCCGTCGTTTCCACTGATACGTTCTGGAGCGGAGTCAATGCGTTGGGAATTCGCAACAACTGCGGAAGCATTAGTCCCAGCAAATCGATTTTCACTGTCGATAACATGTATTTTTCGACGGAGGATGGGGTAGTCGATGCCGACCTGACGGTACCCGGCTGGCTGGTTCCCGATGACCCGAACGACTCACCCGTCGGTGATATAGATATCCTGGCAAACTTCAGGCCGGAACCCGATTGGCAGGCATTTGCTGGACCTGAGAGCGGGACCTACTTTCGCTACGACACTAACGGTTTTCTTTTCTGCGGAACACGCCGGAAAAATGTAGCCGATTCCGTGGCCGCCTACTACGCCCCGCTCGGCAGCCGTTTTTACATGCCCTTTGAGGATGATATTCTGAAATTCTGGACCGTTGACGAATTTTGGTTCGGCTTTGATTACCAGTATGTAAGCGGAGCCACGGCGGCCACTTTTGCGGTCGGTCTGTTCAATACGGATTCGACGAATCTATCGACGGGATCACGGCAGAACTGCATCGGACTGACGTTCCATTCGGGGACTACCGTGGCGATGCGGGTTATTGGAAATACGAGCTGGTCAACGCCGTATCAAGTGGAGTCGACGATAGGTTCCTATAGCTACTCGGCCGGAACCTACCGTTTTGCAGTCCGCGTATATTCCTCCTCAAACAAAACCTGTATGGATGTGGCCTGTTATGAGTTCGATGCCGACGGGCTTCTGAATACGACGCCGGTATTTAATTCAACCGGCAATGTCATCGCGGACGGAACACTGGGGGTTCCGCAGAAGTTTCTTGAGGGAATGGATGCGTTCGGTGTCAGGAACACAAGCGGTGGCCCCAGCAGTCAAACGAGGTTCAATCTTGACAACATGTATTTTTCGACGGTCGGAGAAGTCACTTTCGACGCCCCCAGTTGGCTGGTGCCGGACTGCAAGAATGCCGGCGATTTCGACTGCGACCAGGCGGTCAATGACGCCGATCTCGAGATCTTAGTGAACACCTGGCTCTCAACCGTCGATTTGACGGCCGATATAGACAACAGCGGCCGCGTGGATTTGGCGGATTTTGCGATGTTTGCCTCCTATTGGCTTGAGTAAAAGCTCGAGAATTGTTTCACGATTCAGGATGAGGCGGTGATCCTCCGGATCTGCCGCCTCATCATATCGTACGTGGAAGCTGATGCGTACCACCTCAATAACAGCCGCCGTTATCTTAACGGCAGTGACCGCAGTGAATTTGACGGCCGCCCAGACGGGCCGCATGTTTGCCGATACGGCCAGCCGGGAAGTCTATGGCTGTTCCCGGCGGCTGGTTGAAGAAACCAGCGGACAGGGATTTCTGGTTGGTTTTCCGGAGGATTCTCCCGAGTATCCGGCCTGCGTGGGCCTGTACGGCCAGAGCAATGCCATCTGGGCATTTCGTCTGCCGGAACTGCCGGAAGGCAAGATCATCGCCAACGCGAGATTTTATGTTTATTACATTCAGCATTTTGACAAGAACGGGGTTGTCCGTTACGGGCCGGCCGAATCGCTTTATGCAATCGGTCCCCGCAGCGGTTCCTTGACATCGCCCATTACGCCCGATGACCATTTTGTCGGTGCTTACGGTTCCGATACGACCGACTGTACGCCGATCCAGCAAAATTTTTCCGGCGATCTAACAATTCATCCTGTCTGGAAAACCACCGATTTCCATGCCGGCCGGCGGCTGACGACATTTCTCCAGGATTGCTATCTGGGAGGGGCCCAAGCAGGTGACTGGGTGTTGTTGCGGCAGAATTGCGAATCGACGGGAAAAGCCACGACTCGTGAGCATTTTGGCGATTCCTACTATCTCGGCGGGGCCAACAATGCCTTTATCGAGTACGAAATTGTCGATATCGATGATGTTGCAGAAGTGCCCTATATGCCGGAACTGACGCCGGGATTGGGCAATGTGTATGCACCGATTCGCCACAAACCCTATTATCTGCATGAACGCGAACTCTACGGGTACAACCCGCGTTTCGAAATCAACAGCGTCACATTCGGCCCCGGCAACCGCCCCTACATCCGAGGAGAGAACGGGGTGCTGACCCTCAATGAATGGGGCGGCTGGACGGAATATGATATCACCGATCCCATCAAGAACAAGTTTCCTTCATGGAACGGCCGGTGGACGACCTTCGGACCGGTTTCCGAGGATCGGATCGTCTTTGATTCCCAGAACGACGCCTATGTGATCGTCGCTCCGCAGGGATACGGGTACGTCCTGTTGTATTCGCGCGACCTGTGCCGGACGTGGCAGGTTTATACCTTTCCTGAATCGCTTGGAGATGTTCGGATCGAATTCAATGATTCCTTCAACCGGTTTCCGGGCGCTCCGCCCATCCTTGCACGGACGTTCCGTCCGGGCGGCGGTGCCAATTATTTGAAACTTTTTGTGCCCGTAAAGAACCCGAACGGAACGCTGACGATCAACCCCGGCGTCCGCATTGCGGCGTTCTCCATCGTCGGCAACGGTTTAAACGCCGGCAAGGGAGCATCCAATCTGACGGCAACTTTGAACGGCAAGACTCACATTGTCTTTTCCGGCCGCTACCAGGAGCCCGGCGACGGCGGCACGCCGCAATACATCGCCACCTATGACCATGAAACAGGTACGGTGGGAGAAATCGTTTATTTGGGCAGTGCGGGCAATCCCCTCAGTACGGAAACGGACGGGCATAACTGGCCCGCCATAACCCTGGACAGCCAGGGCTATATCCATGTGATCCTGGCGGCCCACGGACTATCCAACAACCAGTGCTTCCGCTACACCCGTTCCATGGTCCCTAACAGTTCAACCGACGGCTGGACCTCGCTTAAGAATCTCCAGAAGGGGCTGACATACCCGTCCTTTCTGTGCGGTCCGGATGATACGCTCCACCTGATCGCACGCAATCACTGGGAACCGGAAATGCGTCTGAAACATCAGACAAAGTCGCCCGGCGGTGAATGGAGTGCACGAAAAGATCTGGTCATTCCGTGGGATGCTTTGGTTTACAGCCGTGCGCCCTATGTGCACTATGCGGCGAAGTTTAATGTCGATCGGCTCGGCCGGCTGTTTCTGGTTTACTACAACAAGCGGAATCTCAACATCGGTTTGGATGAGTTCAATCCGCTCCAGTACGCTGCCTTCCTGGCCAAATACCCCTGTGACCCGGCTGATGACGAGCTCGATCCGCACCATGATCCGGCGATGCTCTTCAGCGACGACGGTGGATCGACCTGGCGATTGGCTCTGACAGATGATTTTGCAGAGGGGATGCAATGAGAAAGGTATCGTTCCTTCTCATGGCGGCGGCCGTTGCGGCATCAGCCATTTCCGAGGCCCAACTGGTCGGCTACTGGGATTTTGAAAATCCGACCTATCCGGCGCTGGACCAAAGCGGCTTCGGCAACGACGGGCAGTTAGTGGGCAATGCGATCCGAACCTCTGACTCGGCCGTGGGTACGGGAGCTTTGGCTCTGGACGGATCCGGGGGCTATCTGCGCCTCTATAACTGCACTAACGGCGAATTGAAGGGTAATTTCAAATACGGACAGGCGACCTTCGCAGTGTGGATAAAACTGCTGTCCGACGCGGTAGCCGGCGGGAAAACGGGGCTGGCCAATCTCGGCTGCTATGGAATCCCTGCTCATTACCCGCAGCCGAACGGAACATCGCTTTCCCTCGCCCTGTTTTTAAGCTATTCTGCTTCCCAGCAGGCGAATCCGATTCAAGTGCCTCTGCCCGCCGGAATACAATTGGACCGGTGGCATCACCTGGCGGTAACGGTGGATTCGATGGATATCGTCGGCGGGTATAAAGTCTATCTGGACGGTCAACTGCTCGGCGCCTATCCAATGAACGGTGTTCACGGTAACTTCATCCCTCCGCAAAGACCCTGTGTGGGCGCAGCTTATGACATGTCCGATAATACATGGCATTATCTGTCAGGAATGATTGATGAAGTCAGAATTTACAATGAAGTGCTTAGCCCGTCTGAAATAGAGTCGCTGGTATGTTTTGGATGGAATCCGGCGGACCTGTTTGCTGACTGCAAAGTAGATATTAACGACTTGGAATTGTTCGTCGCCGCCTGGCTCAGCCACGGTACCGGGTTGCCGGCTGATTTTGATGGAAACCAGACGGTTGATATTCGGGACTTTGCTGCTTTCGCCGCGGCATGGCTTGAAAATTAGAATAATTCCGAAAATGGTATTGACTGGAGATGGGGGAGAAATTATAATTACATGCGATGAAACGTTTCAACAGCCCCAAAATGAGTTTTTTGGGGGTCAGATGCTAACTTTTGCAGGAGAGGCAAAGATGAAAACAAGAAAGATGGTTGGTGTGGCGGGAGTGTTGCTGATTACGGTTTACTGCGGCGCTTATACGGTAACGTATGATTTTGCCGCAGACCCCTGGGCGAACGGCTGGATGAAGACGGAAAGCACCTATAATGCTTTTATGTACAACACGACGAATCAGGTAAGCTCACGAGGGTACCTGGATTGCGTGGTGCAGCGGAGCACCTCAACGCTGGGACAGGCCTACATTCCGCTCGATCAGACCTATTACATGCCCAACGGTCAAAGCGGCTCGGCCACGGTAACCGACATTTGGCTTGGCTTTGACTTGGGGTTTGGTGCCCGCTCTGCGAGCACACAGCAATTTATGATTGGTCTTTTCAACAGTTCGCAGGATTTTGCCAACCCTGACACTATGAATGCACTGGCCTTGGAGCCGCATAAGAACTTTGTGCCGAATGTTTCGAGTTGCCTGCAGGTTTATTCCGAGACATCAAACGGCGGGTTTGTCAACACCCTGGCGCCGACTGCATTTGGGTCCCTCTACGATGAAGCCACTCGCCGCTTCCAGGTACATTATTACATCGCTGACGGTATGGTTTATGCGGATATCAAAGTTGGAGCTGTTGATGAGATGACCGGCATAGTGACTAATGTATTCACTCAAAACAGTATTCTGGTTTATGACAGTGCGGCAAGCTGGGATACGGTCGGCCTGAATGCCATTGGAATTAGAAGCCGTTATGCTTCAACCGGTACCTCAACGTCCGCAAAAAAAGCATCGGGTAAGTTTAATTTTGACAATTTATATTTTTCAACCGACGGCGAGCAGAATATGTCTGCCCCGAGCTGGGTTACGCCCGAACCCGCGACCCTGGCGATGCTCGGCCTCGGCGGTCTGATGCTGGCCCGCCGCCGGAACGCTTAATCCCCGCGGAATAGTGTTTAACAGGAGGGGGGATTGGTTTCCCCCTCCTTTTTTATGCGCAGATCAGGGAAGGATCAATGAACATGCAGTCGGATTTTACTCAATTGCATCGGGATGTTGTGTTCGGCCGTTCCAACGGCAAAATCATCTGGCAGCCGCGGATCGGGGCCTGGCTGGAAGACCGGCTGTTTGACGGCCGCGGACTGCCTGCCCCGTTTACCGGCATGGATCTGCCTGCCGTTCACCGGGATCTGAACTGTTCCGCACGGCTTTACCGCTTCTGGAATCCATCTTATAAAATGCACGAGCATCCGGCGGTTAAGGTCTATGAAGAGGACATTGATAGCCGGGATGTCCGTACCGTGATCGAAACGCCCGTTGGCAGACAGATCATGATTTCCCGCAGGACCGCCAGCAGCCCTGTCCGGATCCGCATCAAAGGCGAAATTGAATCGCCGGAAGAGATGAAAGTCGCCATCTGGCGTGTGGAGAATACCACATGGAGTTGGGATGAAGCGATGTTTCAAAAAATATCGGCCCAAATCGGCGACCTGGGTGCCCCGACGATTTACCTGCCCCGGGTGAACATCCAGAACCTGTATATCAATTCGATGGGCGTCGAAAAGGCGCTGTACATGTTGTATGACCACCCCGATCTGGTCGAGGCCTATTTTAAGGCGCTTGACGATTGCCATGATCGGCTCATTGACATCATCAATCCTTCGCCGATCGAAATCATCAACTTCGGCGATAATATCCACTGCGGAACCTTAACGCCGCAGTTGTTCTGTAAGTATGTCTTGCCCGCATACCATCGCCGCTGTGATAAACTCCATCAGGCCGGCAAATTTGTCAGCTCTCATTGGGACGGCGACACCAAAACGCTGCTGCCGTTCGCCAAAGAGACCGGGCTGGATGGTATCGAGGCGATTACGCCCGTTCCACAGGGAGATGTTACCATCGAAGAAGTCAAAAAGGCCCTCGGGGATGATCTGTTTCTGCTGGATGGCCTGCCGGCGATCCTGTTTGACGAGGACTACTCCTTCGAGCAACTGGCTGATTACGCCAAACGGATTATCGACTTGTTTGCACCGAAGCTCGTTTTTGGAATTTCCGATGAGCTGTCTTCAACCGGCGATATCGAACGGGTACGCCGGATCGGTAAACTGGTAGATGAATACAATAACCGATAAATGTGCATACAGCAGGAAACAGCTTTAATAACTGAGCAGCAGGGATGGCAATGACAGAATATCCACGAGCTTATGCGGTTGTCAACGGCAAAGACAACCGCGAACCGACGGTTTTGACGCCCGAAGAGCAACTGAGGAAAGACAGGGCCCTAAAGTTAGACAAACATAACTTATTATATGGCAACCGGGTGGTTGTCGATAGAAGCGAGGCCATGCTCCGGATCCCCGAAAAGCTTCAGGAGTTCTGGGACGATGAGACCGAAGTCGCCTCCGAGCCGCCGACTATCGAATTCGGTATCGTTCCGGCGGAGCCCCGTTTTTTCGGCCCCTCTCCTCAAAAGCCCTCTAACCCGGAAGCCGCCTACTCACGCGAGTGGTCCAACTGGTCGCAGGCGGCGTACTATCCGCCCACCGGCAGATTCTACTCCACGCTCGGCGATACGGACCCCTACGATGCGCATCTGTATGTCGTCGAGTATGATCCCGCGACCCGGAAGCTGCGGTGTCTGCCGGAGATTCACAGCCTGCTCGATACTCCCCGGGGACAAATGACGGAGGGGAAAATTCACGGCTACCTGGATTTTTATGACGGCCCCAACCTGTGGTTCTGCAGTTACTGGACGATTTATCCCGAACCCGGAGAGGTGGAATATCAGACCGGCTATGAGGGCGGCCGGATTCTCAGCTTCAACGTCCTGACCGACACGCTGACGGATCATGGCATCCCCATGAAAAGGGTCTCCTGGCCGTACCACCGGATCGATACCCAACGAGGAATCCTTTACGCGGTCGGCTATTACGGCGAGTTCCTGGCCTGGGACATTGCAAAACGGAAAATCCTCTGGGGCGGCTATCCTCCCAAGGATATGACCTGGTGGTGGCGGGCCATGGTCATTGATGAGCCGACGGGGTATGTGTATTCAAGCTACATTTACGATCCTGATTCCAATGTGCATGTTATCAAATATGATCCGCACAAAAACCGATTTTTCAAGCTGGAAACCCGGATGCCCCATTTTTCCGGCAAACGGCAGATTGTTGAAAAGGAAAAGCCGCGGGAGGTCGATATGTTCCGGGCCAACACCCTCCGCCGGGGTCCCGATGGGCTCCTGTGGTGCATGAACAAGCAGGGGGAGGTCTTTACACTGGACCCGGAGACCGACCGCATCTGCGCCAAGGGGATCAACTGGCCGGGCCTGATGCGTTACACCTGCGCTCTGGAACGCAGCCCGGGCGGCCGGTATCTTTACTACTGTCCCGGCGCCCATGGCGTGGCCTACGAGGATGGTTCGCCCGTGGTCCAGTATGATACCCGGACGGGCCGAAAAAAAGTGATTGCCTTTCTGTACCCTTATTACCATGAAAAATACGGCTATATTCCCGCCGGTAGTTTTTCGATCAAACTGGACGAAACAGGCGAACGTCTGTTTACGCTCTGGAACGGCGGATTCTTCTACCCCGAAGATGCGAATAAGCCCGATTTTCACGGATTTTTCGGGAATTGTGCGATTGCCTGCATCAATATTCCCCCGCAGGAACGAATTGAATGACCAAACAAAATCGGATTAAATCGTAGAGGAAGAAATGCAGTACGGCGGCAAGTATAGGATGTTTGACAACTCCCGGATACAAACGTATCCGATAAGCGAGCGAACCAACAAGGTCAAGCGCAAAGACATCGTAACACCCGTCCATGTGTTGCAGCAGGATTACGCATGTTCGAAAGAAACGCTTGAGAAGATCGAGATCGTGGCCCAAGAGATCGTCAGCACTGTCGAGGCGCGCCGGCCGGTGATCGTGTTCAGCGGCGCCCATCTGATCAAGAACGGTCTGGGACTGCTGATGGCGGACCTCGTTCAACGGGGATTAATTACCCTGTTTGCCGGCAATGGGGCCACGTCCATTCACGACTTTGAACTGGCACTGATCGGCGAGACCAGCGAGTATGTCCCGCAGGCGCTCGAACGCGGGCAGTTTGGGATGGCTTATGAGTTTGCCTACCACAACACGGCTATTCGGCTGGGGGACCAGCGCCGGCTGGGATACGGCGAATCTCTCGGTCGAATGATCTGGGATGAGGAATTCAGATCCGAAGTGCTCCGGATCGTTGGCAGGGATAATTCTCCCAGAACCTTTTCCCATCCGGAGCTCAGTCTTCTGGCCACCTGCTACCGGGACAACGTTCCGTTCACCGTGCATACCGGCATCGGCACCGATGTCATCGATCAGCACGCGTCGTTTGACGGCCATGCCAAGGGGGGATGCAGCGGCCGCGATTTTCTGATCTACACCGAGGAGGTCTGTAAACTGACGCAAGGCGGCGTCATCCTGAATATCGGCAGTGCGGTAACGGGACCCGAGGTGTTCCTCAAGGCCGTCAGCATGGCCGGTAACATCGGCTGTATCCCCAACCGCATCATGACTGCGGACTTCGATATCCGTGGCTTTGAATCGGCGGCGATGACGGATGAGTCGAAACAGAACTACTATTTCCGCGACCAAAAGAGCGTGGTAACGCGCATTCCGGAGGCATTTAACGGCCGGGGGTTTTACATTCAGGGCAATCAGAAAAGTACCATTCCGCTGCTGTATCGGAAAATCATGGAGAAAGTCGGATGAACGAAATCATTTATAACCATCTTCAGGAACACAAACAGGCGCTGGCCGACCTCGAAGCCGACACCGATATCCTTGTTGCAATCGCGGAGCGGATTACCTGCGCCTTCAAAAGCGGTCGCCGTCTGTACCTGTGCGGCAACGGCGGTTCGGCGGCGGACTGTCAGCATATCGCCGGCGAGTTCGTAGGCCGGTTCCGGCGGGAACGCGCCTCGCTGCCGGCGGCGGCCTTGTCAACGGATACGTCCGTCCTGACCTGCATCGGCAATGATTACCGCTATGAGGATATCTTTGCCCGACAGGTACAGGCATGGGTCGTCCCCGGCGATGTACTCTGGGCCTTCTCAACCAGCGGCGCCTCCGGAAACATTCTCAGGGCCGTCGAGGCGGCTCGGGCCAAACAGGCGTCCATCATCGCCTTTACCGGCAAGCGCGGCAGCGAACTCGAACGAAAATCGGATCTCTGTTTTTGCTCGCAGAGTCTCTCCACCGCTACCGCCCAGGAAATTCATATCGTGGCGTATCATATTATTTGCGATTTAGTGGAACGTCAGTTTGCGGAAAGCCATTAGCATGAACATTGAAAAACTTCCCGAAATTTTTGAAAAGATCAAGACCGTCAAAGTCGCGGTGTGCGGAGATTTCTGCCTGGATGCCTATTGGATGCTCAGCCCGCAGAACGGCGAGGTCTCGGTCGAAACCGGTCTGCCGAGCCAGGCCGTCAGCCGCCATTATTACTCCCTGGGCGGCGCCTCCAACATCGTCGCCAACATAGCCGCTTTGAAACCCTCCGAAATATGTGCCATCGGGGTGATCGGCGATGATATTTTCGGCCGGGAACTGGTGCGGCAGCTTCGGGAATTCCGTGTGGATACGTCGGGGCTGGTCGTTCAAAAGGAAAGATTCGATACCGTTGTCTTTGGGAAACCCTATCGCGACGGAAATGAGCAGCCGCGTATCGATTTCGGCTTTTTCAACAAACGCACTCCTGAGACAAATGCCCTCATTCTGCGGCATTTGCGAGAAGCCCTCGAGTCCGTTGATGTTACGATCTTCAACCAGCAGGTGCCGGGCAGTCTGGACGATGACGCCTTTATTGAGGCGGTAAATCAGTTATTCAGAGAATTCGACCGGAAGATCATATTTCTGGATTCTCGTCATTACGGCGAACGGTTTGACCATGTTTGCCGCAAGACGAACGCCGTTGAAGCCGCCCGACTGGCCGGCGCATCTGTCGCCTTCAATGACGTGATTTCACACGAGGACATCAAAGAATATATACGGCGGCTGTACCGAAAAACACATAAGCCGGTATTTATCACGCGGGGGCCCCGGGGAATCATCGCGGCGGACGCTGAGGGCGTGAACGAGATACCGGGAATCCAGTTGATGAAAAAAATCGATCCGGTCGGCTGCGGAGATACCGCCCTGAGCGCATTGGCTTTGTGCGCGGCGGTGGGAATGCCGGCCCGTGAGGCGGCAATGATAGCGAACTTTGCCGCTGCGGTAACCGCCCAGAAGCTCTTTCAGACGGGAACGGCAAATGGCGAGGAGATTATGCAGATAGCCCGGGATCCGGACTACATCTACCAGCCCGAATTGGCTGACGACGCCCGAAAAGCCGTTTACGTCAGCGGAACCGAGATCGAGATATGCTATCCCCGTCAGGAGATTCCGCTGGGGCGCATCAGGCACGCCGTTTTCGACCATGACGGCACGATCAGCACATTGCGCCAGGGCTGGGAGGAGATCATGGAGCCGATGATGATTAAGGCCGTCCTCGGCGACCGATATAAGACGGCCGATGAGACGACCTACCACCGGGTCCGTAACCGTGTGCGCGAGTATATTGATAAATCCACCGGCATTGAAACCATCAGGCAGATGGAGGGGCTGATCGATATTATCCATGAGTTCGGTATCGTCCCTCCGGAACGGATATTGGACAAGTGGGGCTATAAGCAGATCTACAACGATGCGCTAATGCGGATGGTGAATGACCGCACCCTGCGGTTTATGCGGGGTGAGCGGAACCTGCAGGATTACACCATCAAGGGATCCGTGGAGTTCCTGCATCTTCTGCGAAGCAAGGGGGTCATACTGTATTTGGCGAGCGGCACGGATTATGAGGATGTATGCAACGAAGCCCGGGTACTCGGCTACGCCGATCTGTTCGAAGGCGGCATTTACGGCTCGGTCCGTGATGATCCGAAGTTCTCCAAGAAAAAGGTGATCGAAAAAATCATGACCGACAATCAGCTCAGCGGCTCCGAGCTGCTGGTAGTCGGCGACGGCCCCGTGGAAATGCGCGAATCACGCAAAAGAGAGGGCCTGGCTCTCGGTGTCGCAAGCGATGAAGTGCGCCGGTTCGGATTGAACGCTGAAAAACGCGCACGGCTAATCAAGGCCGGATCGCATTTTATCATCCCGGATTTCTCCCAAATCGAGAAGCTGTCCGCCTTGCTGTTTCCGCCCGCTTAAAAGCCCTCCGGAAACGGCGGCGATAAGCCGAAAAAGGAGACCGTTATGAGAAAGATCATATATTTACTCAACTTGACTGACTTTTTTCATAGTTTTTATGCGGCGATGAGCAGCCGGCCGAGCTCTTTGACAATTTGCGTTCCACTGGACAACGTCTTGAGATGGTCGGTCAGATCTTCCCAGACGATAC
>JBNRMP010000057.1:0-7269 GCA_050309685.1 Anaerohalosphaeraceae bacterium
GTCCATCGAAAATCAAAGCCCCCCGTCCATTAGGTCCATTATGTCCATCCCGTCCATTATGTCCATTAAAAAACCTTATGTAAAATCCTGAAATCTCAAATCCTGCTCTTCCGTCCGCCCCGTCCGCCCCGTCCGACGTGTCCGAGTTGTCTGACGCGTCCGACGTGTCCGAGTTGTCCGACGTGCCGCCCCCCAATTCAAATCTTCTATCTACTGTCTCCTGTCTTCTGGCTTCTCATCATCCAGATCACATCAAACGCGCCCCACCTCAAAACTAAAAATCAAAAATCCACAATTCCCCCTATCCCCTTCCCCCGCAATCACTTACAGCAATCCGCCGCCCCTAAAAACTGAAATTTTTCAGGTCAACCCCGTCCCTTTCGCCCCAGTGCGGAGGGGCCCCTTTTCGCCCCTGAAAATCAAAATGGATCCGCCCCTGGGCGGATGCTTAAAAAGGAAGGATAAAATGAAAGCAACGCGGACCACTCCCACCCGTCAGGCCCCCTCCCTGCCCGATCCCCTGCCCAACTGCATCCCTGTCTCCTTGTCTTCTTTTCTGACCCTCTCCGCTCTCTGCTTTCTGCCCAGAACTTCTCTGCGAACTACGAACCACGAACTACGAACTCTTATCTTACCCCTTGTCATTTCGTGTCGAAACCATGTCGTTTCGCGTCGTTTTCGTGTCGTTTTTGGTCGTTTTTGGTCGTTTCAGGTAGGTATTTTTACGGATAAAAACCTCAGAAAACCGCATTTTCAGCCCAATTTCAACGTTTTGCCCTTGATTTTTACTTTTCTTGTCCCCGACAGGGCCAAATGGCATGTATCCCAACTAAATCAACCCGGCGAAGCCGCCCTGAATTTTGCCCTTTTATCTTTGATTTTTACTTTTCTCTCCCGCCTCTTATCGACTGACAATCTCGATGTCGGAAGGCGAGTTGAGGCGGTATTGGATGCCGCGCCAGGTGATGGTTTTGCCGAGGGTGGAGGCGGCGATGACGAAGAGGAGGACGATGTCCCAGAACCAGAAGAGGGTCAGGTCGGCCCGGCGGGCGGAGCGCATGGGGAGACGTTCGTTGGGCAGGAGTCGGGCGGCGAGGGACTGGCGCAGTACCGCCCTGCCGGCAAGGCAGAGGATAAAGGTCGCAGCGAGAACCAGATAGAGCGGCCGGGGGTTCGAAACGGCCAGGGCTATCGAGCCCCAGAGACCGAACACCGACAGGCACGCCCCGAAAAAACCGAAAAGCCAGATGCCGGGGGCATAGACGCGGGTGATGATAAACTGGCGGCGGGCGAACTCGAAGAAGGAGGCCCACGTGGCGGACTGGTGGGAGGCGATCATGCAGGCGGGAACGAAGACCATCTTGAGGCGCGCCTTGCGGACGGCGCGGCTGAGGGCGAGATCGTCGCTGAGGGCGTTTTGCCAGGCCGCTTCGACGCCCAGCTCGCGGAAGCGGTCGGCGCGGATCGCCATGGAGCCGCCCCAGGCGAGGTTGAAACGGGTGTTGCCCAGGAGCTGGCAGACCTTGGCGTTGACGGCGGAGAGGGCCACGGAGGCGAAGTTGGCGCGGGCGGGGACGAACCAGCGGTAGCCGCTGGCGGCGCCGGTCTTGTCCTGCCGGAGCGGGTGGACGATGTGGCCCAGCCAGTGGGGGCCCGCGCAGGCGTCGGCGTCGGCGAAGACGAAGGCCTCGACGTCGGGCGGGGCCTGGCGGACGGCGTGGAGGAGGTTGTGGATCTTCTGACTGCGGCCCTGTGCCCTGCCGGCGACGAGGATGCGGACCTCGTCGGCCATCGAGGCGGGGGCGAAGGCGGCGCGGAGCCGGGCCAGATGGGCCATCGCGGGATCGTCTTCGCTCTCGACGACGAAGCAGAGGCGGTACGGCCGGTAGTCCTGCTCGAAGAAGGAGCGGATGTTGCGGTCGAAGGTTTCCTCGGTGCCCTTGCAGGGGACGACGAGGAGGCAGCGCGGGCGGTAGGTCTCGCGGACGCGGGCGGCCTTGCGGACGGCGTAGCGGTAGTTGTTGATCACCTGCAGGGTGAACAACAGCTCCATGAAGATCAGGATGGCGGCGAAGAGTTCCATAGCAACCACAGATTACACAGATTTTTTCATAAAAGGAATTCTAAAACATAAAATCTCAGATTTCAAAAGCCGGACACACTGGCGCTCGACTGAAAACAGGTGGCTGTCCCTGGTTTTCGTTCTTGGTTCTTGTAGTGCGTATGATAGCATTTTAGGGAGAATTCACAACCATTTTATCAGGTTTTTCCTTAGTTCACAGGGTTTGTCTTGACGGCGGGCGCGGGGGGTCACTACTTTGGAAAGAAGCAGGAACGTTGACCTGATAAACGGGGGATACGTATGACGGCGATATGGCGGTCTGACCGACAGGGCGCGTGCGAAACGGTGGAGCGAGGACAGACGCTGCGGACGATGCCGGGCCGGCGGGAGGTGTACGCGGGCCGGTGGAACGGGCAGGAGGTGGTGGTGAAGGTGTTCTGCTCGTGGAAGGGACGGCGGCATCTGCGGCGGGAGATGCGGGGGCTGGAGGAGCTCAGGGCGCGGGGGCTGGCGGCGCCGGAAACGCTCTTTTACGGGCGGATGGACGAGGGCGGCCTGACGCTGGTAACGGCGATGATCGCGGGGGCGCAGAACCTGCGGGAGCGGCTGGAGAACGTGGCGGTGCTCCTGGCGTCGATTTCGGGGCTGGATGCCGCGTGTCACCGGCGGCTGCTGCGAACGTATTTTACGGCAACCGGCGAGCCGTTCGGGGAAGTAGAGCAGGAACTGTTCGAGACGCTGCTGGAACCACGGAAGCGGCGATTGCTGGAGATGCTGATGCGCAAAACGACGCGGAACTGCACGCGGTATGTGCGGGTGAAGACGAGGCATGCGCGGGGGGTGTTTCGCCGGGACGTGTGGGACGAGCGGGCGGCGAAGGCGCTGGCGGAAGGGATCGAGCAGGTCATGGCCGAGGGCGAGCCGCTCAAGCGGGGCAACACGTGCACGGTGTGCCGGGTGAGGGTGGGCGGCCGGGACGCGGTGATCAAGCGATACAATCACAGGGGATGGGGACATTCCCTGCGGCATACGATCAAAGGGACGCGGGCGCTGCGGTGCTGGCGTCACGGGTGGCGGCTGATATACTCAGAGATCGCGACGGCCGCGCCGCTGGGATTCGTGGAGATGATGGCCGGGCCGGTGGTGCGGCAGTCGTATCTGATCTGCGAGTACGTGGAGGGGGTGAGTCTGAGGGAGTTCATGCAGCAGGCCGAGCCGGCGGAACGGACGCGCATGATCGAGATGGTACAGACGCTGCTGGGAGAACTGGGGCGGCTTGGAATGTCGCATCACGACCTGAAGCTGACGAATTTTATTGTCCGCGGGGGCGAGCCGGCGCTGATTGACCTGGATTCGATCCGGATGCACCGGTCAACGTCGCAGGCGAAACGGATCGGGCAGAAGATGCTGCGCGAGTTTGCGGCACGAGTGAGGGCGGCGGTTGAGTATGCGCCGCCGGCGGGAGTGGTGCTGAGGGCCGGGCAACGGTAGCGGAGGGAATGCCCGGGCCGGTCGCGGAGGATTTAGCTTGACGTATGTGACGGCGGATGCTATGGTTGCGTACAAAATGTGTCCGTACGCGAGGTTAAATCCATACAATCGACCGGAATGCACAGCGAAAAATATATCAAGATTCGACGAGGTTCGTGGCAATTGCTCGTCCGCCGGGGGTGGGAGGAGACGGACCTGCTGCGCCTGTTGGGCGAGAAAGGGCCGGACGGCGAGGTGGAGGCGGTACGGTCGTCGCACTTTACACGCGTCGGGCGGCTGATCGTGGAGCGGGACGGGGAAAAGGTCGAGCTTTACCGCAAGGAGTACCTGGCGCGGTCGTGCTGGGAGGCGGTCAAATCCCTGGTGCGGACGGGCAGGACGAGGCGACGACCCGCCTGAGGATCGCGGGCAAGGAGGTCTGGCTGGCGCGGCAGGGCCTTACGGGGGTCGGGACGTTTACGCTGGCGTCCGCGGAGCGCGCGAGCGGGACGTGGTGGTACCGCCGGCCGGGGGTTGCGGAGATCAGCCGGGTGGCCGTTCACCCGGAATACCAGCGGCGAGGGTACTTTTCAATCCTGCTGGATTTTGCCGAAACGAGGGCGCGGGAATCGGGCGCCGCGGAACTGGCGGGCAGCGTTCCGTCGCAGCGGAAGTGGCTGATCGAGGCGTACTGCAAGCGGGGCTGCCGCATTGTCGATTACAAGTGGTCGAAGCACGCCCGCTACGGCTGCGTCGTGTTCAGCAAGCCGCTGGGGGGGGTCGCCGCTGCGAAGCGGTTTCTTCCGCCGCCTGAGCCGGAAGCTGAAATACTTCCGCCGGTACCTGGCGTACGGGTTTTTACGGCCAAGCCGGCCGAGATGATGGAACCAGGATGAAGTGTATTGAGATCAAGCGAGCCGATCTGACGGGCGTGCGCGAGCGCGTGACGTGCGGGCGAATCCTGCGGGATATCCCGGGGCTGCGGACGGTCTGCGCGGGGACGTGGGGGGAGCGGGCAGCCGTGGTGAAGGTGTTTCGCTCGTGGAAGGGCCGGCGGCACATGCGGCGGGAATGGCGCGGGCTGAAGGAACTGGAAGCGCGGGGGCTGACAGCGCCGAAAGGCTTGTTCTTGGGGCGAACGGTGGATGGGGGCTGGGCGCTGGTGACGGAGGAGATCGGTAAGGCGCAGAGCCTGCTGGAGCGGTTTGTCGGGGCGGATGAGGCGGCCTGGGAGGCGGCGGCGGAACTGGCGCTGCGGTACGTGGCGGCGATGCACGAGGCGAAAGTGATCCAGGAGGATCTGCACGCGGGGAATTTTCTGGTTTGCAGGGAGACGGTCTATGCGCTGGACCCAGCGCGGATGCGGTTTTTGCGGGGGCCGGTATCCATACGCCGGCGGCTGCAAAACCTGGCGGTGCTGTTCTGCGCGATGGGAGGCCGAGGGCAATCACAGGCGCAGGCGTTTTTAAGGCGGTATTTTGAGGCGCTGGGACGCGGGTGCGGCGAGGAGGAGGAGCGCAAGTTCGATGCGTACGTGCAGGTACAGTCCGCAAAGATGCTGGAGAATTCGCTTGGCAAGACGATGCGGAACTGCACGCGGTTTGTGCAGGTGAAAAAGGGAAACATTCGGGGAATGTTCCGGCGGGATGTCTGGGAGGAGGCCGCAGAGAGCGTCGAACAACTCGATGCGATGATGGAGACGGGCGAGTTTCTCAAACGGGGAAATACCTGCACGGTCTGTCGCGTCCGTATCGGCACGCGGGACGCCGTGATCAAGCGGTACAATTTCAAGGGGTGGGGGCACGCCCTGCGGCATACACTCAAGGGCTCCCGGGCGCGGCGGTGCTGGCAGCACGGATACCGGCTGGTCTATTCGGGAGTCCCGACCCCCCTGCCGCTGGGATTTGTGGAGGTGACGGCGGGACCGGTGGTGAAACAGTCGTATTTGATTTGCGAGTACGTGGAGGGGGTGAGTTTGCGGGAGTACCTGCTGGAAGCGGACGCGGCAAAGCGAAAGTCGGCTATTCAAAAGGCGCAGGGGCTGATTGAACAGCTTGCCCGTCACGGCGTCTCGCACGGCGATCTGAAGCTGACGAATTTTATTGTGCGCGACGGCGAGCCGGTGCTGATCGACCTGGATTCGATGCGGGTGCACCGGTTTCGACGATCGCTTCGACATGCCTGCGAATACATGCAGAGCGACTTCCAAGCCCGTGTCCGGCATGCTTTAAAGCAGCCCTCCTCAATGAACTTACCGTCCATCGAACCAACGACCCATCCGACGTAAAATTCCATTCCCCCTTGTAAAGACTCCAGCAAATGTTATAATTGTTTTGTCTTTAACTTAAACAGTAACCCCTATTTAGAGAATAAAATGAGAATACTGACGGCTGGAGACAGCAGCTTTTATCACTGCATGACAGGACTGGCTCAAAGCGTCCGGAAGTTCTACGGACAGCAGTTGATCGTTTATGACATCGGACTGATCGAAGGGCAGAAATTGGAGCTCGACGCCGAGATCAGGCATATTGAAATTCAAACTGATTTCAGCAATTTTACGAATCACCAGGGAACCCGTTTCATCAACGCCACACATAAAGCCGCCTGCATTAAAGACTACTTTCAGCATGACTCGGATCGGCTTATCTACATTGACGCCGACTGCGTATTTCGCGAAAAAATCGACCTTGACGGTTTTGATGTTGGCGTGACCGTCAAGCCCGCCGACAAGCTGGATACGACCAACTATTTTAACGGCATCATCAACACCGGTGTCATCTTCTTCAATACGTACCCGGAACAACTCATTGATCGATGGATACAGGAGTGCTCAACGGGAAATCACACCGACCAGAGCGCATTGGCAATGATCCTTTCCGAAACAGTCGACTGGAACAAAGTCGGGATGATTTCAAACTGGAACGGAATTTCGGTCAAGACCCTGCCCGTCGAAGTCTACAACGACTACTATCTCCGAAGCGGCAAAGTCTTTCATTTCAAGGGCCGTCGCCACGAACCCGAAATATACCGCCAGTTAATAGAAACCATGGAGGCCGGCGGTGACGTCTACGCCCGCTTCAGGGGCTTGACAAAAAAAACCTCGGTGGTCGAAAAGATACGAAATTTTTTCGCCAGGGAATAGAGCGGATGCGGATCAAACCTGACTGGCAAACGTATCTCCATGACCTCCGGCAGCAGGAGGCTGACATCCTCTTCGGCAACTGTCCCGTGGGCCTTTTTGACCGAGCCCTTGAACTCGGGGCCGGCGACAGCTACCTCAGCCAAATCCTCGCCGGGTATTCAAAGAGCCTGCTGTGCACCGAAATCAACGAGGACCGGCTCTGCCCTCTCGACCTGCCGAATGTTGAATACAAAATTATGGACGCAGAAAAGGTCGATGAAACGCTGGAAGATCATACGTTTGATTTCATCTTTTCCTCCAATCTCCTCGAACATCTGCCGAACGCGGACCGTGCCCTGGCCGGGACACATCGCCTCCTCACCGATGACGGCCTGGCGATCCATGTCCTGCCCAACCGGACATGGAAAGCGGCAACCGTGCTGTGTTTCATGCCCAACAAAATCGTAAAAACGATGGACAAGCTGCTGGCGGGCCGGCTTGGGGTTCCGTTCGGATGCCTGCAGCCGCCCGGCGAAGCAGGGAACGCTTATTTCTTTCGTAAAATAAAAATCAGGTTGTTCCCGCCCAGAATCACCCGTCGGTCCATCGTAAGGTC
>JBNRMP010000058.1:0-49436 GCA_050309685.1 Anaerohalosphaeraceae bacterium
ACCTACCTGAAACGACCAAAAACGACCAAAAACGACACGAAAACGACGCGAAACGACATGGTTTCGACACGAAATGACAAGGGGTAAGACGAAAGTTCGTGGTTCGTGGTTCGTAGTTCGTAGAGAAGTTCTGAGCAGAAAGCAGAGAGTGGAGAGAGCCCGAAAAGAAAACAAGGAGACAGGGAAGCAGGGGGTCGGGGGATCAGGCGGGGAGGGGGGCTGACGGGTGTGAGTGGTTTGTGCCGCGTTCATTTTATCCTTCCTTTTTAATTCTCCGCCCAGGGGCGGATCATTTTGATTTTCGGGGGCGAAAAGGGGCCCCTACGCACTGGGGCGAAAGGGACGGGGTTGACCTGAAAAATTTCAGTTTTCGGGGGCGGCGGAATGCTGTAAGTGGTTATGAGACAAGAGGTAATAAAGCTATGATTTTTTGCAAAATTCTGCGTCCGGAGGGGGGCAGTTGCAACCTGATGAGGAGGTTCGGGGGTGAGAAAGTTTGAAAGTGTGAAGGTGTGAAGGTGTGAAGGTGAGAAGGTGAGAAGAACGGATGGGCAGGGGGCCGCAGGCGGCGATGACCTGGCCGGCGGCGTCCGTCTCGATGGCGAACAGGTCGCCGCTGGGTTTGTGTTTGTAGATGGCTTTCATGGCTCCTGCTCAACATTAAAAAACGTGTCATTGTAATCCTTCGAACTTAAAACTGTATCGTAAAGGCCGACCTCTTCCCCTTCGTGCTTGTTGATACCCGTATAAACCAGGCTCGCATCCTCGTACCGCTTGAATTTATAGACCGCATCATTCATCAGGGCGCTGTTGAAAACGTCAAGGCTGACCAGCAATTCAAAATCTTTTATGGACAGGCCGGTGACCTTTTTAAAGAGACCCGGCTCCAGTTGGGTAATTACATCTTTGAGGCACCTTTCCCGATAGTCCGTTAAATACATGAACACGGGAATACGAGTCGCGAATTTGATCAGCTTCTCCTGTATTTTTTTCCTGAGACTTTTATACTCCTTTTCCTCCTGCGTAAGCTCCTGTTTTTCCTTCTTCGTCAAATCCCGTTCATTAGCCTTTTGTTTCGCTTTTTTCACGGCCTCCGATTTATTGATGATCGTCTCAATGTCCTGATTCAGATTCCGAAAGCCCTCAATGCTCATCAGAGCCTGCATGGCCTGCGGGTTGTTCATCAGCCTTTGTAATGTGAAATTATCCACATTGACGAGCAAAGCGCTTTCCCATCTCCGGGCCAGTAGAGTCGCCGTTGTACCGCTCATTGCCATATCGAGAATACCGGCGGCATCGATCCGTTTCATCGAACTGCCGTCATAGGCAAGCACCGGCAGGAAGTTGATGAAGTCCGCAACCTTTGCCTCCGGATTGGACTCATCGACATTCAACCGACAGCTATAATCGGCAATCTGACGCAGCGCTCGATCCGGAGCGAAATCAAAGACATAACATTCCTGTTTGATAATCTCTTCCATATTCGGGGATGTACTGTCCGGATTCTTAATAGACCATGGGGATTGGACCCGGAACGCCGCCTGGAAGTATGTCTCCGGGCTGGATGAATTGCGAAGCATGAAAATGCCCGTCCATGGTTTGACCGTCACGCCGGTCGTCAGTTTGCCGCAGGACAGCGTGATTGTTTTGGTCTGCAAGGGGTCGCCCATCGCCTCCAGTACGGGAGGCAAGGCCTCCACACCGATCCCCGCACCGCTCCCGGCAGCGACGACAACATTGTAATCATAGTAAAACTTATTCTGTCTCTGCCGCAGCAGGTTGTCCATCGCATGGCAGGAAGCGACGCTTGGCAGAAACCAGAAGGTATGCGACAGAATATTCAAAAGGCGAGTATCCGAAAACGGCATCGGCGGCTTCTGGGCGCCCATTTTCAGGTTGTCAATGGAGGTTTCCATAAATGCCCCTCGGATCAGGTCCAGCCACTTCTGGACTTCGTCCTCATACACAAACCGTGCCCGTCTGCCTCTTCCCTCCGCAGAAAAGAAGGTGTTCAGATCAAACTCATTGAATTCTCCCTGCATGGCGATTTCCCGGATTGAATCGGGCAACTGGTATGTTAACAGCACCATGCGAGGAAGGGCCGCATAGGGGTTGTCCTCGCCTTGCCAACTTTCCTTAGCCCGCTGTTCATCGGAATACGTCCAATTAAAAATCTGCTCCTCAATGAATTCCCCCGAGGTAATGGCTCGAAACGGCGTCCCTGAAAGGTATAAGTAGGCATTGGTGGTGATGGGCATTACATCCTCATCAAAATACTCCAATCCGCCCCCTTCACCAAAATCGATCTCCTGCTTGCCTTCCGCCTCGAACAGTTCCTTGGCCGTTTCTCGCCATGCGCCGAAATGGTACTCATCCAGGATCACGCAATCCCAATTCGTCGCATGTACCCACTCATTTTTGGATTTGATACCGCCGACTGAATTCTTCCCCAGATAGTCTTGGAAGGAACCGAAACAGACCAACGGTTTATTCTTTTTCACTTCTTCCATACACAGGCCGTCGCGGGATACAAACTGCCAATCTTTGAAATCGACATGGGATTTCAGGTCCTCTTCCCACGAACTCTGAACGGCAGGCTTGAAGGTCAGGACCAGCACCTTGGACCATTTCATTTTTTTAGCAAGCTGATAGGCGGCAAAGGTTTTCCCGAAACGCATCTTGGCATTCCACAGGAAGTGCGGCGTTTTGTCGGGATTCTCTTTCCGAAAGTTTCTAAAGTAGGCGGCTGTTTTTTCAACCGCCTCCTGCTGTTCAGGCCGCATTTTGAAATCAAGATGTCGGTTTTCTACCTCCAAATCCCTGTTGCGAACGGCAATAATCGAAGCCTTTACCTCTTTGGCTGAACACTTGAACCATTCTCCCTTGGGGTTCAGGATGCCGCGTTTTTTCAGGTGGCGGTGAACGTCACGGTCCGTAAAACTGCTGCCGTCATTACGCATCGCCGATTCTTCCAGAACGATGCGGTATGGCAGTTTGCCGGGGCGACTGGTCGGGTACTGCTGCGCTACCCGCTCCCGTACATCACCCGCCGTAAATCCAACCTTCAGCAAGCCCTTATATTGAGGATTTGTATCTTCATAGGCATAGATAGTCGGCCTTGAATCTGGTCTTTGAGGAAAAAACTCCCTGCTCATAGTTTTACTCCATTGGTCGAATTTTTGCTTCGACAAATTCCTTTTCTGCTTTAGTCAGCCCATATCGTTTGTAAAGCACTTCATCTGTCCAGGTTGTAGTCATATCAAGAATTGGAACAAAGGCATAGGAATCTTTTGTAATATGGTGAGAATACATGAATTGAGCAACCAGAAAGCGGAAAAACTTTGTTTTCATATAGGCAACCAGATTTTCAGCTTCCCTCTTCTTCTTGTAACTGCCAATCACAAGGTAAGTCTCTGTGCAAATGGTGCCGGGTGGAAGTATGTCAATTTTAGAAAGCACTCTTCTCCTGCCGTCCTTGCCCGGATTGCCCGCATGATCATATCCTACATAGGAAGTGATCACCTTCCATTCATCAATCATTCCGACGCCTACAGAAATATCTTTACGACTATAGGGGCCTTCGCCTTTTTGCCAACGTAAGGTAATATCTCCTTTTTTCTGTGGCCTGACGAAAGTTCGTAAACCAAATGGCTTACTGGCGGAAACTTGATTGCTCATGAACTCTTTATTTTTTCTTACAACCTTCCTTATGATTGGGACTGCTTGACTATGTCGAATAAAAGTTGAAAATTCGTTTAGCTCCCTTGTCGAAACGGCTTCGGTTCCATTGTGCATGTTGATTACATCACAGGGACCGGAATAATCCCGATCCCATAGGAAATAACAGATACCGCCTGCCAAATCAACTCCCGGGAAACACTCCGTTGCATCCTCAAAATCTACAAGTTTCCGAATGCGTCTGTCATTTAGCATCTCTTTGCGAAAATCATTTAGGCCCTTGCCGCCACCAAACCATCGTGACGGGATAATCATTACCAGAAATTTAGGATTTAGTTTTTTGGCTTGATGTACAAAATAATGATAGATAGGTGAAGCACTCCTGCCAAAACCTCCGTCACTTAACTGGTATGGCGGATTTCCGATAATCACATCAAATTTCATTTTAAATATATCCTCAGGTTTTCTTGTATGGATGAATTGATAGGCGTGACTTTCCAGTTCGCCATCTCTTTCGTAATTTGTTTGACTAGCCCCACAAAACAGACATCTGCCATCATCCCAGGTATGGTCAATCGGTTTATACAGGATATTTCCCTCAGGCTTTTTAAACGATTCGCAAACTGAGTACTTCCCATTAGCGGTTTTGGAACAGTATACCGAACGGCGCGCGAGCAGTGATGTCATTTCCGTTATGGCGATGCCAAAGAGTTGGTTGCTGAAAATATGATCAATTCTTTCCTGTTGATTGGGAATTTTCTTTTTCAAGCCGACCATCAGCCGTTTGGCTATCTCCCTGAGAAAGACACCGGACTTGCAGACGGGGTCAAGGAAGGTCGCGTTTTTATCCTGCCAGATTTCTGGCGGTAGTTGGTCAAGGATTTCGTTGGCCATCTTGGGCGGGGTGAAGATCTCATCGCTGCTTAGATTCGCAATACAGGATAATACATCCGGGTTGTAGTTACTGCCGTTCTGCATCAGCTACCCTCAAGTAATGAATTAACGGATACTCCTTCACTGGCTCGGGAATAAAGGCCTCTTCTCCAAGATCAGAAAAAAGAGGCGTTCCCCTTATTTCGGCACAATACAGCATCTCATGGAAAGCAAAATCACGGCGTTTGATCATGCTTCCAATGACCAAGGACCACTCAGAGAATATGATCGGCTGGGGATTCCCTCCAACCGTTTTCAATTTCAATGCATCGCCCCAAATGATATTGCGTTCAAGGACATAACGAACCGCCCTGCGGCATTCTTCTTTGAAAAGGCTGCTGTAATTGCGATCAAAAATATCGAAGAGACGCTGACGGCATTTTTCAACATTGTCTTTTAAAATATCGATGCCGTAGATAGAAGTGACGGCTAAAAAAGCGTACCGTTCATATTCGATTAGACTCTTCTTGTAACGGGATTCTGCAATTTTTAGTTTCCGCTTCAGAATTTCGGCCAAAAAGTTTCCCGTACCGCAGGCGGGTTCTAAGAATTTGGATCCGATGCGTTCCGTTTCCTGCTTCACAAGGTCCAGCATGGCGTTTACTTCCCGCTCAGAAGTATACACCTCACCATGATCGGCCACTCTTTTCTTGGAAACGACCTGTTGCTGTATTTCCGACACTAAGAACCATTCCTCTAAAGATGTATCGCCTGTGGACTGTTTGCCCTACTCTTAACCGAATACATTGTCCATAACTGCCCCGAAAAGTCAATAGAGAATAAAAAATACCATGTAAATCCGGTATCTCCTGTCAGAGAAAAATCTGTGAAAATCTTTGTAATCTGTGGTGAAAATTTTCTTTAAGCATTTATTCTGCAAGGGGTTACGTATTCCAATTTTACAGGACGACGATTTAGTTTTAAGTTATGAGTGTTGAGTTTTGAGTTGGAGAAGAGCTACCGGCGACCGGCTTACGGCGGGGAGAATTGAGAATAGAGAATTCAGAATGTAGAAATAGGTATAAACGGTTATGGGGCAAGGAGTTAGGAATAGATTTTACAGGACGACAGAATAGTTTTAAGGAAACCTCTATTAATCGAAGATTGCATGGAAAATATGGCATTACCTCAAAAATAACGCGGGCAAGATGCCCGCGACACGAAATTTTTAGAGGTTGCTTTAAGTTATGAGGGTTGAGTTATGAGTTGGAGAAGAGCTGCCGGCGACCGGCTTCCGGCGGGGAGAATGGAAAATATGGCATTAACTCAAAAATAACGCGGGCAAGATGCCCGCGACACGTAATTTTTAGAGGTTGCCTTAAGTTATGAGGGTTGAGTTTTGAGTTGGAAAGGGAATCTGGCGGGGTCGGATGCGCGGCTGGGGCGGGGGTGAGAGGTTTTGTGTCTATCGCCTGTCATCGAGGGGGTAGGCCATGGTCGAGAGGAAGGCCATGTTGGGCTGGGTGGTGTCGAGGCGGGACATCTGGACGAAGACGGGCTCGCTGCTGCGGAGGATCAGGGAGTAGGGCGCGTTGCGGGGGATGATCGGGCGGTCCTGCTCGGCAAGCCGATCCATCCGCAGGTGGAGACTGCGGCGGGCGGGCACGAGGATGCCTTCGACGGTCTTCGGGTCGCGGTCCTCGAAGTAGATCGTCAGTTCGATGCGGGCGTCGCGCGGGCCGGCGTTGAGGATGCAGGCGCACTCGTGGGACAGATAGCCGCTGCGGTTGTCCCTGTCGTGTTCCATAATCTGCGGGATGCAGCCGTCCGGGACGACCCAGCACGTTCGGCCGATGGGCTTGTCCGTTTCCATATTGCCTCCTTACCTTTGCATCAGCTTTGCTACATGGTCTGGTATTTGGGTCCGCCGCCGGGCTCGGGACAGGTCCAGCGGATGTTATCGAACGGGCACTTGCGCTGGCAGGTCTTGCAGTGGACGCAGTTGGACGGGTTGGCGGGTTTCGTCTCGCCCTGCACCGCCTCATAGACGCCCGCGGGGCAGAAGGTAATGCAGGGGCGGCCGAACTTCGGGTCGCACTGCTCGACGCACACGCGGCCGTCGAGGATGGTCAGGTGGCTGGGCTGCTCCTCGCGGTGCTCCGTGCGGGCCAGAGCGGTAAAGGTGTCCTTGTCGTATTTGACGGCGGGCTTGAGGCGGTACTGACGGGGGGTCATCGCCTTCCAGTCCGGCTCGATGTCAAACGGGGGCAGCAGGCCGCCGAGGACGGAAAGGGGCATACCCACGAGCGGTCCGCAGCGGGCGACGGTCTGGCGGAAATTGCGGGCGGAGGCCATCTCCTTCTCCACGCCGGCCTCGCCGAGCAGGCGGGTGTAGGCGCGGGCGATGCCCAGGGGGGCGTCGAGGTTGGCGGCGACGGCCTCGGCGGCGGCGATGCCGGAGAGGATGGCGTTGTGCAGGCCCTTGATCTTGAGCATGTTGACCAGCCCGGCGCTGTCGCCGAGCAGGCAGACGTTGCTGCGGCCGATTGTGCCCGTTTCGGGGCAGCGCGGCAGGGCCCGGCAGCCGCCTTCGGGGATCATCTTGGCGCCGGCCTCGACGACGCTGCCGCCCTCGATGAACGGCTTGACCCAGCGGTGCTCCTTGAAGAGCGTCAGGGCGTCCTGCGGGTTGAAGTCGCAGTATTTGTAGTCCAGGCCGACGATCATGCCGACGACGATGTGGTTGTCGCCCATCGGGTACATGATGCCGCCGCCGAACATGTCGGGGCCGCGCAGGGGCGTCCAGAGCGGGTAGCCGAGGGCGTGGACAACGCGGTCGGAGCCGTACTTTTGGTACTGTTCGCCGCTGACTTTGATGAGCTCCTTGACGCCGAGGGAGTAGAGCTGGCGGCCCTGGCGGATCAGTCCGGCCTGAGCGATGAACTTCTCGGCGACGAGGCCGTCGCATCCTTCGGCGATGAGAATCGCGTCGGCGGTGATCGTTTCGCCGGGCAGGTAGTTGGGCTGCGGCCGACCCTCGCGGTCGAGCCCCTGATCGACGAGCTTGACGCCTTTGGCGGCGTGCGCGCCTTCATCCCAGAGGATGTCGCCGGCGGCAAAACCGTGCATCACCTCCACGCCGAGCGAGAGGGCGATCTCATGGAGCCAGGCGGTCAGTTTGCTGACGGAGCAGATGAGGTCGCCGGTGTGGGCGAGCTGACCGAAGCCCAGGCCGAGGGATTTGGCGATCTTCACGGCGGGCAGAATCTTGAAGGCGTATTTATCGCCGAGGAAGAACATGAGATCGTCCCGGCGAACGGTATCGACAAAGACCCGTTTGGCCCGTTCGCCGTCTTTCCAGTCGGGCAGGACGGGATCGAGCAGCCGGGCCAGGGCGCCGGGTTCGAGGACGGCGCCGGAGAGATTGTGTCGGCCGGGGCCGGCGGCCTTGTCGATGACGACCACGTCCAGGTCGGGACGGGCCTTTTTGAGCGTGAGGGCGGCCGAGAGCCCCGCGGGGCCGGCGCCGATAATCAAAACGGGAACATGGTTGGGTGTCTTTTGTGTCATGCCTGTTTTGCCTTTAACTGGTTGACGAGGTCGGGGATGACCGATTCGGCCGATCCGACCAGGTAGTAGTCGCACTGCCTGAAGATCGGGGCGGCGGGGTCGGTGTTGATGGCCACGATGGTTTCGGTGTTGGCGATGCCGATCATGTGCTGGATGGCGCCGGAGATGCCGATGGCGATGTAGAGCCGGGGGCCGACGGCGGAGCCGGTCTGGCCGACCTGGTAGATGCGTTCGGTGAATCCCTGTTCGACGGCGGTGCGGCTGGCGCCCCTTTCGACGGAGATGTTCAGACGCTCGCGGAGGGCCTCACAGAGCGAATTGAGCAGCCGGTCGTAGTCGTCGCGGTTCTGCATGCCCTTGCCGCCGCTGACGATGCAGTCGCTTTCGAAGTTGACGCGGCGGGCGCCCACCTCGGTCCGGACGATCTCCAGACTCAGGTCCGCGTCGGTGAGCTCGATCGGAATCTCGATGATGCAGCCTTTGCGGGTCGGGTCCGGGTCGAGGCGTTTCATGATGCCCGGGCGGGCCGTGGCCATCTGGCAGGGGGAATCCTTGGTGCAGATGGTCGCCATGACGTTGCCGCCGAGGGCGGGGCGGGTCTGCATGAGGACGGCGATTTGTCCCTTGCGGCTGCTGTCGCGGATGTCGAGGCCGGTGCAGTCGGCGGTGAGGCCGCCGTCGACGCGGTAGGAGACCATCGGGGCCAGCACGCGGCCCTGGGGGGTCGCCGCGAAGAGGACGATCTGCGGCTGATACTTTGTAAACGTCTCGGAGACGGCCTTGCGATACGTGAACGGGTCGAACTCCTCCAGGAGGGGGTGTTCGATCACATAGACGTCGTCGGTGCCGGCGGCGATCAGCGCATCGGCGTGCCGGCGGACGCCGCTGCCGGGCAGAACGACCCCGACGCGAACGCCGAGGGCGTCGGCCAGGTCGCGGGCCTTGCCGAGCAGCTCGAAGACGGCCGGGTGAATCTCGCCCTGCTCATGCTCGGCGGCGACCCATACATCGCCGCGGTAGGCGGGTTCCTTGTGCCTGAGGCCGTCGATCATATCCTCCAGGGCCTTCTTGTGGAACTCGATGCGGGGGTCTTCGAGGATCTTCGCCTGGATGCTCTCGGTGATCTGGTCGGGGTGGGTGATCCGGAGCTCTTTGAGTTTTTCAGTCAGCAGGACGTAGTCTTCGTTCTCTTTTTCGGTGCCCTCAAAGCGGCGGTCCAGCAGCGAGGGACGCCTGGCGGGCAGAAGATAGGAGGGGGTCTGCTGCTGCTCCGGCTTGATCTTGTCGCCGTTCGTCTTGAATTGGCGAACGATGATGTCGGCCAGCTCGGAAGCGGAGTGGACCTGCTGACATTGGCGGGTGGTCTTGCCGGGCGGGAAGACGCGGATGACGCGGGTCTTGGAGCCGGCGACTCCGACGGCTTTGGCCTGCACGTCGTCGGCTCCCCACTGGATAAGCTCCATATCTTTCATCCGGCGGGTGCGCCCGAACGAGGCGAACAGGGGGTATTCGTACTTGGCGACGGTCAGGACGGCGGGCGTTCGTCTCAGCCGCACGGTCTGGCTGCCGCCGGAGATGATGCGGGTAAATTCGAAGCGTCCGTCCTGATACCCGGCGGCGGTCACGTAGGCGACGCAGGGGATGTTCATTTCTTCGGCGATCTGGGCGGGCACCTGGGCGGTGTCGCCGTCCACCGACTGCATACCGGCGACGACGTAGTAATCCTGCGTGCCGCCGAACCGTTCGCGGACGATCCGGCGAATGGCGTAGGCCAGCGGGTTGGCCGTGGCCCAGGTATCCGCGCCGCCGAGGGCGCGGTCGGTCAGCAGGACGGCCGCATCGGCGCAGCGGCTCAGGCAATAGCGGAGCACCTCGGCGGCCATCGGCGGCCCCATCGTCAGGGCGATGATTTGGGCCTCCGCGTCGCCGGAGAGGTGCTTCATGTGATGGGCCAGGGCCAGGGCGTGGGTGTCAAGTTCGTTGATGACGCTGGGAAGCCGGGTGCGGATCAGGTTGCCGGTTTTCGGATCAAAGGCGTTATCCGTGATCTGCGATACGTCCGGGACCTGTTTAACCAATACAATGTAGTAGCTCATGGATACGTCTCGTTAAATCGGTTCACATGATAGAATGTCTCAAAACGCCCCCTCTTATGCTCGAGGCGACGGGACGGGTCATGCAAAGAATTCCATAGGCCCACTATTTAACACTAAACGGATAACAAAACAAGTATTATCTCTTTGAAAGATTATCGACAGGTCAGGGCGGTTTTTTTCGAATTCTCTTGCATTTGGGGGTCGATAGGGGTAAAAAAGAGCATTTGACCGGTGAATGAGAAGTAAAACCAGTTTGAAGTAATAGGAAAGGTTCACACATGGCGGATCTGAAAGCACTGAGCGATGCGGTAATCCGGGGGGATCAGAACACGGCGGTTTCCATCACCAAAGAGGCCCTGGCGGAAGGCATGGCACCGGCGGATGTCCTCAACAAGGGGCTTATCGCCGGGATGGAGGTGGTCGGCGTTCGTTTCAAGGCAAACGAGGTCTATATCCCGGAGGTGCTGATCTCGGCCCGTGCGATGAAGATGGCGATGGAGATTCTGGAGCCGCGGCTGGTAGAGAGCGGCGTCAAGCCGGTCGGCAAGGTGCTGATCGGGACGGTCCAGGGGGACCTGCATGACATCGGCAAGAACCTGGTGGCCATGATGCTCAAGGGGTCGGGCTTCGAGGTGATGGACATGGGGGTTGATATTTCGCCGGATCGGTTCGTGGCCTCGGTGAAAGAGCATCGGCCGCAGATTGTCGGACTCAGCGCCCTGCTGACGACGACGATGCCCTCGATGGAATCGACGATCCGGGCTCTTAAAGAGGCGGGCCTGGAGGTCCGGACCATGATCGGCGGGGCGCCGGTAACGCAGAACTACGCGGACAAGATCGGGGCCGACGGGTACGCCCCGGACGCCGCCAGCGCCGTGGACCTGGCCAAGAAGCTCATCGCCTGATCCGCCCATCGAACGCCGCGGCGCGGCCGTCCGATGTTTCGATTGTGCGGGTTTGTGTTTTTGGTGTGACGGTTGCCCATGAAGATCCAGTTGACTCATTCGATCCTGCGGGAGTTTTTTTCCCAGCTTCGGTTCGCCTCCGGTGCGCAGCAGAAGAAGTATCTCACGGCGGCGGAAAAGCTGATGCTGATCGTCGATCCCCAGAAGGAGTACCCGGTCGATTTCGTCATCTTCCGGATCACGGGCAAGCGTCTGAGCGGGCCGCACCAGGATGCGATGATTGCCGGACGGGAGCTGATCGCGGACCTGCGGGTTTTTATCACGCATTTCAGCGAGCGGCTGGAACTGCCAGCGGCGGCTCAGCCGGAACCGATCCACACCGTGGAGGAACTGGCCGGGCGTTTCGGGGTTTCGAGCAAGACGATTCGCCGGTGGCAGCAGCGGGGACTCAGCGGCCGCATCTACCGTTTCGAGGACGGCCGCAAGCGGCTGGGGTTTGCCGAATCCTCCGTGACGGCCTTTGGCCAGGCGCATGGGGAACTGGTTCAGCGGGCGAAGCGGTTTTCCCTGCTGAGCTATTCGGAAAAACGGCGGATTATCGAGCTGGCGAAGGAGATCCGTTCCGTTAAAGGCGGCCGCCGCGAGCCGGTCCTGCGGGAGATTTCACAGCGGCTGGGCCGCAGCCGCGAAACGGTGCGGACGATCCTGATGGAATACGACCGCAAGCATCCGGACCAGCCGATCTTTGACACGCCCTTCGGCCGGATCGGGGCCCGCGAACGGAGCCAGCTCTGCAAGCTCTGTCAGCAGGGGGCGAGCCACCGGGAACTGACGGAACGATTCGGGATCAGCCGCAGTTCCATCCACCGCATCGTGAATCAGCGGCGGGCGGAGGAGCTGATGCGGCTCAAGCTCTCCTTCATCGACAGCCCCGAGTTCTATGTGCCCGGCGCGGAAAAGGACCTTTTTCAATCCACGGAGGCCATGCTGGAGGAGCTGCGGTCCAGACCCGCGGGGGTGCTCAACCGCGTCCAGGAGAGCGGCCTGTTTCGCTGCTACAATTTTCTCAAATTTCTTGCCGCCGCCGAGCGGGACCGGCTGCGTCTGAGGCATCCCTCCAGCCGGCAGATGGACCGGATCGATCAGTGCCTGCGGCTGGCCGAACGCGTGAAAAACGTGCTCGTCGAGATGAACATGCCGCTGGTGGTCAGCGTGGCCGGGCGACACCTGCGGTCGGGGGCGTCCCTCAATGAGCTGGTGAGCGAGGGCAACATCTCGCTGATGCGGGCGGTGGAGAAGTTTGACTATACGCGGGGCTATCGGTTCAGCACCTACGCGGGCTGGGCCATCGCCAAGGATTTTGCCCGCAAGATCCCGGCGGAGGCCGCCCGGCCGGACCGCGCCTACGGCAGCGAGCTGGATGAGTTCATCCTCGAAGCAAAGCCGGCGGACCGGGCCGAGCTCTCGGCCGTCGAAAGCGCCAAGAGCAGCCTGCGGGAGACGATTGAGGAGGAGCTTGACGAACGGGAGCGGTTTGTCGTGCTCAATCGCTTCCCGGTGGGCGAGGGGGTGATCCCGCAGAAGGGCAAGACGCTCCGGGAGATCGGCGATGCCCTGGGCCTGAGCAAGGAGCGGATTCGCCAGATCGAGCTTCAGGCGCTTCAGAAGCTGCGCCACCGGCTTAGCCCCGAGCAGTTCGATCTGCTGACGGGATAAGATGAATAATGAAAGCAGCCGCGAATAACGCGGACGAAACGGATTTTACGCTTATGAAGATTATCAGAGACACTTTGGAACAGGCCGGCGTGCGCGGGGCCGTGGTGAGCATCGGCAACTTTGACGGCCTTCATTTGGGTCACCGGCGGCTCCTGGATACGGCGAGGCGGCTGGCGGATGAGCGAGGCGTGCCGCTGGTCGTGGTGACGTTCGATCCGCACCCGGCGATGATCCTGCACCCGGAGCGGGCGCCGGGGGTGCTCACGCCGACGGCCTGCAAGGAAAAACTGCTCGAAGCGCTGGGCGTGGACCGGCTGATCCTGATTACGGACAGTCTGCGGCTGCTCAACCTCTCGCCGAAGGATTTCATCGACGAGTTTTTGATGAAGCACCTGGCTCCGTGTGCCCTGGTGGAGGGACCGAATTTCACCTTCGGCTACGGCCGCAGCGGGACGATTCAGACGCTGCGCGAGCTGGGGGCGCAGCGGGGCTTCGAAGTGCACGAGGTGGGGTTTCTGAAGGTAACCCTGCCGGGGGAGGGGGAGGAAAAAGTCTGTTCGAGCACGGCGATCCGGCGGCTGCTCCAGGGCGGACAGGTCGAAAACGCCGCCCGGATGCTGGGCCGGAATTACCGGCTGATCGGCCGGACCGTTCCCGGTCGGGGGATCGGCCGCTCGCTGGGCTTTCCGACCGCCAACATCCAGCCGGACCGGCAGATCATTCCCGACGAGGGAGTTTACGCGGGCTACGCCGTCGTCGCGGACCGGCCGGAGGACTTGTGCACGGGCGGATCGCTGCGGCCGGCGGCCTTCAGCATCGGCCGGGCCAAGACGTTCATCACGGAGCACCCGCTGCTGCTGGAGGCGCACCTGCTCGACGGGCCGGTGGGGAGTCTGTACGGGAAATGCCTGGCGATGGATTTCGTCCGGCGGATTCGCAGTCAGCAGCGGTTCGAGTCGCCCGAAGCGCTCAAGAGGCAGATTGAGAAGGACTGCTGCGAGATTCGGTCGATCCTGTCCGGTCAGTGAAGGCGGCCGGTTACGAGGAGGTCGCCGTCAAAGGAGCGGACCTGCGGATCGTCCAGGCGGATTTCAGGAAGCGCCCCGAGCCGGTCGGTCAGGTCGGCGATGCCGTCGGCGCCCAGCAGGCAGGGGGCGATATAGATCTGCACTTCATCGGCCAGGTCCTGCCGCAGAAACTCGGTCAGCAGGGCCGGCCCGGCCTCCACGAGGACCTGCTGGATGTCTCGCCCGCCGAGCAGGTCCAGGATGGCGGGCAGATCGCAGCGGCCCTCGTCGGCGGACACGGCGGCGACATCGATTCCCGCCTCCCGAAGCGTTTCGACTTTTTCCGGATGGCTTGCAAACGCGGCCTCTGTTGCAATCAGCAGGGTCGGGGCTTCGGCGGGGCTGAGCAGGTGGAGGTCGGGTGAAACAGGGTGACTGTCCCCGATTATTTGGAGGCGGCTGTCGAGCACGACGCGAAGCGGCGGACGGCGGACCGTCTCGCCCTCCAGCCGGACCGTCAGCATCGGGTTGTCCGCCAGCACGGTTCGAATGCCGGTCAGGACGGCCTGCACCTTTTTGCGGGTGCGGTGGACGTTGCGGCGGCTGGACGCGTTGGAGATCCACCCCCGGTCGGGCGGATTGCGCCGGGCGAGCTTGCCGTCGAGACTCTGGGCCCACTTGAGGATGACCCAGGGCCGACCGGTGCGGGCGTGCTTATAGAAGGGGGCGTTGAGGGACAGGGCCTCCTGTTCGCAAAGGCCGCATTCCACCTCGATCTGCGCCTCGCGAAGCCGTTGGATGCCTCGCCCGCAGACCTTGGCCGTCGGGTCGCCGGCGGCGCAGATGACGCGGCGGATCTTTGCCTCGATCAGGGCCTCGGTGCAGGGGCCGGTCTTGCCGGTGTGGCAGCAGGGTTCGAGCGTAACATACAGATCGGCGCCGGCCGGATCGTTTCCCTTCCGGCGGCAGTCGGCCAGGGCGTTGACCTCGGCGTGCGGGCCGCCGAAGATCTCGTGAAAGCCCTCGCCGATGATGCGGCCGTCCCGGACGATCACGCAGCCGACGGCGGGGTTGGGCTCGACCTGTCCCAGCCCCTGTCGGGCCAGCGTCAGGGCGCGTTTCATGAAAGCTTCACGACACATCGCGGCTCCAAAGCACTAAATTTTATTGATCTTTCAAAAGATAAAGAACTATTTTCCGTTTTGTCACCCCCGCGAAGGCGGGGGTCCGGATGGCACGAAACGCCCGGACTTGCGCCTTCGCGGGAATGACAACAAGAAGGAATTTGTTCTTTATCTATTCAGTTTTCAATAAATTCCGGATAAATTCGGAAAAAAGAAATATTTCAATGTCGAAAACAACTCGCCGATTTTTTTGAAATTTCATCTTTCCGTATTTTCACCCTGTTAGAGATTTAGTGCTTAGCATTTGGAATTTCTACTCCAGTCCCATCGTCTCGGGCAGGCCGAACATGAGATTGAGGTTCTGGACGGCCTGGCCGGAGGCGCCTTTGATCAGGTTGTCGATTGCCGAAAAGACGATGACCCTGCCCTTGACGAAGGTCGGGAACAGGTGGCAGTAGTTGGTTTTGGTTACATGCTTGAGGGCCGGCGGCTTCGAAAGAACCTGCACGAAGGGCTCGTTCTTGTAGAAGTCCTTAAAGAGTTCCTGCAGTTGGGCGCCGGTGAGCGTTTCGGTCGCCGCGGCATAGACGCTGGAGAGGATGCCCCGGTCGAAGGCGGCCACGTGCGGCTGAAAAATCACTTCGACGGGTTTGCCCGCCGTCTCCGAGGCGATCTGCTCCATCTCGGGCATGTGCCGGTGGGTCCCGACGCCGTAGGGCAGGATGTTCTCGTTCATGTTCGGATAGTGGAACGTTACGGAGGGATTCTTGCCGCCGCCGGAGACGCCCGTTACGGCGCTGTCGATGATGCCGTGAGTCTCGATGAGTCCCTTTTTGAGCAGGGGGGCAATCGCCAGGAGCAGGCCCGTCGGGAAGCAGCCGGGGTTGGCGATCAGTCGGGCCGAGGGAATCCGTTCGCGGTAGAGTTCGGGCAGGCCGTACACCGCGTGAGCCAGGTTCTTCGGGTCCGTGTGCGGCTGGTAATATTTTTCATAGACCTTGACGTCCCTGATGCGGTAGTCGGCGCTGAAGTCGATCACCCGGACGCCCGCGTCCAGCAGTTTGGGGACGAACCCCATCGAGACCTTGTGCGGCAGGCAGCACAGGGCGACGTCGGCCGACCGGCTGAGCTTGTCGAGGTCGAGCGGCTCGACCTGCATGTCAAGCCGGCCGCGAAACTGCCCGAACAGGTCGGCGACATGGCCGCACTCCTCCGGCAGGGCGGTCAGATAGGTGAGTTCGGCCCCGGGGTGGCGCAGGAAGATCTCCATGGCTTCGGCCCCGGTGTATCCGCTGGCTCCGATGATGGCGGTTCGAATCATGCTGAGAGTCCTTTCATAAAAAAAACCGCTGGGCAGAAGCATTCCAGCGGTTTCGAAGGTGTTGTTGTAAAGTCGATTAACGTTTGGAAAACTGGAAGCTTCTCCGGGCGCCGGGCTTGCCGGGTTTCTTGCGTTCGACCATGCGGCTGTCGCGGGTGAGATACCCGTGCTCGCGGAGGACCTTGAGCAGGCCGGGGTCGTAGCTTCTGAGGGCGCGGGCGATGCCCAGCTTGATCGCGTCCGACTGGCCCGTGGTGCCGCCGCCCTTGACGTTGACGAACACGTCGAAGGACTTGAGGGCGTCGATCGATTTGAGCGGGGCGCGGACGGCGTTGCGGTCGCGTTCGACGCGGAAGTAGTCATCGACTTCGCGGTCGTTAATCAGCAGCTTGCCGTCGCCCGGCTTGATGCGGACGCGGGCCACGGAGCTCTTGCGGCGTCCGGTGCCCCAGATGAAGCCGCCGGCGTCCGGCACGGCCGGCTTGGCCTCGGGCTGCTCGCTGACCTGGTTGAAAATTCCCGGTTCGATCAATGGAGTCTGGTTTTCCGACATATCGTTGCTACCTGCCTCTTAAAGTTCCATTTTCTGGGGCTGCTGGGCGGCGTGTTCGTGCTCGGGCCCGCGATACACCTTGAGTTTCTTGTACATGTGCTGTCCCAGCGTACTCTTGGGAAGCATCCGCTTGACGGCCTGCTCGATGATCCGCTCGGGGTGACGCTCCTTCATCCGGAGGTAGGGGATGACCTTTCGGCCGCCCGGATAAAAGCTGTACCGCTGGTAGATCTTCGTCTGTGCCTTGTCGCCGGTGACCTTTACCTTTTCGGCGTTGACGACGATCACGTAATCCCCCGTATCCACGTGGGGCGTATAGATCGGCTTGGTCTTGCCCATGAGGACCATGGCGATTTTGCTGGCCAGACGGCCGAGCACCTGGTCCTCGGCGTCAATGACCCACCACTTGCGGTCCACTTCATTGGTCTTGGCTAACGTACTTTTCATAGTATTTTACTACTCCGACTGTTGGTTTAATAAAAGGAGAAATTATACGATATAAAACGACCCTGTCAACGGGAATTTTCATGGAAATGAGGATAAAAATCACCATATTATAACGGGGCGGGCCAAATAGAGATATAATGAATCTATATACAATGTATGTATATATTATAGAAAGGCGAATAAGCGGATGAAATTCGTATAAATAGCCGACACTCGTCATCTTTATTTTGTCGATCCCGAATTCTATATTCAGTTTGTCTTTTTATGTTTTTGTAGAAGAATTTGCTTGATTGTGCCGCTGAGGGCTTGCTATGATGACGCGCGCAGCATTGGCATACGCAGATGAGGATTAGGAAAACACCTGTTCCGGGAAGGAGCTGTCCTGTATTACCCAAAGAGAGACAGCCGCAGCGATGATTCGGTACTGAATTTTTGGGCGGGGGGGCAGTTTCCCTGAAAATCGCGAATGAACCGTTTACGGCGGTGTTGGAGGTCTTTTTATCGGGAGAGTCCTTCCTGACGGGCGATGAGGATGACTTTTCAATCGGGGTTTTGGGAGGTTTTTTTTGGATGAGTCGAAAAGACATCGCTTTCCGGGCTTTGTTGAAAAGGGGACGATCCTGACCCGCGGGATCAGCGGGGCGCTTTGGGTATTGTTTCCGGTTCTCCGATGGCTCGTGCCCGCCGTGCGGCGACAGCCCTGTTACTGGAAAAGTCTGATCCGTTTCGGCGTCCTGCATCCGGCGAAACGGGATCGCTATCGAATCTGCGTCGTTCTCAATTCCCTGCCGGCGTCAAACCTCTGGGGACATGCCTGGCTGGAGAAGGAGGATCGGAACATCGAGACGAAAAAACGCCGCTGCGGCGCGGTTTTGTTTAAGGTCGCGGAAAACGAACGCTTTCGATTTTATATTCCCCTGCCGGGACCCGAAGTGCAGACCTGACGGAGCGGGCTTATGGCGAATCTGTTCCTTACAAAAACCTGCCGTCGAAATTGCCGCTTTTGCTTCGCAAAAGAAGGCCCCTGGTCCGACGCCTATCCACCGCGTCCGCTTCGCCTGGAGGAGATCGAGGAGTTTGCCTCCCTTCCGAATAACGAAAACCGCCCCGAGTGCGGCATCGTGGGAGGAGAACCCCTGCTGCATCCGGAGCTGGTCGAGGTGATTGAGCGGCTCAATGCGCACCGGATCGTGCCGAAGATTTTTACGAGCGGGACCTGCGAGTTTTCTCCCCGGCTGACGGAGATGGACCGTCAGAAGTTCTACTTCATCGTCAACGCCCATCCGCCGGAGAGCTATTCTGAGGAGGAGCGGCGGAACCTGGAGACCTTCTTTCGGACGTTCGCCTCGCGGATCAAGCTGGGCTATACCCTCCTGGACCCGGCGTATGATCCGGCGTTTCTGCTTTCGTACTATCGCCGGTTTCGTCTGCTGCCGTTCTTCCGGGTCGGGATGGCTCTGCCGACCGTGGCGGGCGCGAATGAGTTCGTGCCCCGCGAGCGCTACCGGGAGGCGGCGACGGCATTCCTGGCCTTTGCCCGCAGGGCGGCCGAGTGCGGCGCGGCGGCGGGGATGGACTGCGGCTTCGTGGCTTGCATGTTTACCACGCGGGAGCTGGGACGCTTGCAGGCCTGCGGGGTGAAACTCAATTTCCGCTGCATGCCGGTCCTGGATATCGGGCCCGACCTCGAGACCTGGTACTGTTTTCCCCTCTCGTCGATGGGCCGATATTCGCTGCGGGAGCAGGGGAGCATTCCCGAGGCGTATCATCGCTTCGAGGAGCGGGCCGCGGGGATTCGCCGCCGCCTGTCGCAGGGGATCTACGAACGGTGCGGCCGGTGCCGGTATTTCCACCGGAAACAATGTGACGGAGGATGCCTGGGGCTGATCCTCCGCGAACGGGGAATCACCCGCGAGGCGCTGGCGAAACTATAGAATAGACGGGAACTCAAATGCCTAATCTCATGCTGACAACCCGATGCAACTTTCAGTGCGAATACTGTTTCGCGATTGATTTCGTCCGCGCGGAGCCGGCGCCCATCGACCTGACGGAGGAGACGTTCGAGGAGATTCTCGCATGGCTCAACCGGAGGGCCTACCCGGGGCGAATCCTCCACCTGATGGGCGGCGAGCCGACGCTGCACGAGCGTTTTCCGTGCTTTGCCCGGCGGGCCTGCGAGGAAGGTTTCGACGTGGCGGTGTTCAGCAATGCCGCCACGCCGGGGGCGCCCCGCTTCGCCGAGGCGCTATTGGACAAGCCCATCCGGTGGATCATCAACGTCAACCCGCCCTCCACGCGCAGCCCTTCGACGGAGGAAAACCTTCAGCGGTCGCTGTCGATCCTGAAGGACCGGGCCACGCTGACGTTCAACATAACCCCCGACGATCCGCCCGGCGACTGGGTGATCGACCTGATCGTGCGGCACGGACTCTCGAAGCGGATCAAGATCGGCCTTGTGCTGCCGACCCTCTCGCATCAGAACCGCCATCTGCGGAGGGAGGAATATCCGAAATTCGCGGCCAAAGTGACAAAGTTCGCGCAGGAGTGCGACCGCTTCGATATCTCCCTGGAGTATGAGTGCGGGATCGAGCACTGCCTGTTCAGCCCGACCCAACTGGGGGTTCTGTGGCAGACGCAATCGACGTTTCACTCGTGCTGCGACTCGATCCTGGACATTACCCCGGACGGCCGCATCATTTACTGTCTGCCGCTGGCGAACTTCCGGCAGGTTTCATTCCGTCATTTTGCCGATTACCCGGAAGCGAAACAATGGTTCGAGGAACAGGTCAACCCGTATCGTCCGCTCGGGAGCACGCCCCGCTGTTATCGGTGTCATCTGCTCATGACCGGAATCTGCCGGGGCGGGTGTCTGGCGAAGATCCTCAAAGACGTCCGCCATGGCGCCCCCGAGCCGCAAAGGAGTCATTATGCCGTATAAGATTTCAGAACGCGTCTCCTGGAAGGAGATGAACGGATTTGCCGTCGTGGTGGATACCGTGACGGGGGAGTATTATTCGCTCAACCGCCCGGCCTGTCTCATCTGGCAGGGTCTGGCCGAGGGCAAAGACCCGCAGGCCATCGGGAAGCAGCTCTCGACGGAGTACGAGGTGGACGAGACGCAGGCCCGACAGGACATCCGGGCCTGCATTGCCGAATGGCTCGGATACGGCATCCTGCAGACGGCCGACGCATTCGAACCGTAAGCCCGGAGGTCCGGCGGCTTTACGGAGTCAGTGAAAAGGTGATTGTACGAAGAAAATGAAAAGGAGCAGAAGACGATGGAGCACGAATGCATGGACCCCTCAACCGATTCGAAGGTTTCGCGCAAGCCCTATGAGCGGCCGGAAACCCGAAAGCACGACCCGCTGGACATCGTGCGGGGAAGCGGCTCCTCCGCCAGCTTATATGCCGGCGGCCTCTACGTGGAATGCTCGCTCTATTATTACTACTGATTGGCGGGCCGAAGACCGGTGCCGGGCAGGGCGGTCCCATGGACCGTGAGCCGTAAGGCGGCATTGAGCGTGCGTCGATGAGAGAGGAACTGTATCTGCATATCGCGGGGATGGATCTGCGCGTGGAGTGCGGCTGCGCGTGGACCGCCTATTTTCTGCATCGGTTTCTCGCCCGCCACAGGGTCCCCGCCCCTCGCGGAGATCCGGGGGAGGTGTATGCCGTCTCGCTGGAGATAACGGACGAGGCCAAGCGTTTTCCGACCGTTGAAAGGGCGATATGGCAGGGGATTCTCAATGACGGGACCCCAGCGGTCAAGCAGGAGACGAAGGAGGGCTGCGTTCTGCGGATCGGGGAGGAAGTGGCGATGACCTTTGACTTTCCGGGGCGGCGCGTTCGCTGCTGCATCCGGGAGAGAAAACGCGGCGGTGCGACCGCGCGGCCCCAGCCGGGAGGATACTTCATCCCCCTCCTGACCTGCCTGCTTTCGCAGGAAAGGCGCTACGTGATCCACGGCTCGGCGGTCTCGAAGGCGGGCAGGGCGGCGATCTTCCTCGGCCCCTCGGGGGCGGGCAAGACGACTCTCTCGCTGCATCTGTCGCAGCGGGGGTATCGTTTCATGGGGGATGACCTGGTGGCGCTGAAGCCGGGCGAGAACGGGACCGAAGTTTTTTCGCTGCTGTTCAAACCCAAGATTCGGCAGGGGGGCGAGCCGAAGGCGGCGGCGGACCTTCCCGAGGCCCGGCGGATGGACCCGTGCGGGTCGGCCTCGGCGGGCGCGATGGTTCACCTGGCCTGTCCGCCGGGCGTTCGACGGACCCCGGCCGCCTGCTCGGAGCAGCGCCTTTTGGAAAGACTGCTGGAACAGGGCAATCCGCCGCGATTTTACATGCGGGGGCAGGAGTGGATCGACTTCGCCTGTACGGCCGCATCCCGCGTAAAGGGCTGGACCTGGGGGCCCGGCCCGCTCGATCAGATTCGCCTTTGCGAACTGGAGGAAATGCTGTCATGAGCGAATTGGCTCCCGATTCGATCCGCCGGCTCCTGTTTTCCGAGGAGGATGCGTTTTATGAAGTCGGCGTGCAGATGCTCCTGGGCAACCTCCGGCAGACGGGCACGCTGGCGGTGGAAGCCCTGCTGGCCTGTTCCCCGCAGCGGCTGACGGCCTACCGCGAAAACCTCATCCGTTACTTTCCCTTCCTCGGTACGCCGTTCGCCGCCCCGACGACGACAGCGCCGGATCGCTTCGAACTTTTCGAATATCTCGCGGAGGAATTTCGGCATTTTCTTTCATCGGTTCGGACGGTCATGGAGTCGCTGGCGCCTTCGGAGCGGGAGGGGTTTATGGCGCGGGTTGCCCTGCTGCCGGGGATCGCGCCCGAGGTTTCGGCCATGGTGCGCCGGCTCTGGGGGCCGCACTCGGCAACGGAGTTTGACCGGGCGGTTCAGGAGGCCGTTTCGAAGAACCGCCGCCGACAGCTCATGCTCTTTTTGAGCTACTGCTGCAATCTGAAATGCCCCTACTGCTTTGCCGCCGACCTGAGATCGGAAGACCTGCCGGTTGAGCGGGCCCTGGAGATTCTCCGCCAGGCCCGGCGGCGGGGGGTAACGATGATTACCTACTGCGGCGGCGAGCCGACGCTGTATCCCGCCTTTGGCCAACTGCTCGCCGAGATGGAGCAAGCGGGGATGGAGACCTATTTCGCCACGAACCTGCTCTCGCCGCCGGCGGTGCTGGAGCGGCTCTCGCCCGAGTTTGTCCGGGCGCTGATTGTGCACGTGGCCCATCCGCAGGTTTACCGCGACGGCCGATGGGAGACGTTTGAGCGGAACGTACAAACCGTGCGGGCGCGGCGGATACCCGTCGGGTTTCGGATCAACCTGTACCGGGAGGACCACAACTGGTCGCACCTGTTCGGACTCATCGAGCGGACGGACGTTCGGGACGTGCAGCTTGCCTATGCCTTCCCGAACGCCGCCGGCACCAACCGGCATACGACGCTGGAGAACATGCAGCGGCTGATCCCCTCGACGCTGGACCTGATGGACCGGTGTTCGGACCGGGGGGTGCGCGTGGTGTTTTCCAAGCCGATCCCGCCGTGCTTGTTCCCCGAGGAGCAGTCGAGACGGTTCATCCGGCGGATCGAATACCTGCCCAAATGCAGCGTGTTTGAGGATCGCTGCACCCATAATCTGTGCGTCAGTCCCAGCGAGGAGCTGTTTCCGTGCCTGGGCATGATGGACCGTGCGTGTCCTTCGGAGGACGCGGGGGATTGGGAGCGGGTGGCGGCGTTCTGCACGTCGCAGGTTCTGCCGATCCTCTCGGCCCCGACGCGCGAGGCGTGCGGAGGATGTTTCCTGTACCATCGAAGACTCTGCCAGGGCCTGTGCCTGGGCCATAAGCGTTCGATGAAATCGATTACATGTCATTGAGAATACTGCGACAACTTGAGCGGCGGCTGGTGCGGGGCGTCCTTCGCGGAGGACGTCAGAAGCGCCCTCCCGCCGTGCTGCATGTGGAGCCGACGAACGTCTGCAACCTGGCCTGCACGGTCTGTCCTCACGGGGCGGCCCGCCGGGGGATCATCCCCCCGATCCGGCGCAAAAAAGGGTTCATGTCGCCCGAGACGTTCCGGGCCGTTCTGGAGGGCTGCGGGGAGGCGATTGGCTCGATGGACCTGTACCTCCACGGCGAGCCCTTTCTGCATGAGGGGCTGGCGGCCATGGCGGCGGCGGCGAGGGAGCGGGGGATCGCCGTCAACCTCTTTTCCAACGGCCTGGCGGAGGATATGGACCGCAAGGTGGAGGCGGTGCTGGAGGCGCAGCCCGTCTCGATCTGCCTGTCGATGGACCTGATCAGCCGGGAGGGATACCGGCGGTACAAGGGGGAGGATCTGTACGAGCGGGCCTGCGAGAATTTTTCGCGGATCGCGGAGTGTTTCCGGCGGACGAAGACAAAGACGAAACTGATCCTGCGGTCCATCTACTCAGACGAAACGGAGGCGCAGGTGCGGCGGTTTCTGGAGGAGCGGTTCTCCTGCGAAGCGCTCCACGGCATCCAGATCACGCACCCGTTTCCGTGGCCGGGCCGGAGGGATGCCGAGGTGCTCAGCGCCCGGCTGGCGCGCCGGCACGCCAATGTCTGCCCCCAGGTGTGGAACGCGATAAACGTGCTGTGGGACGGAACGGTGGTTCCCTGCAGCTATGACTACGAGGGGCTCTGTCCCGTCGGCAATGTCCGCGAAACGCCGGTTCGCGAGATGGTGAATGCGCCGGCGATGCGGCGGTTTCGAAGGCGGCACCTGTTCGGCCGGAGGCGGTCCATCGGGCTGTGCCGCGACTGTTTCCTGCCGAAGTTCAGCACCCATGTAATCGCGATCAGAAGAAAGCAGTTTTTACGGATGAATCCGGAGGAGCAAACGGAACTCTGCCGGGCCGTGCGGGGACTGGTGTTTGACCCGGCGGCCGATTTTACCCGGGCGCAGAATCAGACGCCAAAGGAGGCGATGCCGCGATGAACATCAAACCCAACCTGATGCCCGTGACGGATAATAGGGAGACGCCCCCCGGTTCTCGCGGGGGAATGCTGAAGCTGCTGGGATGGATCTGGCGGCTCTCGAAATCCAATGCGCCGCTGCTGATGCTGGCGATGCTCTGCGCGGCGGCGATCTCGTCGTTCTCGGCGCTGACGCTGTATTTCGCCAGGCAGTTTATCGATGTGGCGGTGAAGAACCCGGCGCCGTCGGCTCTTTTTTACCCGGTCGGGATCATGGTGGCCCTGCTGCTGGGCTCGACGCTGCTCAAGCTCATCGGCAGGACGTTCGAGGCGCTGGCGTTTACCGGCATCCGCTCCGATCTGGAGACCGCGTGCTTTCGCCACCTTTCGACGCTGGACTATGAATACCTGGCCGGTCATTCGGCCAACCGGCTGACGGCCGCGATCATGGGAGAGATTCCGATTGCTTCAACCGTCATGGGGGTGATTATCCGCAGCTTCATCCGGGCGCCGCTGACGGTGCTGTTCCTGTCGGGGGTGCTGCTGTTTCAAATCAGGAACCCGCTCGTCCTGCTGCTGGTTCTGCCGCTGTTCCTGCTGCTGAGCGTCCGGGTGTTTACCCGTCGGATCAAGCGGGCGGCCAATGCGGCGTTTGAACATCTCTCGCAGATGTACGGCGAACTCAACGCGCAGTTGACCGGGGTGCGGACGGTCATCAGTCTGGGGATCATCCGCTGGTTTTCGGAGCGGCTGGCGCGGCACGCCGTGGCCACGGCGCGGGAGTCCCGCAAATCCACCCTGTTCCACTCGCTTCAGCAGAGCATCAAGGAGGCGGTTTCGATCCTCTTTCTGATCGGGCTGCTGTTCTCGATTGCGTGGCTGGTGTCCCATGAGTATGTTACGCTCAGCCAGGCGTTCCTGATCCCGGCGACCCTGTGGTTCTGCCGCGACGAGGTGCTCAGGATCAGCGAGGGCTATATCCAGCTTCAGAAGACGGAGGGAGCGATCCGCCGGCTGCTCGATTTTCTGGACGCCCCGTCCATGAAGGACGGCGGAACGGACCTGGAGGGGCCGATTGTTTCGGTGCGGTTTTGCGGTGTCTCGTTTCGGCATCCCGGCAGTGAAACGCTGCTGGAGGGGGTGGACCTGGAGTTGACAAGGGGGCTGACGGTGATTACGGGGCACAGCGGCTCGGGAAAATCGACCCTCTGCGACCTGTGTCTGCGGATCAAGACCCCCTCGGCCGGGACGATTTGCTTTAACGGCGTTCCGCTGGAGGATCTCAGGGATCGTTACCTGCGGCGGGAGACGGCGCTGGTGGAACAGGAGCCGTTCCTGTTTGAGGAGACCCTTCGCTTCAACCTGTGCATCGGGCAGGAGCCGTTCGAGGAGGACGTTTTGTACGAGGCGCTGGCGTCCGTGCAGGCCGATGCCTTTGTGCGGGAAATGCCTGCGCAGTTGGAGTCCCGGCTGATGCGAAACGCGAGCAACCTGTCGGTGGGGCAGAAGCAGCGGATCGCCGTGGCGCGAGCCCTGTTGCGCCGTCCCTCCCTGCTGGTCCTCGACGAGTTTACCAGCGGTCTGGATGAGGAGACCGAACGGCAGATTCTGGAGACCGTAAAACGGCTCTCGGAAGAGATGATTGTCTTGTGCACAACCCATCGGGCCTCCGTGGTTGAACAGGCCGACCGGGTGTATCGGATTATCGACAAGCGACTGGTGCGGATCGATCCGCCCGCCGTTTCTCAGGGCAGCGAATGTTATGAACGACCCTCAGGAATCCCTTAGCGGCCCCTGCGAAGGCCCCGACGACGAGACGCGGCGGTTTTTCTTTGCCGTGCTGCGCCGGTTCATCAACCCGGACGGCCCCGACCCTGTGCCGGTTCCCAACCGGTGGAGTCACGCGCTGGATCGGGTCGTTGCGCGGCAGATGCTGGGGCCGATCTTCCTGTATGTGCTTGGAGACCGCGGGCGGCCCGAAGCGGTCGGCCAAACGTGGCGGCGGCAGCAGGAGACGGTCTTTACCCGCAATGCCCTGGCCGCCGAGGGGGCCGGTTGGCTTTTCCGAATCCTCTCCGAGGAGAAAATCCGGGCGCTGGCGATGAGAGGGCTGCCGCTGGCCTATACCCTGTACCCTCAGCCGTGCCTGCGCCCGATGACGGATGTGGATGTGTTGATCGACGCCGGGGACCGCTTTGCCGTCGAGGAGGCCCTGGCGAAACACGGCCTGCGGCCCACGGCATATCGCCGCAGCCAGATCGTCTATGAAATCCGGGGTATTCTTTTTGAGATCCACTATTCGCTGCTGACGCCGAAACGGTATCGATCCGCCGTCTGCGGCGAGGCGCTTTTGGCGGACGCAAGGCCGGTCCCGGCGGGGCCGATGCAGGTGTCGGCGGTTTCGCCGGAATATGAGCTCTATATCGGCATCGTGCACAATTTCACGCACCATGACCTGGGCCGCGTCCTGGGGCTGGTGGATGCGGGACTGCTGATCCGCAGTCGCCCCATGGACTGGGCGAAAGTGTACCGGATCTTCTGCAGGTCTCGAATGGAACGGGTTTTAAGGTTCACCCTGTCCTTTGCAAACCGGCTGCTGGATCTTGGCCTCGATAAGGCCGGTCTGCCTTTCGAGATCGAGACCGCCGAAGACGCGCAACGATATTTTCCGGCCTATGAAAACCGGTTTTTCGGTCCGCCGACGGTGCGCGACATCCTGATGGTCAAGCGGAATCTGCTTCGCATGTCACAGACGCCGCGGATGAAAATGGGACAGCTCATCCGCCTGCTGTCAGCGGATGAAATCGGCCGGTTTTGGGCTGCGCTGCGCAATAAGGAGCCGTAATATTCTTACTTCGAAGCCGACGTCTCCTTGGCGGGTGTTTCGCTTGCCGGGAGGGTTTCGGCGACGAGCCAGAGGAAGGGGGCCTGGCCGTGGAAGTCGCCGAGGGTCCGCGGGCGGTTGAGGTAGAACTCGATGTCGTCCTGCTGACCGGTGCCGATGCAGATCTCGCGGATTCGGCCGGCGCGGTCCACGTGGGCGCAGAGGGCCCGGGTCGCCTTCTCGACGGCGGGACCGTACGCGGCCTTGTCGAGCCAGCCCTGGTTGACCCCGACGCTCATCGCGTAGGCGAACATGGCGGTGCAGGAGCTCTCGGGCCAGGAATATTCGTAGTCGATGAGCTGACGCCACATGCCGTTGTCCGATTGATAGTTGAGCAGGGCGGCCATCATCGTCTTGTAGCCCGCCATGATCTCAGGATACAGTGCGTGGTCGGCGGGCAGGTCGCGGAGAACCTCGGCCATGCTCGCGGCGACCCAGCCGTTGCCGCGGCCCCAGTGATAGTGAAAGTCCGGGCCGTGATAGAAGAGGCCGTTGTCCTGCTGAAGCTTTCTGAGATAGGCGGCGAGCTGCAGGGCGGCGCGATCGGCATATTTGGGCTCCTGCGTGGCGCGATAGGCCTGAATCTGGAGCATGCCGACCATGTACATATCGTCGATCCACCAGCGGGTCTGCGGGGTGAGACCGTCCTCGGTGGGATTCTCCCACTGCTGGTCGGCAAAGCTCAGCCCCAGCTTGAGCCATCGCTCGTCGCCCGTGACCCGATAGATCTGGAGAGGCACACTGCCCATGACGTTGTGGTCCACGTGGGAATGGCGCGAGATCAGGATGCTGCCTTCGCTGAGGAATTTTTCATAGCGCTCAAGGATTTTCTGCATCAGCTCGGCGTTGCCGGTCTTCTCCGCAAAACGCAAAGCGCCGACGGCGGTGCACGCTTCGGCGTAGTGGAGGCCGCGGTTGCCGTAGAGCATGTGGTCGCGGGAGAGCAGGTTTTCGACGACGCGGACGGCCAAAACCTTCGGATCGGTGCTGGTAACGCCGGCAAGGTTGGTCCCCGCGGCGAGGGCGTTGGCGGCAAACATCAGAACGATCAGGACAGACAGGACAGTTCTCATCTTAACAGCTCCGTAATTAAGACAGTATGACCTCGCTTCAAACACGACAACAGCAGGGTGTTATCATATAAAAAAGGCGGCCTGTCGTCAAGAATCGATCCGGGTTTATTGTCTGCTTTTCCGAATTGGCATTATGAGGCATCTTCGGCAATGAGAACAGCGTCCTCGGAGATGCTGAGGAGTTCCTCTTCGTGCTCCTTGGCATCCATATAATCCACAATGAGTTCAAATACCTCGCACGCATCGGCGTAAAGCCGTCCGGTAACGATGGTGGTCAGACCGATGCGGTGCTCAAAGAGAACAATGCAGCATCGGTCGTTTAAAGGGGTGAATCCCTGCCCGTTTTTGGCCTTCATGTCGATAATGGGGACCAACTGATCCGCCAATTCAACGGTTCCGATGATAAAAGGCGGAAGGTTGACGGCAGGGCGAAGCATCATGCAGCCGGCGACCTGCACCTGAAAACCGTACTCTTTTTTGGCGGCGGTGAAGGCGGTTAGCCGGGGGATAGCGGGCTGTTGCGGTTCCGTCGCTTTATTGATTTTCCTGTTTTTTTCATTCATAGTCCGTTCCTTCCCAAGCAGATCGACTTTTCCTTATTTCCGTCTCTCACTGACCGGCCGGGGTCTCCGCCTTGCTCTCTTTATGTATATACTTAAAAATAAAGAGTTTAGGAACAAGGGAAACCCTGAAAACCGCTTCGCTTTTGTAGGCAAATCCCTGATGCGAACCCTTATTTCATACCAGGTCCGTCGCATTTCACATTCACAGAAAATGCCCGCTCGGCAGGCCCCCAAGAGGCGACGATTTTAAGCGTTTCTATGGAATAGTTTCGTATTCATTATTCATTTGGCGAAAGATCGAGCCCGCTGAAGAGATCTTCACGGGTCATCCTGGCGGCGGCGGTGGATTCGTCCGAGGCCCCGTAGTAGAGCCAAATCGTGCCCTCCGTGCGTTCGACGGCGCCGCAGGCGAAAACGACGTTGCCGTAGAAGCCGTGGAGTTCATAGTCGGCCTCCGGCTCCATCAGCGGCCGGCGGGAACGGGCGATGACTTTGGTCGGGTCCTGCAGGTCCAGCAGGGCGGCGGCCAGCGAATAGCGGTCCATGATGTCCGAGCCGTGATAAATCTCGATCCAGCCCTCCTCGGTTTTGATGGGCACGCAGCTTCCGCCGGTCTTGCCGCCGTCAAAGAGCCCCTCGCGCGGCAGCAGCAGCGGCTGATGATTTCCCCAGTGGACGCCGTCGGGCGAGGAGGCGATCCACACCCCACGGGGACCGATATAGCGGGGGACCGGCCGGGTCAGGGCCCAGAACTGCCCGTCGATCTTCTCGGGAAAGAGAACGACGTCCAGATTTTCCGGGCAGAAGATGATCCCGTGGCGGCGAAAGGTCTTGAAATCCTCCGTCGTGATCAGGCCCGTGCAGATGCCCTTATCGCTGACGACCTTATAGCTGATGTAAAACGTGTCCTCGATGCGGGTAATGCGGGGGTCCTCCAGGCCGTAGGTTTCATAGTACCGCTCGGGAAAAACGGCGGGCTTCGGATCGACCGTGAAGCGGATGCCGTCCCGGCTCCGGGCCAGACGCAGGTGCGAGATGCTCGTCAAAAACATCTCGCCTTTATAATAAAAAGAGCGGGCGTCGGGGATGCTCGTGATGTTCGGATCGTCATTGCGGACGCGGAAAAGCTCCACCTCCCCGGTCTTCGGATTGAGGATCGGCGCAACCTGCTCGAACGGATCCTTGTCTTTGGGCCGCTCGGCCACGCGAAGCAAAAGGAGGATTTCGCCGTTATACTCGATCACGCCGGGATTGAACGCGCCGACAACCTCATAATCCGGCCGGCTGGGGGGAACATCGCGGGGGGTGATGATCGGATTCTCCTTGAGGCGCTCGACGGTCATTTTCGACTCCTTTCTTCTGCTCCTGTTGACAATTCCTCGATTTTACGTCAACCCCGGCATTGCTTCAAGAAAATTCTGCCTTATAATAGGATAAAAAGGAGCAGCCGGATATGGCTTATCAGCAATATAAACAAAAGCGCATCGCGGTGCTCTCGCCGGTGGCGTGGCGGACGCCGCCGCGTCAGTACGGGGCATGGGAGACGGTGGCCTCGAACATCACCGAAGGGCTGGCCGCGCGGGGGTGGGACGTAACTCTTTTTGCGACAAGGGATTCCGTCACAAAGGCAAAGCTTCGCGCCGTGATCGACAAGGGCTACGAGGAGACGGCCGGGGCGGACGCGAAAGTGGCGGAGTGCCTGCATATCTCGGAGCTGATGGAGCACGCGGGTGAGTTCGACCTGATCCACAACAACTACGACTTCCTGCCGCTGACGTACACGCGGCTGATCCAAACGCCCATGCTGACGACGATCCACGGCTTCTCCTCGGATCAGATCCGGGCGGTCTATCGCAAGTACCGCAACGACAGCTATTTTGTCTCGATCAGCGATGCCGACCGCGACCCGCAGCTCCCGTACCTCGCGACGGTCTATAACGGCATCGACCTGTCGAACCTCAACTTCAGCGAGGCCGCGGGGGATAAGCTCATCTTTCTCGGGCGGATTCATCCGGACAAGGGGGTGCATTTGGCGATTGAGGCAGCGCGCCTGGCGAAGACGGACCTGATCATCGCGGGCATCATCCAGGATCAGAATTACTTCGATACGTTTGTGGCCCCGCATGTGAACGGCACCTCGGTGCGCTATATCGGGCCGGTAGGGCCGGTCGAGCGCGACGCCCTGTTCAGGGAGGCGGCGGCCCTGCTGCACCTCAACACGATCCCGGAGCGGTTCGGGCTGGTGCTGGCCGAGGCGATGGCGGCGGGCGTGCCGGTGATCGCGATGGACCGGGGCTCCTGCCGCGAGGTCATCGCCGACGGCGAGACGGGCTTCCTCGTGAGCTCCGCCCCCGAGGCGGCCGCGGCCCTGGAGCACATCGGCCGGATCGACCGCCGCGCCTGCCGCCGCCGCGTCGAGGAGCGGTTCACAATCGACGTCATGGTGGAACATTACGAACGGGTGTATAAAATGATTTTTGATCGGAAGGAGTACGCATGAAAAAGCAATTCGTAACGCGATACAGGGGCAATCCGATCCTGACGAAGGCGGATGTGCCGTACAAGGTGGAGACGGTGCACAACGCGGGCGTCGTAAAGCACGGCGGCAAATACATTATGCTCTTTCGTTCGCACCTCGACACCGGCCGCTCGATCATCGGCAAGGCCGTCAGCGACGACGGCTTCCGTTTCACCGTCGAGCCCGAGCCGTTCATGACGCCCGCGGCCGACGGCGTCTTCGCCGAGTATGAGGCCTTCGGCGTCGAGGACCCGCGGATCAACCCGCTCGAAGGCGCGTACTACATCACCTACTCGGCCTACTCGCGGCACGGCGTGCGGATCGGTCTGGCCCGCACGACGGACTTCGAGACGATCGAGCGCATCGCCTTCATCACGCAGGCCGACTACCGCAACACGGTGCTCTTTCCCGAGCGCATCGCCGGCCGCTACGTCAAGCTCGACCGCCCGCACTCGGACATCAGCCCGTGGGCGATCTGGATCGCCTACTCGCCCGACCTGCGGCACTGGGGCGACTCGCGCGTGATCCTCAAGCCGATGATGTACCACTGGGACGAGATGAAGATCGGCCCGGGTTCGCCGCCCATCAAGACCGCGCGCGGCTGGCTGAGCATCTACCACGGCGTCTTTCCGACGATGGACTCCAGCGTCTATCGCCTGGGCGTGTGCCTGCACAAGCTCGACGACCCGGCGACGATCCTCGGCGTCTCGGACCGCTGGATCCTCGCGCCCGAGGACCCGTGGGAGCTGATCGGCTACGTCCACAACGTCGTCTTTACCTGCGCCGCCGTCCCCGAGGACGACGGCACGCTCAAGCTCTACTGGGGCGCGGCGGATACGGTCATGTGCGCCGGCACGGCCGTCATCGACGAGCTCGTGGATCTCTGCCTGATCCACTCCCGCCCGCCGATGTAGATTCTTAACCACGGATTTGCACGGATTTTTTTTCAGACGGGATTTACAGGATAAACAGGATTTAGTTAAGGCATAACGAAGGAGCAGGAGAACTGTAGAGCAGGAGAACTGTCCCAGAGGGACGGGGAGGGGGGAGGGGGTGTTGGATTTGGGGGAATGCGGGTTTTTAAGGCAGAAATGCCGATTATTAAGATTTTTATCCGGGAAAACACCTAACCAAACTTTGCCAAAACGTGCCAAAAAGTTGCCGGAGTTTGCCGGAAAGTTGCCACAGTTAGACGCGAAGTGATCGGAATTAGCCACGAATTTACACGAATTTTTAACCACGGATTCACACGGATCAGTTTTAAAGCAACCACGGATTACACGGATTTCACGGATTTTTTTCAGACGGGATCCTTCTACGCTGAAGCTACGAAGGACAGGTTTACAGGATAAACAGGATTTAGAACACAGATCAAAGATAAGAGATAAAAAAGAAAAGACACAAAGCAAAGATCCAAAAGAGAGTGGGCGCGGGCTTCCGTTCCTGAGTTGATCGACTGCCTTAACCATCTTACTCCTCCTTCTTTTTGGCGGCCGGCTTACAGCCCTTTACCTTCGCTCTCTGGCACGAACGGCCGGGGCGGGGGACGAAGCCCTCTATATAATAATAGCCGAAGTTATATATTTTTCCAACAATTTTCAAAATTTATTTTTTGCCGCAGGGGACTCAGAGACACAGAGGTAATCTAAGTCAAAATAAAATAAAGAGTTAAGACCTTGATGTATTTTTAAAATTATTTTTTCACCACGAAGTCACGAAGGGACACGAAGGTTGTTTTATTCTGAAAGGATTTACTTTTTTTAACCACGGAGGGAAATTGATTGTCGATGGACGAGGGACGATGGACGATTGGCAGAGAATTAATGGGGATTATGGACTGTCCAACACCTGTTTTGAGGTTGAAATTTATTTGGAATTTGGTTGAAATGGAGCGGGTTTTAGGGTAGATTATGGAGGAAATTTCCCGGCTATTTGACAGAGACAGTTCTTTGATTGGGCAACAGGGCGGCGCGATTTCAAAAGTGCCGATTTCAAATTTCACATTTATTCAGGAGAGGACGAGAGTTTTTTTTGACGCAGGTTAACACAGATATTGTGTAAATTAACGGCGTGAGGAAGTGAATGGGAGAAGACGGCTGCAGGAAGGTGTGGAAAAGATTCCTGCAACTTTATTTATCCCCGTCAGACGGATCGGACGGAAAAATTTCATTCGGAATTTGCTTGAATTGTCGGTGGTTTGGGTATAGATTATGGGGCGGTTTTAGCCGCTTGCTGAAAAGACGAAGTCTGAATAGTATATAGGGAAATTTTAATTAAAGAGGGATACTTATGATAGACTATTCAAAATGGAAGGAAACAAAAATCTCAGTTGCAAGTTTGCTTATAGATCCCCAGAATCCCAGATTCCCCAAAAAAGGGAGTAGCTTATCGCAGAATTATTTAATCAATGAGATGATAAGAAAATATAAGATATATGAATTAGCTAAATCTATTGCACAAGAAGGATATTTTCCTGACAAAAGCTTGATAATAACAAAAGAGGACGATAATTATTATGTGTTAGAAGGCAATAGAAGATTATCTGCAATAAAATCACTTCTCACGACTGAAATCATTGATGATGTAAAGATTAGAAAGAAGTTTGAAATATTAAATTCTCAGATCGAGAAGAAATATATACAACAAATAAAAGTTGTTATAGCACCAAATCGAGAAGCAGCAAATCCGATTATTTTTAAGGAACATACACCCGAAAGAACAACTATGCCATGGTCGCCTATCATGCAAGCTGAATTTTATAAACAGCAAATAGATAAGGGGATGTCAATAGATGATTTAGTTGATGAATTCGTTTTATCAAAAGGAGAAATTAGTAAGTTTCTAAAAATGTATTATATGTATGATCTTGCTTGTAAAATGGAATATCCTGACGAAGATAGTTTGAACAAAGTGCTCGATAAACAGAATTTCCCCGCATATGTATTGCAGAGAATATATGATTCAACGATAATGAAAGATAGATTGAAGTTAGATTTTGATGAAAACGGAAAGCCCAAAGGAACAGCAAACAAGAAAGATTTCAGTAAAGCATATACGTTAATTGTTGAAAATGTAGTGAATAAAAAGGTTGATACAAGAAAACTGAATAATGAGAAAGGATTTAAGGAATATATTAAAAAAATAGAAGATGATTTACCTAAAACAAAAGGCAGATTCCATTACGATGATTTTGATGAACCTCGGAACGAACAACCTTTAGAAGAAAAACCAAAAGCAGAACAGAAGAAGACAAGTACCACGAGAGTTCCTACTGGTATCTTTTCTTACGGAACTACTTTTTCATTAAAAGGGGCATCTAATCTACAAGTTATATATGGAGAACTTAGAAAGATGCCTGTACGAACCTATCCTAATTTGTGTGCGATTTCACTAAGAGTTCTACTGGACAAAACTTTGCGTATGTATTTAAAAAAGAAAAGAGTTTATAGAATTCAAATTAATGAAAATGGCACAAAGAAGACTCTTGAATTGGCTGATGTACAACTTGGCCAAATACTTGAATATATAGCTCGAAATGACACAAACGTCATCGATGACAAGAACGTGCGAAAAGTAATCTCTAAATTCAAAAGCTCAAACAGTGGTCCTTCTCTTTCAACATTAAATTCTGTAGTTCACAATGAAGAGTTTAGTATTAAAGAGCAAGATATAAGAACCATTTGGCTTTGTTTGGAAGGGCTATTTAAAATAATATTTACTGAGCCGGAATAAGGGACAACGATATGAGTTATAGTTATAGTCCGCTTAGATACCCAGGTGGCAAAAAGAGTCTTACGGAATTTTTTGCTGATATTATAAAATACAATAAATTATACAATGAAGTTTATGTAGAGCCATTTGCAGGAGGTGCAGGAGCAGCATTAAATCTCCTCTTTATGGAATATGTTGAAAAGATAATACTAAATGATGCAGACTATAATATATATTGTTTTTGGCATTCGATTTTGAATGAAACAGAATCCATCTTAAGAAGGATTAATAACGTTCGAGTGACAATAAATACTTGGAGAAGACAAAAAAATGTAATAAAGAGGCCGAACGAGCACACGCCTCTAGAAATTGGATTTGCAACTTTTTTCCTAAATAGATGCAATAGGTCTGGAATAATAAATGCGGGCCCCATTGGGGGAAATAATCAAACTGGAAAATGGAAAATTGATGCAAGATTTAACAAGAAAGAACAATGTAAGAAAATAGAAAAAATTGCACTTTATAGAGAACGGATAAAAATATACAATAAAGACGCTATTGTATTTATAAAAAATGATTTAAAGAGGTATGATAAAGCGATTATATATTTTGACCCACCATATTATGTAAATGGGAAAAAGCTATACTTAAATTATTACCAGCATGATGATCATAAGAAGCTTGCGAGATTTATACAAAAACATGTCAGACATAATTGGATATTATCATACGATGATGTACCCGAGATCAAAGAGATGTACAAAGAGAAAAAATGTATTAACTATGATTTGAGATATAGTGCGCATATTTCTAAGATGGGCAAAGAAGTGATATATTTTAGCGACCAAATTGAGTTGCCACGCATTTATCAAAATATTCAGTGCTGACTTGGATGTAATTTTAGGAATGTTGGAATTCATATGGTTGTACAGTGAGTGCTTATACTTCTTATAGTAAATAACGGGTTCTATTCTTCAAGCATTCGTCATCAGGCAAAGTAGAACTTGTTTGAACATTCGCTCCTTTTCCTCCATAATACCCGTATGACCAAAGCAATCGACAATTATCTCCTGCTGCGGCAGGAAGTGGACCGGAAGGCGATGGAGCTTTCGGAGGTGCACCGGGACCGGTTGAACTGCCGGGCGATGTGCCCGGACTGCTGCGTGAACCTGAGCGTCTGGCCGGTGGAGTTCTTCTCGATTGTCGAAGAGTTGAAACAATCCGGCCGGCCGGCTCCGGAGTGGGACGAAGGGGCAAGCTGCGGCTTCCTCAGAGACGGCCTGTGCCGGATCTACCCGCAGCGGCCGATTATCTGCCGCACGCACGGCCTGCCGCTGGTGTACCTGCCGGACGAAGAGCGGCCCGACGAGTACGCGGTCTCCTTCTGCGAGAAGAACTTCATCGGCGTTGATGTCGAGACGTTTGTCTTTACGCCCGCCAATACGCTCCACCTCGACGAGATCAACGAGCGGCTGGCGCGAATCCACACGGCCTTCCTGGAGGAGCGGGGAGAAAGCTCTCCGTTCGAACGGCGGAGAATCGAGCTGCGGGAGATACTCGAATACTTATAGCCCCGGATTAACACAAGCCGTCAGAACTCATAACTCAAAACTCAAAACTCAGAACTCATAACTTATCGGCCTGACGGCCGGCGACGATGTCGCGAAGGAAATCGAGCGTGACGGAGCGGAAGTCTTCCATCACGGCGGCGGCATCGTGGGCCTCGTTGAGCTCGTAAGGATCGGCGCCGAAGGTGATGGCGATGACGGGCATGCCGGCGGATCGGGCGGCCTTGAAGCCGCTGGCCGAGTCCTCGAAGAGGACGCAGCGGCCGGGCTTGAGACCCAGCCCCGCGGCGGTCTTGAGCAGCATCTCGGGATCGGGCTTGCCGACCTTGACATGGTCGCGGCAGACGACGGCCTTGAAGTGCTTTGCGATGTCCAGCCCGTCGAGGACGAATTCGACGTTCTCCCACGGCGAGTTGGAGGCCGCCCCGCAGGGCACACCGGCGGCACTCAGCGCTTCGAGCAGCTTTATCAGGCCCGCCGCCGGACGCATGATCGGGGCAAAGCGTTTGCGGTAGAGCGATTCCTTCTCCTGCTCGATTTGGCGGATGAAGGCCGCGTCCACCTCGGGGCCGAAGAGGGCGGGCACGATGCGGTCGTTGCTGCGGGCGTGGATTTTCTGATGATACAGCTCCAGATTCATGGGGATGCGGTGAGCCGCGCAGAGATCGAACCACGCCTGCCGATGCACGGCGGTGTTGTTGACCATGGTGCCGTCGATGTCGAAGATCACGCTGAAGTCGGTTTTCATATCGATTCCACTCAAAAGCCGGCTTCAATGAAAGCCGAATAAATGAAAAACTTCCCCCGTCTTATATGACGGCAGGGAACAGTCGTTTCGTCTTTATTCCAAAAACAATTAAGGCGGATACCATATCGAAATCGGGGCGGGATTGCAAGGGGGAATTTTCGGCGGCCGGATTTGCGGCTTGCGTTTTCGACGGCGGAGCATATAATTTCCGGCTATGAAAACCGTGAAGCTCTCTCCAGTCATTACCGTTATGATCGCATCCTCAATCACAGTTTGCTTTGCCGCCGGAGCGGAGGGCCGGCGGGCCGACCTGAGCCGGCCGGTCGCCGAGGCCGCACCGACGGACCTGGGCCAGGGGACGAACGTCAACCCGGCAGGCGAAACGATCACAGCCGACAGCCGCTCGTTCTTTCTCAACGGGCGGCCGTGGATGCCGATAGCGGGCGAGATCCACTACAGCCGCTATCCGCGCCAAGAGTGGCGCGACGCGCTGCTGAAGATGAAGGCCGGCGGCATCGACGTCGTCTCGACGTATGTGTTCTGGATTCACCACGAGGAGCGACAGGGCGCATTCGACTGGAGCGACCGACGCGACCTGCGGGCGTTTGTCCGGCTCTGCGGCGAGCTGGGGTTCAAGGTGATCGTGCGGATGGGGCCGTGGTGTCACGGCGAGGTCCGCAACGGCGGCCTGCCGGACTGGGTGCAGCACTCGGGGGCAAAGCTGCGGACGACCGATCCGGCGTTCATGGCGATGGTCGAGCCGCTCTACGAGCAGATCGCCGGACAGATCGAGGGGCTGCTGTGGAAGGACGGCGGGCCGGTCATCGGCGTACAGCATGACAACGAACGCAACGATGTGCCGTACCTGCTGGCGCTGAAGGCGCTGGCGCGGTCGAAGGGCGTTGATGTGCCGCTTTATACGATGACAGGGTGGAACCGTGTGGCGATTCCGGCGAGCGGGCTGCTGCCGCTGTTCGGGGCGTACTCGGTGTCGTTCTGGACGCCGGTCGATAATCTCAACTTTCGCAAGTCGTTCGTGTTTACGGATATTCGCGACGACGGCGACATGGGGGCGCAGTTCGTCAACCTGCGGCCGGGGCGGGTGGAGAACATGGAGCGGTATCCGTATGCCTGCTGCGAGATCGGCGGGGGGATGCCGTCGAGCTACCGCAAGCGGATCAAGGTCAGCCCGGACGAGATCGCGGCGATGGCGCTGGTGCGGCTGGGCTGCGGGAGCAACATGCCGGGCTACTACATGTATCACGGCGGCGTCAACCCGGACGGCGGGACATGGCTCAACGAGGATCACCCCAACCCGATGGCGGTGAAGGATTACGATTTCCAGGCGCCGCTGGGGGCGTTCGGGCAGGTGCGGGAGCACTACCACCGGCTCCGGATGCAGCATTTGTTCGTGCAAAATTTCGGCGAGCGGCTGGCGCGAATGCCGTTGTTCCTGCCGGAGGTGCGGCCGGCGGACCTGGACGATGTAACAACGCTGCGGTGGAGCGTCCGCAGCGACGGCGAGGCGGGCTTTGTGTTCTTCAACAACTACCAGCCGCAGACAAAGCTGCCGGCGAAGGAGGGTGTGCAGTTCGAGCTCAAGCTCCGGGAGGGAGTGCTGACGTTTCCCGCCGGGCCGATGACAATTCCGGAAGACGCGTACGGTCTCTTTCCGTTCAACCTGGATTGCAACGGCGTGCGGCTGGAGTATGCGACGGCCCAGCCGCTGTGCCGGGCGGAGGATGGAGAGGGAAACGTCGTTTACTTCTTTGCCGCGATAGAGGGGATTGCGCCGGAGCTGATGATCCGGGCGAAACAGAACGAGGAGCGGCGAATCGATGTGAAACAGGAGCTGACGCCGAACGGGCTGCGGATCACGGCCCTCGCGTGCGGTACGCGGCCGGTCGCCCGCGTCAAAACGGAGGACGGGAAAACGGTCTCGCTGGTGGTGCTCTCGCCGGAGCAGAGCCGGCGCCTGTGGCGGCTGCGGTTTGGCGGACGGGATCGCCTGGTCCTTTGCGACGATCCGGTGATTGCTGACGGTGAGACGCTGCGGGTACAGACCGGCGGCAGCTCGGAAGTGCGGTTGTCCGTCTATCCGCCGATGCCGATTCAAAAGGCGACCCCGTCGCCGGACGGCGTCTTTGCACGATATTCCTTCGAACAGACCCCGGGGCCGTCCCTTCCCAAAATCACTGCGACGCCGGAGAAGGAGGCCGGGCCGGCGGCGTATGCCCTCAAAGGTATGGACGAGTCAACGTGGGAACAGGCGGCCGTATGGAAGCTGAACATCCCGGCGGAACTGGCGGGGCGCAAGGTCCTGCTCGATCTGCACTACATCGGCGATGCGGCCCGGCTCTACGTCGGCGATACGCTCTTCGACGATAACTTCTACAACGGCGACCCGTTTGCCGCGGGCCTGTGGCGGATTCCCGAAACACAGTGGTCCGACGTTTACCTGAAGGTCCTGCCGTATTCAGAAGGCCTGGAAAGCCGTCTGCCGGCCGAGGCAAAGCGGGCCGTTGCCGAGGCCCAAGCCGCCGGGACGCTTCATGAGGTTGCCGTAACAGTCATCGAACTCCGCGAGATGCGAATCACCGCTCCCTGATTTTTTCGCAGCGGCCTTCCGGAAAAAGGGTTTGGGAAATCAGGGAAATTCCTATCCGATCCTCCTCTAATCGGCAAGTACAATCCGCAGATGCCGTGAACAAGGAAGACCGGAACATGGAAGGATCGGAAAAAAGATATCGTGTCGGCATTTCCGGCTCTTACGGGGGGCTGAACCTGGGCGACGAGGCCATCCTGGAGAGCATCATTACCCATTTGCGCCGGGCGCTGCCGGTGGAGATCACGGTCTTTTCACGCAACGCCGAGGATACGCGGGCGCGGTATCCCGATGTGCGTGCGGTGGCGGTTCGCAAGATATCGCGTGAAGAAGTGATCCCGGAGATTCGCAGGCTCGATCTGCTGATCCTGGGGGGCGGGGGGATTTTGTTTGACGGCGAGGCGAAGAATTTTCTGCGGGAGGCCCAGATTGCGGCGGAGATGAAGGTTCCGTTCATGGTCTATGCCATCGGGGCAGGACCGCTGAAGGATGCCGGCGTGCAGGCGATGGTTCGAGACGTTCTGAACCAGGCGGCGGCGATTACGGTTCGGGAGAAGCACGCTCGCCAGGCGCTGGAGGAGGCAGAAGTACGGCAGGAGATTGAAGTGACGGCGGACCCGGCGTTCCTGCTGGAGCCCCAGCCCCTGCCGGAGGGCGCGGTGCAGGACGAGGGGTTGACCGGCCAAAAGAAGGTGGTTGCGATCTCCGTGCGGGAGCCGGGCGGAGCGGCGCCCGATATGGACGAGCACTTCTACGTTCAGTTCCTCTCGGACGCGGCCGACTTCATGGTGGACCGGTTCAACGCCGATATCGTGTTTGTCCCGATGGAACCGCAGACGCAGGACGTGCAGTACTCGCACGCGGTGATCTCGAAGATGTACTTCGCACAGCGGGCCTCGGTGCTCAAGAACGTCTATTCGCCGGGACAGATGCTGAGTCTGTTCGACCGTTTCACGTTTGCCGTGGGGATGCGGCTTCACTTCCTGATCTTCGCCGCGATGCGGGGTATTCCCTTTGTGGCCCTGCCGTATGCGCCCAAAGTCAGCGGGATCCTGGAGAGTCTGGGGATCGACATGCCGACGCTGCACGTGGTCAACGCGGGCAAGCTGATCGCCTATATCGATTACTCGTGGGACAATCGCCGGATGATGCGGGAAGAGGTGCAGCGGAAACTGCCGGAGCTGCACCGGGCAGCTCAGAGGAACAACCGGATCGTAAAGGAACTGCTTCTGGGGGTTTGCCGGATGAGCGTCTCCGGGGAGGGAAAGGAAGGAACCGATGCCGCCGCTGTGTCGCCCGCAAACGAATGAGGCCCTTGGGCTGCCGCCGCGGACGGCCCGGATTGCCGGGCAGGCGGATGTGCTGGTGGTCGGAGGAGGGCTGGCGGGGATCGGAGCCGCCGTCGGGGCGGCCAGAGCGGGGGCATGGACGATCCTGGCGGAACGATATGGATTCCTCGGCGGCAATGCAACGGCGGCCCTGGTAATGCCGTTAATGTCCTATTACACGGAGCACCCCATCCGGGAGGCGGAGGGAACCGGGGCCCTCTTGCCGACGGACCATGGAACGGGCGAACCCGTGATCGCGGGGGTCCTGCGGGATTTTCTTCAAAAACTGGAACAGGCGGGCGGGGCGATCTCGCCGTCGCTGGAAACGGGATACACCGTGCCGTTCGATCCGGAACTGTTTAAGCTCGTCGCGTTGGATTTCGTGGATGAGGCGGGCGTCAAGTACCTGTTCCATGTGTTTGCCGACGGCATCCTGGGAGACGGCGGTCGGATGCAGGGGGGCGTGTTTGACAGCAAGTCGGGGCCGCTGGCGATTCCGGCACGAGTGACGGTGGACTGTACCGGCGACGGGGATGTGGCAGCCCTGGCGGGAGCACCGTTTGAGATCGGGCGGATGACGGACGGGCTGGTGCAGCCGATGACGCTGATGTTCCGGATCATGGGCTTTGACAGGAAACGGTTCGAGGAATACGTTCGCGAGTACCCCCACGAGTGGCGGGGAGTGCACGGGTTGTGGGACCTGATCCGCAGCGCCACCGAGGCGGGAGATCTTGATCTGCCGCGGGAGGACATCCTGTTTTTCGAGGCGCCTCACGAGGGCGAGATCACCGTCAACTCGACACGGGTGACGAACCTGTTCGGGACGGACGTGTGGGACCTGACGGAGGCAGAGCAGCAGTCGCGCCGGCAGATGCGGCAGGTGTATGAGTTTCTCAGGAAGTACGTGCCGGGCTTTGAAAAGTCGTACATTGTTCAGAGCGGCGCAAACGTGGGGGTGCGCGAGTCGCGGCGGATCATGGGGCAGTACAAGCTGAGCATACAGGATATACTCCATGCGCGGCAGTTCGAGGATGTGATCGCCCGCTGCACGTACCCGGTGGATATCCATAACCCTGCGGGCCCGGGGACTACGCTGGTGCGGGTGCCGCCGGGCCGGGCGTATGATATCCCGCTGCGGTGTCTGCTGCCGCAGAATGTAGAAAACCTGGTCGTGGCCGGACGGTGCATCTCGGGGACGCATGAGGCGGGGGCCTCGTACCGGATCATGCCGGTCTCAATGGCAACGGGGCACGCGGCGGGGGTATGCGCTGCCCTGGCGGCGAGGGCGGAAAAGCCGCCCCGGCAAATCCCTTATCAGCAGGTCCAGAAGGAATTGCTCCGTCAGGGAGCCGATTTGCGGGGAATCCGGAGGTAGTAACTCCCTTAGCGGAGAGGCCGGATGCAGAATTTTTCACTTAAAATGACAGAACCCCTTGCCAAAACATAAAAAGTCTCTATAATCCGCTTTTTTGATGCCCAGGTGGCGGAATTGGCAGACGCGTTAGGTTGAGGGCCTAATGGGGCTAATACCCCGTGCTGGTTCGACTCCAGTCCTGGGCATTTTTCATAACTCCTGCTATGCAAGGAGTTATTTTTTTGCCATCACTTAAAAAAGCCCAAGTGGACTAAAAAGTGGATTTATAAGCGGATTTATCCTTGCCTTCCTACATTTCCCAGCGGTATATTTCACTTATCAGGTCCACCTGAACCTGCACATGAGTTGGTGTTCGTTCAAAGGGAAATGAGATGCCGAGAAGGAAAAAAAGATTTACCTACAACGGCAAAGAGTACCCTGAGATTTATGAAGAGACCTTCAAGAAGGAGGGGAGGATTCATATCCGCTATTACTTCCATAATGACCAGGGTAACATCCCCAAATTCTTTAATGACGATGGAACCGAGGTCAACCCCGATCTCATCCCTAAGCCCTCCCTATGCATTACATGCAGAAAAGAGGGGCTCCCTGGAGAAGAAATCCTCTGTGATCTCAATCGAATGAGTCAACAGGAAGAAGAGTTCAAATGTGGAGCGTATGAGCCGAAACAATTATTTAATGAGGACTAACCGATGGAAGAAAAAATATCTATAATTCTTGTGCCTGCTCAGCGAGATTTACTCTTGAAATACGAATCCCATTTTACCGATCCAGAATTGTTTCGATTGGTTTCCTTGGCGGTTAAAAATGACAATCAATATGAAATTATGATGTATGAGCATGAACTGAAAGATCTACTGGATCAAATATTCGAATTGAGCAACGATGAAAAAGATGAAAGGCTCATATACAAACTGGATGACCTGCATGACTATTTATTTGAATTCTATGAAGGAGATGACGAGGAAATGGATGCTCAGGATCAGCGTATTATGGAAGTTATAGGCGATCCTGAGGAAGCAGAGTTTGAAGAAAGCCTTAACGCTTTTTATAAATACCTCAAGTTACATCTCTCCCTTCCCTGCGAGGTAACGGGTATTGAGGATTTTCGATGGGAGGAATATTATGTGATCGGTCCTGGAAACAAAGCCGAATACGAGCGACTTAAGAAAACAAGTCCCTCTTACCGTGACCGATATGAATTACTTGAAATTATCCGAAATACCGATTCAGAATGGGCAATATGTGGGGAAGATGATTTGGGAGGTCGTGTTCGCCGTATTTCAGATAAGAAAGATTTCATCCTGGGGCTTTCTGAGCTCAAGGCAACGGATAAAAAATCAAAAAACTATGAACTGTTGGATGATTATTCTGTCTGGTTTGTGAATAATCGCTGCTAACCCGGACATCAACTATGCCGACCTGCAAATGGATATTTAAGAAATACTTCCGCAGGGAAGCCTACGGATGGAACGGGACAGCAAAAGCATCCAAGCGGATGAAAGAAGCCTTGTCAGAGATCAAGAAAGCGGCTAAAAAGGACACTGCTCTTGCTGGAGAAGGAGTGATTGAACTCTATAGCCGCCTCTAGTGAAGAGGATGAAAGGGGAAAATGTTCATATTCTCAAATCCTGAACTATAATTATGACTCTCAGCTATTCTTCTTTTTCCCATCCGCCTGAAATAACTTCAAAGTTCTTCACTTCCTTAAAAATGTAGACCTTTTCCAAAGTCTCATTAGGGTAAATGGTTCGCTGGCTATATTTACATCTGAAATGCCGAACTCTTTAGCGAGCTAGATTTTCGGAGTTGACCAAACTTTCTCATACAGTTCACTTCGTTTCAGAGAGATTGATTGGTTGTTCATATTCAGCACCTATATAGGAGTAAATGGAAATAGGTTATATATAAATATACTAAGGTGGCATAAGTCAGTTGGTGCTTGCACAAGGAGAGCGTAGCAACTATGATGTAATTGAAATTGAAAGTGATATCTTTTTCCAGCTTATTTTGAAATAAGGCTTTCGATGCTTGTTTTTTACAAAGAGAGTGGATTTATCCAATTGGGAAAAGATATAAGTCTTTGTGATGTAAGAATATAAGGCTTATGGGAAGCGGACCTAAAAGCGGATTTTAATCGGAACTGTCTTGCGTAAGTCTTTGTAAATAAAGAATATATGGAACACCCAGGGTTGAAGCGTTTGTCTTCGACTCCAGTCCTGGGCATTTTTTTTGTAGCAGGGAGAAAAAATGAGTAAACCGATCCGAATTATGCCGTGCCTTGATATGCAGAACGGGCGCGTCGTCAAGGGGGTCCACTTTGTCGATATCCGCGACGCGGGCGATCCCGTGGAGTGCGCAAGGGCGTACTGCCGGGCGGGGGCGGATGAGCTGGCCATGCTGGACATCACAGCCACGGTCGAAGGTCGCCGGACGATGATCGAGGTGGTCCGCCGGGTGGCTGAGGCAGTGACGGTTCCCTTCACGGTCGGCGGCGGCATCTCGGATGTCAAAAGCGCCGAGGCGGTGCTTAGCGCGGGCGCAGATAAGGTCTCTACGAGCAGCGCCGCTTTCCGCAAGCCGGAGGTTATCGCGGAGATGGTCAAGGCGTTCGGACCCGACAAGGTAACGGTCGCCATCGATGTGGATCGCAACCCTTCGCTGCCGTCCGGGTATGAGGTCTATATTGACGGCGGGCGGACGGCCACGGGCAGGGATGCCGTCGAGTGGGCCAAACAGGTGGACGGCTGCGGCGTAGCGACGATCCTGCCGACGAGCAAGGCGGGCGACGGCGCCCGGACGGGCTATGATCTGCCGGTAATCGAGGCGATGAAGAAGGCGACCTCGGCCGAGATCGTGGCTTCCGGCGGCGCGGGCCGACTGGAGCATTTCTACGAAGCGGTTAAAGCCGGAGCGACGATCCTGCTGGCGGCCTCCGTCTTTCATTTCAATACCATTTCCATCCCGGATCTGAAGCGTTACCTGCGCGAAAAGGGAGTCGCCGTAACAGGATAACGGTTGTCTTTTTATCCACATCAATACGGCTGGTCGCTTCCAGGATACAGCAGCAAACACATTTGACGACCTTCTTCAAGAAATTCTTTATGAGATCAGGCGTTTTTTGAGGCGGCGGATGGCCAGGACGGTCATGACGGCGCTGAAGAGGACGATGTAGGCGATGTCCCAGAGCAGGAGGGGCTCAAAGCCGCCGCCGGCGCCGGCCCGCATCAGCCGCACCGGATGGGTCAGCGGCATGACTTCGGCGATGGGGCGGAGAAACGGCGGCAGACTCGCCACGGGAAAGACCACATCGGCGAAGAAGAACATCGGCGACAAGAGCCCGGTCATGTAGAAGTTGAAATGGTTGATAGTCTTGACGAACGAGGTGATGTAGAGACTCATCGCCGCGAACATGAAAGCGTTGACGAATCCCAGCGGCGGCGCCGCCAGCGATTGCGGCAGCGGAACCAGCCCGAACGGCGTAACGATGACCAGCACCGCCAGCGAGAAGAAGAAGCCCTTCGTGCCCGCCCAGAGCATCTCGCCGACGATAAGGTTGTTGGCCGTGATCGGTGCCGCCAGCATCCCGTCGTAGATCTTCTCGAACTCCAGTCGGATGAATGTGCCGAAGGAGCACTCGAACGCCGCCGTCCACATCGACGCCGTAATCAGCATGCCCACGCTGAGAAACTCGATATACTGCTGCCCCTGCACGGGGTCCGTGATGTACTTTCCCAGCCCCAGCCCGATGCCCGCCAGGAAGATCAGCGGTTCAAGAAACGGCGGAAAGGCGTTGCTCAGCAGGTTCTGCGTATAGACGCGGACGTGCCGCCACCAGACGCTCAGCAGCCGCTTCGACAGCGGCGGGTACGCGCGGCTACTGTTTTTCATTGAGGTTCCTCCCCGTCGCCTTCAAAAACAGGTCCTCCAGCGTCGTCTGTCGCAGGAAATACGGCCGGCCCGCCAGCCGGTCGGCCAGGTCCCTGAGCGCATCGAACCGGTCGGCGTAGAAGCGGACCGTCTGCCCGCTCATCTCCTGCCGCACGCCCTCCGGCAGTTTCAGGCCCGCCTGCTGCTCCGGCGGCAGTTCGTCCGGCAGCTCGAGCACATGGCTCTCGACATGCTCGGCCAGCAGCTTTCGCGGCGGGCCTTCGAGTACCTTGCGGCCGTTGTGCAGGATCAGCAGCCGGTCGCACAACTGAAACGCCTCCTCCATGTAGTGCGTCGTAAGCAGCAGGGTAGCGCCGCCGGCCCGGAGTTGCCGCAGCTTGTCCCAGATCAGATGCCGCACCTGCGGATCGAGCCCCGTCGTCGGCTCGTCGAAGATCAGCAGCCGCGGCTCGTGCAGCAGCGCCCGCGCGATGACCAGCCGCCGCTTCATTCCGCCCGAAAGATGCCGAATGAGCGAATGGCGCTTCTCGCCCAGCTCCATGAAGTCCAGCAGTTCGTCGATCCGCCGGCGCGTCCGCTCCCGCGACAGGTTATAAAAGCGGGCGAAGAGCTGGAGGTTCTGCACCACGTTGAGTTCCTCGTCGAGGTTGTCTTCCTGTCCGACGACGCCCGAGAGATACTTGATGTCCAACTCCTGCGTCAGCGGGTCAAAGCCGAAGACGCGGATGGTCGAATGCGCCGGATCGTCCCGCAGGGTGCGGGCGTAGAGCATCTTCATCAGCGTGGTCTTGCCGGCACCGTTGGGCCCCAGAAAGCCGAAGCACGTGCCCGCCTCCACCTCGAAGCTCAGCCCGTCCACCGCGCAAAGCTCCCCGAAGTGCTTGCAAACGTTCTCGACTCGGATGACCGCCTCTGCCATGCCCTGCCCTGTCGCAGCCGCCCCCCCCCTAACGCAGTTTGCCGCTTGCGTCTCGAATCAGGCCGTTGAGGACCGTCTCGGGCACGTCCGACAGCTCCGGCTCCGGCCGCTCGGCGCGGGCCATCGCCGCCAGGATCTGCAGCGCGTTTCGCTTGTTGGTCTGAAGCTTTTTGAACGTCCGCTCCGCCTGCCCCAGCTCCCCGTCGGCCATCTGCCGCAGGTACAATATCGCCGTCTTAATCAGCTCTTTCTCGTCGGCCGTTCCCGTGTCCGGCCCCTCATCCGGCAGTTCGTTCAGATGGAGGATGTTTTTGGTCAGATGATGAGTCTCGCGCATCATATCCTCCAGTTGGCTCTCCTCCGACTCGTCCACCGGCGCCAGCCGCAGCTCCTCTTCGTCTTCGCTCTTCGGCAGAGGGATATAGCAGCGGTGCTTGCAGTAGGGACAGTTGCCCCACTTGCCGCCCGCCTCGTCCGGGGCCTTGATCTTCTTCTTGCAGGATTCGCAGTGAAAGCTGATCGGCATAGTTCGTCCTCCCGAAAAGGTCGCTATTTTTCCTGTCTGTACTCCGCGCTCACGTCGGTTGTGATGCCTCCGCGGGGCGTAAAGCGGCTCGTCACCCGCATTTGCCGCGGCCGGCAGGCCCCGCTCAGGTCATCCAGGATATCGTTGGTCAGCCGCTCGTAAAAGATGCCCTGATTTCGGTAGCTTTGCAAGTAGAACTTCAGACTCTTGAGTTCAATACATAGCTTATCCGGTATATATTCAATGGTGATCTCGCCGAAGTCCGGCTGGCCGGTCTTTGGGCAGACGCTGGTAAACTCCGGGCAGCGGATCGTGATCGTGTAGTCGCGGCCCGGACGGGGATTTTCAAATAATTCAAGTAAACTTTTATCCGACATTTTGTGCTTTCTAAAAAACGATTATTTCATTTTAGCCGAACAGCGGCTTCTGTATCACGGGCTTCCAGCCGTGGTCCCGTGCCTCATATTTTCCGCCGGCTAAAAGGTTTCCATTTTTGCGGACGCCCCGCTATAATTCACGGATATTGTAGCAATTATCTGGGAGTTTTCAACAAAAGATGACACAACCGAAGCAAAAAGCCGTTATTCTGCTCAGCGGCGGGCTGGATTCGGCCACGACACTGGCGTGGGCCGCGGACCGCGGCTACCAGTGCTATGCCCTGAGCTTTCTCTATGGACAGCGCCACCGCATCGAGATCGAGGCGGCCCGGCGGGTTGCCGCCCGGCAGGGTGTCGTCGAGCACAAGTTTGCCGAGATCGATCTTCGCATCTTCGGCGGCTCGGCCCTGACGGCCGAGATCGACGTGCCCAAGGACCGCGAGGAGATCGGCCACGGCCATATCCCCGTAACCTACGTGCCCGCCCGCAACACGATCTTTTTGTCCTATGCCCTGGCCTGGGCCGAGGTGATCGGGGCGTTCGACATCTTCATCGGCGTCAATGCCCTTGACTACAGCGGCTATCCGGACTGCCGGCCGGAGTACATCGCCGCCTTTCAGAAGATGGCCAACCTCGCCACCGCCGCCGCCGTTCAGGGTCGCGGCTACTACCACATCCACACGCCCATCATCGGCATGAACAAGGCCCAGATCATCCAACTCGGCGCCCAGCTCCACGTGGACTACGGGTTGACCCATAGCTGCTACGACCCCGACGAGCAAGGCCGCCCCTGCGGCCGGTGCGACTCCTGCCGCCTGCGACTCAAAGGATTTGCCGAGGCAGGACTCAAGGACCCGCTGGAATACCAGCCGTAAGCCATGGTTCTCAGCCGTAGGTTTTTACGGTAAAGATTTGGGGAGAGAATGCAGAAGAGGAAGGAGGGAAAAGTAAAAATTAAAGATAAAATAGCAAAATTGAGGGCGGCTTCGCCGGGTTGATTTAGTTGGGATACATGCCATTGGGCCCTGTCGGGGACAAAAAAAGCAAAAATTAAAGGTAAAAGGGCGAAATTGGGCTGAAAATGCGGTTTTCTGAGGTTTTTATCCGTAAAAAT
>JBNRMP010000059.1:0-57203 GCA_050309685.1 Anaerohalosphaeraceae bacterium
TCGGCTATCTCGGAAAAGCGATGGCCGCAGGCCACACCGAGGGCACGGTCAAGGTCATTGCCGACTACAACACCGACAAACTGCTCGGCGTGCACCTTTTGGGGCACAACGCCACCGAGATCATCGCATCAGCCGCGGCCATGATGACCGTCGGCGGAACCGCAAAAGACTTGGCGAATATGGTCTTCGCCCACCCGACTATCGGCGAAGCGGTCAAAGAAGCCGCCGAGGACGTGTATCAAAGCGCCATGCACTTGCCGCCGCGAAAAATGATGCGCAAGGAAGCGGATTTGACGAAAAAAGAAGAGTGAAAAGTACCGAGCAAGGCGGACGACAACCCCTGTTATTCAGTGGGTGACTTTACCTTAAATTGCTTATTTTCAATACCTTATATTCATTAGCGGCGGGTGGATTCGAACCACCGACCCTGGGCTTATGAATCCCATGCTCTAACCAGCTGAGCTACACCGCCATACCAATTAGAATACGTGATTGTACACGAAAAATCAGGTTTGAAAAGAGAAATTTTGCAGATTTTTAGAGGCGATTTTCAGATTCGTCTTATCGGTTTTGAACTTAACTCTATAGCTGTCCGTCGGCCGAAACCGGCTCCAGAGTCTCCAGCAGATTCAGATCATTGGGGTCCGCAGAGAAAGATTCCCCGGCTTGGAATTCTTCATAAAATTCGGCGCTGAGTTCCCCTTCCGCCGCCTCCGCTTCCGCCGGCAAATCCACCGCCGCTTCGTTGGGGTCTGCCGTCATATCCGGTGCGGAAGGCAGATGATCCAGACTGTTCGCGTCCGGTACTGTCGCAGCAGCGGGCGGGAGATTCGGCTCTGTCGCGACCGGCAAAACGCCCGGCGTCTCCGGTTCCTCCGGAGTCTCGACCTCCTCAGACGCCTGCTCCCTCAACCGCGTCTCGATGGCATCAATCGCTTTGAGAAACGGATTCTCCTCTCGCTCGGAGGGATACCAGTGCTCGGCGGCGTTCTGGAGAGGATTGATCACCGAGGCATCGCCGTACTGCCCGAGGAAGTGAGCGGCGACAAGCTGGGCGCTGTAGTGGCCCGTCCGCAGAATCTCCAGCAGTGCCGGAATGTCCTGTTCGGTGCCGTAGCGGAAGACGAGCAGAAGCTGCTGCTCCATTTGCCCGCGGTCCATCTCCGCAGGCCGTTTGGTCGAAACGGGGACCTTCTCCACGGCTTTTGGAGATGGCTGAGGTGACGGCGTCCTGACGGCCGTCGCCGGAAGAATTTGAGACCTCCGGTATCGCTGGGCCGTCAGCACGACGCCGATTACCAGCAGGACCGCCACAGCCGCTGCTCCGGCGGCGAAAGCGATAATCCGCCGCTGCATAAGTTCATGGCGGCGTCCGATGCCGATGCGGGCGGCGTCGCGGCTAAGCGATTGAATGAGCTTTGACCGAGTTTCTTCCGGCAGGTGCAGGCACGGATCGAGCGTATGGAAGAGCTTTTCGAGGTTGGCCTCAAACACCTCCAGGCAAACGGACGGCGACAACGGCTCCAGGGAGGGACAGCCCTTTCGGACCTCCCGGTAAAGCCCAAGGCGCAGTTCGTGACGGGCACGCACGAGCCGATTCTGGGCCTCCTCCGGGCTCAGACCGGTCGAGACGGAAAGACCGGCGCCGCTGCTGAAAGAGTGATAGCGGGCCAGCAGGACATTGCGGTCGTCCTCATCCAGGTCCGAGAGGGCCGCCCGGAGAAGATCCGCACAGATGGGCCGTTCGATCCACGTTTCATCGAACGGCTTTTCGGCGATCTGAACCAGGGCCCGTGCCGGGGCAAGATCCTCCGGCGTCCACGGTTCTCTCGGCTGGACGCTTTGAGCAGCGGCCGGAAGCTGGGTCTCGATCCGCTCGCGTGCCAGCGACTGGAGCCAGCGAAACATGGAACCGTCGTGCAGGCGAAACCGATCGATTTCCTCAAGGGCGGCGGAAAAGACGGCGGAGACAAGCCGGCCGGCGTCTGAAGACGACAGGCCGTACGCGCCGATCAGCCATGTATAGAGAAAATCCGCCTGCTCCCTGATCCATGTTTCAAGGGCCTTTCGGTCGCCCTGAAGCAGGCCCCGCAGTTCGGATCGAGTCCACTTCCGACTCAAATGCGTATTCTCCTGTTAACCTGTCCGTCTTGCCCGTATTGTACCCGGCCGACTGTCGAAGGCAAGCTTCGGATGCATGATTCCGAAACGGATATCCGGAAATCAAAAAGGGCGGGAACCCTTCTCCCGCCCTGCCGGTTGCATGGAAACATGCCGTCGCTGCCGCGTTCGCGGCCGTCTATTTGCGCTTGGGCGTCGCGGCCGGCGTTTCAGGGGCCGCTGTTGGTTTATCCTGGGACGTCCCGGCGGCGGCGTCCTGTTCGGCCGCGGGTTGATTCCGCTGCTGTCGCAGTTCCATCTGACGTCGGACCTCCTCCCTGCGCCGCTGCACTTCGGTCTGCTGCCGCTGGAATTCGGCATCCTTCTTCGCAATCAGCTCATCGAGGGCGGCGACGGTCTTCGTCGCATTTTCTTCCTGGGCAATCTTCTTAATGGCCTCCAGTTCCCGCAACAGGTCCTGGTGGGATACACCGCGCTGGGCCATCATTCGGTAGTACATCTCCCGGCGGGCTTCCGGGGTCATGTCATTTCGGCTGCGAGCGGCCGGACCCATCGCAGGGCCTCTTTGGGATTCGGCGGCGTTCGGGACCGGCCGGGGAATCCGAGGTTCCCGAACACGCGGGGCCGGCGGGGTTTCGCCTGGATCGTTTTGTCGGACAGCCGTTCCTCGGCGGGTCTCTTCCGTCGTCTCGGCGGCCGGCATAAGACCGATCCCGATCAGCAAAATGACGGCGGCGCTGATTGCAAGACTGTGTTTCATGTCTTTCTCCTTGCTACAAAGTGATCTGAATAAGTTCCGTTTTATCCCATTTCATAAACGGGGCAAAAAACAGGGGCGTCCGAATGTTCAGACGCCCCCGCGTTTCACTTTATTGCCCTGTTCAGGATTCCTCTTTGGAGTGAACCACCGTGTCTTTCTCGTCCGAGACTTCCTTGTCTTCCACGCCTTCGAACCGGAGGTGTTCCTCGTCCTGGACGGAGATCTTGATGACCGATTTGCCCTTGAACTTGCCGCGAAGCAGGTCCTCGGACATCGGGTCCTCGATGTACCGTTCGATTGCCCGGCGAAGCGGTCGAGCCCCGAACTCGGGGTTGTAGCCCTTGTCGATCAGGAACTCCTTGGCCGCCGGTTCGAGCTCCAGGTGCAGACCGTATTCGATCAGCCGCTTGAAGACCTTGTTGAGCTCGTAGTCCACAATCGTCTGGAGGTCGTCCCGCGTCAGCGGACGGAAGACGATCATCGCGTCCAGCCGGTTGATAAATTCCGGCCGGAAGTGCCGCTCGATTTCCTTGTTGAGCAGCTCTTTCATTTTTTCATAGTTGGCCTGCTCGGTCCGCTTGCCGAAGCCGAAACCGGACTGGTTCTTAATCAGGTCGGCCCCGATGTTGCTGGTCATAATCAGGATCACGTTCTTAAAGTCCACGTGCCGGCCGAACGAGTCGGTCAGACGGCCTTCCTCCATGATCTGGAGCAGCATGTTGTACACATCGGAGTGCGCCTTTTCGATCTCGTCGAGCAGCAGCACCGCGTAGGGCCGCCGGCGGATCCGCTCGGTGAGCTGACCGCCCTCTTCGTAGCCGACGTACCCGGGCGGGGCGCCGACCAGCCGGCTAACGTTGTGCTTCTCCATGTACTCGCTCATGTCGATCTGGATCATGGCATCCGCGTCGCCGAACATGAACTCGGCCAGGGCCCGGGCCAAAAGAGTCTTGCCGACACCGCTGGGACCGATGAAGATAAAGCTGCCCATCGGGCGGTTCGGGTCCTTGAGGCCGCTGCGGCTTCGGCGGACCGCCTTGGCCACGGCGTTGATCGCCTCGTCCTGTGAAACCACGGTCTTGTGCAGCTCGGATTCAAGTTCGAGCAGTTTCTGGGCTTCCTCTTTTTCCAGCCGGGTCAGCGGCACGCCGGTCATCTTGCTGACGACCTCGGCCACCACTTCGGCATCCACCTCGCCGACGGTCTCGTTGTTCTTTTCCTGCCACTGCCGCTGGATCTCGGCCTTCTCGTCGAGGATACGCTGAATATCGTCCCGGAGGGCCGCGGCACGCTCATAGTCGGCGTTGCGGACGGCCTCGTCTTTTTCTTCCTGCAGCTTCTCGATGCGGCCTTCGAACTCCGCCAGGTCCGGCGGCGGCGTCATGTTCTTGAGACGCACGCGGGCGCCGGCTTCGTCGATCACGTCGATTGCCTTGTCAGGCAGGCAGCGGCCGGAGATATACCGGCACGAGAGCTCGACGGCCTGGTGCAGGGCCTCATTGGTAAACCGCACGCGGTGATGCTGCTCATAACGGTCTCGCAGCCCCTTGAGGATCAGCAGCGCGTCCTCCTTGCTCGGCGGATCGACCACGATGGTCTGGAACCGCCGCTCCAGGGCCGCGTCCTTTTCGATGTACTTGCGATACTCGTCAAAGGTCGTCGCGCCGATGCACTGGACCTCGCCGCGGGCGAGCGCGGGCTTGAGCACGTTGGAGGCGTCAATGGCCCCCTCCGCCCCGCCGGCGCCGACCAGCGTATGCAGCTCGTCGATGAACAGGATCACGTTGCCGGCCCGTCGGACCTCGTTGATAACGGCCTTGATGCGTTCCTCGAACTGACCGCGATATTTCGTACCGGCCACCATCATGGCCAGGTCCAGCACGACCAGCCGCTTGTCCTTGAGGATCTCGGGCACTTCATGGCCGGTGATCCGCTGGGCCATGCCCTCGACAATCGCCGTCTTGCCGACGCCGGCCTCGCCGAGGAGCACCGGGTTGTTCTTGGTCCGCCGGCAGAGGATCTGCACGAGACGCTCGATCTCGGTCGTCCGGCCGATGACCGGGTCCAGTTCCCCTTTGGCCGCCAATTCCGTTAAGTCCCTGCCGAAACTGTCGAGGGCAGGGGTTTTGCTTTTTGATTTTGCTGCCTGTGAAGCAGATGGATTCATTTTCAGCCCCATGGATGTATAGGAGTTATCTTCCATGCCCGCCCCGAGAAGATTGAGTACCTCCTGGCGCACGTCTTCGAGCTTCAGTCCGAGATTCATCAGTACCTGCGCGGCAATGCCTTCGGTCTCTCTCAGAAGCCCCAGCAGAATGTGCTCGGTTCCCACGTAATTGTGATTCAGAGAACGGGCCTCTTCGATCGCGAATTCAATCACTTTTTTGGCCCGGGGCGTCTGCGGCAGTTTGCCCATGGTGACCATATCCGGACCGCTCTTGACCAGTTTCTCGATCTCCAGACGCAGTTTCTTCAAATCCACATCCAGATTCTTGAGGACGTTGGCGGCCACGCCGCTGCCTTCCTTCACCAGTCCGAGCAGAATGTGTTCCGTCCCGATATATTCGTGGTTGAAGCGTTGGGCCTCCTGATTGGCCAGAGCCATTACCTTGCGAGCTCTATCTGTAAAACGTTCAAACATGCTTTCCTCTTGTCTTTGCCTTTTCTACGTACCAAACCAAACGGAAGATTCGAACGGCGGATATTATACCTTCAAACTACAACAAGTCTCTAAAAACAGCCACCACAAAATCTCCAATTCTACTATGCGAATGAGGTGATTTTGTTCGTTTTTTCACATCATCGAATCGATAAACAACAACCTGCAAATTATGCACCGGTGTTATCGACAAAACGGCCGGGAGACTTTGCAAAAAAAGTATCCAAATCAGGAAATGACACAAGGAAAAAGGGGCGTAAAAAAAGCCCGCATTATAACGATATAATGGATGAAATAATCGGCCTATATCTTGATTAATCGGCCTTTTCTTCCAGGAGTTTTTTCAGGTGAAGATTTTCTCTACGAGTCGCTTCCAGATCGAAAAGCAGGTACTTGACGCAGACGCGCAAATAGTCCATGGATTCCTGCATGGAATGGAGACTTTCCTGAAGTTTCTTCTGGCTTTTGCGATGTTCCCGGGCTATTTCTGCGAATTTCTGGTGGGCGGGGTCCGGTAACGGCCCTAATTCTTTGATGAGTTCGTTCAGTTTCTCTTCAAACAGCCACGGATTCATTTGACTCCTCCGATCTTGGTTGTAAGGACATCCGGAGAAAACGCCGATTCCTGGAGATATATTTTGGTTGATTTTCCGTAATCAGAAAATTTATGGGTTATAAAACCCGCTTACCCCACGTCTATTTAATGTCAGATCGACTTAAATTAAAGCATAAAGTCGAGAAAGGTTCAAGTAATATTATTTTAATTTCTTACGGGAAAGTAACTTATCTTTCGGTACAATAAGGAGTTCCGGCGAATCAATATTTTCGGAAAAGACATCTGCGGATGCATAAATCGCGAAACTCATATTTTTTTGATAAACAAATTCACAGACGGTGTTATAATTTTAATGGAACTTTGTATATATAAATACTTATGAATAAACTGACTTACGGGACCATTTTTGTATTGTTATCTGTCGCATGTGCAGGGGGAATCCTGAACGGCTCGTTTGAACTTAGCGAGCCGAACGGTGCTCCGGGGTACAATCCCCCGATCGATTGGGTGTTTCAAAATTACGCCGGTGTTCATACCGAATTCATATCAAATTCCAGCACCTTCTGGTCAGTGCCGCTCGCCCCCGAGGGGGCGAACTTCTGCCTGCTTTCGACCGGCGATATGGGACAGAACGGCGACCAGGCAATCGTTACTTCGTATGTGAAACAGCAAATTATCCTGGAACCCGGCGACACGCTGACCGGATCGTATTTTTTCGGTACCTGCGACTGGTTTCCTTATGTTGATGAAGGCCGGATTTACCTTGAAGCAACGGATCCTAATTCGGATCCAAACAGCGTCGAGCTCGTTTATATCACCGTTGAGGATGTCGGAAACTACCGCGCCATGGAAGACTGGGGGGCCTTCCGTTATACCTATGACAGGCAGCACACCGGCGAGTTCTTCCTGGTTTGCAGTGTCACCGATGTCGGAGATACGATTGTCAACTCCTACCTCGCCATCGATAACTTTTCAATCTGCAGGGTCAGCCCCAATCGGGGGGATCTGAATGGAGACTGTCAGGTCAACATGGAGGATTTTGTAATCTTCTCCAATGCCTGGTTTTGCTATTGCGATCCCAATGCCCTCACGGATCCCAACATGAGCGACCCCAACTCCCCCTTTGATCCGAATTCTCCCTGTTATATTTCAGATATTAATGGTGATGCGTTCGTGGATTTCGGTGATCTGCGTACTCTGACCGACTGGTGGCTTTTCCCTCTCTTCTAAGCCCTTCTCCTTTTTGCCTGTTCCCGGTCTCTTTTAATTTCCTATTTGCAATTGACTTGACGCCCGAAAAATTGTATAATTTCAATTGCCGGAAAAGACTGTTTTCACGCTCATCTTGAGATGAGGTCTAAAAAGGAGATGGTTAAATGGAATTTCTATTACCTCCAAAACGGTGTGTCCATTCCTGGCGAAGCCTCGGGGTTCTCCTTTTTATAGTTGTTTTTACGCTGGGGATTGTCCTTTATCTGCCGGCTAAGCCCCCTCTTTCCGAACAGAGCTTTTGGCTATGGCTCGGAGGACTGCTTTTTCTGGCGGCCGCAGGCATCGCGGTCCTGCTGATCCTGCTGATGTTCAGAGAAGGGCTCAAGTCTCTGACCATCACCGGGGAGCGGCTGGAGCAGTGCAATGAACTGCTGAACCGTCAGCGAACCCTACTGATGCAGATTGCACAGGGGGTCCGCCTGACCGATGCGGCCAAAGAAATCGTCTTCAAGGATGCCGAACGCCTCGAACTCGGAGAGGCGGTCCTGGGCAAACTCCATCAGCACGATTTTGAGGCGGCCGAGACCATGATCGACGCGATGAAGGAGTTTCCCCGGTATCGGCCTCTCTATGAACAACTCTCCCGGATGGCCGAACGCTACCGCGCGTCAACGGAAGAGGGCCGCATTACCCAGGTTATCAACCATATCGAAGGGTTGCTGGATCGTCAGTTATGGAGCCAGGCAGCCATCCAGATCGAGAATCTTCAGAGCATGTTTCCCTACTCCGAAAAGGCCAGGAACATGTCCGCCCGCTTCCAGGAAAAAAAGAATCTGCATAAGCGCAAACTGCTGGCGGAATGGGATCGGGCAGTCAAGGGCAAGAACACCGACCGCTGCCTGGATATTCTCAAGGAGCTGGATATGTACCTGACGCCCTCGGAGGCGCTGGCGCTGCAGGAGTCAGCCAGTACCGTTTTCAAGACCAAGCTGCATAATCTCGGCGTAGAGTTTTCGGTGGCCGTCACGGAAAAGAACTGGTCACATGCCCTGACCTGTGCGCGGGAGATCGTCCAGAATTTTCCCAACAGCCGGATGGCCGCTGAGATCCGCAGCAAGATGGATATCCTGCAGGAACGGGCCGAGTCGCTGAAGATGGCAAAAACCTCCTGAATCTCAGTAAATAACACCGTTTAAATCAGCAGAGATCGGAATCAAAAAGCCCGCCGTAAAGCGGGCTTTTTTTGCTGTTTTGCCGTGCGTTGCCGTCGAACCGCCTACCCGTGCAGGTCGAAGAGAGACTGCGTCTTGATGATCGCCACCTGATCGGGGAAGGCATGGAAGGCGTGGATGTGCAGTTCATCGCGCCGGGCTTCGAAATCGATGTAGCTGAAGGGCTCCAGGCCGTCCGCCGAGATCTGCGGCAACGCCACGAACAGGCCGCGGTTCCGGGCGAACCGCTGAAGATCGAGGTGGCTCTGCTTATACAGGTTTGAGCTCATCTTTTCAACCTGGAAATCCGTCATATAGCTCAATCCGCGGCTCAGGGTGCATTTATGCGTTTTCTGGCCCCGGAAATTGAATCGCTCGATGAGACCGCGTTTGGGCAGCATCTGCCCCGGCGACGAGATCAGTTCCGTCAGGCAGACATCTCCCGCGAAAACGCTCACCACGTGTGAACAGCCCGTCGCCCAGAGGGTCATTTCATACCGCTCGGTCTTGAGGTGACGGCGGGCAAAGATATGAAACAGCTCGGGGTGAAGGGGACGCTGAAAGAGCGAAAACGTCAACTCCTGAATCGTTATATTGGTTCTCGGTGCATCCATTGTTTGTCCTGTCCTGCCTGATTCTGTTCTTTCCCTGATTATAGCAAAACGCGCCGGCAGAAATCAAGTCCCTTTAACACTACTGAAAAACGCTTTATCCCGCTTATCGGACGATTATTTTGCAAATCTGTACGTGCTAAAGACTAAAGATGATCAAAAAAAGTGAAAAATCTTTTGGGGACAGGGCGTTTAGTCGCGGCCGAACACCAGGGCGTTCAGGAACGCGGCCAGGATGTCGTAGAAGGCATGCGTGCCGGCCGTGACCCCGTACCCCCGGATCGCAAAGATGCCCGCGAAGTAGATCCCCGCAAGCAAGCGAAAAGCGAACTTCGAAACCGCAAAATACTCCCCCGTTCCCAGGCGGCCGTTGATGATAAAAACGTGATGGTGAACGCTGAAGAGGACGGCCGAAATAAGCACGGAAAGGAGAATGGCCGGTCCCTTTTCAAGATTAAGTAAGTCCTGAAACACCACCATTAACAGGCCGATCAGGATCAGGCGAAAGACCAGTTCCTCATAGATGCCCGCGCCGATGCCGGTAACAAGGTTCATCCAGAGATCGTGGCCGCTGGCGGCGGACTGCAAGGCAATACATGCCGCCGGAGGGGGCACCGGCTCCTGCCGGTTCAGTAAAAGGCTTAGAACGATCAGCGGAACGGACATGACGATGCATTCGAGGGTCATCGGGATAAAGTCGGCGATCTGCACTTTCCATGGCTGCCGGGAGGTCGCCTGAAGGGCCAGCAGGATGACAATCACCACCATCGGAGCGGCGATCCATGTCATCCGTCCCGAAAAGCCGATGTACTCAAGCAGGTTCTGGATCCAGATAAAGGCGACCACCCGGGTGCGAGGCTGAACGAGCGTCTGCTGAAGGGCCTCCGGCTGGATCAGGAAAGTGCCGACCTCGTAGAGCAGGATGAATCCCAGCAGAAAACAGAGTGAATAGACCGGCCGGCTGGTTCGATCCAGATAACTGTCCGGAACGAATGCCAGCGGTTGACGAACTCCTCTTTTCCGGCTACTATTCTTGACGGCCATACGGCAAAACTCCGATTCAACGCAGAAAAGTAAGAGAAATTTCCAAAAAGTAAAGAAAATTTAAAAAAACTCGGCCTATTATTATGAAACGCAACTCCCTCCCGAATATCTACAAACGTCTGCTGGACCGTTACGGACCGCAGCACTGGTGGCCCGGCGAAAGCCGCCTGGAAATCATCGTCGGGGCCATTTTGACCCAGAACACCAACTGGCAGAACGTCGAGAAGGCCATCGGCAACCTGAAGCGGGCCGGCGTGCTGACCTGCGACCGTCTCATTGAGATTGCCCCGGATGAACTGGCGGTCCTGATTCGCCCGGCCGGCTACTTCAATGTCAAGGCCAGGCGGCTGAAGGCCTTCTTCACCTGGCTGTGCACACGCTGCGGAGGCGACCTGGAGGCGGTCGCCGACTGGCCTGCGGATAGACTGCGAGAGGAACTGCTGACCATCTCGGGCATCGGACCCGAGACGGCCGATTCCATCGTGCTCTACGGCTTCGATAAACCGGTCTTCGTCGTGGACGCCTACACGGCCCGAATCCTGGGACGCCACCTGCTGATCGAACCCCCCGTCGATTATCAGACGATCCAAGAACTGTTTGAGTCCGCTCTGCCCCGCGATGTGCAACTTTACAATGAGTATCACGCCCTGCTGGTGCGTCTGGGCAAAGAGCATTGCCGCACCCGACCCCTCTGCAAGGGCTGTCCGCTGGAGGATCTGCCCCACGAGGTCGAAACGCCCTAAGAACCCGCCGGTGTTTCCACAGGGGCCGCCGCCTCCGCCTCCGGCTCACTCGCCGGCGGAGCGTCCTTCGCTTCTTGTTGACCGTCGGGCTGCTCTGTTGCCTGCGCCTCCGCTTTTGCGGCTTCCTGCCGGCGTTTTTCTTCTTCCAGCCGCCGCTGCTCTTCCTCCCGGCGGCGTTTTTCCTCCAGGGCTCGTTGGGCCGCCTCGGCCTCCTGGCGGGCCTGCCGAACCTGCTGTTCCAAACGAGTGATTTTTTCCTGGGCCTCCTGCGTTTGCCGGGCGGTTTGCTCAACCTGCTCCTGCGCCGCTTGGGCCTGCTTCTCGGCCTCCTGGAGCTTCCGGGCGGCCTCTTGGGCCTGCTGTTCGGTGGCTCCCACGTCCTGCTTCACCTTTTCGGCTTCCTCCCGCGCCCGGCGGACCTCTTCGGCCGCCTGCTGTGCCTGGGACTCCAGATCATGGAGCTGCCGCCGCAGTTGCCGGATATCCTGTCGGGCCTTTTCCGTCTGCTGCTGCTGCTGCCGCAGAAATTCCTGGGCCTTTTCGGCTTCAGCTTCGGCCTGGATGCGTGCAATCTCCGTCTGGGCCGCCTGCCGTTCCATCATCCCGGTATAGGTATCGCTGCCCAGCGGATCGGTCAGCATGTCCGACATACGGAACTTGTATTCCGGATCGGCAAATTTGGTCCGGATGTCCCGAACCACTTCGGCATGATCCTGTCCGCCGGAGGAGATGCTCGGCGTCAGGATGAAAATAATTTCCGTGCCCTTCTCCTCAAAATCCTTGCTGGAAAACAGAATCCCGATAATCGGCAGGTCCTTGAAAAACGGAATGCCGCGGACCACGGAACGCTTTTCGCTTTTGCGCATCCCGCCGATGACCAGACTCTCCCCCGGCTTGATCCGGTTTTCCTCCACGTTGATGGACCGCTCCGTAATGATCGACCGCTGGATCACGCCTTCCGGCTTGGAACGGGAGCCGATTTTGATGGAGGTCTTCAGGCCGATCGAGCCGTCGGAATATACCGTCGGCGTGACCGTCAGCGTATCCTCCACCCAGACATACTCAGTGATGTTGTAGGCGTCACTGGCCCCGCCCAAGCCGGTTTTTACCTTTTCAATCGGCGTATAGTCCTTAATCGCCACAGTGGCCTGCCGACCGTTGACCGTCTCCAGCGTGGGATTGAGCAGAATCTTCAGGTAGCCCCGCGAAACCAGTACATCCACAATCGCCCGGACCTGATGACCGGGAATGTTTTGATCCATCCAGTAGCCGAAATCCATCCCGAACCTCGCCCGCTCCGTCTCCCGCAGCGAGGCGCCCGGAAAGGCGGGTTCCAGATCGATTAAACTTCCCTTCGGGAGAACATCCCAATCTTGAATCGTGGGGAAAGAGGATTTTGGCAAAGTACGGATCACACCGTTTTGAACTATAGTGACAGTACTATCACTTTTACTTTCTAAGAAGGTTCCCAGCCGCTCCCCCAGCGTGATCTTCTCCCCCAGAAAGTTTTCAATCAGCACCGAGGTCTCCCAGTCTGTCGTGATGTCCCCGAATCGCTCAAGGATCAGGCAGTCGATATTCACCTGGACGGGCGGCACATCCACCATGTCGAGATAGGCAACCACATGGTCAGCCTGGGCGTTATCCTTGGCATAGACGACAATCTGGTTGGTTGAGCTGTTGGGATTGGACGCAACACCCAACTGCTCCTTGAGCAGGACCGACAGGTGCTCCGGCGGATGGTGGCGCGTAAAGTAGAACACCTTGGCCCCGTCCTTGATCTCCACGCGGGAGGGCGGCTGACGGTAGAGTTCCGGCAGCCGGTTGTCCAGCCCCGGGCTTTCCCGGACCTGCCGCAGTTCGCGCAGCACCTCCATCGATTCGGCCTCGATGGGCCGGCGGGCAAAAAAGTCCCCGCAGCCGACGCCCAGCAGCACCAGCAGCCCCGTCGCACAGAAAAGCGGGAGCCGCCGACCCTTTCCGGCCGTCCGCTTCATATTGACTTGTATGGATGTATCTTTCGTCATGGAAACGAACCTGTTCCTTTACGGCGTCTGCGGAGGATGGGTCTCGCCCTCCTGCTCACGGGCTCTGAGGTCGTCCAGTCGCTGCCTGGCGGCGGCCGCCTCCTGTTCCATGGCCTGGGCCTTTTGTTCGGCGGCCTGAACCTCCCGCTGCGACTGTTCGACCCGCTCAAGGGCCTGCTGGGCATTCTGAAGGGCCGTCTGAAGCTTTTGCTCGGCCTCCGCTATGTGGCGTTTATATTCCTCCCGCCGCTGCTGATCCTGACCGGTCTGAAGCTGCAGCTTTTGCAGTTCCTGGCGGGCCTGTTCAATCTGCTCGCGGGTTTTCTTGACGACCCCTTCCAGCCGACGAACCTCCAGGCGGGCCCTTTCCACCTCCTGCTTCTGTTCCTCGGCCTGCCGGCGGGCCTGTTCCGCCTCCATCTGGGCGCGAATCTGTCCCGAACGTGCTTCGCTGACCTGCGTCTCCACCATCTCCGTGTAAAGACCGGTCCCGAGGGGGTCGCTGACGACCTCATCCAGTGTGGTATCGTATTCCGGCGTATCGTACTTCTGCTGAATCATCTCCACCGTTTGCGAATAGGGAATGCTGCCGGAAGAAATGCTCGGCGTCAGGATGAACACAATCTCCGTCGCCTTTTCTTCGAAATCCTTACTGGAAAAGAAAATCCCGAGAATGGGGATATCTTTGAGCAGCGGAACGCCCCGCACAACGGAACGGTTTTCGCTTTTGCGCATCCCGCCGATAATCAGACTCTTGCCGGGTATGATCCGGTTTTCCTGTACATCGATGGATCGCTCGGTAATGATAGACGTCTGCACAACCCCTTCGGGCTTGGACTTGGAACCGATCACGATGGACGTTTGCAGACCGATGGTGCCGTCGGAGTAAACGAACGGCGTTACCTTTAGTGTATCGGCCACCCACTGATAATCCGTCAGGGTATAGGTAATCGTAGGATTATTGCCGGACCCCTTGGCCGTTACCGTCCGCTCAATCGGCGCATGGTCGCGGATCGTCACGCTCGCACTCTTGCCGTTGACGGTTTCCAGGGTCGGATTGAGCAGGATCTTCAGGTACCCTCGCGACTCCAGCATATCCACCACCGTACGCACCCGGTGCCCCGATATCTCCTTATTGATCCAGTAGCCGAAGTCCAGACCGAACTCCGACCGCCGCGACTCCCGCAGCGAGGCCCCCGGAAAGGCCGCTCCGGGATATTTGTCCGCGCCGAGGGTGATCCTTTCCCCCAGGAAATTTTCGATCAGGAGCGTGGTCTCCCAGTCCTTGGTCACGTCGCCGAAGCGTTCAAGGATCAGGCAGTCGATATGGACCTGGATCGGCGGCACATCGGCATGCTCCAGGTATTTGAGCACCTGGTCGCACTCGGCGTCATCCTTGCAGTGAATGATTAACTGGTTGGTGGTCGGATTGGAGCTGACCTTGAAGCCCAGGTCCCGCAGAGCCCCCGCCATGCCGTGCATCTCTTTTTCAAGCAGCTTGTTCTTATCGTTCTTATAGCTCAGATCCCCTGCCGCATGGTGACGGGTAAAATAGAACAGCTTGACGCCGTCCTCCACCTTCAGACGCTTGGGGGGCTGCCGATAGCGGTCCGGCAGAACATTGGCCAGGTTCGGGTTCTCCGGAATCCGGGAGATGTCATTGAGGATGGCCCGCGACTCGATTTCAGTGGGTTTTAATTCAAAAAACTCCTTAACCTCCGGAATACTCTGCTGGGTTCCGCAGGCACCGACGAACAGACAGGCAAGCATCGCCGCCACGGGCAGAACCTTGCGGGGGGCACATCGCCCTGCGGTATTTGTGTTCAGCGAATCCAAACGGAGATCCATTCTCAACGAAACTACCACCAGTTGCTTTGGAGTACTTCCCTTACTCTCGATATCGGCAATCCGCTTTTGTTTTCTTCAACCCCATCTGCCGAGACACTGAAAGTTTGTTACTTTTTGGAACTTATTTCCGGGCTTTCAGTAGAAATCTATTCTCTGAATTGTTATTGTTTTGTCAATGAATAAAAGGAAAAAAACATACGGGACTATCAGCGTCGGCTTTGTGGCCCTCGGTTGCCCTAAAAATATGGTGGATAGCGAAGTCATGCTGTCCAGAATAGGCCAAAAAGGTTATGTCGTGGGTGCCGATCCGGACCGGGCCGATGTGGTGGTAATCAATACCTGCGGCTTCATCGAACCGGCCAAAAACGAGGCTTTGGATGCGATTCGTCGTGCCGTCCGGCAGAAAAAGAGGGGGAAAGTCGGCCGGATCGTTGTCACCGGATGCCTCTCCCAGCGGATGGGCCAGGGGCTTCTTGAGGAGATCCCGGAGATCGATGCTGTTGTGGGGCTGGAAAGTCGGGATTCAATCGGCGATATAATTGACCGCTTATTATCCAAAGACCCCCCTGCCGAAAAGGTGCTTGTCGGATCAAGTCATGCCGATATTCAAGATGACCACGATCGTCTTCTCATCAATCCGTCACACTGGACCTATCTGCGGATCAGCGAGGGGTGCGACCGAAAATGCTCTTTCTGCACCATCCCGGCCATTCGCGGACGCTTTCGCAGCAAACCGCCGGAAATGGTCCTTTCCGAGGCCCGACAACTGGTTGACAACGGTGCGCTTGAGCTGGACCTGATCGCCCAGGACAGCAACTCCTACGGGCGGGACCTGGGGATCAAAAACGGCCTGGTCAAACTAATCGGCGAACTGGAGCGGATTGAGGGGCTTGAATGGACCCGGCTGATGTACCTTTACCCTGCCGCCGTGGATGATGCCCTTATCGAAATTATTGCCCAAAGCCGTAAGGTGGTTGACTATATCGATATGCCGATTCAGCACATCAACAATGGAATTCTTCGTCAGATGCGCCGTGCGGACACGAAAGAGCATACGATAGAGCTTATCGAGAAACTCCGCCGCGCGATGCCCGATGTCGTCCTGCGGACCACCGTGATTACCGGTTTTCCCGGCGAAACACAACAGCAGCATGAGGAACTGCTTGATTTTATCCGCTGGGCCCGCTTCGATGCCCTCGGAGCCTTCAGCTTCTGCGCAGAACCCGGCACCCCCGCCGCCGAACTGCCCGATCAGATTCCCGATGAGGTCAAAACCGCTCGCCGGGAAGAGATCATGCTCACCCAGCAGCAGATCGCCTTCGAGAAAGCCGACGGCATGAAGGGCGGGGAACTGAACATACTGGTGGATGAGACGGTCGGCAATCAGACTGCTCTCGGCCGGTATTACGGCCAGGCGCCGCATATCGACAGCGTCTGCGTGATCCATCGTTGCAGTGCCCGGCCGGGACAGTTCGTTCGCGCCTGCGTTACCGGCCGAGACGACTACGATCTGGTCACAGAGCAAATTTCGGCTTAATTCAATCTCCGACGTTGCATGAACTCGAAAATCACGGTATAATCCCTCCATTCAGCGATGGAAAAACAAAAACTTAAAAAAATGTTCCGGCACATTCCCAACGCCCTGACGCTGGGCCGGCTCGCCTTGACCCTGATCTTTCTGGGCGTGATCCTTTATGCGCCCCAGACCGGCCGAGACAAGCCCGCGGGAGTGCTGCTGACGGCTTTTGTCCTGTTTGTCGTCGCGGGACTGACGGATATCGTGGACGGCTACCTGGCCCGGCTCTTTGAAGTGACCAGCAAGTTCGGCCGGATCGTCGATCCGCTGGCGGACAAGATCCTCGTCTGCGGTTCCTTTTTGTGCTTTGCCGCCGTGGGCCAGCCGCGACTCAATGCCTTCGAGTTTTCCGCAACGACGCTGGCCCTTATCCAGTGGGGAACGGCGGCGGCGCTCTGCGCTCGGGAAATCGGCGTCCAAATCCTCCGCTATGTCGCCGAATCCCGCGGCGTCAACTTCGGGGCGGTCGTCTCGGGCAAGATCAAGATGTTTCTCCAGTCCTTCGGCATCGGCACCGTGCTGATCGGCTGGGCCTACGTCTCGCGTCCATGGGGCGACTGGTTCACGATCATCACCTACTTCCTCATGGTCGCCGTCACCATCTACTCGGGCATCGACTCCCTCCGTCGGCCGCGCAAGTAATGTCGATTACCCTTCTGTTATAACGCAGGCCTTCGGAAGTCCGAATCCAGTCCGGGGCATAAGAACGGAGGGAAACGCTCCGGGAATCGAGGCGGAAGCCGGCATGACCTTCCGGAACAAGCCGACGGCATCAGGCCGGCGGCTGCGGGCAATCACCCCATATCCCAGGCAACAAGCCGCTGAGCGTCCATGTTTGTGGTCCCGATGTACAGCCGCCTCCCTTGATCCCTTCAAAAAGGAAAACGAAGTTTCTTCACTTTCCTGCATCTGCTTTTGCAGTTCATACAGGGGCCTCTCACGGGATCTGAAAGATCCCTCCGAGACACGGTCCAAGTCCGCGATCAGCAACACCACCAATGAAAAATTCAGCGCCAGCAGGATTTCCATTCCCATGCCTCGCCTGCCCGACAGCCCTTTCCGGTATCCGACCATCATCATGGAAAGGACGGTGATAACGAAGAGCACATACCAGATGATCGGGGGAAGACGGTAATGAAAGACCGTCCAGCGGCTGGTTTTAAGATCGATCACGTCGTTCAGGGATTGGATAAACAGCGCCTCAATCTCGGGGTTCCGGCTGTCCCGTTCCAGGGCCGCTGCATGCCGCCACATTTGACTCAGGAGCGCCTCGGAATAAGCAACCTGTTCCTTTAGTTTTTCCGGATCATGCACCAGCTCTTCGCCGGCAATCTTCAGGCGGACGGCCACGTACTCTCGCAGCAGACTGCGCAGATCACCCCCGCGGGGTTCCGCAAGCAACCGGGTACGAAGATAGGTGGTCCCGATGGCGTTCACTTCAGCCAGCAGGAGCTGCCGGCGAATTTGCAGAAACTGTGCGGTCGTTCCAAAGGTGATGGCCAGCATAAACGCCAGCAGTCCGAGGGAAGCGGTGATAATAACCCCCTCCGAAACCTCGGCTTGGCGTTCCGGCTTCCGGGCCCTGTGCTTCCCCCAAATACAGCCCGCTGCCACAGACAGCAGAACCCCAAAAACCATGAGAAGAAACACTCCCCAAAGAGGAATCTGATCCAGCCAGAAATCCGATTTCACAGCGAAACTCCCCTGAAAAATTATCCTTTCAAAGAGCAGGATATATCGGAAGTCCAAAATCCCGAATAGGAATTAAAATGATTGGCGAAGGAGGATTTTACTGATTTCAGGGAATTCTGAAGGCCGGAGAAATCTTATGGATTGCCTGACGGAACAAAGGCCGCGTCCCAGTCCTTCCAGACGGCCTCTTTGCCGCCGGCACGGATCATGTCGGCGATTTGGGCCGGCGAGCGGTGATCGGCCGGTTCGAACTGCTCGGTCGTTTCCGTGTGCCCCGTGTAGCCGCCGGGATTGGTCTTCGATCCGGCGCTCATGCGGGTCACACCGATGTGGATAAGCCGGTCCCGCAGGTCGGGCCGTTCACGGGTCGAGAGCACGATCCCCGCGTCCGCAAAGCACAGCCGCAGCGCCAGCATCATCTGAACGAGATCCGCATCAGAGAGCAGATGCGGCCACTGACCGGGCACCTTCAGCGCCGGCCGCATCCTCGGAAACGAAAACGACACCTGCGAGCGCCAGTATTTTTTCATCAGATAGGCCGCGTGCCGGGCCAGCGCCAGCGTTTCGATCCGCCAGTCCTCCAGCCCCAGCAGCACCCCGAGCCCGATCTGCCGCATCCCCGCCGCCGCGAAGCGATCCGGCGCATCGAGCCGGTTGTCGTAGTCCCGCTTGGGGCCCGCCGGGTGGTAGTTCGCGTACAGCGCCCGGTTGTACGTTTCCTGGTAGAGCGTGACGCCCTCGATCCCCGCCTCGTACAGCATGCGATACTCCGACTCTTGCAGCGGAAAGATTTCAATTGACAGCGAGGAAAACCGGCGGCGCAGCTTCCGGGCCAGCTCGCACAGGTAATCCATCGTCACAAACCGGCGATCCTCTCCGCTGACCAGCAGCAGGTGCCGGAAGCCCTCATCGGCGATGACTTCTGCGTCCGCCAGCGCCTCCTCGATTGAAAGCTGTGTCCGTTGGAACTTCGTCGTGCGGTTGTAGCCGCAGTAAACGCAGCTATTGACGCAGACATTGGACACGTACAGCGGTGCATAGAGCTGGATCGTCCGGCCGAAACGCTGCACGGTCAGCCGCGCCGCCTGTTGCGCCATTGGTTCGAGAAACTCTCGCGCCGCCGGGCTGATGAGCGTCATCAGCCGCTCCGGGCTGTATCGCCCCGCCTCCGCATCAAGCTCCCGCCGGACCTGCCGGGCCGTCACTTGCGCGATCCGCTCGGCCCATATCGAACGGTCGCCGTCTAATCGCTCTGACTTCAGAATCGAAGCAATATCTTCCATCAAAAAATGTCCTGTTAATCCTGAAAATGCCGTCTGAAAGAAAATCGGCGGCGATATTTATTCATTCCGCAGAAACCCCGTCAGCGGGCTCGATGCCTGCGCGGTTTCGCTCTCCGACGCCAGCCCCGCTTCATAGGCCGTCCGTCCCGCCTCGACGGCCTGCCGGAAGGCCGCCGCCATGCGCACCGGATCGGCCGCCGCGGCAATCGCCGTATTCACCAGCACCGCGTCGGCCCCCATCTCCATCGCCTCGGCCGCATGCGAAGGCGCCCCCAGCCCCGCGTCCACTACAACCGGTACCGTCGCCTGCTCGATGATGATCTCGATGGACGAACGCGTCTTGAGGCCCTTGTTGGAGCCGATGGGGCTCGCCAGCGGCATCACCGTTGCGCAGCCGGCGTCCTGGAGCCGCTTCGCGAGGACGGGGTCGGCGTTGATGTACGGCAGGACGACAAACCCCTCCTTCACGAGGATCTCGGCGGCCTTGAGCGTTTCCGTCCCGTCCGGCAGCAGGTAGTACGGGTCCGGCGTAACCTCCAGCTTGACCCAGTGAATCCCGCTGGCCGCCCGCGCCAGACGCGACAGCCGCACGGCCTCCTGCGCATCGCGGGCGCCGGATGTGTTGGGCAAAAGCTGATAGCGGTTTCGATCGATCGCCGCCAGCATATCGTCGTTCTCATTTTCAATCTCCACCCGCCGCAGGGCCACGGTTACCATCTGGGTTCCCGAGGCCTCAATGGCCTGTGCCATCAGGGTATTGGACGCGTACTTGCCCGTCCCGATAAACAGCCGCGACGTAAACGTCTTTCCCGCTATCACCAATTCGCTCATAATCCATCCAAATAGAAAAATTGAAAACGCTTACCCGCCGCCGACAAACCGGATCAGCTCAATCGACTGCCCCTCTTGCAGCGCCGTTTGTGCAAAATCCTTGCGTTCAATGATGACGCCGTCAATCTCCGCCACCACGGTCGCCTGGTCCACCTTGAGATGATCCAAAAGCTGCGAGAGCGTGCCGGGGAGCGCGGCGCCGTCAAACTCGTGGGGCCTTCCGTTAATCGTCAACCTATGCTTCATGCTTTTTTCCCTGCATCGTTGATATGCTCTGTTCCATCAGCACTTCCACAATCGCGTTGGCCTGGTGATATGCCGCCACGCCCACTCGGGGGGCCGTCAGCGGGTACCCTGAGCCGGCGCCGCGGGTTCCGTCGCCGACCAGGATCAGCCGGTCGCTTACGCGGCGGGTCACGATCTCGTTGCTCCGTCCCCAGCCCGCCAGGCCGCTGACGGAAACTACGACCTTGTCCTTCATCTTCGTCAGCACCGTCTCCACGATCATCTGCTTCTGGTCGGCCCGGTCAAAGCACTCGGCGATCACGTGGGCGTCGGCAAACAGTTCCACAATCCGCTCCGGCGTCAGGCGGACCGTATGTCCGACCAGGTCCGCTTCCGGCCAGATTCGCCGCAGGTTCTCCATGGTCGCCTCGACCTTAAAGCGTCCGATCTGGTCAAAGAAATAGTTCTGCCGGTTCAGGTTGCTTTCCTCGACCTTATCGAAGTCCGCGAGGATTAGCCGGCCGGCCCTAAGTCGCGTCAGCGCAACAGCCACGTTCGACCCCAGACCGCCCAGGCCCGCAATCCCGATCACCGCGTTTTTCAGTTCGAAAAATACAGGGGGCATCTCAACCTCATTTCAAAAAAAAAGCTCCCAAAACGGGAGCCGACTGTCTGTTTCACAGTGCCTCCCTTCGCCGGTATTAACCGGATCAGGTTCAAAGGGTCGCCCAAAAAATAGGGCCTCTCAGCTCCGGAATTATCCGTCGCACCCCTGACACCACTTTTATTTTACGAGCCATAGTAGGCTAAGGTTGCATGCAATGCAAGAGATTTAAATAATTTACCGCACCGTCCTGCCGCTCATTCCTACAAAAATGTATCGTCGAAAGCCCGTCAAAGCGCTACTGTCCACCCCGCAGCAAAAAGATCGCCGCCGTCAGCCCTGCGATTGCAACCAGGCAAACGCCCACCGTCACAAGGTAAATCCACAGCATCCGCTTCTGCTGTCGGATCATCATATCCTTGAGATACCGGTCTGTGTCCGAAAACGACCGGCTCATCCGCTGGATCCACTCCGTCTGGTGGACCGTGCTGCCGTCCAGCCTGTTAACGGCCTGCGCCAGGCCGGCAAAATGTTCGCTCATCGCCTCTTCCATCCGGTGCGAGGCGAAGATCTGCTTGCCGATCTCCTCCAGCGCCTGGGTCTGTTTGGCCGCCTCCCCGGGCAGCGTGGCCAGCTTTTCGGCCAGGACCGTATCGGACTGAGCCTTCCGGCGAAGTTCCTCCGTGAGCGACTGTACCGCCGCCTCCTGCCGCCGCATGGAATCCGGCACATTCTGCATTAACTCCGGCAGCCGCTGGATGTGGCTCAGGAGCTGCTCATTCTGACTGACCTGACTTCCCAGGTGGTCATGGATTCCCTCCAGCTTCTCAACGAGCCGGTTGACCGCCTCATGCAGACGCTCCACATTGTCCTTCTTGGTCACGACCAGGTTCTCGGCGATTTCCCGCCCGTGCTTATCGCGGCGGCGCAAGGGAACGACCGCATTGTCATGGGATTCCTCGCCCTCGATACATACGTTTGGCTCTGAACCGCTGATTTTCGCCCAAAGTCTGCGAAACATTGTTTTCTCCTCGATTTTTCCATATCATCAAACACGCAAACCGCTTAAACTCATTCAAGTCAAGAGTATAACAAACGATTATAAAATTTCGACAGAAATTTGCCGGTAATCCGGCAGTGAAAGGAAGATAAAAGATATGAAACTGGCTTCTTATCGGATATACAACCAGGTTTCCTGCGGTATTGTAACGGATCGCGGCGTCATCGACATCCCCCCGGCAATGAATTCTTCAAGCCGGCTCCACAGTCTCAGAGAGATCCTGATCAAAGCCCCGCATTCGTTCGAACTCCTGGAGGAGGTCCGTCGTTCCAACCCTCCGGTCATCAGTCTGGAGGATATCCAGTGGCTCCCGCCCATCCCCCGGCCCGGCAAAATCCTCGCCCTTGCGGGCAACTACCGCAAGCACGTCGCCGAGACCGGCCATAAGAGCCCCCTGCCGGAGATGCAGATCGAGCAGACTATCCCGCGGCCTTTCCTGATGCCTGGCGTCTGTGCGACAAGCCACCGCACCACGGTCCCCTGGCCGCTCTACAGCACGGACGTGGACTACGAGATCGAACTGGCCGTCGTCGTCGGACGGCAGGCCAAAGCCCTCAGTCCCGAAGCGGCCCGCAGCGTAATCGCCGGCTACACGATTGCCAACGACATCTCCGCCCGAACCGTCACCTTTGCCCCGCCCCGGCCTGAGGGCGCTAAGAAGGATTTCTTCGAATGGCTCGCGGGCAAATGGTCGGACAGCTTCTGCCCGATGGGACCGTGGATGGTAACGGCCGATGAGATCCCCGATCCGCAGAACCTCGCTCTCGAACTAAAGGTCAACGGCCAGGTCCGCCAGAAGGCCTCCACCTCCGAGATGACTCGCAGCGTCTTCGAAATCGTCTCCTTCCTGAGCCACCTGTGCACCCTCGAACCCGGCGACGTCATCTGCACGGGGACACCTGCCGGCGTCGGCGTTACCGACGGCCGCATGCTCAGCCCCGGCGACACTATCGACTGCACCATTGAGGCCATCGGCACCCTGACAAACACAATGGGCAAAAAGCCCGAGCGGTTCTACACCGGCATCTGATGCTTATTTAGTCTTTGAATCAATACTCCTCCTCTTTGACGGACATGAATCGGTCAACCAGATCGCGAGTCCTTTCCTTGGCGCGGCGCACGGCCTGGGCGGCGACCTCGGGGCCCTTTTCCAGAGTCGGCTCCACCAGGATCGTCATCAGCTCCTTGATCCCCATAAAGCCAAGGATCATTTCCATGTAATCCACCTGCATATCATACGGTTCGGACCCGCTCCCGGGACCATAGGCCCCTCCCCGCGCATACACCATCAGCGCCCGTTTGCCCTTCACCAGCCCCTCGTATCCGTTTTCCGTAACTTTAAATGTATAACCCGGCTGCACGATGATATCGATATATTGTTTAAGCCGCCAGGGAATGCTGAAGTTCCACATCGCGATGGCAAAAACATACTTGTCCGCGCTCTTGAAATGGTCGATCACCTTTTCCACCTTGCTCCAGTTTTGCCGCTCCTCCGCCGTGTGGGGCTGGCCGTGCATGATACGGTACTTCGCCTGGGCCATCGGCGCATCGAACTGCGGCAGGTCCGCCTCGAAGAGGTTCATCGTCTCGATGGTGTCCTCCGGGTGCCGCCGGCGGTACTGCTCGACAAAATAGTCGGCGACCTCAATCGACTTGGACAGCCGGACAGTCGCCGACGCCTGAATATACAACACTTTCGACATCGCTAACCTCCTAAATTTTCTTTATTTTTACGAAGCCAAACATGACAAAGTTCGGGCAAAAACCGCTGATTAGAAAGAAGCTATAGGGATTCAATTTACAAAAGTTCTATGGTTTTTGAAAGGTTTTTATATATAATTGCATCCTTGTAAATTCATTATTATGGAGAGAAAATCCATGCGTATTCTGATTGTATCCGTTCTGCTGACAGCCGCTCAGGTCCTTCCGGCTCGTGATGTTCCCGAGGCAGCCCCCTCAAAAGACGAATCACTCTTCCTTCTCGGCCCCGGCGTTCTCTACATCCGGGACCCGTACAAAGGCGTCGATGAGGACATCTACCCCATCCCCCTGTTCATCTATCGCGGCGAGCGGCTCTCCATCTTCGGCCCGCGAGCTACGTATTCACTCTTCGGCGAGAAGGACCGCTGGGGCGTCGAGGCCCTCTTTCGCCTTCGCCTTGAGGGCTACGAAGACAACGACAGCCGCTACCTGCGGGGCATGGACGACCGGGACGGTACCCTCGAACTGGGCGTGCGCTATATTCACGATCTCGATTTTGCCGTCGTTTCCGCCGAATTTTCGCAGGATATCCTCGGCGAGCACGACGGCTGCGAAATGCGTCTCACCTTGAGCAAAGCATTCAACAGCGTGCTTGGCATCGAATCCCTCCGGCTCACCCCCATCGTCGGCGTCAACTGGCGAAGCGGCGACCTTAACGACTACTACTACGGCGTCCGTCCATCCGAGGCCCTTCCCGGCCGCCGGGCCTACACCGCAGACAGCGCCCCCGGCCTCCTGACTGCCCTCCAGGCCGACTACAAACTCAGCAACCGATGGAGTCTCTTCGGCCTCGTCAGCCTCGAATGGCTCGATGATGAAATCACCGACAGCCCCATTGTCGCCCGCGACCAAATCACCAGTGCTCTTCTCGGCGCCCTCTACAAATTCTGATTACTGTAAATAACCGGGGATAGTCACGGTTTCACCGAGGTTAATGGACTTGGCATGGTCCGATAACTGTAAAAAATTTTAAAATTATCTTACCGGCTGTTTTTGTTGTAAGTGCTTATTTCTAAATTAGATAAAATAATAGACTGTATCTGTCTTGTTTCACGTACGATAATTTTATTGACAAAGGGAAAATTTCCTGATAGGATTATGCCAGATTTTTGAGCGGGGTGAGATAGCATTGTCGTGCATTTGTTGTGATTCTTTGATAAGGATCACAGGAAAAACAGGAGTAGGGAAGATGAAAAATCAAACTTTGGCCGGTGCGGTCTTCATGTCCATCGTTCTCCTCATCAGTACAACATCACAGGCGGACTTCGAGCAGATCGATTGGCATGATTTTATCGGGACCAACGTACAATTCCTCGGAATCACCGAATCCTCTGCGACCGATACTCTCGACATCGATGGTGACGGCATTCTGGGCAATAATGATGGCCTCTACGGCCGGCCGACCATCAGCGGCGACTCATTGCTGTTCACCGATTTGGACTTTTTCTCATCTTCCAGCGGAATCGCCTCCGATATTACGGACGGCAAGCTGGAGGGAACCATCCAGGGCAAACCCAATTCCTACGTGGATAAGATTCGCTTCGAGGAATGGGGCGATGTGTCCCTCTCGGGCTTCACGCCCTCCAACGCCTATGCGGCCGTCGCCAACAACTTCTTCCTGACCATTACCGAGATCGACAACTATGCGCTGCTCGACCCGATCGTACTGCAGTTTGCAATGGTGATTAGCCCCTCCGACGGCGACTGGCTCCTTACAGATGACGGCTTTTTCACCGGCCGCCAGTGGTCGGGCGAGCTCATCATCGACATCACCCAGGAACTGAGAAAGCTCGGGATCAACGGGTACGCCACCAACTGTTATTTTGCCATGGACAACACCCTTACGACCCAGAGCATGGAGGGGACCTCCGCCTATATCGCCAAGAAGCAGACCGACGGCCTCAAAGTTACCGTTGAGATCGTTCCCGAACCGGCCACCCTGGCCCTGCTCGCCCTCGGCGGTTTGCTCCTGAGAAAACGCGGTTAACCCCGTTCAAATTCAGAACAACACGGTATTCAGAAGGCCCGGCTCAAAATCCGGGCCTTTTTTAATGTCACAGATTCCCCTTGCAATCAATAGTTGCTTTTTCCGATGCATCCTGATAAAAAGGTGGCAAAATTCGAGAACTTATTTACAAAGGAGACAAGCATGTATCTGCTCGGATATGATGCCGGAACGTCCTCGATCAAGGCCACGCTGCTGGAGGCCCGGAGCGGTAAAGTCGCCGCCTCCGCCACAGCCCCCAAGACCGAAATGTCCATCGACGCCCCCCGCCCCGGCTGGGCGCAGCAGGACCCGTCCCTGTGGTGGACCAATCTCAAGGCCGCCACGGCCGAACTGCTGCATAAGTCGAAGGTCAGTTTCGCCGACATCAAAGCCATCGGCATCACCTACCAGATGCACGGCTTGGTCTGCGTGGACAAAAACCGGAACGTCCTGCGTCCCTCGATCATCTGGTGCGACAGCCGGGCCGTGCAGATCGGCGAGAAGGCCGCCGACGCCCTCGGCCGTCAGCGATGCCTGCGCGAGCTGCTCAACTACCCCGGCAACTTCACCGCCTCCAAGCTCAAGTGGGTCAGGGACAACGAGCCCGACATCTACGAGCGGATCGACAGGATCATGCTGCCCGGCGACTGGCTGGCCCTCAAAATGACCGGCCGCGCCGTCACCACCGAGTCGGGCCTCTCCGAGATGATCCTCTGGGACTTTGTCAACAAGCGGCCCGCCGGCTTTCTGATGGATCACTACGGCTTTGATCCCGGCTTTCTTCCCGAACTTGTCCCCGCGTTCGGACCCCAAGGCGAGATGAATGCCGCGGCCGCCGCCGAGCTGGGCCTCAAAGAGGGCACCCCCGTCACCTACCGCGCGGGCGATCAGCCCAACAACGCCCTCTCGCTCAACGTCCTCGAACCGGGCCAAATCGCCGCCACGGCAGGCACCAGCGGCGTTGTTTACGGCATCAGCGACAAGAACACGCCCGATCCCCAATCCCGCGTCAACATCTTCCTGCATGTCAACAACACGCCCGAGCGTCCCCGCAACGGCGTCCTGCTGTGCATCAACGGCACCGGCCGCCTCAACAGTTGGCTCAAGCAGCACATCATGGCCGGCAGGGACTACCCCGAAATGAACGCTCTCGCTTCGCAGGCCCCCGTCGGCAGCGGCGGCCTCGTCGTCCTGCCCTACGGCAACGGCGCCGAACGCACCCTCGAAAATCGTAACATCGGCGCCGCCGTCTGCGGCCTTGACCTCAACGCCCATTCACTGGCTCACCTCCTCCGCGCCTCACAGGAGGGCATTGTCTTCGCAATGGGCTACGGCCTGGAGATTATGAAGAATATGGGCATCGCCGTCCAAACCGTCCGAGCGGGCCACGCCAATATGTTCCTCAGCGACATCTTCAGCCGCACCTTCGCGACACTGACCGGAGCCGCCGTCGAACTCTATGACACCGACGGCTCCCAGGGCGCCGCCCGCGGGGCCGGCATCGGCGCGGGCATCTACAAGTCCCCTGCTGAAGCCTTCGCCACGCTGAGAAAACTCAAGACCGTCGAGCCGGTCCCCGCCGACCGAGTCGCCTGCGCCAAGGCCTACGCTCGCTGGCATAAAACGCTGGAGAGCCATCTGGCAGGTCGGCCGGACTGAGAACCGATGTCTGGCGGCTCGGTCGAGCTCGCCTGGCTGTGGTGCGAATTCGAAAAAATCAGGAAGTTTCCAACCGCCGATCTGAAAAAATGGCCTGTTTTTTAAGAAACTTCTTGATAAAATACGGAAAACAAGGTAAATTTCGGGCCTTTTGTGGTCGGGAGTGTAGCTCAGTCGGTAGAGCAACGGCCTTTTAAGCCGTAGGTCTTGGGTTCGAGTCCCAACACTCTCAATTGCTAAATCCTTTCATATCAAGGATTTACACCCCTCTGACGTCGGACAAGGAGTATAAGGATGATAAAGACAATCGGCCCGATTCTCAGCCTGATGCTCGTTCCCGCTCTCTATGGCGATTCTCTGACTCGCGAATACCCCGCCAAAGTCCAGCGAAAGGGTGAAATTCAAGCATGGGCCTTCCCCCTGCAGGACGTCGTGCTGACCGAGAGTCTCTTCACCGAGGCCCGCGACCGCAACGCCGGGTGGCTCCTGTCGCTCGAGCCGGACCGCCTGCTGGCCTGGTTCCGCAAGGAGGCCGGCCTGGAACCCAGGGGGGCCGTGTACGGCGGCTGGGAATCCATGGGCATCGCGGGCCACAGCCTCGGCCACTATCTCTCCGCCTGTTCCATGATGGCCGCCTCGACCGGCGACAGCCGGTTCAAAGAACGGGTGGACGCCATCGTCAGCGAACTGGCCCTCTGTCAGGCCCAGGACCCCAGCGGCTATGTCGCCGCCATCCCCGAGGGTAAACGCGTCTTCCGCGAGGTCGCCGACAACCAAATCCGCTCGGCGGGCTTCGACCTCAACGGCGTATGGGTGCCCTGGTACACCATGCACAAGGTGCTCGCGGGCTTGCGCGACGCCTATGTCCTGACCGGCAGCACAAAGGCCCTCGACGTCCTGGAGAAACTCGCTGACTGGGCCGTCGAGACGACGAAAAATCTGACCGACGAGAATTGGCAGAAAATGCTCGCCTGCGAGCACGGCGGCATGAACGAGGTCTGTGCCGACGTTTATGCCCTGACCGGCAACGAGAAGTATCTGACCCTCGCCCGAAAATTTTATCATAAGCAGGTGCTCGATCCGCTCTCTCGCCGGGAGAACGTCCTGCCCGGCATCCACGCCAACACGCAGATCCCCAAGGTCATCGGCACATCGTTCCTCTACGAACTGACCGGCGAGGAACGATACCGCACGATCAGCCGCTTCTTCTGGGAGACCGTCGTCAATCATCACTCCTTCGCCAACGGCGGCAACAGCGCCAACGAATATTTCGGGCAACCCGACAAGCTCTCCGTCCCAATGCACGATACAACGGAGACCTGCAACACCTGCAACATGCTCAAACTGACCCGCCGTCTCTTCGCCGAAAATCCGCAAGCCGGTTACATGGACTATTACGAATGCGCCCTCTACAACCACATCCTTGCCCATCAGCATCCGACCACTGGCATGATTATGTACAAGGGCTTCGTCGATATGCCCGCGAAAAAGAACTTCTCCGATCCGTATGACTCCTTCTGGTGCTGCGTGGGTACGGGCTTCGAAAATCATGCCAAGTACCAGGAATCCATCTACTTCCATAATGACGCCGTACTCTACGTCAACCTCTTCATCCCCTCAAGACTCAACTGGAAGGCCAAAGGTCTGACCGTCACCCAGGAGACCGGCTTTCCTCTCTCCGATGTGGTCGCCCTGAGCTTCGATGCGAAAAAGCCGGCGGCCTTCACATTGAAAATCCGCCGGCCGCACTGGGTCCGGGAGATGACCCTCCGCGTCAACGGAAAGAGTCAGCCGGTTAAGGCGGATGAGTCCGGCTATATCGCGATCAGCCGCACCTTCAAGAGCGGTGACCGCGTCGAACTGCAAATGCCCATGTCCCTTCGCACGGAGGGACTGCCCGACAAGCCCGAGCGTCTCGCGTTTCTGTACGGCCCCATTCTTCTCGCGGCCGACCTTGACGGCGACACCCCCCTGCCCGTCCTCGTCGGCAGCCCTGAGTCACTCATAGAGGCGTTCAAGTTCGCCGGTTCGCTCAAATTCCATGCCGCCGGCATCGCGCATCTCCAAACGGATGAAGGCTGGAAGGAAAGCGACCTTGACTTTCTCCCGCTTTACGCCGTCGCCGATCAGCGTTACACGGTCTATATGGACGCCTTCACCCCCGAGCAGTGGCTCCGGAATCTGGCGGCATATGAGGCCGAGCAGCAGCGGCTCAAAGAGCAGGAGGCCCGCACCGTCGATGTCCTCCGCATCGGCGAGATGCAGCCGGAACGCGATCACCAGCTTACCGGCGAGAACACGGAGACCGGCGAGTTCGCCGGCAGAAAGTGGCGTCACGCCCTCAACGGCGGGCGGTTCGAGTTCCGGATGAAGACGCTGCCGGATGTTCCGATGGAACTGCTCTGCACCTACTGGGGTTCCGACGCTGGCGGCCGGGAATTTGACATCCTTATCGACGGCACAAAAATCGCCGACCAACGGCTCGAAAACAATCGCCCCGGCGAATTCTTCAACGTCGCCTATCCGATCCCCGCCGACCTGACAAAGGGCAAGGAAACGGTAACCGTCCGCCTCCAGGCCAAACCCGGCCGTATTTGCGGCGGTCTCTTCGGCCCCTGCCGTATGCTTAAGGCAACGCCCCCAAGCTCTACTTCACCTGAATCTTTCCCGGCAGATCCAGTTCGCCGTGAAACTCGACCGTGAAGATATCGAGAATCGTCAGAAACAGCGCCGCGATCACCGGCCCGACGATGAAACCGAGAATCCCGAAAACACCGATACCCCCGAGGGTGGCGAAGAAGATGATCAGGTCGTGCATCCGCGCCCCGCGCCCGACCACGTGCGGCCGCATCAGATTATCGACGGAGCCGATGATCACCGTTCCCATGACCAGGATAATGAGCCCCCGCACGTAGTTGCCCACGATCAACTGGATGATCCCCGCCGGGATCATCACCACGTAGGGTCCGAGCATCGGGATGATCGACAAGGCCGCCATCACCACCCCCCAGAGCACCCATGTGTCGATCCCCGTCACCCAGAGCGTCAGCGCCCCGAGGAATCCCTGCGTGACCCCCACCAAAACCGTTCCCTTCACCGTCGCCTTGCTGATCTGCGCGAACCGGCGGATAACCGCCTGCTCATAGGTCTCATCCATCGGGCTGATCTCTTTGAGCCGCTCGACGATCCGGTCCCCGTCCCGGAAGAAGTAAAAAAGAATGAAGAAAATAATCAGGAAGCTGGTAAAAAAACCGATGACCCCTTTGCTCATCGCGTTGACCGCCGCCGCCGCGACCGTTCCGACCGTCTGCGTACCCTGTTCCAGAATGCTGCGCCAGTCGATGTCCTGGAGATGAATCCACCGCATCAACTGCGAATTTCGGATTCGGCCGATGAGCCCCCCATCCTCCTCAGTCCAACCCTGAACGGTCTCCTGGGCGGTCGCATAGAGCTCGACCGCCTGGCTGACCACCAGGTCGCCGATCACATACGCCGGAACTAAAATCCCCAGCAAAAGGAGCAGGCAGGTCAGCAGCGAGCCGATCCCCCGCCGTCCCCCCAACCGCCGGGCGATCCATTCAAACACCGGGTAGAACAGCGTCGCAAAGGCCCCGGCCACAACCATCGGCACGATGAAATACAGGATGATCCAGAGAAAGACCAGCCCCGCCAGGATCAGCGACGTCAGCAGGAAGTGACGGTGGAACTGGCGCACCCGCAGGTCCTGACACTTCTGCTCAAGCGTCCGGTCCTCCGACGGCGGCGTTTTGTCCGCACTGTTACCGTTTGCCATGTTTCATTCTCCCTCCGTTGAGACCAAAGAATTTCAACAGTTCGTCCGCGACCAGCACGGTCGCCGCCGTCGGCGCCAGCAGCAGCCAGTCCCAAAACGTCAGGGCCGTCGTACCGAAGACGGCCTGCCCCACAGGAGCATAGATGACGCCCAGTTGCAGCAGGATAGCGACCGAGACTCCCAGGACAAGCCAGCGATTGCTGAAAACGCCGATCCGGAAAACGGACAGGTGGCGGGATCGTGCGTTGAACGCCTGGCACCACTGGAAGGCCGCCAGCGTCGTAAACGCCAGCGTGCGGGCGCGGGCTGTTTCCGCGTTCTGAAGCCGGTAATAGTAAAGCCCCAGCACGCCCGCGGCCACCACGATTGAGAGGATGACCACGCGCCGCAGGAGCTTCCAATCGAAAATCCCCGCCCCCGGCTCGCGGGGCGGCAGATTCAGCACGTCCTCATGCATCGGCTCGACGCCCAGCGGAATATTGCTCACGCCGTCCGTGATCAGGTTGATCCAGAGGATCATGATCGCCGTCAGCGGCAGCGGCAGCCGCATCAGCAGCGCCGCCGTCAGCGTCAGCATCTCATTGGCGCTGGTGGAGACGAGAAAAAACGTTACCGAGACGAGATTCCGGAAGATTACCCGCCCTTCCTCTACGGCACGGATGATCGTGGCGAAATTATCATCCGTCAGCACCATGTCGGCCGCCTCGCGCGCGACCTCCGTGCCCGCCTGCCCCATCGCCACACCTATATCCGCCCCCTTGAGCGCCGGGGCATCATTGACGCCGTCGCCCGTCATGGCCACGATTTGCTTTCGCTGCTTCAGCGCCCGCAGGATCGTCAGCTTATGCTCCGGCGAGACCCGCGCGAATACCCCCGCCTTCATCGCGTGTTCGGCGATCTCCTCGTCGCTCATCCTTTCGATCTCCGGGCCCGTCACCGCCTTTTGCGAGCCCGGTGCGATCCCCACTTCACGGGCGATTGCCGAGGCGGTCGCCGCGTGATCTCCCGTCAGCATGACCACGTGGATGCCGGCCCTGCGGGCGTCCTCGATTGCCCGGATCGCCTCCGGCCGCGGCGGGTCCACGATCCCCCACAGTCCCGTGAAGATCAGCCCCTCCGTCGCCTCCTCTTCGCCGATGGCGGTCTTGCCCGCGGGAAAGATCCGGTAGGCGCCCGCGATTATCCGCAGTGCCCGGGCGGCAAACTCGTCGCTGATCCGGGCAATCTGATCCCGATGGTCGCGGTTCAGCTCTTTTTCTTCTCTGCCCCAAAATATTCCGGAGCAGAAGGTGATAATCCGGTCCGGCGCCCCCTTCACATAGAGAATGCTCCGGTCCTCCTCGGGATACAGGGCAGCCATAAATTTCTTGTCGCTGGAGAAAGGAATCTCATCGAGCCGCTCTTTTTGCTTTGCCATCTGCCCGCAGTCCAGTCCCGCCTTGCGCGAGACCGCGACCAGCGCCCCCTCCGTCGGCGTACCTTCGATCTCCCAATCACCGTCCCTTTCCTTCAGCCGGGCATTGTTGGCATAACAGCCGATTTCCATCAGCCGCCGCAGCGCCGGGCCGAAATCCTCCGGCAGGATCGGCATTCCGTCTCGCTTGAACTCCCCTTCCGGCCTATATCCCTGCCCGGTCACCTCCCAGGTCTGCCCCCCCGCCCAGATTCGCGTGACGGTCATCTCGTTTTTTGTAATCGTCCCCGTCTTATCCGAGCAGACCACCGTCGTCGAGCCGAGCGTCTCCACCGCCGGCAGCCGCCGGATAATCGCATTGTGTTTCGCCATCCGCTGAACCCCCAGCGCCAGCGTTACGCTGATTACCGCCGGCAGTCCCTCAGGTATCGCCGATACCGCCGCCGCCACCGCAAACAGCAGGATCTCGACCGTATCATATCCCTGGATCATCCCGATCACAAACAGCATGACCGCCAGAGCGATGCCGACAAGCCCCAGGTACAACCCCAGCCGTCCGATCTTCTTCTGGAGCGGCGTCTTCTCGCGTTTCGTCCCCCGGACCTGACCGGCGATCCTGCCCAGTTCCGTATTCATCCCCGTTGCCGTAACCACCGCCCGGCCGCGTCCGGCCGTCACCGACGTGGACATGTAAACCATATTCCGTCGGTCCCCCACCGGCAGATCCGGCCGATCCAGCGGTTCGGGGCTCTTATACACCGGCTGCGACTCTCCCGTCAGGGCCGACTCGTTCACCTGCAGTTCCTCTGTAAACAGCACCCGCCCGTCCGCCGCCACCCGCTGACCTGTCTCCAGCACGAGAATATCCCCGACAGTCACCTCCGCCGCCGGGATCGTATCAGGACGCCCCTCCCGCAGCACAGTCGCCTTCGGCGAGGCCATCTGGTGCAGTTTCTCCATCGCATTTTCCGCCCGCCACTCCTGGACCACTCCGATCAGGGTATTGAGGATCACCACTCCGAATATAAACACCGAATCGATATAGTGCTCGGCAAGGACGGAAACAATCGCCGCCAGCACCAGCAGGTAAATGAGGGGGCTTTTAACCTGATCGATCACCCGTTTGAGAACGCCCACTCCCTCTTCGGCCTCCAGTTGGTTGGGACCGCTCTCCTGCCGGCGAGTCTGCGCCTCTGCCCCGGACAGCCCCTCGGCGGATGCCCCCAGCTTGGCGAGTACCTCATCCTCGGTCATTGTATGCCAGGACGGATTGGCCATGAAGACCTCCCGATCTGAGCCCTTGTGCCGTCAATCTTCTTCCGGCCAACCATCCTCAGGGATACGGCGATGAAAAGCAGTAGGGAATTTAAGAAGATAAATTAAGGTTTTCTCTGAACGAGCGAGTGGAAACGCAAAAAACCTCAGGACCCCGAAAAGATCCTCTCCAGATCGCGATGATACACCGGCTCGATGATGCACTGGTGAATCCCGCTTTCCAGCAGGTAGCGCACCTGGTAGCCCTGATAACGCATAAGGACGCAGACCACCTTCTGTTGGGGCCCCTTCAGCAGGGCTTGACATTTCTCGACGGAGACCTCCCGCTTCTCGACCGCGTGGAAGCAGACCGTGTCAGCGCCCCGGTTCGGATTCTTCCGCCACTCGCTCCACGTCGTCACGTCCGCCGCGATGCCGCATTGGCGGGCCATTGTCAGCAGCGCATCGAGCGATTCGAAATCCTCCTTCAGAACCAGCAGGGTTCCCCCTTTGGAACGGAACGGATCAAAAAGCTTCGACAGATCGATCTCCTTAAGGATGGATCGCCACTGGGAGCCGGTCACTCCGATGGACTTGGCGAACCGCTGAAGGTATTCCTTTTCCCTCTCATCAACCTGCTGATCGATCTTGGCCATCACCAGCAGCGATTTCAGCACGGCCAGCGCCCGGACCTCGCTCCGGATGGGATAAACCCCGACCGGGTCGTTTTTGACTTCCCGGATCAGATCGGTCCAGTTCTCGACGGCCAAGTCCATCTTCCGGGCCGCGTGGAGCAAAAATTTTTTCTCCCGCTCCGCCATCGACCCGTCGATGCACATCATCCGGATCAGGTTCTTCAGGCAATTCCAGCGGTCCTCGATATCGCTCATAGTTCGCTCCTGTTCTCCATGCCTCGCTTACCATACTACGGAACAACAGCGAATTTGCAAGGTTTTGTGTAGGGAAACTTCAAATCTCATTCAAGCCGGAACCCCCTGCAGGTCGAAAAATGAATATATGGGAAGTTTTTGCCCCAAAAGAAAAAAACGAGGTACTCTTAACAGAAAGGAAAAAAAAGATGAGGAACGGATTCGTGCTGCTCTTGCTCCTGTCGCTGCTGGTGCTGACCGGGTGCGAAAATAAACAACTGATTACCTGTCAGAATGAAAAGCAGGTACTGGAGTCGCAGACGGCGGACCTTCAGCAGCAACTGGCCCAAGCCCGGCAGACCGTTGAACAGAGGGACCAGAAGATCGCCGAGATGAAGCAGAAATTCGACGACGCCCAGACCCAGGCCCTCAAGAGCATTCAGACGATGCTCGAAAAGCAGACCGCCAAGACCAACGAGATCAAGGCCCAGGTACGGGAAAAGGAGACCGCTATCAAAGAACTGACCGCCCAGATCGACCGGCTCAAGCAGGAAATCGCCCGGAAGGATCAGCAGATTCAGGAACTGACCGCCTCCACCCAACCTCCGGCTAACCCGCAGTAACCCCGTTTCTATTTGGCCGCACCTTTAAGCCGACACTTAGTATCGGCTTTTTTTGTTTTAATCTCCGGCCTCAAAACCCGCTTTCCATCGAAAAAATGGTTGCAGACCGCCCCGCCCCCCGATATAAGGAACCATTTGAATCATTATAAAAAGTTCGGCCAAAGGCCGATCCGCATTTTTATTTTTGATTGGATTTCGGGAGTTTTCGTATGGCAGTGGAAGTCCTTTTGCCCCGTTTCGGCCGGACCATGGAACAGGCGACCATCCTCAACATCCATGTCCAGCCGGGCTGCCGGGTGACCGCAGGCCAGGTTCTGGCGGACCTTGAGACCGACAAGGCCGCCATGGAGATGGAATCCCCCTGCGACGGCGTGATCCACTCCGTCCTCGTCGAGGCCGGCTGGACGCTGCCGGTCGAGACCCCGATGTTCCTGATCGCCGAAAACGGCGAGCAGGTGGACCCGGCCCATGTGGAAGAGTTGGCGCAGAAGGTCGCCCAGGCCCGCCGGCAGATTGACGACCTCCAGCCGGGGCGAATACACGTCGTCGAACCGGCCGTTCGTTCCGAGACTCACCCTGCCGAAGAGATTCTCTCCCGCTTCCGTCCCGCCGTCGGCCCCCTGCAGGCCGTAAAGGCGCTGGAGACGGCGGCCCCCCTGCCCCTCTCCGAGTATAAACTGGGCATGAGCGTCCCCCTCAACCGCTGGCAGCTCATCGTCGCCGAGAAGATGCTCGAATCCAAACGGTCCATCCCCTGTTTCTACCTCAACCTGCGGGCTGATGTGACCGACCTGGTCCGTTTTCGCGGCGAGCTCAACGAATCGGCTGACCCGAAGATCACCTTCAACGACCTGATTATCCGGGCCCTGACCCTCTCCCTGCAGCGCTACCCGATCCTGACCGGCCGCCTCAAGGCCGATGCCATTGAACTGGCTTCCCGGATCGAGATCGGCATTGCTGTCGCCACCGATCACGGCCTGGTCGCCCCCGTCCTCAAAGGGGTCCAGTCCATGGACATCCAGGCCATTGCCCGTGCGACGGACGACCTCATCGGCCGCGCCCGCCGAAACGCCCTGACCCCTGAAGATCTCGAAGGCGGCTGCATCTCCATCAGCAACCTCGGTTCCTACGGCATCGATTCGTTCATCCCGATCGTCATTCCCGGTCAGACGGCGATTATCGGTATCGGCCGCATCGTCGAGTCCTGCGTGCCGGACGGCGACGGGATCAAGATCCGCAAACTGATGGCCCTGAGCATTGCCGTCGATCACCGCATCGTCAACGGCGCCGACGCCGCCCAGTTCCTCGACTACACCAAAAAACTCCTCGAGCGTCCCCAGGACCTGGTTGCCTGAGCATCCCGGTCCTCTCTTGTCGTTAGCAAACTCATACCGGCAGGAACGTGCCGTCCGTTTTGAGTATTGAGCGTTTCAAATTTTTTGAATCCGCGGTTGCGTCAATCTGTCAACCCGCCCCCCATCGAATCCCCTCGACGATCTCCACCACCCCCCGGCGAATCATCATCACGGCGATTGCCGCCAGGATCAGGCTGGCCACCTTCGACAGTGCCCGCGAGCCCGCCTCCCCCAGCAGCCGGTTCCAGAAGTCCGCCGTCAGAAACACCCCCATTGCAATCAGCAGGTTCGCCACTACCGCCAGCACCGTGATCCACAAACCGTGCACGTCCGCCAGCATCAGCCCCGTCGTCAGCACCGCCGGCCCCACCACCAGCGGCACCCCCAGCGGCACCGCCCCCAGCATCTCCACCTCCCCGGCCGCCTTGTGGCCGCTGACCAGGTCGATCGTCGCGATCAAAAACAGCAGCACACCTCCCGCCACCATGAAGTCCGAGATCGTAATCCCCATCAGCCGAAAGATGCTCTTGCCCAGCAGGATAAAAAAGACGGCCACCAGCAGGGCCGTGAGAAACGCCTCCACGATAATCTTGCGGCGCCGGTGTTTTTCGATCCCCTCCGTCAGCCCCAGAAACAGCGGCAGGATCCCGATGGCATCCATCGCCACGAAAATCGGTACAAACACGAGAAAAAACTCCCGGATCATCGATAATACTCCTTCAATACCTTATTTGATTATATACGATAAGACCGGGAAGAATTGACAAAAAAAAGCCCGGACACAAGCCCGGGCTTTGAATACCACTCCGTAAAATCCGCGTAATCCGCGGCTGCCTGAAGATTACGCTTCAATCGAATCGATCATCACCTGCAGGTACTTCTGGCGGTGTCCAATCCGCCGGCGGCTGTTCTTTCTCCGCCGGAAATACATCGGGTACAGTTTGGGCCCCTTCACGACGGCCTCTTCCCCGCTGACTTTGAAACTGGCCACTACCTTGGCCCCGTCCAGATAAGGTGCGCCGACCTTGACCGTCTGCCCGTTATTAACGAACAGCACCTTGTCCAGTTCGATCGTCTTGGCATCCGGCGCCACCTCCGTCAGCTCGATCTGGATCACATCGCCTTTGCTGACCTTGTATTGCTTGCCGCCTTGTTCAATCACTGCGTACATCGATAACTCCCTGTTATTTCCTGTTTGCTGCAAAACTTTTATTCCAACTTAAAGAGAATTAGGCATTTTACCGATGCCGCCAATCCTTGTAAAGAAAAATTTCTTCTTTTCCCCAAAACTTTAAGAATCCGAAATGCCGCTGTCCGCCTTGTATAAAGACATAAAAGATCCATTTACGAAAACCTCGCGGTTAGGGGCGAGGGTGAAATTTTTTGTGGATGGCGCGGAGGCGGTCGTTATCGACGTGGGTGTAAATCTGGGTAGTTCGGATGTTGGCGTGGCCGAGCATCTCCTGGAGGGTTCGGAGATCGATGCCGCCGGAGAGCATGTGGGTTGCGAAGCAGTGGCGGAGGGTGTGGACGGTAAGCTTTTTGCCAAGGCCGGCGCGGGCGGCGTATTTTTTGACGATCCGCCAGAGGTCAATGCGGTCGAGGGGACGGCCGGTGCGGGAAAGGAAGAGCCGCTCATGGCGGTTTGTCTTGTCGAGTTGGGGGCGGAGCTGTTCAAGGTACTCCAGGACGCACCGGCCGGCGATGCGGCCGAGGGGGACGATCCGTTCCTTGCGGCCCTTGCCGAAACATCGGACATACCCTATCGCAAGATTAACATCCTTAATTTTTAGATCTGCCAACTCCGAAACGCGAGCGCCGGTGGCATAGAGGAGTTCAAGTAGGGCGCGGTCGCGGAGAAAATAGGGGTCTTCCGGACACGGGGCCTCCAGAAGCTTAAGGACCTGCTCCTTGGAGCAGACGGAAGGGAGCCGTTTCCAGAGCTTGGGGCCTTCGAGGCAATCCATGAAGTTTTCGTCCATGGCATCGGTGAGAACGGCGAAACGGAGCATCATCTTGATGGCGACGAGACAGCGGCTCTGGGAGGCCTCGGAAAGATTCTGACAGGCGTGGAGGTATTGATAGACCGTAGCGGGAGTAAGGGACTTAACGGCGGTAATGCCCTGCCGGCGGCAGAAGGCAATGAATCCGAGCAGATCGCGGCCGTAGGCGAGGACGGTATTTGGGGAGAGGCCGGCCTCAATGGTAAGATAGTCGAGGAAGTCGCAGACCGTCCGGCCGAGGGGCTCATCGGCAAGACGCTGCTTGAGGGTTTGGATCTGGGTCGTCAGCACTCTTTTATGCCATTTATGAACTTATTCGGATTTTCAGCTAAAATTTCGTGTTTTGGGCATGGCTCTCGCCATTGGTTTGCTTCGCAAGCACGCTGCCACCTGATGAAAATAGGTGACTGTCCCTATTATTATATCGGTAAGAAAGGATTTTTCCGTTACAATCTCCTTGAGCGAGGGGCGAGAGGCGACTATAATCCCCTGCTGACTGATCGGAAAGGAACAAACGATGAAAAAAGGATCGGCGTTGTTTGTTTTGGCCGTCGCGACGGTGCTTGTCGGCGGGTGCGGAACGCCGCGGGAGGCAAGGAGCCTGCTTTGTGCAAAGACGGATGAGGCAACCCTTTTTGCCGCGGCGAGGGAGGCGCTGGAGGACCTGCATTTCATACTGGAGACGGCGGATGAGGAGGCGGGGCTGATCCGGACGTGGCCGCTGCGGGGGGCGCAGTTCTTCGAGGTGTGGCGCGGCGATAACGAATCGCCTCAAATGGCGGCTATGTCAAATCTCCACAGTCTTCAGCGAATCGCGGAGATCGAGCTGGCGGGAAGTCCCGGGCAGACGTGCCTGAGCTGCAAGGTGTATCTGCGGCGGCTGAGCATGCCGGGGGAGTTCACCGGCGGGACACGACAGATGGCGGCGCTGTTTACGGAGGGCAGCATTGCCCGACAGTCGCTGCTGCTGGAGGCCGAACGGGTGGAGGCCGAAAAAATCGCCTGGATCGACCTGGGGCGGGACGAGGCGCTGGAACAGGAGCTGCTGGATCGAATCGAGAAAGAAATCAGATAAGCTTTGAAGTGATAAAAGAGGCCGCTGTTTCGATAGCGGAACTGTCCTCTTGGGGAGAGGGGAAAAGGGTGTGTCCTTCATGTTTTGTTAACGGACATTGAAATTGCCGAGTCTGGATTTCCGTTCTCGCGGGAATGACAGATGGAAAGATTGATTGGTGAATCGAAAATTCGATCGGTTATAAAGGGACGGATTCATGAATATACTGGTATGCGGCGGGGCCGGGTACATCGGAAGCAATATGACGGAGCTGCTGGTGCGCAGCGGGCACAAGCCGCTGGTGCTGGACAACCTGAGCAAGGGCCACCGGGCGGCCGTGCCTCACGCGGCGATGGAACAGGGGGACTTCGGCGACCTGGAGTTTACGGTGGAGACGCTGCGGACGCACCGGATCGAGGCGGTAATGCACTTCGCAGCATTCATCGAGGTCGGGGAGTCGGTCGATGCGCCGCTGCGGTACTATGAAAACAACGTAAGCAAGACGCGGACGCTGCTGGAGGCGATGGAGATCGCGGGGGTGGAGAAGTTCGTATTCAGCAGCACGGCGGCGGTCTATGGGATGCCGGAGCGGATCCCGATCACGGAGGATGAGCCGAAATGCCCGATCAACCCGTACGGGGAGACGAAATGGGCGGTGGAGCGGATGTGCCATTTCCAGTCGCAGACCGGGCGGCTGCGGTACGCGGCGCTGCGGTATTTCAACGCGTGCGGGGCCGGATTCGACGCGACGCTCGGGGAGGACCATCAGCCGGAATCGCACCTGATCCCGCTGATCATCCAGGCGGCGATGGGCCGGCGGGAGAGCATCAAGGTCTTCGGGACGGACTATCCGACGCCGGACGGGACGTGCATCCGCGACTATATCCACATCGAGGACCTGTGCCGGGCGCATTTGCTGGCGCTGGACCGGCTGGAGACGGAGCGGGAGCTGGTGTATAATCTGGGCAACGGGACGGGGTATTCGGTGCGGCAGGTGATCGACACGGTGCGAAAAGTGTCGGGGAAAGACCTTAAAGTGGTCGAGGCCCCCCGCCGGCCGGGCGACCCGCCGGTGCTGACGGCGGACGCATCGAAGGCAAAGCGGGAACTGGGCTGGACGACGGCCTATCCGGACCTTGAGACGATTGTCGAAAGCGCGTGGCGGTTTCATAATACGTTTCCCAATGGGTATGGAGACTGAGAAAGGCCGGGGCCTGCACATCCGGTTTCGACGGCGAGGCGAGGTTCGAAGGGATGGTCCGTTCCAACCCTGTGCTGTCCGCCGCCCGCGATATGGCGATGGTGCACGCCCTGCAATCGTCAAAATCGTTTAAGAATCGGCAAACGAACGAGCAATAAGCGATAGAAAGCAAGAGGACGGTATGTCGGATTTGTATATCGGCGTTGACATCGGTGGGACGAATCTGAAGCTGGGGCTGTTTGACCCGGACCTGAACCTGCTGGCGAAGGGAAACTACCCGAACCCGGAAGACATGTCGCCGGGGTCGCTGGTGGAGCACGTGGGGCAGTCGGTGGACCGGCTTTTCAGAGACAACGGGATGGACCGGGGGAACCTGCGGGGGATCGGCGTGGGATGTCCGGGGACGATCAACTCCAGGGAGGGAATCATCATCGCAGCGCCGAACCTGCCCTTCCGCCATACGCCGCTGCGGCAGATGCTTCGTGAGCGGCTGGGGTGCCCGTGCCTGCTGGAGAACGACGCCAACACGGCGGCGTGGGGCGAGTTTACGGCGGGCGCAGCGAAAGACGTGGAACACATGGTGTTTTTTACGCTGGGGACGGGGATCGGCGGCGGGATCATCTCGGAGGGGATGATGATCCGCGGGTATACGAATCAGGCGGCGGAGCTGGGACACATCATCATCTACCCGGACAGCGACCGGTTGTGCGGGTGCGGACAGTACGGCTGCGCGGAGGCGCACGCCTCGGCGACACAGACGGCGCGGCGGGCGATGGAGGGCTTGCAGACGGGGGCCAGGTCGAGCTTGCAGGCCGTGTACAAGGAGAAAGGCAAGGTTACCTGCCGGGACGTGTTCGATCACGCCAAGGCGGGGGATGCGTTCGCGATGAAGATCGTGGACGGGACGGCCAAGACGCTGGGGCTGCTGTGCGTCAACATGCTGCACACGACGCAGCCGCAGCGAATCCTGTTCGCGGGGGGCATGATCGGGGCGGGGGATTTTCTGCTGGAAAAGATCCGATTCTTCTTCAACAAGTACGTCTGGACGATGCAGGAGGAGTCGCTGGATATCCGGTTCGCGTCGCTGGGCGAGGACGCGGGGATATACGGGGCCGGGGCGCTGGCGCGCGAGACGGTCTGACGGAGGCGGCTCGAAACTTAGATCAGCCGCGAATTTACATAAATTGCCTTTGTCGCCCCGGACTTGCGCCGGAGTTCGCCCTCGCGAAGGCGAGGGCGCAAATAACAAAGCAGAGTATTGGTTCCCTAACTGTTAAAAATCAATACTTTACTCCTCAATAAACACTCTCTTTTCATATGTTCAGGGCTGCCGGGCCTCGACGGTGATGACGCCGGTCGAGTAGCCGGGCATAATCAGCCGCAGGGACTGGCCGTCGATGCTCACGACCTTTGCCTCGACGCGCACGGCCGCCGGATCGGCGAGCGTGTTGCGGGCGTAGAGGGACCCCGGGGCCACGAAGTGCAGGTACGCCCGCGCGGGGACGAAGGACGGATCCAGATCAAAGCGGAGCGACTTGTCGGCGGCGTCGGGATTGACGATGCGGACCTGGAGCGTCCGGCCGTCGTCTGACATGGCGGTAGTAACGTTCAGGTCGGTATCATCGCCGGTCGTCTCGATGCACCAGGGCTCGTAGCGATCGCGCCAGAGCTTCATAACGACGTAGTTGGGCGCGGGAAACCAGCCGGTGTGATCGAAGTTGATGAAGGCGTTGTCCCAGTCGCCGGCGGAGGTGTGGCGGAGGAAGAGGGCCGGTCCGCCGATCCTGAAGGCCTCGCCCTGCCGTTCATAGACGTTTAAGATGCCGCCGGCAAAGAGGCCCGTCCGCCAGTCGGTGCTCTGGGCGTTCCATTCCGAATTGTAAATCTTCATATCGGGATTGGCGGAATTGGCAATGTAGTCGGCCAGCGTAATAAGGTAGTTTTCGTAGTTGTCGGGCCCGGACTTGAAGCCGTCGGGGCTTTCATAGTAGTGGACGCTGATGAAATCGATCAGGGCCGCGCAGTTGTCGATGATGTCGCGGTTCCAGCCCTGGTCGTAGCCGCTGCCGCCGACGGCGATCAGCACGATGGGCACGCCCAGCTCGGCCGCCTTGGCTCGCATGGCCGGGGCGAATTCGAGCACGCGGGCGATGTAGGCCGACGAGCCGGCGGCCCAGGTTTCGTTGTCAATTTCCCAGTAGGTAACGTTGTAGGGCTCGGGGTGGCCATTGGCGGCGCGGACGGCGCCCCAGGTGGTGGTCGCCGCGTCGCCGTTGCAGTATTCCATCCAGTCCAGGGCATACTGAAGATAGGTCTCCGTCGTATCGGGCGAGAGCTTCCACTGGGCCGGGGCCCCGCAGGCGCTGTTGAGCACGCCCGTGTTGACGCAGATCAGGGGTTCGGAGCCGATCTGTTCGCACATGCGGAGAAACTCGTCGGTTCCGTAGGAGTTGGTATCCTGGTCCTCCCACATGACGGCGGCGTAGCGGCGGCGGGTATGCTGGGGGCCGATGCCGTCCTTCCAGAGGTAGAGGGAGGCGAAGCAGCCGCCGGGCCAGCGAATGATCGGGGGCGTGAGTCCTTCGACGGCCTGGAGCAGGTCAGGACGATAACCGCCGGTGTCGATAGCGTCCCGGCCCATCAGACTGACCTGGTCGAGATAGACGCTGCCGGCGCCGAGGCAGGTAATGTGGAGGCGGCCGAGGTCGGTTGCTGCAGATGCCTCGATCTGGAAGGGATACTCAGCCCAGGTCGAGGTCGGAGCCGGAAGAGTCGCCTGGCCGATGACGGTTGTGTCGTCGAGCAGCTCGACTTTGACGCCGGCGGGCATCGAACCCTTCATCCAGAGCGAGCCGGTGTAGAGCTGCGGGATGAAGGCGAAATTGTCCTGCACCAGTCCCGTGGGCGTACCGTTGGCGACGATGCGGACGCTGAAGTCGTCGTTGAGGGCGTCGGTCTGCATCGCGGCCTCGCCGTCGCCGAAGAAGGTCCAGTAGCTTGCGTTGAACGCGGTACCCGGAAGGGCCGGCAGACCGCTGTACAGGACCGTCGAGCCGGGGATCTGAGTAACCTGGATATTGCGGAAACGGGCCGCCGTTGCCCAGGTGCCCAGGCCGACGCGGCCGGTGAGGAACGGCCTGCTGTTGTTGGTAACGTCGAGGATGGGGTCGGGATTGGTCGATTCATCGAGCCAGACGCGGAAGCGGTTGCCCTCGCAGCGGATGCGGATATCGACCCACTGGCCCGTTGGGATGCTGCCGTTGGCCGAGACGCCGATCGTGCTGCGGCTGCCGTCGATCTCCTTTTCAATGGCGTGGCGGGTGTTTTCCCAACCGCCGAGGTTGGCCCAGTAGAAATTGTCGCTATCGACGGCGCGGAAGAGGATCAGAAAACCCTCATTGCCTTTGTCCTTTCGGGCCTGAAGGGTCATCTCGTAATCTGTCCAGGACGGATCGCCGAATTCCATGTGGATGTCGGTCGCGAGACTGGACTGGACAAGCGCATCGCCGTCGATCGACCAGAGGGCCGTGCCGCTGCCGTTGATTTCGAAGCTGCGGTTCCAGACCATCTCTCCCCAGAGGCCGCCGTTGGCGGAGTGGTAGATGTGTTCGAAGAAGTGGCCGTAGATCTTTTCATCAATGGGATTGAGCACATTGGACGGATTGATCGTGAAGGGTCGGCTCGTCTCCTGGATCGAGCGGGCGGAAAGGGCCGGGTCATAGCTAAGGGTCTCGAGCAGCCAGTCCTGGGCGAAGGGCTGGAGGTCCAGCGGAGATTCGGTGCGCAGCCAGACATCGGCAAAACTCGCAAAATCTTCGAGGTTGACGCGGCAGTCGCAGTTGACGTCGGACTCGAGGTAGCCCCACGCACCGCAAACCTCTTCGGCGATTTCCACTTCGACGCTTCGAAGGGTCACAGCGAAGGCGGGATCGGCGCTTTGAACGGTCTGGCTGATGAATTCCACAGGATTGAAGACTGCCGACGGGTCGGCGATCGCCACCGTCACGGTCTGGGGCTGATCCCAGTTCAGGTGGGTAAAGGTAAGCACGCGGGGCTCGCCGGAGCCGGCGCCGACCGAGAGACCGGGCGGCGGGGTCACGGTGATCATCACGTCGGCGGCGGGCTGCCGGTTCAGGACGATGTCATAGCTGTCGGTATAGCCCGTGTCGCCGGCGAACAGGAGCGTGCGGCCGTCCGTCTGGGTGATCCGAACGGGCGAGTAGCCGAGAAACTGCTCGGGCGAGAGGACGACATCGCTGAAGCGGACGTTGTCGAGATTGCCGGTGATGCGGTCGGTAAAACTGCCGTTGAACCAGCCGCGGCCGAAGGTCCAGTTATAGTTGGTCGCCGCCAGGGCGTTATCGGCCGGGGTCGCGCCGGTCATGGTCAGCGAGCCGACGACCTGGTAGCCGGCGCCGTCGAGTGCATCGACGTACATTGTGATGACGGTCCCGTCGCTTGTCAGGACGAGGCGATACCACCGGCCGGCCTCGGGGACCAAGGAGGAATCGAGGATATAGCGGCTGCCGTCAACGGCGGCCATATTGAGGCGGAAGGCGCCGTCCACGCTGTTTTTCTGGAGGTAGAAGTCGGACTCCTGGGTTGAAAAAGAGGAGCCGTCGCGGCCGATGAGGGTCTGCCAGCCGGACATGTGATCGAGCTTTGCAGAGATCTCGATGGTCCAGGTTACCGGCGACCAGGCGTTGATCGCGGCATCCACGGTGTAGCCGTCCTGGCTGCCGTTGTGCCGCGAGCAAAGGCCAAAGCCGTCCAAGGTGTCGCTCGAAAACGCGGGACCCCATGTCGAATCATAGCCGAACATGACGATGCCGTTGGCGATATCGACGGAGCCCTGGGCGGGCATGGCGGAGAAGGCGACGCCGTCCACGCCATCCTCAAAATCCCAGTGAGCGATCGTGGCCGCGGGCAGATCGGCCAAGAACGGGCCAAAGGCGATAACGGACAGGATCAGTGCAGAAACAACAGATAAATACGACTTCATAATTACCCCCAATCAGCAACAGAGTGAGTTCATGGGAATTCAAAAGGCCGCTCCGGCGCGGCGAACCGCACCGGAGCGGTTTCAATCAACGGTTCCAATACGCCAATCTCTTACCAGTTGCACGCCTCGTCGGGAATCCGCAGGCATTCCAGCCACTCCCGAGCGATAATGGCGAAGTCCTCAAGAGTAATCCGGCAGTCGCCCGACAGGTCGAAGTCGGCCAGTTCACTGCCGTCCGGGATGACACAGACGTACTCATCGGGCCGGAAGGCCGTGTACAACTGTGCCACTTCCCTCGGGGTCAGCGGGTAGCTGTAGATCCGCACCTCGTCGATAGCGCCGTTGATGGACAACTCGGTATCGCGGCCGCCGATGGACAGGGGCGCCTCCGGCAGCGGCATACTGCTGAGATTTACCGTCCGCCGGACATCTTCCTCGCCGTCCGTAAACAGCCGCAACGTCGTATCCGCCGGATTATAGGTCACAGTAGCCATGTGCCACTGGCCGTCGCCCGTATTGGGCGTGGTCCCGCCGTCGATGCGATTGGTGGGAACTTCGACAATGAAGGTAAACTGCGGCGCCGGGTACGCATGGTCGGTCCCGAACAGCCAGCCCGCACTACCGGCATCCAGCTTGGAGAGCGGCAGCCGCCAGCCGACGGGCTCGCCCGCCTTGTACCAGAAGCTGGCGGTGAATCCCTGCGGGAAGAAGTTAAAGAAGCCCCCGTCGGGGATCACGACATAGTCGCCGTCGTTGTAGAAGGACATCGCATCACCGTCAATCCCGTTGCCGGCGCCGACATAGTTCGGATCGCCTGAACCGGAACGGCCGGTGCTGATGGCCATGGTCCCGTCGTGCGTCGGTGCACCGGGCACTTCCAGGTCCACCGAATCCTCCAGACTGCCGTCCATCTTCCAGTAGCCCATCAGGCGATGCAGCCAGAGTCGCGCTGCACGCGAAGGCGCCGAGGGCGTAAGCCCCCGATAGGCGATGCAGTAATACTGCCCTTCGTCCTCCAGCGTGGCGCCGGTGATCACCAGGGAAGGCGTGGTCGTCCCGGAGAACTTGCCGTTGTCCGTCAGGAGGATATCCGGATCGCCGACCCGGTACCACTCAAACGTCTCCGCCGAAACCGACGGCGTAACGGTCAGCGTGGCATTGCCCGCCGCATCCGTCACGGTGTCCGCCGGACCCGCCAGGATGCTGGGCGTGGCGGCCACGGTGGTAAAGGAATATACCGGCCCCAGGATATTGTTGGGGTCGCCCGGCGGACAGGCCTGGCCGGTCCCGTCGTCGATTCCCTCTTCAACCCGCCAGTAATAGAGCGTCCCCTGCTCCAGCGGCTCCGGCAGCACATAGGAAACCTCCGGATTCGTCAAACTGGTCTGCGGCAGAGAAGCGATAAGCACCAGGTTCGGATCGGTTGCGCTGGCGGTCCTATAGATATAGTGTTCCAGGATCGCCGGATTGAACGGGGCGTCGCTGGTCTCGTTCGGATCGCGTCCTGCCTTGAAGTTGAGCGTCACCTCGACGTGGCTGTTCACCAGTGTCCCCACGGAACCGTCGGAATTGAGCGGTGCGGGGCTTGCATCATACGGCATGCAGGTTACAAACTGATAGGGCTCCAGGGCCGTATCGCTGAAGCGAACGTCGTCAATGTTTCCTATAAGGAAATCCGCGTTGCCGCCGTTGTACCAGCCGCGGCCGAAGGTCCAGATGAAGTCGGTGGCGGCCAGGGCGTTCATGGCCGGAACGGGATCGGGCAACTCCATCGAGCCGACATTCTGATAGCCGTTGCCGTCCAGTTTGTTGCAGTACATCGTCAGCGTGGTGCCGTCACTGACCACCGCCAGCCGATACCACTGATTGACAACCGGAACAAAATCAGAGTCCAAAATAACCTGCTGTCCGCCGACCGTTCGGAAGTTGATGCGGAAGGCGCCGTTGTTTTCGCTGTTTTCGCTGTCGGTTTCACCGTTTTTCTGCAGGTAAAAATCGGCCGTCGGATCACCTGCCGCGGACGATCCGTTGCGGCCGATAATCGTTCGCCAACCGCCGGTATTGGTCAGCATAACTGACACCTCGATGGTCCAGGCGACCGGCGACCAGGCGTTCAGTTCCGTCGCCCCCTCGGTGTAGCCGTCAAGGCCGCCGTCCAAGTAGATGCTGTAGCCGGTACCGTCCGGGGTGTTATCCGAGAAAATGGGACTGTTGTTATCAGTCCCGGTCGCGTTGCACCAGCCCCACATGAGGTAACCGTTACCGGACCGATCGGGAACGCCCGCAGCCGCCCCGGGACCGGGTTGAATGGGTACGTCCGCAACGGGCGTCCGCCCTGAAAGGTCGGTCTCGAAGTCATACTGCAATACCGTGGCCGCCGGCAGAGGCAAAGTCATCGCCAGCACCGCCGCCATCAGAATGAAAAGATGTATTTTTTTCATGATATTACTCTCCCATAAGGTTTCATTCATTCTCCCGGTACGATTACCAGCCGCAGGCAGAATCCGGATACCGCTCGCAATCCAGCCACACCGCCGCCAGGGCCGCAAAGTCATCGAGGTTGACCCGGCAGTCGCCGTTGAAGTCAGTTGTCATGACGCTCGTATCGCCGACACAGATATAGTCGTCCGCGGGCGTCGTTGCGGTGTAGAGGTGAGCCACATCCGCCGGCGAAAGGGCATAGCTGTAGATTCGCACCTCGTCAATGTCGCCATCGATGGAGTTCTCCGTAGCGCGACCGCCGATGGAGAGCGGTGCCGTCGGCAGCGAAGCCGTTGAAATGTTGAGCGTATTAGAGGCGTGTTCACGCCCGTCGATATACATCCGGAAAGTATGGTTGTCTGCCGGATCGTACGTGGCGGTCAGCATATGCCACTGGCCGTCTCCCACGTTAATGCCGGTAGTACCATTGCTGACCCACATGTTGGGCGTCTCATGGATAAAGACCGCCTCACTCGCAGCCGAATCTTTGCCGAAGAGCCAGCCGGCGCTTCCCGCGTCCAGTTTGCTGAAGGGTACCCGCCATCCGGACTGGGCATCATTCCGGTACCAGAAACTGGCCGTAAAGCCCGCCCGGTAGTAGTTGAAATAGTCTGAGTCATCAATCGTCATATAATCAGCGTCGTTGTTGAACTGCATCGCCTGGCCGCCAATGCCGTCGCTGACGTAGCCGGCCAGACCGTCGCCGGCATTCACATTGCCGGTGCTGACGCTGATCTGCCCGTGATGGAGCGGCGCGCCCGGGACCTCATCGGCCACCGAGTCCGTCATGTCGCCGTCCAGTTTCCAGTACCCCATCAGCCGGCGAGAGAGCACCTTGACCGGTTCGGAGGTAACGGTGACCGACGGAGCATTGCTGTGAGAGATTCGACAATGGTAGGTTCCTTCATCCTCGACTGACACATCCGTCAGGACCAACGTTTCCGCGGTGCTGACGATGGTTCCCGGCGCCTCCTCACGATACCATTCGTAGGTATCCGCATTGTCTGCAACGAGGGATACCGTCACGGTTCCGTCCTCGGCCGCTACGATTAAGGCCGGGGGCTGTTGGATAAAGATCGGCGCATCGGGCAGGGTTCTAAACATCATACCGACCCCCTGATACACCGTCGCATCGGCATCCACGGTGTCCACCCGCCAGTAGTAGTCTTCCTGAAAGTCAAGAGTTCCGGCGGGAATCGTATAGCTCATATCGGGATGTCCCGTCAGAATAATTGTATTCGCCAGATCGGACACATCGGCCCGGTTGGGGTCCGTCAGGTTTGGGTCGGTGCCCATATACAGGTTGTAGGTCGCCGCCGCATCCACCCACGGCTCCGAAGTCCACGACAGCACCAGCGCATTGTCCGCCTTGACAAGCGTGTTGCCGTAGGTCGGGCTCATGTTCCGCAAGGTGATCGGATAGGGATTATCCGGGCCGAAGAAGTTCGTAAAGCGAACCTCGGCGGGGGTCAGGGCCTTGTCATAGATGCGAAATTCATGGATCGAACCGTTCCATTCCGGGTCGTTCATATAGCCGCCCTTGCCCAGCATCGCCAACTCCTGCGAGATGCCGTCGATGTGATCATCGTCGCCGAGAGGCGTCCGGCCGATGAACTCACCGTCAATGTAGAGGGCGATATACGTGGCATCCAGCGTAGCGGCCATGTGGTGCCGTATGCCGTCATCGTACTCGGGCCCGTTGACACCGGACTCATCTGTCCACGGCGACGACGTGTCGCCAACGGAGATGGCCGCCCGGCTGACATCGTCTTCCCGGGCACTGGTGATGAAGAAATAATTAATTCCCATCCAGGTCTCTGAGGCGTTATTTCCCCCGAAGTAGGCCAGCATGCTATAACCCGCGTTGCCGCCGGCGACGGGGGTGTACCACATTTCAAGGGTCGTCGCCTCATAGGTGTTCAGCGCGATCTGATCGCCGGGCATTTCCAGCCAGTCATCCACGCCGTCGAGGACGAGCGAGCCGTTTACGACGTAGGCGTCGCCGATCAGCGTGCCGGGCAGGCCTCCGACGACGTCATTGGGGTCCGCCTCGAAACTGTACCGATGCGTCAGCGCCGCTGACGCCGGCATCGCGAGCGCCAGCGCCATCAAAATGATAAGCAGTACGTTCATTTTTCCCATCGTAATTCCCCTTAAAAATACCCATATTCGTTTTTTACGTTTTTTGCCCCTTCTCCGATTTTCATCTCCCCTCTCGCTCCGCTGCCGATTCTGTCCTAGGTCTTATGTTTCGGACCGTAACTGCCGATAGTCCGCGAACCATCGGCAGTTACAGGTCGAAAGTCAATCCTGATTAACCGTTATTTGCGCCTGCGAAGGAAGGCGAACGCGCCCGAAGCCAGCAGCAGCATTGTGGCCGGTTCGGGAATTGCAATCACGAACGAAGACGGGTCCAGGGCAACATCCGAAATCGCCACTTCATCGATATAGCCGAACCAGCGATCGTTATGCTTGCCGTCCCACATGCCGCGGCCGACCGACCACGTTCCCGGAAAGTTGTCGCCGCCCGGCGTACCGCCGCCGATGGCCATCCGAAGATCGGTGCTGCCGCTGGCAGTCAGATCCGTCTGGGCCACCACCTCGCCGTTGAGATACAGCAAGAGCGTCGAGCCGTCGCTGACGCCCGCCAGGTGATACCAGGTATCCAGCGAAACGATGCCCGCATCGGATACGGCCTCATGGGTGATGCCCGCCATATCCGTGTACTCAACCGCCACCTGCTGACTGCCTTCGCCGTTAAACTGACGAACGGAGAGGTAAAACGGGGCCTTTGCGGCATCGGCAAGAGAGACATCCCGGCCGTCGCGGCCGACAATCGTATGCGCCCAGCTCCAGTTCGTCCCTTTGAAGACGGCTTCGATGGTAAACGTCAGCGGGGTGATCGTTTCAATGTTTGTCCCCGTCGGACCGCTCTGATCCGACCAGGTAAACGCGGCGGGATAGTCGCCGGTGTTAACGATGCTCAGATCGCCCGCGGGGCTGTCGGCGGACCAGTTGAAACCGGCCCAGGCATACTCCCAGGTGGTCAGGTGATTGCCGTTGCCCGAGTGATCCGTCGCGGCTTGGCGCCAAACGGTTCTTCCATCCGAATCCGGCAGGGCCGCCCCGTCGGCGGCGCCCAGTTCCGGATCGTCGAAGGTCCAGTGAGCCAGGGTTGCAGCGGAAGCGGCCCCCCCTACCACCATCAACAACAGCAAAACAGATACTTGAAGCATTTTCTTCATCTTTCCAACCTCCAAAAAATACATTTACGGTTTAAAAACGATTCACGGCAAAAACAACACTTACGCACACTTCCCGACACACTTATCACGCTTGTTTTGTCAGCTTTACGGATTCATACCTGCTTACCGATCCGGATTAAGCTTTCTCTGACTCACCCGGGGTTCTGTGACATGCCTCAAAGGGAAAACCGCCGGTGAACCGGCCCGGGTCGAACAAACCACAAAGGCCGATTCGCTTTTTTTTGTTGTTTCCGTATCACTCTCCTCTCTACTCCAAAACTAATACGGGTTCATCAAAAACACACCAGTCGCTGTCGATGCCCAGCGGGGCATCAGGCGGAGCGTCTGCCGCCGGAACGGGATCGCCGCCGTCGGTGGCCACAAGAGTTAAAAAGCGATCCTGTCCCGAAAGGGCAATGTCGATCCATTCGGCCGAGCCCTTCATGCGGATATTTTTGCGGCAGTATCGCACCTGCCCGTCGATCAGGACCCAAATATCGGCATTGCAGTCGCGCCAGGCCGCGTCGCTGATGCCGGCCCGAGAGCGGAACCGGCTGAATCGCATACCGGAGGCGGCGAGAGCGTCGCGAATCTTGTCCAGGTCAAAGGTAATGCCCAGGTTAGCGTGCAGGAAGATGCAGCGGTTGCCGTTCCCCGCCTTATACTCCGCATCGACCAGGCGGACGGAGGTTCGGTCGATCTGCATCGGGGTGTCGATGACCTCCGTGTAGAAGTTGCCCGCCGTTAGAGGGCACTCATAGAAGAGATCGCCGCGAGAACTGACCACCTGGGGAGTCTTGCCGTTCGGGACAAAGACGCCGTCGATAAAGGGCGCATGAGGAACCGGCACGAAGCCGTTGCCCACCCATCGATTCTGCTCGAGAACACCGCAGGAGGCCCCCATGACCGGATCGATGCCGGTGTTGGGTTTGCCGGTGCCCAGCCCATTGCCGCCGCCGACCATATCGGCCAGGTTAAGCTGTTTTTGTCCGCGGAAGATCCAGCCCTGTTTGGGATTGAAGTTTTCAATGAAGGCCTTTTGCTCCAGCGAGATCTCGCGGATCGAGAGGTCAACGCCGCTGATCTGCCTGGCTTGCCCCTCCGTTATGATCTGGGCGGAACCGGAGGGCTGGTCCTTGAGGGAGAGGCTGGTTTTGCCCTCGAAGACGTGCAGTTGCGTGCTGCCTTCAATGTCCGCCCGGACGCCAAAGGCCGTTCCCAGGTCAATGACCCGGGAGACGGGGGTCGAGACGGAGAAGCCGATGCCGGAAGGCTGGACGCGGGCGTACAGGCGGCCGTATTCGAGCTCGACGGCGGAAACGCCGGAGAAGCGAAACTGGGCCGGGCCCTCAATCACAACGCCCACCCCCTCATCGGTCTCCAGCTTCACGACGCCGCCGAGGAGTACCAGAGGGTCCCGAGAAAGGGTCACGCGGCTGCCGGGCATCAGGCCGCCGTCAGCCCACTGGGCCTTATAGGTATCGATCACAGTGGCCGTCTCTATCTCCCGGTGCGTCTGGACCTGGATATAGATCAGCATGAACAGCAGGGCCGCCATGGAGAGGATGGCCGTAATCAGCGAGGTCTTGTTAATGCGGTGCACGGTTTGATCGTATCGCACCTTCTCGATCCGGGGGCGTTTGGGCGTCTCGACGGGCAGTTCCACCGCCGGGGCGGACCGCTCTGCGCGGGCGAGCTGAATCCAGAGCTGCGGATCGAGGACCATGTCGCATCGATCCTCCACATCGAGTTCAAAACCGCCGACCTCCCGCAGGGCCAGGTTGACCTTCAGGGTCTCAAAATACTGCATTCGGGCCTCGGGGTCCTCCAGTTGCTCATTCAACAGCCGGTACTCGGCCTCCAGGAGATCACCCTCCAGGGCCCGGCTGATCAGGATACTCAGATCAAGCGACTGTAAATCCTTCATGCCATGCCCTCCCGGCGGAGATGTAACTTGATGCACTGGCGAAGCAGGTTATGGATTCGCCCGATACTCCGGTACACGGCCTGAGTGGAGCGCCCGTACCTGCCGGAAATCTCCTTGACGCTCAGGCCGACGGAGTATTTCAACTGGATCATGTGGAGATCATCGCGTTTTAGTTTTTCAAGACACTGACGGAGCAGCTCGCGGTAGTTGTCGGAGTCCTGAAGGCCGGACTGGGCCTGCCGGCAGAGGATTTCAAACACATCGGGGCGGAAGATCCGGGAGTCCCTTTTATGGCGATGACGGAAATCGAGAATGCGGTAGTAAGCGATCGTTCGGGACCAAGCCAGAAAATCCGTTCCCTCTTCGAACTCGCTGAATTTTTGCCACATTACCCGGGCCGTTTCCTGCATGATATCATCCGCATCATTATAGTTACCGACAAGACAGATGATGAATGCATAGATTTTTCGCTGATGAGAATTCAGCAGATCGATAAAACGCTCGGTTCTGCCATTTTGGTTTTCGTCCGGCCGCATTCTCACCCTGTCCTCAAAAACAACAATAACAGACTTACATTGTCTTTTTGCCTAAACTAATGTTTCAAAAAATAAGGTCTTTTGCAATGGAATTTGCAACGCAAAAAAATTTTTCAGCAGAAAAAATATTATTTATATTAGATCTGCTTTTTCATGTATTGTGGATAGTATTACCACTGCCCCTCATAGATGACCTTGGCGATATCGTTAATGGCCTGTCGAGTATAGCCGTTACCGCCCTCGGTAAGGATGCTGAAGAGGTAATCCCCTCGGGGGCTATGGCAGATCCCTGAAAAGGTCCGCACTCCGGCGATATAGCCGGTCTTGCCGACGATATTGCCCTTGTACTCCTCTTCCTTAAAATATTTTTTGAGCGTTCCCTCCTCGCCGCCGCTGGCCAGGGTGGACTCGTAAAAGGCCCAGTGCGGGCTCTTGTAGATCGAGCGGAGCACGGTAACCAGCGTGTGGGGGCTGAGCCGGTTTTCGCGGCTCAGGCCGCCTCCGTCATCCAGCGTGAACTCCGAGGCCTCCACGCCCAGCCCGAGCAGGCAGCGTTCGATGAGTTTGCGCCCGTGCGGCCATTCGCCGTTGATGCGTCCCTGGGTGTTCTCGGCGGAGATCGTTTTGACAAGGGCCTCGGCGGCCAGGCTCAGACTGTCCTGGTTGCAGCGGTTGAAGACATCGCGGATGGGCGTCTCGAGCGTGAGGAGGATGCGGATGTGCGGGTCCTTTTTGACATAGGCCTGAAGCATTTTGCCCCGGAACTCGATACCCTTCGCCGCCAGCTTTTCATAGACCAGACAGCCGAAGAAGGCGCTGGGATTTTCGATCGCGACATCGAAGCCGGTCGTCGCGTTGAGCTTGCCTTTGACGAGCAGGTGGTTGGGTTTGCCGATGCGATAGGCGCCGACACCGCTGGAGCCGCTTGAGACAAGCTGGACCTTGTTGTCGAGGGTCAGGAATCCCGTGGCGGGCTCGAGGTCGATGACCGCCCTGCCGCCGTCGCGGCGGACGGTGAAATGCACGCAGTTATTGTAGTAATTGATGCCGCTGACCTCGCAGGCGTACCATCGGTTGAGCTGATCGGGGGGCCAGTTCGGATGCACGCGGTTCGAATCGAAGAAGCTGTCATCCAGCAGGAGATCGTTGACGGAGACGACGCCGGCGTCGATGACGGCCTGGACCACACGGTCGATCACCCAGCCGGGCGACCGGCCGAGACGACGGTCAAGCTCCGGGTCACCCAGCAGCGGGTCGCCGCCGCCGATGATCACGAGGTCGTCGCCGCGCAGACCGATCTTCGTTTCGAACTTGTAGTCGGGCCCGAGATAATGCAGGGCCGCGGCGCTGGTGACGATCTTCATGTTGGAGGCCGGGATCATCGGCTGCTTGGACCGGATCGAAACCATCTCCCGGCCGCTGTCGGCCTCGATGACCGAGATCGCGAACACGGCGTTCTTTTGATGGGAGCGGTTCAGAATGGAACGGATCGACTTCGCGGGGGCGGCAGCGGCGAGGCACAACATCCAGAATACGGGTATAACCCATCGAATTTTGTTTTCCATCTTGCTCATCAGAGTTGTTTTTTTAGCATGGATCGAGGCGCAAATCAACACCTTGCAGATGAAAAAAAGAGAAATCGCCGCGTCCCCGGCGCCGACTCATTCGATGCGAGAGCGGATTTGATCCGAATGAATGCGGGGCCAGGCGAACTCGGGAAGTGAAAGCACCGCTCCCAGCGCTTCGACCGTCTCCATGAACGCGGTGTAGTCCAAGGGCTTGGTCACGTAGGCGCTGCACCCCAGTTCATAGCAGCGGTTGACGTCCGCCTCGTCCTGCGAGGTCGTCAGGACGATCACGGGGATCTTGCAGAGTTCCGGGTCGGCCTTGATGCGTTCGAGCACCTCCGAGCCGTCGATCCTGGGCAGCCGCAGGTCGAGCAGGAGCAGGTAGTTTCGCCCCGAGACGATTCGAAACTTCGCCTCGGGATCCATCAGGTATCGCATCAGTTCCTCGCCGTCTCGGAAGTGAAAGATATCCCGGACGGGACAACAACGCCAAAGGTTCTTCTTGACCAGGGCGAAGTGCCCCGCGTCATCCTCGGCAATCAAAACCGTTGCCTGTTCACTCATGCGTTTTCCCCCTTGCATTCGACACAGTCGCCGACGGGCTGGAGCGAAGGAAGCTCAAGAATCGAGAGAAAGGCGCCGACCGTCTGTATCATTTCCACGAAACGGCTGTACTCGACGGGCTTGACCAGGTACATGCAGCAGCCGTATTCATGACACTGATTGATATCCTCATCTGTGGAAGCCGTGGAAAGGACGATGACGGGAATGCGGCGAAGGAGGGTATCGCTCTTCATCGCCCGGAGGACCTCCAGCCCGTTGAGCTTGGGCATGCGCAGGTCCAGAAGCAGCAAAAAGTATTGTTTGGCCAAATGGCCCTGCCGGCGAACGCCGTTTAGAAAATCCATCGCCGCCTGTCCGTCGCAAAAGCGGGTCGTTTCGTTGACGATGCCCGCCCGGATCAGATTGCGGCGAATCAGCGTAAAATGCCCGTCATCATCCTCGGCAATCAAAATTCTGGCATTCCGATCCATCGTTAGCTCCTCTTTGCGTGCCTGTCATTTCGATCCCGGCCCATCTCTCCGGTCTCATCCTGCCCGCGAAAATATGCTAATTCATAAACTCGACAATGGCAATAGAAAATACGAAAAAACAGCAATTCCGGTTTTGCAATTTCAGGAATTTGTTTAAATAAAAGAGGCGGAAGGGAGGAAAAGTCAAAAGGTAAAGGTAAAAGGGCAAAATTGAGGGCGGCTTCGCCGGGCTGATTTAGTTGGGATACATACCATTTAGCCCTGTCGGGGACAAAAAAAGCAAAAATTAAAGGCATAACGGCGAAATTGGGCTGAAAATGCGGTTTTCTGAGGTTTTTATCCGTAAAAATACCTACCTGAAACGACCAAAAACG
>JBNRMP010000060.1:0-24463 GCA_050309685.1 Anaerohalosphaeraceae bacterium
GTCGATGCGACTCTGGCCTCGGTCGCCCTCCGGGCTCCCTCACCCAGAGTCGGTTAACCGTTAACCCGAGCAGACAGTTCCACCTTAACTTAACGGTGTTTCTGTCCAGCGCATGGGGACAACCTCAACTTATGTAATTATTAGAGCCGATTCACTATAAAAGAAGTTGATTTATATCTTCTTGGTCGATGCTATTCTGCAATGGCAGTTGCATTATGCGACTGTTTATCGTATATTAATAATCATGGGTATAGATAATTCTGAACAAAATGTGATTCTGGACTCCCTCAGCGAGGGGGTCTTTACGGTGGACCTCGACTGGCGGATTACGTCGTTTAATCGGGCGGCGGAAGAGATTACGGGTATCCGCCGGGAGGATGCGATTGGTCGCCTGTGCCGGGATGTCTTGCGGGCGGACGTATGTGAAAGCGGCTGTACGCTGGCAAAAACCATGCAAACCGGCAAGCCGATCATGAACCGGGCAGTGCAGATCATTGATGCCCGGGGACAGAGAAAAACCGTTGCCATCTCGACCGCCTTATTCAAGGACTTGGGCAACCGAGTAATCGGCGGCGTGGAAACCTTCCGCGACATGAGCATGATTGAGCAGCTCCGCAAGGAGATTGAAAACCGTTGCTCCTGCGAGGATATCATCAGCCAGAGTCACCGGATGCAGAACCTGTTTTCCATCATGCCGAATATCGCCGAGAGCAACGCTACCCTTCTTATTGAGGGAGAAAGCGGGACGGGCAAGGAGTTATTTGCCCGGGCCATACACAACCTGAGTTTTCGCAAGAAGAAGCCCTTTGTTGCGGTCAACTGCGGTGCGTTGCCGGATACACTTCTGGAATCCGAACTTTTCGGATACAAGGCCGGTGCATTTACCGATGCAAAAAAGGATAAACCCGGCCGGTTTGCACTGGCCCAGGGGGGGACGATCTTCCTCGACGAGATCGGTGATGTCTCTCCGTCGGTGCAGGTCAAGCTACTGCGAGTCCTGCAGGACCGGACATATGAGCCGGTTGGCGGTGTAGGACCGGTCAAGGCCGATGTGCGGGTGATTACGGCGACGAATAAAAAACTGGACCAGCTGGTTCGGGAAGGCCGGTTCCGGGATGACCTTTACTACCGGATCAACGTGGTGAAGCTGGAACTGCCACCACTGCGGGATCGGAAAGAGGATATTATGCTGCTGGTGGATCATTTCATCGGGAAATTCAATCGGCTGCATAATAAGACGATCTGTTGTGTGACCGGCGAGGTAACGGCGGCCCTGATGGCTTATGACTATCCGGGCAATATTCGTGAGTTGGAGAACATTATCGAGCACTGCTTTGTGCTCTGTGAGGGGGAGATTATCGAGGCCCGGCATCTGCCTGCTTCGGTACGACCAGCGAAGGGAATCCAGTTGGAGCCGGATGATGAACCGACCACGATAAAACAGATGGAGATGGTTTTGATCCGGCAGGCACTGGAGCGTAACGGGGGCAACAAGACCGCCGCCGCCCGGCAGCTCGGGATTGACAAGAGTACGCTTTTTCGCAAGATGAAAGCTTATCGTTTGTAGGAATGTCAGCAAAGATTAATGCATAATGCGGCTTTAATCACAGGGCATGTGTTTGCATAATGCAACTGTCAGTGCCCGTTTCATATCCCACAACAAACTCTTTTTGTTTTTATAACCATCTATAATAAAAAGACATACATCTGATTTGTCTATTTTGTGTTAACTTGGGCACATCTGTTGCACCTATTGACTTCCATGAAGGTAGCAGTTCCGGTTTATGGTGAATTTGTTTCGAACGTATTCGATTTTGCCCATCGGCTTTTACTGGTGGAGATTGAAGACGGTAAAGAGGCGGACCGTTCGGAGTTTGCGCTGGAAAGCAGCCTGCACTCCGAAAGGGCTCTTTGGCTCAAAGAACTGGGAGTGGATATTCTGGTTTGCGGAGCGATTTCGCAAGAGCTGGCCGCGATGGTCCTGTCGGCGGGAATCCAGGTGCTGCCTTTCGTTACCGGGAACGTGGATGACGTGCTTCATGCTTACACGTCCGGAGAATTGTCCAAGCCGGAATTCCGGATGCCGGACTGCCGCCTTGGCGGCAGAGACGAGGCCCGATGCCGCGGCAGGAAATGCCGATGGCGGGGCGGGCGTATTTCTGAATGAAAATGAAAAGAGAAAGGATCAATGGGATATGAAGATTGCTGTCACCACGCAGGGAAGAGAACTGGCCAGCCAGATCGACCTTCGGTTTGGGAGAGCCAAGTATCTGCTGGCCGTCGATACGGAGACCGGAGCCGTTTCGGTGCATGATAACGAGTTGAACCTGAACGCAGCCCAGGGGGCGGGAATCCAGACGGGCCGGAACATCGCCGGCCTGGGGGTCAAAGCGGTGATTACGGGCAACGTGGGACCCAACGCGTTTAAGACTCTCAGCGCGGCGGGTATTCAGGTTTTTCTCGCCAAACAGCAGACGGCAGCCGAGGCACTGGAGGCCTTCAAGGCGGGAAGCCTAAAGGAAGTGGATCAGGCCAATGTCGAGGGACATTGGGTTTAGAATAGGAAGAGAATCGGAACGATTATGCGTATTTACCTGGATTGCATTTCGTGTTTTATTCGGCAGGCGCTGGATGCGGCCCGACATGCGACGGATGATGAACAGATTCATGAGCGGGTAGTTCGCGGGGTACTTGACCTGTCCCGGCATTTGGATGTAGGGCAATCGCCGCCGGCCATTGGGCAGCAAATCCATCGTCTGATTCGAGACCTGGTTGGGGTGGATGATCCTTATCACGGAGTCAAGCAGCGTTTTAACGAGGTTGCACTGAAGATGTATTCCCGGATGCATCACCTGGTTCTTGAGTCCGAGGACCCGCTCGAAACGGCAGTGAGACTGGCGGTTGCCGGGAATATCATTGATTTTGGAGTCAAAAGCGAAGTGAGTGAGGCTGAATTGGAGGCGACAATCGATTTATGTCTTTCGACTGAGCTTCCGGCCGGGCAGGTCGATGCCTTTCGCGAGGCCGTCCGGGAAGCGGACCATATTCTGTACTTGGCGGATAATGCCGGTGAAATTGTATTTGACCGTCTTCTGATTGAGCAATTGCAGACTGAGAAGGTTACTGTGGCTGTAAAGGGATCAGCCGTGATCAACGACGCAACCATGGAAGATGCCCTGCAGGTCGGGCTTCATGAGCTTGTTAAGGTAATCCATAACGGCTCAGATGCCCCCGGGACGATCCTGGAAAGCTGCTCGCCTTTTTTCCGAATTGCTTTCAACCGGGCGAACCTGGTGATCGCCAAGGGGCAGGGTAACTATGAGACTCTGAGCGAGACGGATAAGAACATTTTCTTTCTTCTCAAGGCGAAGTGTTCCGTGATATCGAACCATATCGGCTGCAGAGTGGGAGATATGATTCTGCAGAAAACGAAAGCATGGAAAGGAGGCACACAAAATGCCCGGATTTGATGGTACAGGTCCGCAGGGCAGAGGTCCACTGACAGGGCGGGGCAGGGGCTACTGCATCCTGCGACAGGCCAATGACAGGCCCGGCCAGGTGAGCGGTCTGGCGGGTATCCAGGGAACCCCGACACGAGGATTCGTCTGGGCCGGGTTGTTCCGTTTTGCCCGTCGAGGTTTTGGTCATGGATTCGGCCGGGGCAGAGGTCGGGGACGATTCGGCTATTAACGGTACTTTATGATAGCAGGCAACTGCAGAAAGGATGGAGCTAATGCCACGAGGTGACGGTACAGACCCCTTCGGCGGGGGGCCGGGAAGCGGCCGTGGCTGGGGCCGAGGCCAGGGGCAAGGACGGGGACGGATGGGCGGACCATTAGCCGCCGGGCCTGGCGGAAGCTGCGTGTGCTCCCAGTGCGGCACAACAGTTTCCCACAGTGTTGGGCAGCCGTGCAGTCAGAAAAATTGTCCGAAGTGCGGCAGCCCAATGACAAGAGCTTAACTCGATTTTGCTGGAGAAAGAATGGAAACACGGGAGTTTTTAGACAAGTTCACGAAAGATATTGAGAAAATGAAGGCCCAGTCGGGTCCGGCGGTAACCGGATTCGGGGGGTTGTTTGCCAAAACGATGGCGGATGGAGCAATACCCGTCCGGGAAAAGGAACTGATCGCCCTTGGAATTGCCGTTGCCGTGCAATGTGTTCCCTGCATTCGGCTGCATGTGCAGAAATGCCTGGCCGCCGGGGCGACACGGGAGCAGGTGATTGAGGCGGCGGGAGTCGCCGTCATGATGGGGGGCGGACCGGCCTATACGCATCTGCCGATCGTTTTGGATGCGTTGGATGCTTTGAACCAGTAACAAGAAAAATCTTTTTGAAAGGACACTACGATGCCAGGTGGAGACGGAACAGGCCCGATGGGAATGGGACCGATGACAGGACGAGCGGCCGGCTACTGTGCCGGAAATAACATGCCGGGATATGCCGGCTTCGGCGGCGGACGCGGCTTTTTCGGGTTCGGGCGAGGCCGTGGATTCGGCGGTGGAGGCTGGGGTCGCCGGAACCGGTATTACGCAACCGGGCTGCAGGGATGGGCCCGTGCGGGTTTTGGCTGGCTGGCTGGCGGTAATATTCCTTATGCCGAAGCGCCCCAGCAGGAGATTGATGCCCTGAAAGGCCAGGCCCAATACCTGGAGGAGACCCTTGGCGGGATTCGGAGACGGATCGAGGAGATCGAAGGCCACCAGAGCAGCCGGGACTAACCAGTATAAAGCTTGTCGGGATTTTTTTACAGGCCATGCGCCAGTAGGGGTAATCGTGTATCCCAATTTATGGAGATTGAATGATGCCGGAATTTGGAAATCCATTCAGCGGCCTTGCCAAGGACCGTAAACTTACCGATGCCGAACTCGTCCGCGCGATTCGTTTCATGGTTGCCGCGGAGTATGAGGCGATTCAGTTGTATATGCAACTGGCGGAGTCAACCGATCACGAGCTTGCCAGGGAGGTGCTCGTCGATATTGCCGATGAAGAACGGGTGCATGCCGGTGAATTTTTAAGACTCCTGTATGCACTAGAGCCGGACGAGAAAAAGCTGTACGAGGAAGGCGAAGAAGAAGTGCAGGAAATGATCGATAAGCTGAAGAAAGGCGGTTAGCAGATGAAAATAGCGGTAACCTCCTCAGGGCCGACCTTGGAAAGCCAGGTTGAGGCCCGATTCGGAAGATGCGCGTATTTTCTAATCATTGAGACAGATACGCTGGAATTCGAGGCCATTGAAAATCCCAACCTCGCCCTGGGTGGCGGTGCGGGTATCCAGTCGGCTCAGCTCCTGTCGGAGAAGGGAGTTTCCACCATTCTAACCGGCAACTGCGGTCCCAACGCCTTCCAGGTTTTCGGCCAGGCGGGAATCCGGGTCATCGTGGGTGTCGGCGGTTTGGTGAGCCAGGCGGTGGAACAGTTCAAGTCGGGGAACCTGTCTGCGGCTTCGGGGCCCAATGTCGCCACCCACTTTGGCATGGGCGGCGGGGGCAGAGGCGGCGGTATGGGCCGGGGCATGGGACGCGGTCGAGGGATGGCGGGATGGATGGGATCGTCGCCCGCCGCCGGACCGGCGAGCCAAGTTCCATCTCAGGAGTTGGCTGGAGAATTGGATGAGTTGAAAGAGCAGGCCCGATTGCTTGAGCGGCAAAAGCAGCAACTGGACCAACGAATTCAACAGCTGGAAAGCGGCTCAACAAGCAAAGACAATGATGTGTAACGGGCCGATGCAATAAGGACTGGCTTATGTCGCGGAATAAGATGAATTTTATTGTGGATTCGGCGTCTTTGCTGGTCCTGCTGGCGCTTGCCTTTACCGGTTTTATCATGAAATGTATGCTGCCTCCGGGTACCGGCGGGAGAGGACGTATATTCCACGGCGGTTCTGAACCGGGTGTCCGGGTCCGGGAGTTGTGGTCGATGACTCGACACGAATGGGGTGACATCCATTTTTATTTGTCAGTCATTTTTATAGTCCTGATGGTTGTCCATATTCTGATGCATTGGAAATGGATCAAGGGCTTTATGAAGACGGCTGTTTTCAGATAGGATACTTCATATTGTACGAGACGGCAGAATCAGTCAAGGGATGTCAATAGTGATGTATCGTATTATGTTAAAATCGAAGATTCACCGGCTAACGCTGACCGGGACAGAATTGGACTATGAAGGAAGTATCGGTATTGATGAGGATCTGCTTGAACGTGCGGATATCTTGCCAGGCGAACAGGTCCATGTACTCAATGTGAATAACGGCCAGCGATGTATCACCTATGCCATTGCCGCTCTTCGGGGTTCCGGTACCGTGCTATTGAATGGACCGGCCGCCAGGTTAGGCTCTGTCGGCGACAAAGTGATTGTTATATCGTACTGTCATATTCCTGCAGGCCAGGCGGGAAGCCTGAAATCTAAAATCGTATTTGTGGACGAGAAAAACAGAGTTAAAGGGTAGAGTAAAAGTAACGGTATTGCCAGTTCACAAAGTATCAGAAGCGAGCTGCCGCAATCAACCAGTCGGAAGATGAGTGTTGATGCAGTCCCTGATGCTGAAAATGTGGGGATTGGATTGGTAGGAAAGAGGTGATAGAAAAATATAAAGCGAGACTTTATTTTTCTACTATTGTTTGTAAGGCGGCGGCATTAATCATTAATCGGATATTGGTAAAATGAATAAAGGACTCAGTGTAACGTGAAACAAGATCTTCGATGTGCACAATGTGAGAGCCTGCAGTGCCGGGAGGGTCGGGACTGTTTTTCGCAGGCCCAGTCTCATAAGGGATTTTACGAAGACCCCCTGATTGTCAAACTGCACAAGGCAGCCACGCTTGGGGAAGGGCAATACTATTGCCGGGAGACCCGGTTGGGCGAGACCATCCTGTTTGCCAAAGAGTTGGGCTATACGAAAATCGGCCTGGCGTTCTGCGTCGGTTTGCGCGAGGAGTCCAAGGTGATCGAGGAAATTTTCTCCCGGCATTTTGACGTGAGGTCTGTCTGCTGCAAGGTCTGCGGAATCGACAAACGGGACTTTTCCCTGCGGCAGATCCGGCCGGAGGCCAGGGAGACGATGTGCAACCCGGCGGGTCAGGCACAATTGCTCAACGAGGCCGGGACGCAGCTCAATATTCTTTGCGGACTCTGTGTCGGTCACGATGCCATTTTTACGAAGCTTTCAACGGCCCCCGTAACCACGCTGATCGCCAAGGACCGGGTGCTGGCTCACAACCCGGCGGCGGCCATATACTGCCGGTATGTCCGGAAACGGTACGATGAGAAGCAGGAAGGATAGATGTATGGAGACCCTCTTGGATGCAAAGGAAGTTACCGTGGGATTTCATCCCGACGGCTACCGGATTGATAAGAACGCATCCCCGATGAACCGGTATACAAAATGGACGATTCGGCCGGGCAATCAGTGGTGCGATCCGAAATCGGTATGCTTTCATTCCCTGCCCGAATCGGGCTGGATTGCGGCACAGCGGTTTGACTGGGATACTGTCGATAGCGAAGGCAAGGCGGACATTATATGAAAATAACGATTGCAAGCGGCAAAGGGGGCACGGGGAAGACGACAATCGCCACCAATTTGGCGGTCTCTCTTTCCCTGGCCGGACAGGCGGTTCAGTACCTGGACTGCGACGCGGAAGAGCCGAACGGTCATATCTTCCTAAAGCCTTCGATTGAAAGTTCGGAAGAGGTCATGGTCGGAGTGCCCGAGGTGGATGCGGCCCGGTGTACGGCGTGCGGGAAATGCGGACAGCTCTGCCAGTACAGTGCCATTATCTGCCTGAAGGATCAGCCGCTCGTGTTTGAACAGTTGTGTCATTCCTGCGGCGGCTGCATGGCGATCTGCCCCCAGGGCGCGATTACAGAAAAGCAGCGAAAGATCGGAATGGCTGAGTTCGGCCGATCGGACGGCGTACTCTTCGGTCACGGCCGGCTGGACATCGGCGCGATCCAAACGCCGGCGCTGATCAAGTACGTCAAGAAACGAATTCGAGAAGATGCCCTTAACATCATTGATGCCCCGCCGGGTACGTCCTGCCCTGTTATCGAGGCGGTCAAGGGAAGCGATTTTGTCCTGCTGGTGACGGAGCCGACGCCGTTCGGCCTCAATGACCTGGAACTGGCGGTGGGGATGGTACGTCAGCTCGGGATTCCGTTTGCCGTTGCCATCAATCGCAGTGATATCGGTGATGATGCTGTGGAGCGGTACTGCCGCCGGGAAGGGATTGAAGTCATACTTCAAATTCCCAATGACCGGAAGATCGCCGAACATTACTCCCGGGGGACGATTATTTCGCAGGTGAATCCCGACTACAGAAGCTGGTTTCGAGTGCTGTATAAGGATATAAAAAGAATAGGCAGATCCGTTGAAGTACAACCCTGATTTTAAATAGAGAGTAAATTAGAGAAGGGAATGGTTATGAAAGAAAACATACTTCTTGTATTTAACAGAAATCCTTATGATGGTACTGATGTTACCTGGAACGGCCTTCGCTTGGCTGAACAACTGCTCAAGGCCGACCTGGCCGTCCAAATCTTTCTGATGAATGACTCGGTGGACCTGGCCCGAAATTCAGCAAAGCCACCCGAGGATTATTTTGATTTGGGAAAGATGATTAAGGGCCTAATCGCCAGAAATGTTCCGGTGAAGGTATGCGGTACCTGTAAATTACGTTGTGGTATTCACAAGGGGGAGCCTTATTTTGACGGTGCTCAAGAGGCGGCAATGACAGATCTGGTTCAATGCATAAAAGAATCAAATAAGGTTATTTCATTTTAAGTGGTATCAATGGGAACGATTTCATGAAGGAACTGGTGGTCATCAGCGGTAAAGGCGGAACGGGTAAGACGAGTATCACGGCGGCGTTTGCTTCACTGGCTCCCAGTGCGGTCCTGGCCGACTGTGACGTGGATGCGGCGGATCTGCACCTGGTGCTTGGGCCGACGATCCGGCAGGAATTCGATTTTTCCGGCGGCCGACAGGCCCGGATCCTTTCGGAAAAATGTATTGGATGCGGCCGATGCTTGCGGATGTGCCGTTTTGGGGCGATTTCTTTCGACGGACCGGGCAACGATGTCATTGCCAAAACCTATCGGGTGGACCCTGTCTCCTGTGAAGGCTGCAAGGTCTGCGTGGAGTTCTGTCCGGCGGATGCGATTGCGTTCGAGTCGGCGATCAATGGGAAATGGTTTGTTTCCGATACCCGGTTTGGACCGATGGTACACGCCAAGCTGGGGGTCGCCGAGGAAAACAGCGGCAAACTGGTGACCCTGATTCGCAGGGAGGCCAAACAGATTGCGGAGCAGCAGAAGAGAGATCTGCTAATTATTGATGGTTCTCCCGGGATCGGGTGTCCGGTCATCGCATCGGTTACGGGGGCGGACCTGGTGCTCGTTGTGACCGAGCCGACCCTGTCGGGACAACACGACCTGGAGCGGGTGGCCCAACTGACGGCCGGCTTTGGAATCAAGACGCTGGTCTGCATCAATAAGGCCGACATCAACCCGGAGATGACCGAACGGATCTGCCGGCAGGTCCAAGACAAAAATCTCAAGGTGGTTGGCAGGATTCCTTACGACGATGCCTTTACCCGGGCGCAGATCATGAAAGCCACGCTGGTTGAGTATACCGGTGGGGAGATTACGGAAAAAGTAAAAGCCATGTGGCGGGAAGTGATTTACGAACTTGGCTGAAATATGTGTATGCGTTGTGATTGGATTCTCTCAATAGGATAACGAACCATGGCAAAGCAAATGGAGTCACTTACGAAAGAGCAGAAAAGTTCAATGGAAACTGAACAGGAGCAGATTCGCTGTCGGATGAACTCGATTCGGCATAAACTGCTTGTCCTTTCGGGAAAAGGAGGTGTCGGTAAAAGCACGGTGGCGGCGAACCTAGCCGTCTCGTTATCCCTTTCCGGCAGGAAGGTGGGGCTTCTGGATATCGATATTCATGGACCGAGTATCCCTACGATCTTCAACCTTGAAGACCGGAAGTTGATGACCCTTGGGGAGTCGATCCTGCCGGTTCCCGTTTCCGAAAATCTGGGGGTGATGTCCATTGGATTCATGCTGCCGCAGCGGGATGCCCCTGTGATCTGGCGAGGCCCTATGAAATACCAGATGATCAAGCAGTTTCTTAAAGACGTGGAATGGGGACCGCTGGATTACCTGATTATCGATTCCCCTCCGGGGACCGGGGATGAGCCGTTGTCGATGATTCAACTACTTGAAAAGCCTGATGGGGCGGTGATCGTTACCACCCCGCAGGAGGTGGCTCTGTCCGATGTTCGCAAGGGAGTGACCTTCTGCCGGAATCTCAATCTGCCCATTTTCGGCGTGATTGAGAACATGAGCGGATTCATCTGCCCGCAGTGCGGCTGCAACACGGATATATTCAAGTCCGGCGGTGGTGAAAACATGGCCTTGGAAATGAACATTCGGTTCCTGGGTCGCATCCCGCTTGATCCGAACATTGTGGATGCCTGTGACTCGGGCAGACCTTACGTGGAGACCTATCAGAAGAGCCCGGTCGCGGAGTGTTTCCATGAAGTGACCCGGTCGATTATTGAAATAGAAAACAGCAACGATTTGGAATGATGAACGAAAGGAGAAAAAATGCGGATTGCGATTCCATTAGTGCAGGGACAGTTGAGCCTCCACTTCGGCCATTGTGATCAGTTTGCAATTTATGAGGTTGATCAGGAGAGCGGCCGGGTACTCAACCGAACGGATGAGGTACCCCCCGTCCATGCCCCGGGGGTTTTGCCGCAGTGGCTGCATGGCCTGGGAGTCAATGTCATCATTGCCGGTGGGATGGGGCAGCGCGCCCAGCAGCTCTTTCAACAGAGCGGCATCAAGGTGGTTATTGGTGCCTTGTCTGGATCTGCCGATCAACTGGTCGAGGCCTACCTGCAGAACACCTTGGTTACCGGCGAGAACATCTGTGATCATTGATGCGATTATGGAGAAATTGAATAGTCTCTGTGTGTTGCATCGAAGGAAATAGATAATGTTAACACTTGCAGAAAGACAATGGTCCGGGCAACGGCAGGACCGTATCAGGCGATGGGAAGATCAGGATTCCTACCCGGATTTCATCGACGATGAATCGATCTGGAATACGATTGTCAGGAAGAAGAATCCAGACCCGGGTGAGGTGGCCGAGGTCATTGATAAGGCACGGAATAATACCCCGAATGGAACGATGCTGTCGCCGGAGGACGTATCCGTCCTGATCAACACGGAGGATCCGGAGTTGTGGGAGCGGATTTATGAAACAGCCGACTGGATCAAACAGACGGTGTATGGAAATCGGATTGTCCTGTTCGCCCCTTTTTATCTGTCAAACGTCTGCGTGAATAACTGCATCTACTGCGGTTTTCGGAGGGCCAACGAGGGTCTGGATAGAAAAATACTGAAATCGCATGAGATTGAATCCGAGATCCGGGCCCTGGTGAATGTGGGCCATAAGCGGCTGATTGCGGTTTATGGCGAACATCCGGACAGCGATGCCGACTACATTTGCCAATCGGTTGAATTGATTTATAAAATCCGGCAGGGAAATGGGGAGATACGCCGCTGCAATATCAACGCCGCCCCGATGTTTGCGGAGGAATACCGGCAGATCAGGCAGGTCGGAATCGGGACCTACCAGATATTCCAGGAGACCTATCATCACGGCGCTTACCGGAATGTGCATCCCCGGGGAACCCTGAAAGAGTCCTACCGGTGGCGGCTGCATGGTTTGCACCGTGCCATGGAGGCCGGAATCGACGATGTGGGACTCGGCGTCCTCTTTGGACTCTATGACTGGCGATTCGAAATGCTGGGGCTCTTGTCGCATGCGGCTTCACTGGAAAAGGAATTCGGGGTTGGTCCGCATACGATTTCCTATCCGCGGATGATTTATGCGGAAAATGCTCCTTTTGCTCTGCATTCACAGTATCTCATCGATGATGATCTGTTCAAGAGGATCGTAGCCATCATCCGCCTGATGTGTCCGTATACGGGGTCCATTCTGACGGCCCGAGAGGCCTTCCCTCTTCGGCTTCAATGCATGCGGCAGGGGGGTGTTTCCCAGATGGATGCCGGAACCCGGGTCGGGGTCGGCGGATATACGGAAATGGAAAAGGAGCATCTGGATCACCGGGAACAGTTTCACGTGAAGGATTCCCAGAGCCTGGATGATTTTATCTTCCATTTATGTGAAGGCGGGTATCTCCCCTCATTCTGCACCGCTGGATACCGGGAAGGAAGGACCGGGGCTAATTTTATGCCGCTGGCCAAACACGCAACCGTTAAAAACTATTGTATTGCCAACGGCGTTTTGACTTTTAAGGAATACCTTCTGGACTACGCTTCAGAAAAGGTCAGGCGAATGGGTGAGGAAGTCATTATTCCAAAATATCTGAAATGGATTGAGGAACATGTGCCCGGCCTGTATCCACACGTACTCACGAAACTCAAAAAGGAAGAAGAGCAGGGTCGGGATCTGAGATTTTAATGTAAGGGAAAATGGAAAAACGGCATCTGAGATTGCATCTATTGTTAAAAGGTCAGGAATGAAGATTAAAAACAAAGAGGAAAGCATAAAGGAAATCGTTCATCCGAACTGTGTCGCCTGTGGATTTGCCAATGAGCAAGGCCTTCATCTGGAGTATACTTCCATCCGGGAGGGGGGTGTCACCGCCACGTTCTTCTGTCGGGACACGTTGGAAGGATACCCCGGTATCCTGCATGGGGGGATCATTACGATGGTTTTGGACAGCGCGATGGGAAACTGCCTGTTTGCTCGCGGCAAGTCGACAGTCACCGTGGAGATGACGACCAAGTTCCGGCACCCTGTTTTGACGGGGCGGGAGGCAACCGTTTCCGCCATCTTGACCCGGGTATCCCACCCTTTGTATCTTCTGGAAGCGGAGATTGTTCAAGACGGGCAGGTGAAAGCGACGGCCAAGGGGAAGTTTTATGATCAGCCCGATCTGCTTCAGGTGCTGGGAGATCGGGTATGAGAGCGCAGGCTAAACTAACAATTCTGGTGGAAAACACAGCCTCCCGAAATGACTTGCAGGCGGAACATGGCTTGGCATTCTGGATTGAGTATGCCGGCAAGTCTATTCTTTGGGATACGGGGCAAAGCGATATCCTTCTCCAAAATGCCCAGGTGCTGGGGATCGACTTGAAGCGGGCCGATGCCATCGTCCTGAGTCACGGCCATTATGACCATACCGGCGGACTGTCCGCGGTGCGGCACCAGGCACCGCAGGTGCCGGTCTACCTGCATCCTGCGGCAATCAAAGCAAAATACAGCCAAAAGGCATCCTCTGTGCGGTACATCGGCATGTCCGATGCGGCAAGGCAGGTAGTCCGGAGCGGCCCGGTAGTCTGGACGCAAACGCCTCTGGAAATCCTTCCCGGCATGTGGATTACCGGACAAGTGCCGCGTGTGACCCCCTATGAGGATACCGGCGGCGCTTTCTTCCGGGATGCGGATTGCCGAGTGAAGGATAATCTTCCGGACGATCAGTCCCTGTTTATTGAAACCGAAAAAGGCCTGGTTGTCGTCCTGGGATGCGGCCATTCGGGGGTGGTCAACATCCTGGATTCCATTAGCCGCTTATCAGGCAAAAAAGAGATCTATGCCGTCATCGGCGGCATGCACCTCTTAAATGCAGATTCGACTCGAATCGATCGAACCATAGCGGCTTTCCGGAAATACCGGGTTCAGATAATCGTTCCATTACATTGCACAGGATTTGTCGCGACAGAGGCCATGAAAAATGTTTTTGGCAGCCAATGCATATCGATGGGTGGCGGTGGCCAAATCGATTTTTAGCAGAAAGATTCGGAACATGGCAGAGGTGAAGACAGTGCCGATTGGAGATCAGTTATCGCAGGTCAGCGGCTCTGAATGGATTGCAATTCGGTTTGACAGTCTCGTTCCCATAGAGAAGATGAAACCTCTTCGATTCTGTGAAGCTGTCCATCTGGCCCAGGAAACAAACCTGCGTTTGAATCCGTATACGGTCGGTTGCGATGGCGCCAGACGGTGTTTTGGATGGCTGAAAGATTTTGACTTAACGCTGGCCCAGCGGCTTTCCATGAAAACCGGTATCAGTTCCGTTGTCGCCTGTGAATTGATAAAAAACGTTCCTTTTTTGCCAAAGGCATTTTCAGGAATCTCTCTTGGCCGGCATATTGAGGGGGATGTCTATATTTCCTATGCCAGTCCTGAGTCTGCAATGCGGCTGGTCAGACATTGGCAGAAAAAGACAGGGGAAAATCTTGCAATCAAGGTGTCTACTATGATGTCCGTCTGCGGCAACATTGCGGTCAAAAGTTATGTAGATTCTACAATCAGCGTCTCCTTCGGCTGTCCGGATTCCAGGGAATTTGGAGGCATTCAAAAAGGACAGCTTGTCATTGGTGTTCCAGAACGAATCGCACGAGTATTATGTAGCATATGACAGCCAGTATAAATGGGAATGAATGGAGAAAAGTATGATCAATTTGGTTCCGGCAAAAGTGTTTCTAACGAAGGGGGTAGGCAGGCACCGGTTTCAACTGAAATCTTTTGAGGAAGCCTTGAGGCAGGCGGGAGTTGCTCAGCAGAACCTGGTTCAGGTCTCATCGATTCTGCCGCCTCGATGCAGTTTGATCAGCCGCCAGGCCGGACTGGAACTGCTGACAGCCGGGCAGGTGTGTTACTGCGTGATGGCCCGGTGCGATACCAATGAGCATGGCCGTTTGATCGCTTCCTCGGTTGGGATTGCGGTTCCCAAGGACCGTTCTAACTGGGGGTATATCAGTGAGGTCCATGGGCATGGGTTGAGTCAGCAGGAGGCCGCCGATATGGCGGAGGACCTGGCGGCGGATATGTTGGGTACGACACTCGGGTTGGAAGTGGACCCGAACCAGGCCTGGTCGGAAAAAGAGCAGGTCTATAAATCCAGCGGTTTGATCATTCGGTCATCCAATATTACCCAGACGGCCAGGGGGCAAAGGGGACTCTGGACCACCGTTGTCGCGATAGCCATGTTTGTCCTGGAGGAATCTGGGCAGGAGAGCGGCCATGAATGATCCCCTGACCCCCTACGGCAACCGACCGATGGTTACCCCGATTGTCAATGCGGTCAACTATCATTACAGTTCGTTCGAAGTGCTGCGTCAGATCACGGACGGGGAAGTTGATGGCTACACCTATCACCGGGACGATAATCCCACCGTTCGTGCGGTGGAAAGAAAAATAGCCGACATGGAACAGGCACAGGACTGTATTGTCTGCACCTCGGGCATGGCGGCCTGCACCTTGGTCTATCTGACCTTCTTAAGCAAGGGCGATCACTTGATTCTGTTCCATGATTTATACGGAGCTCATTATAAAGTTTCTCTCATTCTTGAACGAATGGGTATCGAAATTACATGGATTGATGCCTGTCACGGGAACCGAATTGCTGAATCTATCAGGCCCAACACGAAGATGATATTCTGTGAGAGCCCGAGTAATCCCCTGTGTAAGATATTGAACATAAACCATTTGCGGGAGCAGGCTCGTAAAGTCGACGCACTGTTAGTGGTGGATAACACGTTTGCGACACCCTACCATCAGAAACCGCTGTCCCTGGGGGCCGATTTGGTTGTTCACAGTGCGACAAAGGCATTGGGGGGGCATAATGACTTGATGGCCGGAGCGATTGCCTGCTCCAAGAACCATTATGATCAGTTGTGGTTTACTCGCCAGGCGATCGGGACAACCCTGGATGCCTACTCCGGCTCTCTGTTGGAGCGGGGTCTGAAAACGTTTCCTCTTCGCGCCGAGAAGATGGCAGTCAACGCCATGGCTATGGCGGAGTATCTTTCCGGCCACCCGGGCGTTTCCCAGGTGCGATATCCCGGATTAAAGACGGATCCTGGTCACCTGACGGCTTCCATGCAGATGCAGAATGGATTCGGAGGAATACTGGCATTCGAAGTGGGCGATGACCAGGAGGATGCCAAGCGGTTTATCGGTGAATTGAAGGCGATTTATCATGCGGTTAGTCTGGGGGCAACCGAATCGTTAATTTGCATCCCATACCTTACGACGATGTTATACATGCCTCCGGAACGTCGCACCCTGTTTGGTGTACGGCCGAATACGGTGCGTCTGTCGGCGGGAATTGAAGACGCCCGGATTCTGATCGTTGATTTAGATCAGGCCCTGTCGAAGATCAGCAGAAAGCCGAAGCGAAGCACCGGAATTCGGGATATCGCCCGGGATAATTGCAGCCGGCATGATCTCAGCCATCACGCTCAATCCTGAAGCATCAGTTGACCGAGATGATAGATTCAGACTGTGGGAAATTCAGATGGGTATAATCGATTTAATCAGGGGACGAAGAAAAGTAGTCCATAAGCAAGACCAAGGTCTCGATTTGGCGTATCGCCTTATTGAAAAGCACAATGAGCGGACCTATTTCTTCAAAGGATCGAAGGGCAGGTATTCGGACCTCAGCGGTGAGGAATTGCTGGAACGGCTGCGCGATGAAATGGAAGGGGTTCAGATCATCTATGGGTATATCACAAAAACAAAAGAGTATATTGACCGCAGCGGCAGAAAGCAAATTGAGATTGTCCTGGTCGGAAAAGCGGGGATGCGGGGTCGCTACAATCCATGGGACATTGAGATGAAAATTGGAACCAAAGACTGAGAGCATCTGTTGTTAAAACGGCTGCAGAAAAGCCATAGAATTTAAATCGAGCAGAGTAAATGAAGAACGGCGATCAAAAAGAATACATTTTTGGCCCTGTTCCATCAAGGAGATTGGGACGTTCCCTTGGAGTTGACCTGGTCCCCTTTAAAACATGCAGCTATGACTGTATTTATTGTCAGTTGGGAAGGACGACAAACAAAACCGTGCAGCGAAAGCCATGGGTTTCCCTGGAAACCATTCTAAGCCAGCTTCAGAAAAAGTTGTCTTTGAATCCGGACTACATTACTCTCTCCGGTTCGGGCGAGCCGACTTTGTTCTCGGAATGCGGGGAACTGATCGATGCAATCAAGGAAATTACCGACATCCCGGTGGCCGTACTGACCAATGGTTCCCTGCTGTGGCTGCCCGAAGTTCGAAAGTCGCTGCTCTATGCGGACCTGGTTGTACCTTCCCTGGATGCAGGCAGCAAGCATTTATTCCAGTACATTAACCGACCTCATCCGGATGTTACTTTTAACCGGATGCTGGAAGGGCTGGTCCGATTTCGGGATGAATACCAGGGGCAGTACTGGCTGGAAGTGTTTCTGCTTGCCGGTGTGAATACGACAGAAATGGAAATCAAGCGGCTGCAGGCATGTATTCGATCCATTGGGCCTGACCGGGTCCAGGTGAACACGGTCACACGCCCCCCGGCGGAGGATTTTGCGGAACCGGTGGGAAAGGAACAGCTGGAGAAAATTTCCGCGGTCCTTGGTGATCGGGCGCAGGTAATTGCGGACTACCGGGGTATTTACAAAGAGCAGTATTTCATCGCTTGTCGAGAGGATATTGTTACGATGCTTCAGCGCAGGCCCTGTTCGATTGAGGACATCGCTGCCGGCCTTGGCCTGCACCGAAATGAAGTGGTTAAATATATAGAAGAGCTTTGCAGTGAAAACAGGGTGGAAAAAGTTATGCAGGATCAGCGGGTCTATTATAAAGCCACTGCATCTCAGGAAAAATCAAGTGAGAAAGGAATATAGAATGAAGATCATAGGAATCAGCTGCAGTCCCCGGAAAGGCAAATCAACGCAGCAGGCATTGGCCATCTGCCTGGAGGCGGCCCGAGAGGTATCAAATCAAATCGAGACCCAGATTGTGGAACTGGCAGATTTGGATATACAGGGATGTCTGGACTGCGGACACTGCAGGAATCATCTGCAGTGCAGCAGGGATGATGACTTCAATTCCCTGATTCCCCTCCTGAATGACGAGTCCCTTGCCGCTGTTGTGATTGGCACCCCGGTCTACCTGGGAACAATGACCTCCCAGTGCAAAGCCTTTCTGGATCGAAGTGTGCTTTTCCGGAGGAACGGTTTCTTGTTCCGCGACAAGATCGGGGCCGTCCTGGCCGTCGGCGGCGTTCGAAACGGTGGCCAGGAATTGACCATCCAGACCGTCCAGGCATCCCTGATGTGTCATGACATGATCTGTGTGAGTGACGGTATGAGCACCTGCCACTTCGGAGCAACCCTGTTTAGCGGGGCTGACGGCGGTCTCGAAGGGGATATATATGGGCGTCAGACGGCTCAGAATTTGGGGCGACGGGTAGCCCAGACAGTGGTTCGATTCTACTCAGGAAAGTAGTCAAAAAATTTCTATAATGTATTAACTTCTTGAAATAAAATGCCTTATGAAAAACTATAAAAATACTCAAAAGTTCTCGGTTGACAACCTTCATATTTGAAAGTAAATTCCACTTCGTAGTAAACTTCAAGGGTGGAACCGAGCTCTGGATTGCCCATCTCCCTCCGAAGCCCTCCGATAAGTATTCACGTAACTTATTTCAAAGGAGGTGGTACGATAAAAATCAGCTGTGATTGAGACGATATTTTTCTTTCTTTTTTCCCCGTTTCGGGTGAGGGGAAAAAAGCAAAAAATATCTGTTTGACAAATATGGTAGGCGTTTTAGCTTCGATTCCAACGAATCGGAGTAGATAGGTTTCAGGCTGCATGATTCATGTGGGGCATTGACCTCGAAAAGGAGAATATTCAGACCTGTAACCGAACCGACCACAATAAGGCATTGCGACCTTGCATAGGAGAATGGTGGACGCCGACACAGCAATCTACTCCAGCCGTGAGAGGAACTTTTGAGTACAGGAGAATGCGACATGAGTTATCTTGGAGTGGATTTGCACACCAACAGTTTTACGGTCTGCTACCGTACAAAACAGGGAAAAGAACGCATGGGCACCTATGCAATTGACCGGATGGATTCGTTCCGCAAGACGTTGCGGCGAACCGATCACCTGGCCGTAGAAGCCACCGGCAATACGGCCTGGTTTATCGAGCAGGTTCGCAGTCGGGTGCGGAAAGTGGTTCCGGTCGATCCCAATCAGTTTAAGGTCATCCGCAAGTCGGTCAAGAAGACCGATAAACACGACGCCCGGATGCTGGCGTTATTTTTGAGCAAAGGCATGCTGCCGGAGGCGAGAATGAAACAGAAAGAAAATGCACAACTCCATTCCCTGGCGACCACGCGGGATAAGCTGGTCAAGCAGCGAACGGCCCTGGTGAATAAGATTCACAATGTCCTGAACAGTTATGGGCTTAAGTGGAAAAAAGAAACACTGACCACGAAAAAAGGGCTCAAAAGCATTATGGTCTATGAATGGGATCCGATTGTGCGTATCGAACTGGAGGTTCTGGCCGACCAGATTCGCTCCCTGACCAAACACATCAAGCGGTTGGACGATGATCTTGTCGAGCATGGCAGGCATCTCAAAGGCCATGAAAATATCAGCAGCATCAAGGGCATCGGAGATAAATCCGCCTCGATTTTGCTGAGTGTCATCGGCAATGTGAAGGATTTTGCCAGCGAGGACAAGTTGGCGGCTTATCTGGGCATTGTTCCGCGGGTTAAGGACTCCAATGAGACGATCCGGCACGGCCGCATTACCAAGCACGGCTCGACGCTGGCCCGAACCACCCTGGTGCAGTGCGCGTTGTCGGCCAAACGATATAGTCCGTATTTGCGAGCCTACTACGAACGAATCAAACGGACCCGCGGCAGCGGCAAAGCAATCATTGCCACCGCCCGGAAACTGTTGGGAATCATCTATAAGACCCTCATAAACGGCTGGGTCTTTGAGGACTTCCCAAACTTTGTAATCGCAAAGACTTAACGCAAAAATAATTGAAAATTGGAGTAGATTTTTATCATAGGAGAGGCTTATGTCGTTTTCGGGTAATGGTTGTTTTCATCGAATCAAATCATTTTCAATCCTGGGAGGCTTTCTCGATGGGCTGAGCCTCGAATTTGGTTCCGGGTTGAACTGCCTGATTGGTCACCGAGGTACAGGCAAAACGACAGTTTTGGAGTTTATTCGATATGCCCTGGATGCTTTCCCCTTGGGGGAAAAGGGGAACGCTGCCAGAAGGCGAGTTGAATCACTTGTCAAAAGCAACTTGGGGGACGGTCGTATCCGCTTGTCCATCGAGACCAAAGATGGCCTGGAATACATTGTTGACAGAACTGCCAGTGGTGACCCGATGGTCCTCGATTCCGATGGGGCTCCGACCGATATTTCCATCAGTGCAGGAGGGATCTTTAGCGCCGATATTTTCAGCCAAAACGAGGTCGAAAATATTGCTGATAATCCTCATTCTCAGCTATCTTTAATTGATAATTTCCGGGTTGTAGAAATTACGGAAATCAACACTCAAATTGCCGCCTTGAAGTCCCAGTTACATGCCAATGCCAATGAAGTTATTCCGGTACAAAGGAATTTGGCCACACTGGCGGAAGAACTAAACACATTGCCTGGTATCGATGCTAAGATTGCTGCACTGGCCGGCCCAAAGGATGAAAATACGGCCCAAGTAAATAAAGCCCACACTGATCGTGCCCTGCGGGAACGTGAACAACAGGCCCTTGGGGAAATTTTCAGCCTTTTGGAAAAATACCAGGACTGGTTCGGTGGAGGTATAGGTAAGTTTGTTCATCAAGTCGATAGTTTAATGACTACGGACATCCTGCAGGGTTCCAATGGCCAGATATTCCAGGGTATTGAAAGAGACCTGGTTGCCTTCGGTGCTCATTTGGATTCCCTATTTGAGCAGTCCCGAAAATCTGTTGAAACGCAGATTCAGCTGATGCATCAAAGGCGGCAACAGTTAACACAAGTTCATGATAAGCAGGAACTTGTGTTTCGTGACCTGATAGCCAAGCACACCCAGGCCCAGGGCGTGGCCACTGAGCGGGCGAATTGGGAGAAGAAACGAAACGACCTGCTGACCAAAAAGCGCAAACACCAGCAGTTGCAGGAACAGTTAGCCCAGTTAAAAAATAAACGGGCAGAGATGATCGGGCAACTGCAGGCACTGTATAATCAACGCTTTGAGATTCGCAAAGCAATGGCCCAGTGGATTACTCAAAACGTATCTTCTCCCATCCGGGTACAGGTCGATCAGTTCGGAGACCGCTCAGAATACCAGAATCTGCTCCGCGACTCTCTCAAGAATACCGGCATTCAACATGGGGTTGTCGCCAAAAAGATCGCAGATTTACTGCCTCCCAGTGAACTGGTTTCAATTTTGACAAGCGGCAGTGCCGAAGACCTGGAAACTGGGGCCGAACTGAATTCATCTCAGGCCCAGAAGGTTTTCGGGACACTGAGGTCATCGGACATTTCCCTGGAGTTGGATACGGTAGAGCTGGCAGATTTGTCCCGGATTGAACTCAAAGACGGTGATGAATTCAAAAATTCATTGATGCTTTCGACCGGCCAGAAATGCACAACAGTCCTTCCTATTTTGCTTCTGGACAGTGATAATCCCTTATTGGTGGATCAGCCAGAGGATAACCTGGACAACCGCTTCATCTACGATACCGTCGTGGACAGTATTCGCAGAGTTAATCAGCGCCGTCAGGTGATCCTGATTACCCATAATCCCAACATCCCCGTTCTTGGGGAGGCTTCGCAGGTTTTTGTGCTTACCTCCAACGGCCAGCACGCCCGCATTTTAAACCAGGGCACCGTGGATGAATGCAAGGAGGAGATTATCAACCTGCTGGAGGGCGGCCGAGATGCTTTTATGCAACGCAAGCAGAGGTATAACTACTGATGGAAGCCGACACGAGTCTTATCCAATGGCCGGGCTTAATTAAACAGTTGCGGGACACCCCAGCTTCTGTGCCAGTGCCGGTTCGTCAGAAACTGGCAGATTCATTGGGCCATGAATTGCTCCAGGGGACGGTTTCGTGTGAAGATTCCCTCTTTCTGGAAATAGCAGAACTACTGGCCAGGGACCTGAACTGGCAGGTTCGCCTGGCCGTTTCCCGGCAATTGCACCTTTTCGATCAGAATCAGTGTACCGATCTGATCGTTCGGTTGTGCAGTGATGACAATACGTATGTCCGGAAAAATGCTGAACGGAGCCTTAAACGGCAGGTTAAGTTTAATCAGAAACGCTACAGAGAAAACAGGCTGTCCCAGGAGTACTTGTCTCAAATTAATAAGATGGTCGGCCAGTATGGACCAGATATTGCTGACCAGGTTCACAAATTGGCGGAATATCGATCTTCCCTGCTGGCAACAACTTTGGCGCATGATTTCCGGAGTATTCTGACAACTCTTAGTGCCAATGTTGAATCCCTGTTAGCGGAGAATACACGACACAGGCGGACCAAATCCATACGGGACGATCTCAGTCTCCTGGAGCAGACCATTGAAAATATGGAACTTTTTGTTAAACCCTTAAATGTGGCCAAACACCATGAGGATCTCGGGGAAATTATTGATGCCTCAATCGAAAAGGCTCAAGTTAAAATAGCCAAATTAGGCTACGACATCAACTCCATTCAAATTCAGGTTGAAAAGCCAGAACGTATTCGAGTCAGAATCGCTCGACAACTGTTATTGCTGGCACTAACAAATCTGATCAAAAATGCCTATGAATCCTTTGATTTCGGCGGAGGGGGTCTGTCTGAAGGACATATTTCAGTCAGGGTCGTAGTTTGCGGCTTTGAAATACAGATTATAATCGAAGATACCGGTCCAGGAATTGAACCCGATGTCCTGGAAGAACTGAAAACCTTTACACGCAGAGACATCAACAAGACCAAGCGTGAGAGCACGGGGTTCGGTCTGCCTATCGCCTACAAATATGTTTCTGTAAACAACGGTACATTAGAAATTGACAGCCAGCTTGGCAGGGGGACAATCATACGGATAACACTTCCTTTGAAAGACACCGATGAACAGGAGGAAAACCAATGAAGATTCTGGTTGTAGAGGACGACCACAAGATCAAAACGGAGGTAATTGATGACATATTGGCCTCTTTGGGTCATGAAAATGACTGGGCCACCAATCAGCAAGAATCGCTGGAGATGCTTGGAAACAGCAGTTATGATCTGGTACTGCTGGATCTGCAAATCCCAGCCCGCCCCAACAGCGGCGCTGCCAGTTCTGAATTTGGCAAGCTTTTACTACGTCAAATTCGAGACATCAAGGGACATGGGAATGTTCCGGTGGTAATTATGACCGGCCATCATCAGGATGGATTTGACATGGTGACAGATTTGATTGGGATGGGTGCTATTGAATTCATTTCAAAGCCGTTCCCACCCAAGGGCCGCACCCTCGCCTCTGTGATAGAAAAGACCCTTCAGAAATATCGGAAATCCATCGAGGTCCTGTCGACACCACCTGCCGGTACATTTACTGGCGGGGAAATGGTTTTTTACCCTAACCATATCGAACTGTGCGGTATTCGGATTTTCGGAAGCAAGGCCGCCGCTTCGCGGGAAATGCTCAAGGTCCTGGCGGAGGCCAAACCGGACGGAACTTATCGGTACTGGGCAGGTGAACAGATAGCGGACAAAATCAGTGCAGAAAACGGAATTGGGACGGTTACCGGATGCGCCCGAACAATACGTACTCGAGTTGCCGGAACTCTGAAAAAACATATGAATGTCGAAGTCGGCGAGAATGATTTTCTTGAACATACCGACCAGGGCTACCGGCTCAACCACAGGATTACCGTTCGGTTTTGTAAAAACGGGGAAATTTTAATGGGACAAAATTCTGTCCCTAAAGGACATTTAAGGGGTCAAAAAAATGTCCCTATAAATTTAGAGGTCAGTTCTAAGGTCAAAACGCGCTGTTTATGGATATTGGAGAGACTAAATCAGGGCAAGCAACTAAGGCGGGAAGATGTCGAAGAGGGGCTAAAATGCTCGGATAAAACAGCCCAGCGGGCGCTGGATTTTCTTAGAAATGCTAAATTTATTGAATTCCAGGGTTCGAAGAAGACTGGATACTACGTTTTAACCAGGACTCCGAATCTTCCATAAGTTCTTGAAATAGAGTGCTTTGTGAAAAGTGGTCATGGCTGGCCATCATGAAATCATGGGCCAGAGGTTCAAAAGAGGGCTTGTCTCCCCGATTCCTCTAAATGCTGTCACTCCAATCACTTACAGTAGCCCATAGCGGCTCTTTGTTAGCAACTTTTATCAATTTTGGACACTTTTTTGGACACTTTGGCTGAGCGTTACGTATTGGGAAAGAGTTCGCGTGTCTGAAAAGTTCAAAAAACAGGCCATATTTGTCTTGAAAAGGAGCTTGTCGTGTTCAGGACACAAACACACATCTAAAGTAAGCGCACGGCCAAGTGCACCTTGCGGGGTTCTTTGATATGTTGATAATGCAGCTCGTGGTTGATTTTGGAGGTCATCATGAGCAGCGAGCAAAAATCGGAAGCGGAGCAGCGGCAGTTCTG
>JBNRMP010000061.1:0-6975 GCA_050309685.1 Anaerohalosphaeraceae bacterium
CTATCAGAAGAACTGCTGGGTGTTTACGAATAAGGATGAGGTGTTGACCGGCAGTATGAACCTGAGCTCTAATGGCGGTGATCCGAAGAAGAACACCTGGAAGCGGTTCATCGGCTATAACCAGACGATCTCGTATGCGAACGGGACGTTTGTCAGCGATATGGACGAGGGGCAGGCGAACTACCGCTCGGCGGAAACGATTATGCAAGAGGGGATCGGGTCCGGCTGCAAGGTCGTTCTGGATGGCTCGGCTTTGTCGGCCGTGGCGGTGAACTTCCAGAGGGATAACATGGAGCTGCGGAATCTCTGTGTGATCGGCAATGCCGGGTATGATTGCGTGTACTCGCAGGGTGGGTACACGGGACACAGTCACGGGCTGGTCCTCAAAGGGTGCGCGTTCGATGGCGGGATCAACGGGTTCAATGGGATTGACGGCTGCGACAACGTGGTGCTGGATGACTGCTGGGCGGGACCGAATATCAGCGGCTGGGGGTTCCGGGTGCAGGATAGCGTGCTGGCGGCCAAGAGCGTGCAGTTGAGCCGGTGTGTGGCGGACGGCTGCGGCAACGGGTACAGCTTCAATGTGCCGGTGCTGATCAACGGGTGTCTGGGGCGGAACCTGGCGGTGGGGGTCCGTGGGGACGGCGATACGAAGATTGCCGGGTGCGTGCTGTACAACATGACCGGGGCGGCGTTCGAGTGCAACAGTGACAAGGCCCGGCTGGCCGTGTGGAATACGATCGCGGTGATGAATGAGGCCGCGCAGTACGGGGTGTTCCATGTGATGGCTAATGGCGGCAGCATCCTCTGCGAGGATTACAACTGCTTTATCGACCGGCTGGGCGGCGCAGCGGTGCTGTACTACTCCGGGGATTTGCCCGCGGGATACACGGTGAGGCCGGTGGGTGCGCATACGCTCCAGCAGAACCCGGTGCTGGTCAATGCGGCGGGCGGGGACTTCTCATTGCAGGATAGCTCGCCCTGTGTGGACGCGGGCAGGCCGGACTTGTGCGGCAATGCCTCGCATATCGGCTTCTATGTGAAGCCGGATGCTCCGACTGATGGTGGCGGGAATAACAATCAGTACCGAAATAACAGACAGTACGGTGTGGGAAGGAATAAACAATATGGATGAGAACCCGAACGATTTTGAACTCCAGTGGATCTATGCCCAGTATGAGGACGGCAAGCCCGTCTCCGAGATTGCCGCCGAACTGGGCAAGGCGGAGAGCTATGTCTATGCCCAGATGCGCAAAAAGCCGGAGAAGTATGAGGATGTCAAGCGCATCCGTGAGGAGAAGTACAATCTCACCCTGCGGCGGGTCCGGGGCCTGGCGGACAAGATCACGATGGAGTACCTGGAACGGCTGGACCGCAAGCTCAACGATCCGAATATCTCGGACGAGGACAAGGATAAGCTTTACGCCGAGATCGACAAGGTCCAGCGGATCGGCAAACAGTATGCGGACCGGGTGCAGCTCGCCGAGGGCAAGGCGACACAGACTATCGGCGTCAAGAATGCGGGCGGCCTGCCGTTCAACGTGGTGATTACGAAGACGTACGGACGGCCGGAGGATGATCCGGAGTTTAATGAAACCACGGATGACACGGATTAACGCGGATTATCTTCTTGGAGTTTTATTGACTAAACGGAAAAACAGAAAGCCGACAAACACCTGGTAGGCGATGAAAAGAATGAGAAAAGGAATCGTTTGATAATGCAGGAAAAGAGCAAAAAACGGAATACCGATTATGATCCAAAAGGGGAAAAACAGAATGTGCACATAAGTTATCCGACGGGAGATATTTAAAGTGTAAAGACTTACCGCTACGCCCAGAATACCCAGAAAGAACATGGGAATGATGTTAGAAGGTTCCCATCTCTTCTGTTCAAGATAATGGTTAGAAAGGAAGATGAAGGCAATGCCGGTGAGGCCCAGAACTATGATAGCCCTTTTCTGTTTATTCGTAAGTTTCGATTTATTTTGATCGTTGTCCATGGAGTTATACTTTACGTTAGATATGGAAGAAAACCAAGAAAAAATAATGGACTTTAAGCCGGTGCTGACGGAAAAGCAGACGGTTGCCTGGGATACCCTGAACCGGCCGGATGTGAAAGAGGTGCTCTACGGCGGGGCCAAGGGCGGCGGGAAGAGTGTATTCGGGTGCTACTGGTGTTTCAACCGATGCCTGGACATTATTAAACAGTGCCAGATCGAGCCGCGGGAGCATCCGATCCCGGTTGGATTTATGGGCCGCAAGCGCGGGGTGGATTTCTCCAATACGACGCTGGAGACCTGGAAGCGGTTCATTCCCTCGGATGGCTATGTGATCAAGGGTAAGCCCGCGGAAATTATCATTTGTGATCGGGTGAAGATCATCACGGGCGGCCTGGATAATACGGAAGTGGTTAATAAGTTCAACTCCGCCGAGTACGCCTTCTACTTCATTGATCAGGCAGAGGAAGTGGATCGGGAGCAGATCGGCGAACTGCGGGCGACGACGCGGCTGATTGTCAACGGCCGGAAGCTGCCGGGCAAGGGATTGTTTACAGCGAACCCAGCGCCGTCGTTCCTGAAGGATGAGTTTATTCTGAATCCGTCTCCGGGCCGGGTGTATGTGAAGGCCCTGCCGATGGATAACCCGTACCTGGGCGCCAGCTATATCGAGACGCTGCGGGATTCATTCAAGCATCGGCCGGAGCTGCTGCGGGCGTACCTGGAGGGATGCTGGGATGAGCTGGGCGGGTATAACCAGGTGATCAAGGATGCCTGGGTGGACAATGCCGGAAAGATCCGGCTGTATCCGCCGACATTGAAAAAGCTGATTACCTGTGACCCGGCGCGGTATGGCGATGACGAGACCGTCATCTACTACATGGAAAATACGGAAATTGCGGAGAGTGAAATCTATGGCCAGAAAAGTCTTATGCACACTGCTAACGTACTACATGTGCTTTCGCATCGCAACGGCGGCTGCCTTATTGTGGTGGATGTCTGCGGGCTCGGCGCCGGGATTGTGGATCGGCTGATCGAGATGGGCGACAATGTCCTGGCGATTGACAATTCGGCGAAATCGGCGGAGCCGGAGAAGTATTACAATCTGCGGAGTGAAATCTGGTGCAGGGCGGCGGATAACTTCGCGGATGGGGATGTGGAGCTCAAGAACATCGAGCCCAAGCTCAAGGGACAGCTTACGACACCGACCTATGAATACCGGGACGGACGAATTCTGATCGAGAGCAAGGCGGATATCAAGAAACGGCTGGGGAATTCGCCGGATCGGGCGGATGCGTATGTCAATGGACTCTATGCCCTGCAATTTGTGGACGGTGAGCTGGTCGGCAGGCGGGATGCGTATGGGGAGGACGATTCGAAGGAGAGCCTGTATTGGGGCAACTGGGGGGCGATGGGATGGTAGCGGCCGGAGGCCGAGTTTTGAATTTATTCACCACGAAGGGGCGAAGGGGCACGAAGGATTTTTTGATAAACTTAATTCCTTTAAAACCTTTTCTCCGTGGATCTCCATTAAAAGATTACGGGCCCTTATTTCCGGAACATACGAAAACGAGATTGATATGCGAAGTCTACAACATAAGATTAAAAAAGATTTTTGACGAGATCATGTAAACGTTCTTCATGAATATCACCCAATAAAGAGCTATCACTTGAACCATTTCTCGTGTTATGCGACTCCATGGAAATAGTTGAGATTTCTGTGCAACTTTCATTAGAAGAATTGAAAGGCGGCAACTGCATATACTCGAATATCGAAGTGCCGATCTGTTTACCGAGTAAAAAGCCCCCTAGCCAAGTGCGGACTGAATACGAATTCAGAAAACCACAAACATAGTGGGCTTCTTGTTCATTGTCGAAAGAGGCAAAATATAACTTGTGATCAGGAACAATTACGCTGTTGGGTACGATGGAACGGTCGTGGTTAGAAATAACGCAAGTCCTAAAAGATGAGGGGTTTTGTTGTTCCATCCAAACAACCTTATAAGGTGAAAAGCTATAATCACCTACGCAGTAAATAACATAAAAAGGCAAATGCTTCTGATACCGTTTGTAAGTTGATCTGTTAGACAGAATAGATTCATAATTCTTGAAATAAGAATACGTCAAAGGGTATTTATCAGCAAACACATCTTCACTGTCAACATTCTCGTAGTGCTGATTTGGAATAATTTGGTACCAATCTGAAGTATTATAACAGAATCTACCGAGATCCCTGCCACGCATCAAGGGATATAACAAGTCAGCCTCAATCCATGCACCATCGACAGGTTCAACTTCTCTAGCACCAGGTAACTCTTCTTTAGTAAGTGTTCTTATTAAGGCACGATTTGTTTCTTTAGAGTACTTTAAAACCTTTACCCAAAATACTCTGGCGCAATCAGTAACTGTGCCTCGATGTGCATTTTGTAAATAAGAACTACTGCCCTTCAGGAAAACAGAGTCTTTGTAATGATTTATGTCACCTGTAAATAAAGGAGAACCCCATTCACCAACTGAGCAAGCTGCACCCGGCAAAATATCAAATGATGTATATACCTGGTCAAGGGACCAAGAGGATGGAACTCTGGATATACGTTCTTTAGGGAACCAAATATAGCAAGGGGTGCTTTTGAATTCAGACTTCTTGTAAGTAGAAACTTTCCGTGCTATATAAATAGCGGTTTGATTACTGGCATCTTGAAATGGTTGCAATCTGGTAAGGTCACCAATCTCACATACTTTTAGCCCTTTCTTGTCAGGCAAGTAACCAAGCCTGAAGCCTCTGGCGGAACTACTCTTAAAAACAGTCCATGTAATCAAATAAGCGATTATACCATTATCTGATAGCAAATTGTCGGCGGTGCTATATGTAATTACAGTAGATATATCACTTTCAATGCCGCCCGTATAACCCCGCCCTGATACCAATCCATAATAATTACAAAAACCTTTAACGCGATTACGATATGTCTCAGGCAACCTACTCCACCTAACCCAAGGTGGATTGCCTACAATAAAATCAAATTTAGAGAACCCCCTGGGACTAAAATTATTTTTTATAATTCTACACCAGATTTTATCCCAATCACGCTTCTCTAAAGATTCAATAAGAGAATAGAATGTATGCAGTCTGCTAACTGTAATATCATCTAAGAGTTTATTAATAGATTTATTAGTTTTTAATTTAGCAATAAAATAATCGGCTGATTTGCCATGAACAATGCATTCTTCACACAATGAGAGTGATTGCCCTAGATTGCCTGTTTCTACAATATTGAGGGGTATTTCGATTCTAAAAAGATCAATTTCAGTATCTAAAAGGTATTCCAAATATTTACTGCCGTTGGAGTCTTCTCTTTCAACGGGAACATTAATAGCATCTGCTAAGTAAATGGGTATTTCAATATCATGGCCCAACTGGAACACTAAATCATATATTGATAAAATATAATTAGCTCTCGCTGAAATAACGGCAAGAGGATTTAGATCTAAGCCCTTAATGTTACGCAAGATTGTTAGTAAGGTATCTAGGGGTGAAAAACCTTTATCTATGCATTCCTTTTTAAGACGAGTTATGGCTTCTACGATAAATGTTCCGGAGCCACAAGCCGGATCTAAAACCGACTTGTCAATGTCACCTTTATAGCCTGCGCGATCCAACAAGTGTTGAGCCAACCAATCGGGCGTATAATACTCCCCTAAATCATGGCGAATCTGTTCATCAACTAGAGACGAATAAAATTCTTTCAACAGGTCCTGTACCGCATGGGGCAATAAAATAGCACTTGCTGGCTCAAAATCTAAAAATTCTCTTGCCACGGCCTTAATAGCATTTGCAAGAGGTTTAGATTTTTCATTTACATACCAACTAAAAAAATCACCTTCAAGAAAATTGCTAATTCTGTACTTCTTATAAAACTCATTGTTTTCGATTTTTTCAAGATAACTAAATAAGTCTTCGGACTTTTTTATTCCAATGATAGTTTCGCAGATGGAATGCGTATCATTCTTTGTGATTGTTAACAATTCAGAGGTGAGAATTTTGACTACCAAACTGTAATATGAATGCATAGCAAATAGAATCTGAGATGCATCTTTTGTGGCAATTCCATTGGATTTAGCCCATGATTTTAAGCCTGGTAGCTGATCAAGACCATATGTTGAGACTTGCTGAAAAAGACGCTTCCATTCCCTGAAAAGCATATGTGTTCTATGCTTGGGCTTCGAAAGATGGGCGCACATTACACGGATTAACTCGACGGCGGTATCAGAATCTTTACCGAAAGAAGAACTTAATAACCGGGAGGTGAGTGGTTTACGGCTCAAAGACCTGTACACATGAACAAGGAAATGAAGGCTGCTTTCAGTGATTGGGATATTTCTTGACCATCTCCAATCACTACCATCTGATCTACAATAGGCAATTGCCTCGGCATCGCATAAATAACCAAACCACTTAGCACAATTCTCCTTACTATGATCATGGCCGCCAGTTATGCTATTTAAGTAATCAACAATCTGTTCTTTGGACTTTTTTAGTACCGTAGGATTTGATAAAGAAGAGGCAGACTTGTAATCATATACAATATGACCAAAAACGCCGTCAGGTCTTTTGGAATCAATTTGAGACAAACCGATGCTTTTCAATGTCTCATTAACATGGGGGTCAAAATCAACACCGAATTCAGCTAAACAAGATTTAATAATATTGTTTAGTGCCCCTTCTAGCTTGGCTTCAGATCTTGAACTCTTTCGAGCCTTTTCTATTTCTGTGACATACTTATTTAAGTCCATATGGTCCGCCAAGAATATAAGGTAATATCGGTCTATTGTTGCTGAAATGGATATAATCAGAAAACAGTAACATTCGGTAGCGTATTCTCTATAGGCTACCTTAATTGTCAATAAAAAACATCGATTCTGTGAATTGCAGAAAAGAAAACCCTTCGTGTCCCTCCGTGTTCTTCGTGGTGAAAAA
>JBNRMP010000062.1:0-3677 GCA_050309685.1 Anaerohalosphaeraceae bacterium
CCGCAGTTATTTGCTCAAGGAGGACTTCCAGTCTTTTTGGGACTATTGCAGTCCGTATTGGGCCGGTGTCTTCCTGGACCGCTGGTGTACGCGTGTGATGCGATCCCGGATTGAACCGATGAAGAAAATCGCCCGCATGCTGCGTCGGCATCGGGAGCTGATCGTCAACTGGTTCCGGGCGAAAAAGGAGTTCTCCAGCGGGATCGTCGAGGGCTTAAATGCCAAAGCGAAAGTGGCCACCAGAAAAGCATACGGCTTCAAACGCTTCAAAACGCTGGAATTGGCCCTGTTTCACAACTTGGGAGCACTTCCCGAACCGGAAGTAACCCACAAATTTTTTTGAAGAAGCAAAATTTGTAACATTTTTAGCCGTCTGAAGCAGGCCCCATTAATTCCCGACCCCTTTATTCCCTTCGCAAATTTCCTGAACAAAACTGTCAATCGTTTTTCAGGCCCACCTATCTCGCCATACAATATATATAATACCGTATTTACGCATCAAATCAAATCTATTTAATCGCCCCCAGTCCGTTCCAAAAATTTCCAAAGACCTGCTATACCCGGCGGGGCAAAAAGACGAAGATAAAGTACAGGCAGTTATGCGTCTTTGATATTAAACGGCCCGGCGAAAGCGTTAGGCAAATAGAGAACACAATTTGCTATAAGTAAGTATGGGATAATATGTTATCTTATTTTTCGTCCGGATTTGAGCCGTATTTTCAGTTGCCTTATCGATACGACTTGATTAAGCTGACAGCGTATGAAGGTATCCATAACTTTCTTGTGCATTTTATGCAGCGTTTTGCCGTTGGCCGCGGCCCAGGAGAGTGCCCCGGCGACGGGAAGCGACCCGAACGCCGTAAATCCCGTTGATAACGGCACTTCCGCACTTTTGGCCGAGGACCCCAACGACTTTTCCGATGATCCCAACGACCTCGCCGAACCGGTCGAGGACTACGATCCCTTCGCCGGCCCGCAAACTGACGTCGAAATCGCCCAATCTCTCATCCCGGCCTTCATCCAGGCATGCGACGAGCTCTTTTCCGATTATGTTACGGACAAGGGCCTCGTGAAGTACGCCGAACTGCGTCGCCACCGACGCAAACTCTACCATGCCTATCGGCATTTAAATGATGTACACCCGGCCCACCTCATGGCCCTGGAGCCCAATGAAAAGATCGCCTTCTGGATCAACGCCTACAATCTCTGTACCCTCAAGCTGATCGTCGATCACTATCCGATTGTGCCCAAGTTCTACATGATCTTCTACCCCGACAACAGCATCATGCAGATCTCCAACGCCTGGACCAAACAGTACTTCAACATCATGGGGCTCGAGTACAACCTCGATGAAATCATGCATGAACTGCTGCTGGAGCGGTTCAAGGACCCGCGGATCTGCTTTGCCCTGTCCTATGCGAGCATGGGCGGCGGCCGGCTCAGTTCGCAGGCCTACCGGCCCGAAACGCTCGACGAGCAGCTCGACCGGCAGGTGCGGGAGTACCTCGCTTCGCCCTACGGCTATCAGCTCAACAGGGCTGAAAAGGTCATCACCCTGTCCAACCTCTTCTCCGTTCACCGACAGGTCTTTCTCGAATCGGAATACGCCGCCGTCAAGCGGTTCCGCAGCTACCCGGACCACGAACGGGCCTGGCTCAACTTCCTTGTTTCCTACCTGCCCCGAAAGGATATCGAGTTTATCGAGAACACCCCATGCAGCATCCGGATGATGCGATTTGACTGGACCCTGGACGAGAGCCGGTAATCGCCCATTTTCCCCTTTTTTCTCTGTTTTTTCTGGGATACCCTGTTGACGCTGTGATTTGACAGAGATATACTCTTGCGATTCTGTACCGCAATCGACAGCAAAACGGGAGTTAATCATGGCAAAGAAAAAAACGGCCGTCCCCCGCCCTCTGACAGGCAGCGAGGGGCATTTATTTACCAGTGAATCCGTAACTATGGGGCACCCGGACAAGGTGGCGGACCAGATCTCCGACGCCGTGCTCGACGCCATCATCGCCGAGGACCCCGACTGTCGGGTGGCCTGCGAGACGCTGGTGAAAAACAGCATGGTAGTCGTCGCCGGTGAGATCACGACGATGGCTTTTGTGTCTGTGCCGGACATCGTCCGCAAGACCGTGAGCGAGATCGGATACAACGACCCCTCGACGGGCTTTGACGCGGAGAACTGCACGGTGCTGATGTCGCTGGACCGTCAAAGCCCGGATATCTCGCAGGGGGTCACCGAGGGACAAGGCCTGCACAAAGACCAGGGCGCCGGCGATCAGGGACTCATGTTCGGTTACGCGTGCAGAGAGACGCCGACGCTGATGCCGATGCCGATCTACCTGGCCCACAAGCTGACCGATCGGCTGGCGATGCTGCGCAAGAGCAAAAAGCTGCCGTGGCTGCGGCCGGACGGCAAGAGCCAGGTTACGGTCGAATACGACAGATGTCGCAAACCCAAACGCATCCACACAGTGGTCATCTCGACGCAGCACAGCGAGGATATCCGCTACCGCGAGCTCAGGCAGGCCGTCATCAACGAAGTCATCATGCCGGTACTGCCGGCGAAGATGGTTGACGGAAAGCTGATCCTGCACATCAACCCGACCGGCCGGTTCGTCGTGGGCGGGCCCAAAGCCGACTGCGGCCTCACCGGGCGCAAGATCATCGTCGATACCTATGGCGGCCGCGGCTCTCACGGCGGTGGCGCCTTCAGCGGCAAGGACCCGTCCAAGGTGGACCGCACGGCCAGCTACATGGCACGCTACATCGCCAAGAATATCGTGGCGGCGGGCCTGGCCGATTCGTGCGAGGTGCAGCTTTCATACGCCATCGGCGTGGCCGAACCCATCAGCGTCCTGGTCCATACCGCCCACACGGCGAAGATCGAGGAAAACAAGCTGGAACGGATCGTCCGCGAGCTGTTTCCGCTGACACCCAAGGAGATGATCACGCATCTGGACCTCAAGCGGCCGATCTTCAAGGAGACTGCCCGCAACGGTCACTTCGGCCGCAATCACCCGGACTTCACGTGGGAGAAGACAGACATGGTCGAAAAGCTCCGCAAGGCGGCAGGGTTCTAAAATCCCAAAATCGAGCTGTTTCAGATAAAAAAATGCCTCCGGTAAGCCCAAAGTGAGACATTTTTTGAAAAAATAGGTAACAATACCGATAGACAGGGGGCGGCCCTCTATTTTTACAATAGATTGATTGGGACAAAAAATGGAGTCAGTGAGGAGAGAATCGGTCTTTCCGCATCTTCCCTGAATGGAATCTGAGAGGAGAACTTTTTGCCTTTAGCAAAAAGGAGAGGAAATTGATGAGATATTTAGCTGTTATTTTTGCTCACTGCTGTCCAAGATAATCTCTGATTGCAGACTATCTCCGTAAATTCTTCACCGAAACGGCTGTTTCGGACAAGCTCTTTCCAATATGTGAGATCAGGTCTCTGTTTTTTTTTCATTCCTTTCATTTCTGCTGTCCAAGTCCCTACGTAAACAAAAGCAACTGCCCCTGGGGCGGGCCCACGGCCGGGGTCTGGTAGGGATCGTCCAGCCAGGCCCATAAGTTGCGGTACGTCAGGAGGTTCATTCGCAGCATCGCCGCCAGGTTCGACAGGCTCCAGCCCAGCCGCGACCGCATCTGGAGGATCTTGAGCAGCAGGATAC
>JBNRMP010000063.1:0-48080 GCA_050309685.1 Anaerohalosphaeraceae bacterium
CAGCAGCACTACCGCCGGCACATCCACCGCAAAAAGCGTCACCCACGGACTGACATGCACCCGCCCAAAGCACCCGCACGACCCAAACCCCGCCAGCCCCTTATACAGCGTCACCGCGCAGAACACCGCAAAGCATCCCAGCGCCGCCAGCCACGCCGCCCGCCGCAGCACCCCCGACAGCAGCCAGATCCCCAGCGCCAGTTCCAACTCGACCTGAAAGATCAGAAACCACCGGTTTGACCAGATGTCCGCCCCCGCCGCCGGCACCGTCAGCAGCTCATGCCCCTTGAGCCCCGCCGAGACCAGCAGTAAGATTCCTAACAATCTCAGCAGAATGTTATTTGCCGCCGATTTCATATTCTTCCAACTCCCGTTCAATCTCAGCCATAGCCGAAATTGTCTCTGAGAGGCATTTCTCGATCTCTGCGCATTGATTCGAAGCACAAGCCGGTTCCTTCTGATCGGCCGGCAACTGCAATAAGGCCCCAACGCAATCGGCCCCCAGTTTCACCTGCCGGGAAAACAGCGACAGCACCTGCTGCTTATCCCGGACCGAAACGACTTCCTCACGAACCGCCAGCCACATCAGGGTTCGAGTACGGACCAGCCAGGTCGCCGCGTGAATGGATTCGAGAACCAGGCCGCTTGCCTTTTGATCTCGTTCAAAGGTGCTGCGCCACTCCTCAAAAGCTTTGATTCCCAGCAACTGCTCAGGTTGCGCAGACAACAAAGAAACCTCAACCGGCTCCTGCTCTATCCCGTATCGGGCGGCCGCAAAACGCCCCACATCCGCCAATTCCGCCATAAGCTGCCTTGAGCTATGCGGCGGCCAGGCAAACCGCCGCAACTGGCCGGATTGGATCAGCAGGTCGATCGTATCCGCCGCCACTCCCTCCTGAGCCAGTTGCATTTGGAGCCGCTTCGTCCAGGGAAACTCCCGCTCAAACCACGAGCGATGCTGCTCGATCCAGTCATGGTAATCCAATTTTTCAAGATCCCGGGCCAGAGCCGATCCGGCCGTCCAGTCAGGCACTTCCGTCAGGTTTACCTCCGGCATGTAAACCGGAGCAAATCGGTCCGTACCCCGCATCTTAGCCCATGTAAAAGCGCCAACCCCGCCGACAGCCACCGGTTCGGTTGGCTTGCTTCCCAAAGCAACCAGGGACCGATACCCGCCGCGAACATTGACGACGCCTTCTTCAGATCCCAGCCGCACGGAGCCTTCCACAACTGTCAGTTCCATCCGGTTTTCATCTGCTTTGATATTGAAGGTGGTCCCTGTAATCACCGCCCGGCCATGAACGGTCTCGATTACAAAGGGCTTTCCATCATGCTCCACTTCAGTATAGATTTCGCCCTTATCCAGCTTCACAATGCAGCCAAGGTTGCATGGTTCAACGGACAGCTTCGTCCCAACATTCAGAACCATCTGCCGGTTGCCATTGATTCGCAGGGTTTTGGGCTCGTCGGATGCGATAATTGGCTGGTTGGCTAAAAGAAGCTCTGCACCCTGGCCGGCAAGCAGTTCAATTTTGACCGAATGATCAGGAGACTCCACGGAGGCTGTTGGAGTGGATGTGATCCGGACGGCCACTGTCTGGTATAGAATGCAGGCAACCGCCAGGCAGGCGGCCGCCGTAGTAACCAATCCGGCGACTTTCCTGACCCTTGTCATCCTTTCTTTATGCTCCCGGCGTTTACGCCGAATCGCCGCGCGGTCCAGACGGGCCTGGAATCGTAACTCCATTGCCGCTTCATGAGTCAATTTGGATGACACACCACCAGATTCAAGTATATCAAGTCCGAGTTTGCCGCTGTTTCGAAGCTGATCCCGTCCGGCAAGCAGCATCTCGCCAGCCAGTTTCATGTCCTCAAATTCCGCCCGGCAGACGGAACACCCGGCCAGATGTCTGCAAGCCCCCGACCGTTCGTCCACCGTCAATTCCTCGGGGCAGACAACCAGCAGGACCAGCAGTTCCTGTGTATCCCAGCAGTCATATTCAAATTTTCGATCATTTGATAGTTTCATAAATTTCCAAGAAAAGGTCTTTCCGGAGACTATTGGAAAAAAAGGTGTTTTTATTAGGAAAAATCTTTTTACTTTTTTAAATATTTTTCGAGACAACCCTATCTCTTTATACAGAAAGCACTTATACGCTATCTGTTTTTGACGAATTTACGCAAACACTGCAATCCACAGCATAAACGGACCCGAAATGTCCCTATATTACAGTCGGCAATCCTGGCCGCCTTTTTGACGGGGATACCCTCCAGGTAAACCATTTGGACGGCCTGAGCGCTTTTGAGCGGCAGGTCGGCAATTCTCTTCGCAAGAAAGCCACACGATTCAGAAAGCTCATGCATTTGAGAGGATTGAGGAACAACCGGACGAGTCACCACATTTCTCTCCACCTGCAAATTGGCGTAAACGCGGGACAATTTATCCTGCTCTTTTAACTCCTCAATATGAATATTTTTCGCAATCCCAAACAGATAGCTCTTTACCTCACTGCTGCCGTCGTAACCGCAGCGGCCTTCATGGATTCGGCAGAAGACCTCCTGGCAGATATCCTCCGCAAGGCCATCGGCGCCCCGCTTGTGAAGAAAATCACAGATCGGCTTTCGGTACTTTCGATAAAGCAGTGTCAGGGATTCCCCGCAGGCCTGGCGGCAGGCCTTTTGCAGAAGCAAACGCTCTTGAAATTCATCACCTTCAACTGACATGGCTTATCATTATCGAAACAACCCTGCCCCCGCCCTTCCTATTCCACCTTGCCAAGCCGATCCTTCAGTTCTCTTACCTTGGACATGATTTTAGACCCGGGATAGTGGTATTCAATTTGTTCCAGGATTTCGCGGGCCTGGCTGTAGTTGGTATTGGCCAGGGCGTTGATTGCCGAATCAAACAGCATGTTGGCACTCAGGGGATTCTGGGGGTACTTTTCCAGGAACTTCTTTTTCATCGCTTCCGCCGCATCCGGCAGATTGTCCCGGCGAGTTGCCAGCCACGCAATGTAAAGGATTTCCGGCTGGTAACCCTCACATACATTTTTATCCAGATAGGAAGAGGCCTTTGCCGTTACATCCTTATATCTTCCATCCTCATAAAGATACTTCAACTGCAGTGCGGCCGCTTTGCAATAGCCGCCATATTGGGGCCCCTGCTGCAGCACCTCTTCCATCGCCTCAATCGCCAGACTCAGATGCCCCATGGTGTAGTAAACATCCGCCAGCTTGATCGCCAGCGGGGCCGCTTTCTCTTTGCCGTTCATCTCATTGGCGATCTCCAATCCCGCCGTCAGAGACCGGATTGTGCTTAAGTATTCGTTTTTAGACAGAAGCCGGTCCGAACTTTGCAGAAAATAGTCCGAATCGAACCCTTCATTGCCGGTCCGATACAAATAAAATTGATAGGCCGTGCGCGGCCGAAGAAGTTTCAGACAGACCTCCTCCAGTGTCTCCAGCGTCGCCGGTTTTTTCATGAGGTCAGGCAGCCGTTCGATATACGCCTTGTTCCAGTTCGCATCCCCGATGTGCAGGAAATGGATGACCATTGCCAGGCCCAACGTGTCCGCGGCCGTTGCCTTGTTGACGATGGCGGCCGAGCACCCCCTCGGGGTAATGAAATCCATGGCCGATTGGATTGCTTTGTCATAATATTCCTTTAAGACCGGCAACTGAGACGGATCGATTTCGGGCGTCGGCAGCGGTTGCGAAAACCGGTCTTGATACTGGAGCAACAGGTCCGCGGCGGAAAGCGACTTAACCTGTTTGTTCGCCGGGGCAGGCAAGGCGATATCCAGCGCCATCATGTTCTGCATGGCCTGGAACTTCACCGATTTGAACTGCCGTATAATTTGAACCGCCAACTCGTCGATCGTCGCAATCCGCTCTTCAAACTTTTTCAAGTCGGCATTATCCGGATACTCCGCTTTAATCTGTTCATACGACGCTCTAATCGCCTCGAGTGACTTAGTCTGATGCTCCCGGAAGGCCTGTACCTCATCGGCAAGTACCGGCTTCAGAGGAACAGTGAGGATTATGACAAAACCGATCAGAAAGTTTCGCAAGACATGCGTGGGCTTCATAAATATCTCCCTGCAAACATTCATTGTTTTTCTTTCCGCAACTCAAATACCATCATCTCGCCGCCTCCGTAAAAAGCGTAATCTACCCGGAGATACCCTTCTCCGGACTCCAAATCCACCGCTCGGCCTGAGAGAGTTTCTCCCCGGACGACAGAAGTTCCTTCCGGCAGGCGGACATCCAGTTGCCCTGCCAGAGAATCCAGCGAGATCGGCAAAGCAATCTGGTTTGGTTTTGGGGAAAGCAGGAAGTAGTTCGGATTTAAGACCGTGACAAACAGGCGTCTGTCCGATGTCCTGGCGGAAACCGGGACCTGCTTGTTGTCGGTCACCCAATCGACCGGCACCGCCTTTCCCAGGTCTTCCCCATAAACCACCAGCCGGTTCTCCATCTGCCGAACCTGATCCGTAAATGTACATGCGGAATGATGATTGCGCCAGTTAATTCCCTGGAAATCAGACCCTATCACAGCCAGTGTCATCCACTTGATTTCTTCAAAGGAGGGGCGGCGTTTTTCGAAATAGGATGTAAAGTCGCCGGTTAAATTGATCACCGCATACAAGTAACGGGTACCGGGCGTCTTTCTCAGTTGACGGATATGGTTGACGAACGGATGGTCAAAACCCGGCCACAACAGTTCGTTGGGCTCAGGCGGAACCTTCGAAGTAAATGCCATCGTGTTCAACAGCATATTGTCCGCCAGGGGGCCGATTACCTCTAAAGTGTGCAGTTGATTTGCACGGCATACCCAGACACTGGACTTTTGACCCTTGGGCTGATCGGCCACCAATTGCTTGAGCTTTTCGGCCGCCTCTTCCAAAGTACCATGCGCATGAGCAGGACACGACATGACTAAATTCATCGTCTGAAGATTTACGAACTCGAATGGGCAATCTCTCTGGTCATAGGGAACATATTCCCCCAAAGCCGCATGGGAGATACAAGCCAGAAAGCCGATTACTCCTAGGCCGACGATAATCTTTTGTACCTGCCCATACCGCATTTTTCCCTCCATTTACATCAATGCCGCTTTCTGGATTTCCAGCCATTCCCTCCACTGGGGCCTCTGTTCCAACAGCAGGGCCCGATCGATTAACCGCAGCGTCTCCTCTTTCGGATGGTTTGTTTTGATATAGCAGCGAATCAGGTTCTCCATCACCGCCGGCTCATCCGGGGCCAGATCCAAGGCCTTTTTATAACTCTCAACGGCCTGGCTGTACTTCCACGCCGTTTCATACACCAGCCCCATGTTATAGTGCGGCTCAAACCGGCGAGGTTCCAGATGCAGGGCCCTGCCGAAAGCATCGGCGGCTTCGAACAGGTTATTGCTCTCGTATTCCAGAACTCCCAGCGCCACCCAGGCCGATGCATTTCGGGAATCCGTTTCGACCGACTCCCCAAGCAGTCTGCGGGCGCCCTCGATGTTGCCGGCCCCGTATTCAGACATGGCCTCCCGGTAGAGTGTCTGAGACGCCTGCCTTGCATTGTGACGCTGCGTCATTTCCTCGATCAGTTCCTGCCGGGCCGCTCGACGATTGTTTCCGCAGCCGCCGGTCAGCAGGCAGGCGGCCAGCAGGACGCCTGCGATCCGTATAATTCTGATCCTCTGTTTCATAGGGCATCCTCCGCTTGCGACGGGACCATGAACATCATCGGATTGACGGGCCCCTGCCGAATCTCGATTTTCGCCCGGGCGGCCTCCTCGGCGCTGAGCCGCAGGAGGTCGCGGTAGAGCGGATCGCGCATCACCTCGGGACGGATGAAGATGAACAGCGTGTTGTCCGAGTTGCTCAGGGACGTATCCTTAAACAGATGCCCCAAAATCGGGATGTCCGCAAGCAGTGGAATCTCCAGCCGCACATCATCCTTTCGTCCGGTCACCAGCCCGCCGAGCACGATCGTATTGCCCGCCGGAATCCGCACGGAACCCTGAATAATGTTCTTCTCCCGGGGCGGCGGCAAGTTGGCTCTCTCCTGCTCCACCGTCCGCTTGCCGAAGGAACTAAGCTGAATCTGGTACTCCAGCCGCAGCCACTCATTGTCCGCGATCCTCGGGATCACCTGCAGGATCGTACCGGCCTCGACGAATCCGCCAAAAGAGGTGATCGTTGAGTTTTCCCCCTGGCTGACCACCTCATACGGTTCTTCGGTCGTCTGACTGATGAATCCCACGGCATTGTCTTCCACCAACACTTTGGGGGATGAGGTGATCCGTGTTTTACCGACCGTCTTGAGGGCATTGAGCACCAAAGAGAAATCGTCGGAGTTGAAAACCGCCGCATTCAACCCAAACGCCGGCGTGGAGGGGAAGGTGAGATTGCCCGTTGCCGTGTCCTTAACCCCTATACCAAAGTTGCTAAAGCCTATCACCTGCGTTCCATTGGAAGAGGCCTCGCCGGCGACCTCCACGCCCAGTTCGAAAGAATCCGTATTCTGAATGCTCACCAGCGTCACCTCCAGCACCACCTGCTGGCGGGGTTTATCCAGTTCCTCAATGATGGAGGCAAACTCCTCGTGTTCCACAGCCGAGGCCGAAATGATCACGGCGTTGATCTCCGGCGCCTCCGTGATAACGGCGGGTAGAATATCATAGCCCTCCTGTGCACCGGGAGAAGTGTCCGGAGCCGTCTGAGGCGCCGCCGGCGGCGCCGGTACCGACCCCGGCGGCGTCTCACGGCCGGGCGGAGTTTTTTTGTCCGGCGCCGTTTTCTGCCGTTTGGCCAGCTCATTTCGACCCTCGATCAGCGCCGTCAGCACATCCGCCACTTCGCGCGACGAGGTGTTCTCAAGCCGATACACCCGCATCCCCCCGCTGCCGGGCGGCATGGGGACGTCAATCGCCTTGAGAATCTTTTCGAAACGTTCGTGATCCCGCGGAGAGCCCTCGATGAGGATGCTGTTGTTCTGCGGGTTGGCGGCAATCCGCAGGCGGGGAATCGTTCGAATGCCCGACTGACCCGAGACCTTGCCGTTCAACTCCTCCTCATGGACGATCTCCATCAGGACCCCGTACACATTTTCCGCCGTCGTAAACTTGAGTGTATAGCTGTGCACCTCGATGACAGGATCCCGGTCCAGCTCGGCAATCAGAGCAAGGGCTTTTTCAATATACCTGGCCTTGCCCCGGAGGATGATCGCGTTGAACTTCGAATCCGCCATGAATCGGATCGGCCAGACTTCCAGCCGCTCCGTACTGGAAACCCGGCCTTCCGGACCGCCCTCCTGGTGATACTGTTGGGAATTTCTGCCCAGAAACTCCTCCAGGGCGGAGCCGATAAGCTGGGCCTCCTGGTATTCAAGGGGAACCACTTTCAGGACATCCCCTTCATACTCCACATCCAGTTGCCCGAGCAGCTTAACGGTATGCTGAACATAGTCCGGCAGACCGCGCAGAACGATCACATTCAGTTTCGGCTCCATCATGAACTGCACCATCCACTCATCCAGCGATTGCGGAACGGCGGCGTTTTCAGTTTGTCCGGCCTTCAGAGGGACCGTCAATCCCGTACTCCGGGAGGCCCCTTTCAGGAAGGCGTTTAATTCGGGCAGGATAAACTCCGCGGAAAGATGCTTGAGCCGAACCACCTCCACCGCTTCCTTCTCAAAAGGAATATCGAGGATTTGAACCAGGTTTTCAAAACTCTTCATCAAAGGCGCGGGAACCAGAAGGACAACCTGATTGGTGGCAGGGGCCGCGATAATTTTCGCCTGTTCCTCCTGCCGGGCAAACGGCTTAATGATGTCAACGATGTTTTGGGCATTGGCATGTTTCAAAGACAAGACCTTCTTCTCAACTCCATTCAGACGAATATACTCGTCAAAGGTCAGCACGTTATAGACGTCCCCCCGCCGGTCGGCGACCAGTCCGGCAATCGCAACCACCTTCTCCAGCACCTCGTCCGGCGGCAAATCCTTGATCCAGATATTGATTTTCGGCGGCGCCTTGGAGACATCCGGACTCATCATGATGCTCCATCCCGTCAGGTCCGAGATCATGGTGAATATATCCGTTACCGGCGTATCCACAAATTGAACGCTGCGGATGTTTCCATACAACCGAGGGGGCGCGGCGCCCGCTTCGCCGGCGGCTTCTCTTCCGCCCCCCGCCATGCTGAAGGGGTCGATCGCCTGTCCCTGCACCCGTGCCCCGCCTGCCATGATAACAGCCAACCCCAAAACCATACACTCGTATCTCATCGTTGGTATCCCGTCCCTCTCATGTTGACATAACCTCGAAAACCGTCTCTGCTCTCTCAGTACGATAGTTTCACTTCGACCCCTTCCAGATCCAGGGTCACGCTGTTCTCCTCGACTCTCCGGACGATGAACTCGGCGGCCTTGTCCCCCTCGCGCACCGTCAGGGTTCTTTTCTCCTTCATATTGCGGATGTAAGCCGTCAGTCCCTCCGGCATGTTCGCAATCCCCTGCAGCCTCAGGTTCTTGGCCAGCTCGGCGGCCAGACCGCTGTCCTTGACGGCCGCCTGGGCCTGGGCGGCCTTGATAAGCAGACGTTCCGTCGCCCTCTGCTCCAGGAGCGAGAGGCGGTCCTTGTCCAATGTGAACAGCGAAATGTCGCCGATGCGCCTCTCTTGCCCCACCGGGCTTGAATTTACTCCCAGCGGCATAAAAAGGCTCGCCAGCAGCAGCCCAAGGCCGATCGCAAGGAAAACCAGCCCTCCGATGCAGAAAAAATGGACCTGCTCTCGGCATTTCTTATCGTCCATCATCCTCCTCCCCTCTCGCGCGCCGCCGGCGGAATGATCGTAACCATATTCAGTTCCATCGAACACTCCACCCGGCCGTAACTCTGCACGCCGCGGAGCATGAAGTGATCGACGCCGATCACGGTCTTCGCTGACAGCAGATCGGAAACAAACCGAATGACCTCCGGAAGGTTTCCGGAAATCGACAGCTTGACCGGATAAGATTTAAAGGTCTCGCTCGTTACAACCGCCTGGGGCTTCATATTGATCAGCATCAGCGTCGGGCGCCGTGCGGCCGCCTCTATCTGCTGCAGGAATGTCGAGAGGGTGATTTGATCCGACTGCGTCTGCACGACGGCCCCGTCCCTCAGGATCTCATATTCCCGGCCCATCTTTTCGCTGACGGCCAGGTTGGTCAGCAGCTTGGCATAGTCCATCGACATCAACTGGGCCTGGGCCCGCAGGGCCTTCTGCTCATCATAAGCCGGCAGAAGGCAATACTTCGCCGCCAGAAAGAGAACGACCACCGACAGGGTCAGGCCGAAGAGAAATATCTCGCGAACGCTCAATAGTTTCATCAGTTTCATCATTTACTTCGACTGCCTCGTCAACTGCATTTTGATAACAAATTCCGCAATGCTGCCGCCCGACCGGCTGGTCTGGCCCGCATCCTCCAGTTGCACCTTTTCGAACAGGGGCTGCTTCTCCAGTCGCTCAGGCAGAAGAAAGAGCAGGGAGAGCGAGGGAGAACTGCCCCGGAGACGAACCTCGCCCGTCTTCAGAAGCTCGATATGGCTGTAAGTAATACCGAACGGCGTTGCCTCATGGAGCCCAAGGAGCAGCTCATTAAAATCGTTGCGGGTCCTCACGGCCGCATGAACGGCTTTGAGCTGCTCGATCTGCTTGCCGGCATAGAGCCCCTCCTGCCGGATTCGCTCAATTTTTCCCTGCAACTGCTCGAGGAACCGTTCATAGCGATAAATGGAAATCTGCAAAGCGGCAAACACGGCAATCAGCCCAAACAGGATCGCCAGAAAACCTGCCGCCGTCTCGCGGTAAAGACGACGCACCTGAAATTGGCGAAGCAGTTCAGAGGGAACCAGATTTTCAGTGAGCCCGATTCCCCGGAAAGCATCTTGCAGCAGCAGGTTAGCCGCCAGAAACGACCCGGGATGCCGCCGGATCAGCGCCTCTTCATCCAAAACGGATGTATCCAAAAAATCCGGGAAATTCAGAAAGCGAATGCGCCCGCTGTTCGTTTGAACCGTCTGGTCCGGGGCAAACCAGCCGATTGTAAAGTCTTTCTCCTCCGCAAAATGAGAGCCCAGCGCGGAATTGATACAGCCAATGATACCGCTTTCCTGCCCTTCCTCCGGCGCGATGGAGAGAGTCCGCGTAACCACCCTTCCCTGGGCGTCCGGAAAGCTGACCTCGAGAACGCTTTCGTTGACGGGGACCGCCACGGCATTGAAATTGGGGTATTGATGAAAAAATTGCTGCCAACAGACGGAACTGGGCAGGATCATCTGCGGCAGCAGGGAATAGGCCGCCAGGTCTGAAAGGCATTGATCCAGAACCTGCTTTTGACAGATGTACACACAGTAACCCCGGTAGCCGTTTTCCTCGGGACCCGCCAGCGGCGTATAGGCGATTTCAATGGGACCGTAATCCGCCGGCAACTGGGCTTCCGCCTCCAGCTTCAGCACGGAGGCCGTCTCTTCCGGCTGAACCTGCGGAATATGCAGGGTTTTAACCAGGTACTTCGATTTCGAAAGGCAGACGACCACAAGACTTTTCTTCCATATCTTGCAATCTCCTTTGGAACGAGGGACTCCTCCCTCCGCCGGCAGGGAAAAACGATACCCGCTCTCGGTACGCTTCATTTGGAGAAGGGTATGACCGAAGTTATGGAAGAAGACGAGAATCACATCCGTTTTGAGTCCTCCTTTCGCCAGGGAACCGCCGTTCAGAGCCGCCGGAACACTCGGCCGAACAACCGCCCCTTTGCCGGATGAAAAAGGATTTTTTATCGCCTGCGGTATGTTCATACGCCACTCTTCCAGTAGATCGTCTCCACTTGACCGTCCCCCGATTTGACCAGAACCTGAATATGATACCGCAGGCCGGTTGGAATATGCACGGCCTGGGCAAAGATTCGAAAATGCCTCGAACGGAAAATACACCGTTCCGCCAAGATGTCGGCCTCCGTCTCCGTAAGCCCCTGCAGTTGCCGAATATCCTCTTCGCCGGCAAACACATGCCGCTCCAGATCGCCCGTACTGTTGTGATCATAGCGCCGGTAAGCCAGGATCTGATCGACGGCTTCCTCACGGATCGGCAGTGTCAGGAGCACCTGACGCGCGGCCGTATTGATATTGATCTTGCCTTCTCCGCGGCAGGTCAGCAGATCCACCCATCCCAATCGAAGCACGTCATCGCCGTCATCCGGCGGATAGCTGACCGGCCCGTCTTTTTCGCAGCCGTCCAGCAGCCGATTTTTATTGTGATCCTCCCCCAGGTAATCCTCCGATGTAATGCCGCGAACCAGCAGGAGCTCATCCAGCAGATTCATGGCGGCGTTCTTGCAGCGGTAAGGCTCGGCCAGTGACTGATAGTACTCGTGTTCCGCCCCTTCGGGCTCGGCCGAGGAGTTCTCATCCATCCAGTCCAGGACGGAGGATATCTGGGACGGGCTCATCCCCAGTTTCTCCAGGGCGTCGCCGGATGCATAGGCAACGTGCAGTTTGCCCTCTTCGTCAATCACATGGTAATCAACCTGGTAGTCGAGGGTGCCGCCTTCCCGGTCCGCCTGCCATTCGGGCAGCCAGCCTTCATCGCTCAGAGGCCGGTGGCTATGCCAGGGTTCTGCCCAGTGGTCAAACTCATTGGTGTTCGCCCGCAGCCGGGATATGGCGACCTCCACGGCGGATATCGCTTGGCTTTCCAGCGACGCCATGACCGACCGGCGGCGTGCCATCCGCAGGTGTATCCCTGTCCGGTACGCAAAGCTGACCGCCGTCAGCCCCAGCACGGACATGACAAACAGGATGACAATCAGGATGGATCCTTGTTTCATCTTTCGCATATCATTCCAGTACCATACGAGCCGCCGGCAGGACAATTCGCTGGCAGATCCGCTCCCCGGAAGCCGCCTTCACGCGAACGGCCACCTTTCCGACCGCCCCGGCGTACTCTTTCTGCCAGCGGCCCGGGGATTGCTCCATATCCTGAAATTCGATCTCCAGGGCATCCACCTCATGAAACAGTTCCGTTGCCGGCAGTGCGCTCCAGTCCGCCTGGGATTCATCCTGAAAGGTCAAATTCATTTTACCGGCATACTTCATGATTTGTCGCTTGACCACGTATCCGCTCCGGGCTTCATTCGGCTGCCAGGTAATCCGCTCCCTGACAATCCCCTTGGTCTCGAAACTCTCCCCCGAAAAGCCCTTTCCGACGGCGGTAAACTCCACAAAAGATCCCTGCTCGCCGCTCTTGGCCCGGAGGGCCTCCACATCTTTGAGGTTGATGCAGCGTTCCATCCGGTCGGCAAGAAAATCCGCCGCCTGCTCCGCACGGCTTTGGTGATACATATCAAGCGTTAAGTTCGCCTCCACCTCCATCGTTTGCCTGAAAAGTTCATAGACTCCTAACAGGGCCGCCGAGATGACAAAACTTGCCATCAGCAGTTCGGCCAGCGTAAAGCCCTTCAGACGTCCGGTATCGTTTATCGCCATTACCCCTCGCCTTTCCCGACATCCAGCATCCTGGAAAGACGAAACACCTGGGGCCGGCCTCTCTCCTGCCAGGTGACGGCCACAGAGATCAAGAGCAAATTTTCCGCCTTTTCGGATGTTTCCACCTTCCATTGAAAGACTCCGTCCCCGCCGGTTGCAGGGGAACCGCTCCCCTTCGCCAGAACCGCCAGGGCCATTTCCCTCCGTGCAATCCCCGTCGCTTCCGTCAGTCTCAGGGCCTTTGTCGCATTATGTGAACACACGGAGATACTTTGAATAATGCCCAGAACAGATACCGATAGAATCGTCAGGGCAATCAGCACCTCGACCAGGGTAAATCCGCTCTGCTTACTCTTCAATCTCAACCTGACCCGATATCCCGTTCACATAAATCGCAACCCGCTGACTCGACATACCCTGAAGCTGGATCTGCCCGGAAAAAGAACTCGGCGTTTGATCAAAAACAAGACATTCAGGAACCGGCGCTATCATCTGACCGTCCGGCCCCCAAAAACCGATAATCCGTATGTTTCCCGTAATCGATCTCTGCCGCCCTGCCGTTCCTGTCACCGGAACGAACTCGCCGCTCGAATCTTTATCCAGTTTCTCAACCCGATAGGACCGGTCGCCCGTAAACGCAACCCGGTGCGGCAGTCCCGTCAAACCTGCTTCCCCCGCTGCATACCGAATGGCTTCGGCCAGGTCACGAGAAGCGACCTTCAAAGCATGGGGCTCCTGCCGACCTTTCAAAGAGACGGCAACCCCTCCGGTGCAGACGGCGATGATTACCAGCACCAGAAGCAGCTCAACCAGTGTAAATCCTTTAACTCGGCGCACCTGCATTAAGGCCTTCTCATATACTCCGTTTCTTCTTCCAGAATATCATCTTCCGTGCCCTGCTGCCCGTCGGGGCCGGCACTGCTGAGCTTATAAAGCCCGGTCTGAGAACTATCCAACTGGTAAATGTACTGATTCCCCCAGGGGTCCGCCTTCAGTCCCCCCTTTACATAAGGTCCTTGCCATCCCGGGATACCCGGATCTCGCACCAGGGCAATCAGTCCTTCATCCGACGTCGGGTACCGGCCCGTATCCTGCTCAAACAGGTCCAGGGCCAGGGCCAGACTGCCGCGTATATCCGCCTGCGCCCGGGTCACCTTGGCCTGCTGAGACCGCCCGGACAGACTCGTTACGACCGTGCCTGCCAGCACCCCGATAATGACAATCACGAGCAGCATCTCGACCAGAGTAAACGCCTTTTTCATTTTTGAACAATGCATGTCCGCCTCATCTTTTTATTCCGCCATTACGTTCGCTTTCAGAATGGGCAAAATGACAGCGGCCACGATGGCCGTAATCACGAGGCCCATTACGCAAATAAGAATCGGTTCCAGCAGTTTTACAGCCCCGTTGATAGCCCGTTCCGCTTCATCGTCATAAATCTCAGACAACTCAGCAAGCATTTCAGGCAGTTCTCCCGTATCCTCTCCCGTCTTTATCAAATTGACCATCAACGGAGGAAAAACCTTGAACTTGCCGAAAACGGCCGCCAGGGACTCCCCGTTGGAGACATCTCGGATCATCACTTCAAAAGCGGTCCGGATCACCGTGTTATTCACGGTCTGCCCCGTGATCCTCAGAGCACTGAGGATCTTGACCCCGCTGTCGAGTAAGGCCCCCAGCGTACGGGCAACTCTTGAAACCTCGATTTTAAGAAACATGTTTCCCAGAACCGGCAGACGAAGGAGCAAGGCATCCGCCTGTTTCCGGATCGAAAGACGCCGCAACAGAAAGAATAAAACGACGATTAAAGCCAAAACCGCCAGCAGCACCGCCCACCACCACACCTCCAGGAAATCGCTGATGCCGATCAGAACACGGGTCGGCAACGGCAGCAATCCTCCAAAGGAATCAAACATCTCCTGGAATTTGGGGATCACAAAGGACATCAGCACAAAGACCGCTCCGATGCCCAGCACTATCAGGAACGCCGGATAGATAAAGGCGGAATAAACCTGCCTTTTCAGCTTCGCGCCCTGCATGAGATGAGCGGCCAGGCTGTTTAAAACTTCTACCAGGTTCCCCCCCTCCTCGCCCGCCCGAACAAGCCCCCGATAGACGGCATTGAACACCTGAGGATGTTCATCCATCGCTTCGCTGAGCGTTCCTCCCTCGGTATGGAGTTTTCCTTCCATGCTTTGAATCACACTGACCAGCCGCGTATTATCGGATTGGGCTCGTAAGGTTTTCAGTGCCTGTACAATGGTAAGTCCCGCCTTCAGGAGAGAGGAAAACTGCCGCGTAAAAATCGATAAATCGGAGGTGCTTACTTTTTTCAGAGATTGCCATGATACCTGCCTCCAGAATGTCTGTCGTTCATCCAGGCAATCGATCTCCAAAGGATGCTGACCCTTGGAGATCAACTGGCATAGCGCATCATGTCGATCCCGACAAACCAGGGTACCGGTAACCCGGCGGCCTGTTGAAAGAACTGATTTGTAGATAAACTTAGGCATCAAAATTCATCCTGAGTGACCCGGGTTACTTCCGCCATGGTAGTCAGACCCTTACTGACCGCCAGCAGGGCCGATTCGCGCAGCGTCCGCATCCCCTCCTGATAGGCCTGCTTCTTGATGACCTCCGCGGGCTGGCGCTGCTGAATCAACTGCTTAATCGGAGGGGTAACCATCAGAATCTCTCCAATGGCCGTTCGCCCCCGATACCCCGTAAACCGGCATTTCTCGCATCCCCTGCCCTTCCATAGTTTTACAGGGTTCTCAAAATGCATGTCCTCGAGCAGTTGTCTCTCGAATTCGTTCAATGAGTCCTCGGTATCCTCCGTCTTACAATAGGGACAGAGCGTGCGGACCAGACGCTGGGCAATGACCCCGTTAATTGAACTGGCCAGCAGGAAAGGTTCAATCCCGATATCCATGATCCGCGGCAGCGCCCCGGCGGCATCGTTCGTATGCAGCGTGGCAAATACCAAATGTCCCGTCAGGGAAGAACGGACGGCAATATCCGCCGTTTCACGATCGCGGATTTCGCCGATCAGCAGAACATCCGGGTCATGACGCAGAATCCCCCGCAGGGCACGGGCAAACGTAAAGCCGATTTCCTCATGCACCTGCATCTGCAGGATGTCATCCATCCAGTATTCGACGGGGTCCTCAACGGTGATGATCTTGGTGTCCGGCTTGTTGATTTTGCTCAGACAGGTATATAGGGTCGTGGTCTTGCCGCTGCCCGTGGGGCCTGTGACCAGAATCAGACCATAGGGGCGGGAAATGAGTTGTTGGATTCGGTCCTTATCCGCAGAGTTAAATCCAAGGCTGTCCAGGTCCAGTTTAACCATTTGCCGGGATTGAAGCCGAATCACGATAGCTTCCCCATAAATGCCCGGCAGGATGCTGATTCGCAGATCGTACTCCTGACCTCCCATAGAGACTTGGGCCCGACCGTCCTGCGGAAGCCGCTTTTCGGTAATATCCAGGTGGCTCATAATCTTGATCCGGGAAACGATGGCCAGAGAAAGCAGTTTGATGCTGGCCGGCACGGAGACATCCTCCAGCATCCCGTCCACCCGGTACCGAACCCGGAACTTTTCCTCATAAGATTCGAAGTGGATATCGGTGGCGTTGGCACGGATCGCCTCCGTGAGAATTTTGTTGACGAAATTGACAACGGTCGGCTCGTTGGCGGCCTCCTCATCCGAGAGGTTCGTTGTCAGGATATTGCCTGCGGCGGCCGCCAGATCTTTTTCTGACCGGGCGGACAACAGGCGATCCACCGTATCCGCCCCCAGCCCGTAGTTGGCCTTGAGCATCCGATAGATGACGGAATGCGGGCACAGGACCATCTCAATCGGATTTTCCAGGAAATGGCAGAGTTCATCCCATTTCTGCCAGTCAAACGGATTCCAGCAGGCGATTTGAAGGGTGCCGTTTATCTGAGCCAGCGGGATGACATGGTACCGAATGGCCAGGGACGGAGAGACCTTCATCAGCACGTCATCCGGAATCTTCTCCACACTTTCGGTCAGCAAAGGCAATCCCATGAGGCGGGCCAATTTTTCGGTAAAGGTCCGTTCTTCAACGCCCCGGTGCTGCACGAGAACCTCGATCAGGCTCAGATTTTTTTCCCGGGCAAACCCGAACAGTTCGGCAACAACCGCTTTATCCAGCCCGCTGGCCTGAGTACACAGCGTCAGTTCGTCGGTCACAAAGATCGGCCTGTTTTGCGTCATCTGCTCAATCCGTCATTGAATATAGCCAAGGCTTTTCAGTTGTTGTTTTTCTTCCTCCGACAACTCGATCGGTTTGGCCTCGGTCGATCCCCGTGTTCGAAGTTCGGCCAGCAGCCGTGAACTGTCTTTCGTGTGCCGCCGGTAAGATTCCTCAAACCGGCCAAGCGCTTCGTCTTCCACGGAAGACAGGATGTTGATCTGTTCCAGCGGATCTTTTGTCCAGTCAAAGACCATGCGGTCGCCCGTCAGATCTTGCCAGCGGTATCGATCCTGGGTAATCGCGACCGCCGCACCCCGCTCCGTAAAGACCATCCGGTCCGGGGGGGTCTGCCTGCCCAGAAGACCCGGCCAGAGGGATTTCCCCTGAAGCAGCTGCTGATTTTCAAACCGGAACAGTTCCCCCAGGGTCTTGGCAATATCAAGCGTGGATACCGGCGACCGGACCCGATGTCCCGCGGCCACCACGCCCGGCCACCGCCAGATCATCGGCACATGGGCCTCTTCCCGGTGAAGGTTATTTCCATGCAGCAGGGCGCCATGCTCGCCGAAGGCCTCCCCGTGATCGCTGATGAAGATGGTGATCGTATCCTCCCGGCGGCACTGCACATCGATTGACCGGAGTAATTCGCCGCAATATCGGTCATTATAGGCGATCTCGCTGTCATAGAGCTTGACCAGGTTTTCCAGTTCCTTGCCCTGGGGGATTACATGCCGGCGGTCCTTGAGGCGGCGGCCGATTCTGGAGCCGTCATAATCGACGCCGTATTTCTCATAGAATTCCCAGGAAGCCGCATACTCATCATGCGGATCGTAAAAGAGGACAAACAGAAACACCGGTTTGCCGGATCGTTTACCCTTCTCCAAAAGCGCCCGGGCGTTTTCCATGACCGACCGTCCCGTCCTTACATGGATAACGTTATAATTGGCATACAGGGCCGGGTCATAACCGCTTGTAAACGTGTCCATATAGACGGAATATTCATCATAGAGATGAAAACCCCGGTAAAAACCGTACGATCCCCGCGCATAATAGTTGCATAGGACGGCGCCGCAGAAATACCCTGCTTCCCGGAAGGCCTCCGCCAGCGTGGGGATCGAATCGGAGAGCGGAGTGACCTCCTCGATCCGGTCGATCTTGTGTACGCTGGGCATCACCCCCGTAAAGACGGACATCATGGCCGGCAGAGTCCATGTCGCCGGGCTGTAACATTGCTCGAAAAGGGTTCCCTCGCGGGCAAAGGAATCGATGTTCGGCGACGTGGGACGCTCATAGCCGTAACAGCCCAGGTGATCCGCCCGCAGCGTATCCATGACGATCAGGATCACATCCGGCCTCGCTCGCTTCCTGCCGAACAGCTCGATTTCCTCCCCCTTTGCGCCGATGGCCGCTGCCCCGAGGAGAAGGTATCCCACGAGAAAATAGTTGTTAATCTTCATTGAACCGGACATTCCTGCTTTTCTCTAACAATCGCTTCAGATCGAGTTTTACTCAGATTTTCGGCGGCAAACCCCATCTAAGTCATTTCGGCAATGCGTTCCAGCAGGCTTCTGGCCTGCACCTCGTAGTCACAGCCGGGATACTTTGCAACCAAAGATTCGAGCGTTTGCCGAGCCTGCTCAAAATCATTCTGCATCAGGTAGCAGTACCCCAGGAAAAACATCGCCTGAGAGGTCGATGGATACTGGGGATACTCCTCAATAACCTTTTTGAAACATGCTATCGCCTGGGCGGATTCCGCCAACTGGATATAGGCCTGCCCTTTCAGCGTAATCGCCTTTCCGGCCAGTTCGGAATCCCCCGGAACCTCATCCTTCAGGTAATCGTCCAGGTGCGAGATGACCGCCGCCGCCTCCGTGCCGCTCGCCAGCATGCTTTCATACAGCTTGAGCAGCAGTATCGGCCGGCGTTCGCTTTTCGGATGTTCTGCAAGAAAGGCCTGGCACAGTTGAACCGAAACAGAGGCCATCTTCTGTCGGTTAAAGATATCCATAATCCGTGACAACCCGATCGGCGGATTCAGGTCATCCTCAACCAGTTGCAGGAAGGCTCTGAAAGTGTTTTCCTCCACCTGCCCCCCGCATCGCTCCGCATAAAACGATATCACCCTCGCCGGATCCCGACTCCGGCCGGCCCATCCGATAAGCTGATCCATGAAGTCCCCCTTGGCCCCGGAGCGGCTGCTTTTATCCAATGCGTCATTCACTTCGGCCTTAAAACCCTGAACGCTTGAATACACCTCCAGGAATCTGTCCAGGTGGCCTGGAGAAAGCCCCACATACCAGCGGTACAATTCCAGTGACATGTCAAACTGGCCGCGATTCCTGCAATTGAGCCCCAGATAAGCCATCTCTCTGAAGACATCCGCCTGCCCCTCGCAAAGCTGCTTAAATCGTTCCAGGGCCTTGCCGGCGCCTTCCATATCATTAGCTTCCAGCAAGCTGAGGACTACCGAGCACTGCAGTTTAAAGGCCTCCGGATCGCTGCTGAACTTCTCCACCCAGCGGTTGTAGATCTCCTGACCCTTGGCCGGATCTTTGGCCGTCCAGCGATAGGCTCGGCCCACCTCATGGAGTATCTCCTTGAATGCCTCGCTCTTGTCGCTTCGCTCCATCAGTTGTTCCAGTGCCGCATCCGCCTGAACCCTTTCGCTAAGGCGCAGGTGATGGTCGATCATGGCCGCATACATGGAGTTGACCTGTTCAGAACGGGTGAAGGTATCCAGAAACCACCGATAAAGCGCCAGCGACGTATCCGGGCGGCCTTGATCGCGAAAGACGCCCGCCAGGTGTTTCACCTCATGCGTCACGTCGGCTTTTCCCTTGCAGAGCTCTTTGAATCGCTCCAGGGCCTTTTCGGCCTCTTCTACGTTCTTTTCTTCAATCCAGCTCTTGACAACCGCACACTGAAACTTATAGGCCTCCGGGGCATCGCTGAACTTATTCAGCCAACGGTGATAAATCTCCCGGCCCCCTGCCGGGTCCTGTCCGAGCCAGCGATAAGCCTGCCCGGCCCCCATAATCGCTTCCCGGAAAACTGTGTCGGCGTCCTTCCGGGTCAACAGTTTCTCTACCACCGCATCCGCCCGATCCTTGTTCTTTTGACGAAGGTGCGTTTCAATCAGGGTTACATACATCGCATTGACTTGCGCCGGGTGAGGGCAGGCATCGATGAACCACTGATAAGTCTGTATTGCATCCTCCGGATAGCCGTTCCCTTGAAAAACATCGGCCAGGTGCTTTACCTCCGGTGTTACATCGTCCTTACCCCTGCAAAGCTCCTTGAACCGCTCCATCGCCTGCCGGGCCCCCTCAATGTTTTTTTCCTCAAGCCAGGACTTGACAACCGCACACTGCATCTTATGAGAGTCCGGATCATCGGCGAACGTCTCCAGCCAGCGGGTATAGATCGCTCGCCCCCTGGCCGGATCGCCGGCCTTCCACCGGTAGGCCCGACCGACTCCGTGCAGCGCCTCCTTGAAAGCCGCGCTGGCGTCGCCGTGGGCCATCATCTCCTCTAATGCCGCTTCCGCCTGGTCCTTCCGGCCCGTTTCCAGGCATAATTCAACCATTTTGCCCCGGGCCGTCGCCGTAAATTCAGAATCCGGATACTTACGGATGATTGCTTGGTATTTTTCCCGAGCCCCATCAAAGTTTTTTTCCTGTATATCTTTCTGAGCCGCTTCCTGCAAACCCAATACCTCCGGTGGAATCTCAGCGGCAAATGCTGACTGGAAGAGAAAAAGAAATGCCCAAACCGCAATAGGGTGTTTTGGAATATGCAGGGATCGTGCGCAGAACATACCAGCTCCTTTACCTCAAAATTTGCGCGCAGAATATGTGTTTACATCGCCTCCTAATACACAATTGTCAACGCATCCTAACTCGCGGATTCTGCGACCGTTAAGAAAAAGAAATGACTCCCTTCTTCTCCTTTTCTTAATCCACGCATCCGTTTATAGCCCTTGCACAACCCTGAGAAAGTAGATTAACATTGTTTCAGTGCAAGTCACAATTAAGGATTACTACCCAGCCGCCCGGAAAAAGTCAAGAAAAAAAGATTCTGCAACTTCTTCCTGTTTAACAACTTACCGTACACACATCCTTAAAGGACCTTGGTGTTTTTCTTATAAATACTTTCGTGTAAAGGCTTTATGCTCCCCCTCTTCGAACTCTTTCCCTCAAAAAATTTTTTGAACACTCAAATAAAATTTTTATAATCGGTTCTCAGTAAGGCAATGCTATGCTTACGGCCAAACCGGTTAAGCTATGGGAGTGCAGATATGCCGTATTTCAGACTGGATCGGAAATCCCCTTGGTGCCATGGTTTTCGGGTACACGACAAGGTCGTTCTCATGTTCCTGCTGTTTGCTGTAGCGGCCATGGCGGAGAGGTGGGATCTGACAGATGAGATTCGGACCTGCCGCAGTCTGACCGACACGACGGCGTACCTGAACGGGCGTTCGGAACTGCATCTGACCGGGAGCAGCCCGCTGTCGGGCTGTCAGATTCACTTGAACTCTCCTGACGTCTGGCTGTTCCTGGAGCAGGTCAAGCCGTCCGTGGTGGCCTCAACCTATCTGGGCCAGGTAAAGATCAGCGGAGCCGATGCCGTATTGAACGGCAATGTGCGGGTCGTGGAATACGCCGCCGGGGCGGTCATCATTCCTCACCCCCCAAGCTTTCAGCCGCTGCGGGTGTTTACGGGGGAAAACTTCACGGGCAGCTCGGCCGCGCTGGGTCAGTACACGGCCTACGACACCAGCTCCCTGGGATCGATGGCGAATGCGATCCGTTCATTTATCCTCAAGCGGGGCTACATGGCGACCTTCGCCCGGAACGCGGACGGCACGGGCTACAGCAAGAACTACGTGGCGCAGGACTGCGACGTGGAGATCGGGGTGCTGCCGGCCAAGCTCAACAACCGGATCAATTTCGTGCGAGTCTTTCCGTGGCGGTGGGTAAGCAAGAAGGGCTCCTGTGACAGCGATCCCGCTGACCTGAACGCGGCCTGGCACTACAACTGGAACATCAGCAAAAGTTCCACGCCGGACTGGGAATATGTGGCGATTCGCCAGCAGCCGTACTGGCCCGGTCTTAACCAGGACTGGAGCGCCCGCGGCATCAGCCACCTGCTGGGTTTCAACGAGCCGGACAATCCGGTCGAAGACGCCTATCGGAACCTGAACAACGGCTCACGAGAGGCGGCAATCGCCCAATGGCCTCCCCTGCTGAAAACGGGCCTTCGCGTCGGAGCGCCCGCCGTAACCGATGGGGGACTGTGGTGGATCGCCGAGTTCATAAGCAAAGCCGATGCGGCAGACCTCCGGGTCGATTTTGTGCCGGTCCATTACTATCGGGGCTTCTCGGATCCCGCCGACCCGGAGGGGGCCGCCCGGCAGATGTACAATTATCTTAAAGACATTCACGATACGGTGCAGCGGCCGCTATGGGTGACGGAATTCAATAACGGGGCCAACTGGACATCCACACCCGATCCGACCCTCGATCAGAACCGGGCGGCTATTGAGGCCATGATCAATATGATGGACAACGTGCCGTGGATCGAACGATACTCCATCTACAGCGATGTAGAACCGGTTCGCCGCACGCACGCTCCGGACGGCAGTTTGACGCCGATGGGCGCAATGTACCGCGACCACCCTTCTCCTATCGGTTATCGACAGGAGATCTATCACTCCGGGAAAAACGCCAATGCAATCTACTCCTTCGAGAAGGATACTCGGGATGACTCGGGCAACGGAAACCATCCGCAGGTTTACGGGACGCCCGATCTGGTCGCCGGACGAAACGGCAACGCACTCTCGCTGAACGGACTGGATGACTATTTGGTACTGCCGATCTGTGTGGGCGAAGGAGCGGACTTTACCTTCGCAGCGTGGGTGCGCTGGAATGGTGGGGCACAATGGCAGCGAATTTTCGACTCCGGCGCCGATACCAATCGGTACATGTTCCTGACACCCAGCGCCGATAACCGAAAGTTACGCTTTGCCGTCACCGCCTCAGGCCGCGCCGGCGAGCAGCGGTTGGAATCGGGCGACTTCCCGGTAAACGCCTGGACGCATGTGGCGGTAACGCTAAACGGGAATATCGGACGGCTCTACATCAACGGGAACCTGGCAGACAGCAGCAGAATTACATGCCGTCCCCCCGACCTCGGAGCGGCAGGCACCTTTATCGGCAAGAGCCGATTTTCGACCGACCCGCTGTTTGCCGGGATGCTTGATGATATATGGATTGCCGACTATGCGTTGAGCGAAGATCAGATCAGGGGGCTGCTTTCGAATTCCCGGCCGTCCCGATTCATCGCCGCTCCCATCGACATCGTCAGAACTATCTCTGGATCGGAGCAGGCCGGCAATCCGGCCGTAAATTCGTATGACCGCGACCGGAACACACGCTGGGCCAACGACGGTACCGTTCCGAATGCCTGGATTACCTACGATTTGGGAACCGTGCATGAAATAGATCGCATCAGACTGCGATTGAACAGCGGTGCAACCCGCACCTATCCCCTCGCCATTGTAATCGATGGAGTGAAGGTGTTCAGCGGCAATACGGACATGTCGGAGGGGTATTGGGAAACCTCCTTTATGCCTGTCAGCGGCCGATTTGTCATGATCCGCATGACCGGCAACAACAGCTCCGGCAACGGCTGGCTGAGTATTGCAGAGACCCAGATTTGGCGGCCCCGCAAATGAATCATAGTCGCTCCAAACTGAATGGATTTATTATCTTTTAGCAGCTATCATCAATACCTCATCTGGTTTTCTAATGCATCGCATTCTAACCGAAATCTTGACCGAATTAGCGGCGGAATTCAAGCAGTTTTAACCGAAACATTGCGGGCATCTGCTTTGTTCCTGTCAGGTGGAAATCCGCCCAGCGATTGCGAGGCCCGGCCGCCAAAACCGACACGTCCGCCCCTGCGGGCCGCTCGAAACGAAGTCCGAGCCCAGATACCCCTCCGCAGCCTGCGCCCAACACGGCCCAACCTGCGCCAGACAAACAACTCTCCGCCCTCGATGCCGCTGTCCAGGTCCTGGCCGAAACCGGTGAACCCATGAACTGCCGGAAATTGATCGAGACTATGGCAGCAAAGTCCTACTGGACCCCCTCCCAATCCGGCAAGACGCCTCAGAATACTCTGCATGCCGCGATTTCAAAGGAAATCAAACTCAAAGGCCCCGACTCCCGCTTCGAAAAAGTTGGCCGCGGCCAGTTCGCCCTCAGCACGCGGTAAATCCGCCCCCTAATACCCCATTCCCCAACCCCGGACTCCCGCCGGGGTTTTCTTAGTGGGTTTCCAACATATCGCCCACGTTCGCCCCTGTTCCCAAACCCTCCCGCATTGCGGGAAAATGATCGCCTCCCGCCGCCCTCGCGGCACACGGGCGAACCTGTCGCACCCTGTGGCCACAGAAAAAAACCGGACAGCCGAAAGAACGTCTGTATAACAACGTGAGGCGTTCCCGTGGCCTCCTATCTTTAATTGCGAGGAAGGAACCATCACATACTGTCAATCCGATACAACCCACATCAACCGCCGTCAAGGGCACATTCAAATAGTCCCGTCAGGGTTTACCTGGAAATAACATTTTAACTTGAAAATTAAGAAATCGCGTCTTATAGTAAGTCAGGAAATCACTATGACGCATAGACGGTATGGCATATTCCGAAAATCGAAGTGGGGTGTAAGCGGTGCAGGAGATCACGGAGTCTTAAAGCGATATGGCCACAGGCACAAAAGAAAGTGTTTTCTACAGTAAAATCAAGAAGGGCAAGGTCGTTTCCCTGCGGCTCAAGGAGCATGCCGATCCGGCGGCTGTTGAGGATGAGATCAAGGAAGATATTTCAGGGTCCAAACTACGGGTAGCCATCGAGAAGGCCAAAGAGTATCACAAGGCCAAGGCCGATGAACGGTCTGAAAAAATTCTGACTGTCTGTTATTACGCCCGTATCCGAAATATGATAGACAATGGCATGGTATGCGAGGCCAGAGAGCTGCTGCGCGTTTTAGAAGGTAAACTTCGCGTCAAAGACCAGGAGTTTACAGATCTGCGATGGAGGTTATCCCTGCTTAATAATGATTACGACACGATTCTCAAATTACTGGATAATCCCGCACTGGATCGACAACAGCGGCTTCACCTGGAAACGATGCTTCGCCAGTCGGTCTTCGATGTTTCACAAATCGCTGACAGTGCCGTGCTCTCTGACCACCATCCCCTTCGCAGGGCGGCCAGATGCATTCAGGATGTGTTTGGAAAGGTTACGACCGGCCCGGTAAGTGATGAAGAGGTGCTCTTGCCGGAGGTTTCACGGCGAAGTCCGTTGTATCCATGGAAGTTGCTGATTCGCGCGATTGCGTTTCTGTACCAAAACAAACCGGCCCCCTGCCTTGAAGCGATCGGCCAGATTGACACCTCGGATGCGGTGTATAAACTGGCCGTGGTGATACAGGATGTTTTAGAGGGAAAGCCCCGCGAAAATCTTACCGCCGCCCAAACGGCCCTATTCGGTCGCTTGCGGGGGGAATCGCCGGCTCTGGTAGCTGCGCTAAAGACGCTGGACAGTGCCATGGAAGCGAGGGAAGAACGCCGCCTGCCGTCGTTGATAGGTGATGCGATACGCCTGTGCGGCGTGTATGCTCCGCAAAAGAGGAATTTGCTCAAGCAGCATATTTTTGCAAAAGGGGCCCTATTGGATCTGGATCCCCAAAAGGTCTGTTCGGCCTTTGGCACGCCGGAACTGCATAACGCCAATTTTTGGCGTCTGTTCGCCCAGGTGATGGAACGGAGTGGCAATCATTTGATGGCCTGTTTGCTTTGGGCCGAGTTTCGGCGTCATGCGATCCATGAGCAATGGTTTTCACCCAACAGTCCTGAAGCGGGGATGTTCTATTTGCATATGGCCGACGTCCTCAGCCGCATCGACCCGGATGATCTGGACTATGAACGAAACTATTTTCAGGATGTTTTTGACGGATTGGACTATCTTTATGACGGTCAACCCGCTGCGATTCGCAACCTTTCGGCAACGGATTACGATCCGGACGACCCGTACTTTTTGCATCCTGAGCTGTTATTTGAGCGGGCGGCGGCGTGTCAGCCGAACCGCGAGGTCTATTCCAAATGGCTCACCTGGGCCCAGGAACGGGCAACGGTTGCTGAAGAAAACGCCGTGGCCGAGCGATGGCACCAGGCATTTCCCGACGACGTTACACCTGTATTACAACTGATACATCTTGCCGCTCGACGTCAGGCCTACAACAAAGGGCTGAAATGGGCACAAAAGGCCGAACAGATTGATCCTTTAAATCCGGAGATCAAAAGCGCCAAACTTCGCCTGATTTTTTCCAAGGCCGCCCGCCATTTACGGCAGAAAAAACTGCATCTTGTTGAGAAAGATCTGGAAGAATTCACCCAACAGCCACAGGCCCAGCAGGGTGACATTCCGATTTTTATCAAAGGACTGGAGTGGCTTTATCATACGCTTCGCCCTGAACCGACACAGGCACAGGCGTGTTTTGAGCAGATTCACGAAAAACTGGAAAGCCAAACAGCGGCCATCCTGCTGTTAATCGGCATTGCCGATCAATGCGGTCACAGTGGAGTGATCAGCCCTTCCTGGTTGGCCGCGGCGTCGGTTTGTGCCGAGCCGGAATTCATCGATGCCGCAGGGCGTGTTTGTCTCCTGCTGGATAAGGCGGGATTCGATCTGATGCTGCCGGGACAATGGTTTGGACCGATGACCAAGGCGGTGGAAACGCAAAAGAGCGGCTTTTCACTCGATCATCTGCTTGGGTTTTCCCAGATGGTTTCTCGTTTCGCTGCGGATCGAGATATGAAAAAACTGTTGTTTGCACTGAGCGCCAAGGGCCTGCGGGCCGGGGGGCCTCATCGGGCGGCATTCCTGGAATTTCGGGCACAAACACTTCGCTATCTGGATGCTCGGCGGCGTGAAAACTGCCTCAAGGCCTCGGCAGAATTGGCGCGTCGAGCGGGCAATACCGTGCTGTATTCCAAAGCGGTGGAGCAGCTTACGGGCGGTTATTATGGAGAAGTCCGTCCGCAGGATATGGCACTCGATGAAAAGACGCTCGAAACCATTGTTGCCAAAGAAACCAAAGCCAATAAACTGCCCAAACCGGTTAAAGGCGGCTGGTTCAAAACCAATCCGCTGGCCGGGGTCGGAAAGCTGCTGGACGAAACGTTTGCTCCCGACCCGGAATGTGATTGCCCGAGCTGCCGTCAGGCCCGCGGTGAAACAAAGGGCCGTCGGTCGGCTCCGAAGCCCTCTGTTCCAGAGCCGACGTTGTTTGATGCAATGGAGGAGGCGGACAATTTTGCTGATGAAGATGAACCGGATATGTCGATTTCGATTCCGTCCGTGCCTGATTTGAATGTAGATGCATTGGCGTTTCTCTCCAAAATCCTGAAACTGAATGATGGGCGGTTTCCTTCCAAGCAAGAACTGGATCGAATTTTTCTGAAAAATCCGCAATTATGGGATCAATTTTCAGAACTGATGTCTAACGGGGATCTGGATAGTCCCCTGGATTCCATTTTTTCTGGAGAGGAGACATCTGCGTTTGATGATGACGAAGGGTTTTATGATACTTCGCCGCGGCCGCGATTGAATCGAAAGGATCGGCGAAAACAGCGCAAAAAAGAACGAAAGAATCGCAAACAACGATAGGGTATGGACCATGACACCTCAGAGTCAAATTAAAAATCCGTGGGCGATTCTGGAGATTGACCCTACGGCTTCGCCGGAAGAGATTCGCCGCGCCTATCTTGAAATAATCAAACGCTATCCGCCGGATCGGCATCCCGAACAATTTGAGCAAGTGCGAGACGCTTATGAGGCGGTCAAAGACCCGCGTCATCGGTTCCGGCATGTGCTTTTTTTGACGCCGCCTCATACGCCGCTGGCGGATTTGGTTCGCAAAACCGATCGGACATATCCGTTTGTCGGCCCAAAGCCCTGGCTGGACGTCCTGGATCCGAAAACCAAATAAACCGAATGGATTGCTTTTCAATGAATGATTATGGAGATCCAATGGAGCCACAGGAACAGACCGCCTTGTCATCAGCAGGCGATCCGCACTCGGCCAAAGAGCGAATATTAGAGCGGTTCGAACAACTGCTGGACAAGGCATTGGAGACAGCGGGGCCTTTGGAGGGCATTGCGCCGCAAATCTGGGAGGCGCTGGCCGCCGAGGATTCAGGCCCTGCCCGGCAGGGTGAGCAGACGGATTGGTACCAGATGTGGTCGGTGCTGACGGTTCTGTCGCAGGAAATCAAGCTGCAGGGAAGGACGTTTCATAAGCTCTCGGAAGGGGTTGCTTCACTGATCGACAAACTAACAGTGCTGTCCGAACACAAGCAGTCCGACTATCAAACGATGGCGGCGCAGCTCCAGCGCGTCAATGAAGAAATAGTGAAGTTGCGTCAGCAGCAGTTTCAGGATGCTCAAATGCACCGTCACCAGGCGGCCCAGGCATTTATTGATATCCTGATCGAGATGCGCGAGCGCATGATGCGCGGGACAGAAAGCGCCCAAACTTCTTTGGCGCAGATTGCCGCCGAGAGACAACGGCCGATGTGGGTTTTCCGGCGGCGACGACGGCAAACGCTTCAACGGCATGAGGAAATGGCTGCGTCGCTGCTCGAGGGTTATCGGATCCATCTGTACCGGATTGAAGATATCTGCAGACAGTATGAAATTGCGGAGATTGACGCCGCCGGCAAAGCCTTCGATCCGCTGTTGATGAAGGCCGTTGCGCTGGATGACAACGAGGCCCTGCCGGAAGGAACGGTCGTTGAGGTGTTCAGTAAAGGATATCTGTTTTCAGGCCGAATCCATCGCCCGGCCGAAGTCAAAGTGGTGCGACACAGGAATCTACAAAACACGTCCATGTAGAGGATCTGACGATGACAGACAAAGAAGTGATTGTGGGGATTGACCTGGGAACGACCAACTCCGAGATTGCCGCTTTTGTGAACGGGCAGCCGCAATTGCTCGGCCCCAAAAGCGGCAAATTACTTCCGTCCTGTGTGGCAATGACGCCGGATAGGACATTGCTGGTCGGCGAGGCGGCACGCAACCAGCAGTTGCTGTATCCCGAACGGACCGTACGAAGCATCAAACGCAAGATGGGGGAATCGGAAAAAGTGATCCTGGGCGATCAGTCTTTCCGGCCCGAAGAAATTTCTTCCCTGATCCTCCGTGAGTTGTGCCAATGGGCCCAACAAAGTCTGGGGGTTGACGTTCACAAAGCGGTGATTACCGTTCCCGCCTATTTTTCCGACGTGCAGCGCAACGCCACCCAGATGGCCGGTCAACTGGCCGGTCTGGAGGTAGTGCGCATCCTCAATGAGCCGACGGCGGCCAGCCTGGCTTATGGACTCAATGACGACCAGCATCGCACGGTCATGATCTACGATCTGGGCGGCGGAACGTTTGATGTTTCGATTGTCAGTATCGAAAAGGATGTCATTGAAGTCCTCGCCAGCCATGGCAACAACCACCTGGGCGGCGACGATTTTGATCAGCTTTTGCTGGATCAATTGGTCAAGGTGTTTAAAGATCGACAGGGGATTGACTTGCGCGATTATCATCCCGCCTCCTATGCGCGCTTGCGCTGGGCCGCCGAAGAAGCTAAAAGGCGATTAAGTTTTGAGCCGTATGTCCAGATCCGTGAAGATGCGATTGCCCAAAAGAACGGCAAGGATCTCCACCTGGATATGGAGTTTTCTCGACAGGATTACGAGGGCCTGATCCATCCGCTGTTGGAGACCACATTGGAAAGCGTTTCCAAGGCAATGTCCGACGCCCATAAGTCACCGGAGGATATCGATGAGATTTTGCTGGTAGGCGGTTCGACGCGAACCCCCCTGATTCAGAAGATGCTGGAGGAGCGTATCGGGGTCAAACCCCGTCAGGACATTCATCCGGACTTATGCGTGGCCTTGGGAGCCGGCGTATTGGCGTCTCGGCTGGCCGGACACGACATCCAAAAGCTGCTGGTGGATGTGTCGCCTTTTTCTTTCGGGCCGTCCTACCTTGGCGTCCGCAACAATCGGGAATATCCGTACTGCTATCGACCGATTATTCATCGCAATACCCCCTTGCCGATCACACGCACCGAAAGCTATTATACCGCCTATCCGAATCAAACCAGCGTCCAAATCGAGATTTTTCAGGGTGAAAATGAGGATGCCTTGAAAAATATCCCCGTGGGTGATTTTATGATCAATGGGCTCACGCCGACGCCGGATCAGAACGAGGTGCTGTGCCGGATGAGTTTGGATCTGGACGGCATCCTGAAGGTCAGTGCAATCGAAAAACGCACCGGCAAATCCAAGCAGATCACCATCAGCAATGCCCTGTCCGTCAAAGACGAAAAGGCGATGGCCGAGGCGCGGGAAAAATTAGCCGGGATGCATGCCGCCTGCCCCGATCCGCTTGACCAGGAGTTTGATTGTGAAGGGCCGTTCGTTAAAGCGCAGGAAGTCCGCGATATAACCGAATCTACCGAGACGGCCGGCAGCCATGAAACGCTGAAATTTGACAGCGAGAAGGCCCAGTTGGTGCAGCGGGCCGGGGCGCTGCTGGAAAAGTCGCGCGGGATGATGGATCAGGCACATGATGACGATAAAGAGGAGATGGTTGATCTGCACGAGCGTATCGAGGAGGCGATCCGTTCGGTGGAGAAACCGGAATTGCTTGAGGCCATCGCCGAACTGGAAGAGTTGCTGTTCTTTGTGGAAGGCCGGCAATGAACCGTTGTCCGGTCTGCAATGCTCGATTTAGCGCTGAGACGACATGCCGTCGCTGCCAGGCCGATTTGACATGGATGATGCGCAACGCCGCCCGCGCAGCGAGGCTGCGTCAGCAGGCGATAGAAACCCTGGCGGACGGCGATATTGCCGGCTCTAAAAAGATACTGGCGACTGCTCAAGCGACCATGAAGTCCTCCTCCTTTGCTCCTTTGGCAAAAACAATTGAAATAGTAAGGATGATAAGCGAAAGCACATCTTGAAAATGTCCATGATGTTGTGGCCAGTGGGGGTTTTGATTTTTGTCTCCATTTGACGAAAATCGGGGCTATCAGACTTGACATGAAGATACAAGGTCCTGAATGCGACACCTGTTTTAGAATCACGCACAAGACAGAAATTTGACATATTCTCCCCTGCGCTCGCAGTAAAACTCGCAGTAAATCCGTACCGCCGGGGACAAATCGTGGCATTTGCCGGCATTCTGGACCGAGAACTTAGAATTGGATATATCGCCAAATAGTGCCCTAAGTCCCGAACACAGGCAGACTTAGGCGATAGTTGGCAGGCGGTGTCCATTGGGGTCAAACAGCGGGCGATCGGAATCGAACCGACATGACCAGCTTGGAAGGCTGGGGCTTTACCATTAAGCTACGCCCGCAAAAGGCAGTCGCAAAGGGTAGCCCAAAAAGCCGACTTTGTCAAGCTCCCTTTACAAAATCGCACGAATTTATCGAGATTGATATCATCTCACCTTAACAATCAAGACCGACCGACTCCATATTCAACGATTGCTAATGTGGGAATTGAAAAACAAAACCGTAAGCTGTAAAATAATAGATTCATTATGTTCAGCCATTAATAAGGACAAAAAATGTCTATTGAAAAGCTATCGCAGCAAGCCCGGCAGGCCTCCATCTTTATGGCGGCGCTGAGCCCTGACCGTAAAAACCGGGCCCTGGCCCTGATCCGCGATGCCCTGCTCGCCAACAGCGCCCGCATCATCGAGGAAAACCAAAAGGACCTGGCCCAGGCCGAAAAAGACCGTCTCGCCGCCCCGCTGCTCAAGCGTCTCAGGTTCGACCGGTCAAAAATCGACGACGTCTGCTCCGGCATCGACAGTCTGATCGCCCTGCCGGACCCCGTGGGCCAAACCCTCTCGGCCACCGAACTGGACAAAGGACTGGAACTCTACAAGGTCACCTGCCCCATCGGCGTCATCGGCGTCATCTTCGAATCACGCCCTGATGCCCTCGTGCAGATCTCGACGTTGTGCCTCAAAAGCTCCAACGCCGTCCTGCTCAAGGGCGGCTCGGAGGCCGCTCGCACCAACCGCGTCCTGGCCGACGTCATCACGGCCGCCGCCGCCGAAGCCGGCCTGCCCGACGGCTGGCTGGGCCTGCTCGAAACCCGCGCCGACGTCGCCGCCATGCTTCGGATGGACCGGCACATCGACCTCATCATCCCCCGCGGCAGCAACGAGTTCGTCCGCTACATCATGGAGCACACGACCATCCCCGTCCTCGGCCACGCCGACGGCATCTGCCACGTGTACGTGGACAAGGCCGCCGATCCCGCGATGGCCTTACGGATCGCAATCGACTCCAAGTGCCAGTACGTCGCCGTCTGCAACGCCGCCGAAACGCTGCTGGTGCATGAGGCGATTGCAGCCGACTTCCTGCCCCAGCTCAAAGAAGCGATGGAAAAGCGAAACGTCGAGCTCCGCGGCTGCGAAATCACCCGCCGCTTCATCGATATCGGGCCCGCGACCGAAGAAGACTGGAAGACCGAATACCTCGACCTGATCCTCTCCATCCGCACGGTGGATTCGCTGGACGCCGCCGTCGAGCACATCAACCGCTACGGCTCCGGCCACACCGACGCCATCGTTACCGCCGACAAGGACGCCGCCGTAAAATTCATGGATCTCGTCGATTCGGCGGACGTCTTCTGGAACGCCAGCACGCGCTTCGCAGACGGCTTCCGCTACGGCCTCGGCGCCGAGGTCGGCATCAGCACCAACAAGATCCATGCCCGCGGCCCCGTCGGCCTCGAAGGGCTCCTCATCTACAAGTGGCGTCTCGTCGGCGACGGCCACATCGTCGCCGACTACAGCGGCCAAAACGCCCGCAGCTTTACCCACAAACGCATCGATAAAGTCTGGTGATTCGTCCCATGAGAAACTTTTCCGATTCCAAACGCATCGTCATCAAAATCGGCACGGCCACGCTCAGCCAAAACGGCGGCGTTAACACGCAGTACGTCCGCGACATCGCCGCGCAGATCGTCGCCCTCCACGCCGACGGCCGACAGGTCGTCCTCGTCACCAGCGGCGCCATCGGCATGGGCGCCGGCCCGCTGCAGCTCAAGGGCCCCGTCACCGATCTCAAGCTCCGCCAGGCCTGCGCCGCCGTCGGCCAGCCCCTGCTCATGCACGAGTACCACAGGGCCTTCGGCGAGCTCGGCGTCACCGTCGCCCAGGTCCTCCTGACAGCCGAAGTCCTCAGCAAGCGCAAAAGCTACCTCAACCTCCGCAACTCCATCGAGACCCTGCTGAATCTGAACGTCGTGCCTATCCTCAACGAGAACGACAGCGTCGCGACTGACGAGATCGGCACCGCCTTCGGCGACAACGACAAGCTCAGCGCCCTCGTCGCCAGCAAGATCGACGCCGACCTGCTGATCCTCCTGACGGACATCGACGCCCTCTACGACAAGAACCCCCGCGAACATCCCGACGCCCAGCCGATCCGCGTCGTCGAGGAGATCACTGACGCAATCATCAAGGCCGCCGGCGCAAAGGGGTCCGTTCATTCCACCGGCGGCATGAAGACCAAGATCCAGGCCGCCCTCATCGCCTCCACGGCGGGCTGCCGCATCGTCCTGGCCCACGGCAAGGAACGCAACGTGCTTCAGCGAATTTTGGCCGGCGAGGAGATCGGCACCCTGTTCCTGCCCAGGACCAAACTGAGCAACCGCCGGCGGTGGATTCTCTACAGCCGTCCCGAGGGTGCCATCCGCATCGACGCCGGCGCCCTCGCCGCCCTCCGGCAGCACAAAAGTCTGCTCCCTAAAGGGGTTACGGCCGTCGAAGGCGCCTTCGACGCCGGCGCCGTCGTCATGCTCAACGACGCCGCCAAAGCCGTCACCAGTCTCTCCTCCGACGAACTGCACCAGTTTGCCGGCAAGCACTCCACCGAGATCCGCCGAATCCTCGGTCCCCGCCACCGCGACGTCGTCGCCCTCCCCGAAGACATCGTCTTTCTGAATCAGTAAGTGATTGAAAACAAAAGAATTAAAAATCCGGGGAATCCGTATAATCCGCGGTTGCATAGATCTTTACAGTGGATTTCCCTTGACTCTCTCCCCCTTTTTTTCTATCCTGTGCCTTCCGCGAGCCGGAGTGGCGGAATGGCAGACGCGCGGGATTCAAAATCCCGTGGCCGCAAGGTCGTGAGGGTTCAAGTCCCTCCTCCGGTAATGCCAACCTTTACCCCCCCCTCTGCGCCCCTGTAGCTATCAAAGGCAATTTCCAATGCCCTTGCAAACAGCCAACGCATCACAAACAAAAAAAAGCCGCCCCAAAGGACGGCTTTCTGAATTTCAACCAAACCGAAAACGGCGCTATTCGGCCACCACGTGGACCTTTTTGCCCTTGAACTCCACCTTCCCGTCGCACATCGCAAACAGCGTATAATCCCGCCCCATCCCGACGTTGAAGCCCGGGTGAAACTGGGTGCCCCGCTGACGCACGATGATGCTGCCGCAGTGGATGGCCTGCCCGCCATATACCTTCACGCCGCGATACTTCGGATTGCTGTCGCGGCCGTTTCTCGATGACCCTTGTCCTTTTTTATGTGCCATGGCTCATTCCTTATCACTCATGCGTTTCCACAACTTTTCCTGTTAAGAGCCGGATAATCTACCACATCCCCCGCCCCTTGTAAAGATCTTTTTTCAAATTTCTATTCGGGAGCCCGTATGCCCGGCTCTCGAGGAAATGACCCAAATCTACTACGACGGATTTACCCCCGAAGAAATCGACCGCTTTGAAAAAGACCTCGCCCGCATCCTCGACAACCTGATCCGCCGCGAAAATCGCCTGAAAAAAATAAATAGAAAAATATCAATCCGTAAAATGCCTGCGCACAAGCAGTTGCAGGTAAGCGGCGTCCTCACCGCCCCACCTGCCGTCTTCCCCCGCCGCCGCCCTTCCGCTATACTGAGTCCTGAAGAACCATGAAGGCAAAAGTTGAGGAAATCTATACACTGGATGTGGCCAAGCGACATCTCCTGCCGCTCTTCCTGGAGCGGGTGTCGGCGGGATTCCCCTCGCCCGCCGCCGATTACGAGGAAGGCCGTCTGGATTTAAATGAACATCTCGTCAAAAATCCCCCCGCCACCTTCTTTGTCCGCGTCGCCGGCGACTCCATGCTGGGTGCCGGCATCCACCCCGGCGACCTCCTCGTCGTCGACCGCTCCCTCGAGCCCAGGGACAAGAGCGTCATCATCGCCGCCCTCGACGGCGAGCTGACCGTCAAGCGCATCCGCATCCGGCGCAAAAAGATTTACCTCCTACCCGAAAACGACGCCTACGAACCCAGAGAAATCCCCGCTGAAAGCGCCTTCGAAGTCTGGGGCGTCGTCACCAGCGTCATCCATTCGCTGTAAAATAAAAGAGTAAAAATTAAAAAGTAAAGACACCTATCAAAGACCCAAAATAGCACAGCGGCCGGCCATGTATTTTTTATTTTTGCTCTGTGTTTTTGCCCTTTGATATTTGATTTTTGATTTGTCATGAGCACAATCGCCTTAATCGACTGCAACAACTTTTACGCCTCCTGCGAGCGGGTCTTCAACCCCGCCCTCGAGCGCCGGCCCGTCGTCGTCCTCTCCAACAACGACGGCTGCGTCGTTGCCCGCTCCAATGAGGCCAAGGCCCTCGGCATTGCGATGGGCATCCCCTATTACCAGGTCAAGCCCCTGACCGACAAACACAACGTCGTCGTCCTCTCCTCCAACTACACCCTCTACGCCGACATGTCCGCCCGCGTCATGGAGACGCTCGCCCAGTTCGCCCCGCGCCTCGAGATCTACTCCATCGACGAGGCCTTCCTCGACCTCGCCGGCATCCCCGACGGCCCCGTCGACTACGGCCGCCGCATCCGTCGCACCGTCAGACAGTGGACCGGCATCCCCGTCTCCGTCGGCATCGGCCCCACCAAGACGCTGGCCAAACTCGCCAACAAGCTCGCCAAGAAAAGTCCCAAAGCCGGCGGCGTCCTCGACCTCACCGGTTCCCCCTGGCTCGATGAGGCCCTCCGCCGCACCGACCCCGAGGACATCTGGGGCATCGGCCGCCGCACCGCCGCCAAACTCAAAAAGGCCGGCATTACCGACGCCCTTGCCCTCCGCGACGCCGACCTCGACTGGATCAAAACCGTCTTCGGTGTCGACGGCCTCCGCACCATCTACGAACTCCGCGGCGAACCCTGTTTCGACCTCGACGACCACCCCGCCGCCAAAAAAGGCATCACCGTCTCCCGCGGCTTCGGCCGCCCCATCACCGCCCTCGATGAACTCGGCGAGGCCACCGCCCTCTACGTCGCCCGCGCCGGCGAAAAGCTCCGCACGGAAGGCATGGCCGCCGGCGTCCTGAGTGTCTTCATCACGACCAGCCGTTTCATCGAAAAGAGCAAACGCTATCTCAACTGCCGCTCCATCCCCCTCGACGTCGCCACCGACGACACCGCCGAACTCCTCGCCGCCGCCATGCAGGCGCTGAGGCAGATTTACCGCGAGGGCTTCGAATACAAAAAATCCGGCGTCATCCTCACCGACCTTGTCCCGGCGGGCCGCATCCAGCCCGGCCTCTTCGACACGGCCGACCGTCCCCGCCGCCGCAAACTCATGGAGACCATTGACCGCATCAACCGCACCCAAAGTAGCGGCATCCGCTTCGCCGCCGAAGGCACCGCCCAACCCTGGCGTACCACCTTCCGCCAAAAGACCCCCAACTACACCACCTCCTGGCAGGATCTCCCCGCCGCCCGCTGAAAAATAAAAGACCGGCGTCCCCTCGGTCTTCCCCCGCCGCACCTTTTTTTATTTAAACCGCCGCTTATTCAGCCGGCCCCGAATCCGCCCTGACGGCACAAAACTCATATCGACCTGACTGCACCTCCAAGACCGCCCGCCCGTCCTCCATCCGCAAAAAGCGCACCCCCTCCGCCTGTGTCGCAGGCCCCGCCCCTTCGAAGACCCGTGCCGCGGACTCAGCCGGCAGATACACCGTCGCCGACGTATTCGCCGGGATCGCCGCCTCCAGCACAAACCCGTCGTCCTCCAGTCGCCACGCGCTCTCGATTGTCCCGTACAGACACGTATGCGACCCCCGGCACCACGTTACATCCCCCACCGGCTCCGGCCGCAGGATAAACCTCTTAAACCCCGGCCCCGCCGCATCCGGCCGAATCCCGACCAGGCATTGCTGAAACCACTGCTGGATATGCCCAAGCATGAGATGGTTCATCGACGATGTCAGCGCTGCGTCCCACGCCTCCGGCAGACACGTCCACCCCTGCTTGATAAAATACCCGTAGCTGCCCGCCTCGTCGCGGTTGACGATAGAGTAGATCACGTCGGAGCGGCCCGCATCGATAAGCGCCTGCACCAGGTAATAAGTGCCGATGTCTCCGGTCGTCTGCTGCCAACCCCGGCGTTCCAGGTCATCGATAATTGTTTGCAAAATCGCCTCCCGATGCGCCGGCTCCGCCAGCCCCAGCACCAGCGCCATCGCGTTGGCCGTCTGCGGGCTGCCCTCGTTCCGATACGCCCCCCTGCCGTCAAAGAACTCGCGGTTGAACTTCGCCTTGATCCGCTCGCACAGGTCGCGATATCGCTGCGCATCCTCCATCTTCCCCAGCAGCGCCGCCGTCCTGGCAGTTGCATCCGCGCACCCGTAAAAAATCGCCGTCGCCGTCAGCGTCGTCGGGGTATAATTCGAATACCCCGGCGCCTTGCCCGGCACATAGTCATACCAGTCCCCCAGCCCCGGCCGGGCGATCAGGTCCTCCGACGTCGCCTCCATATAGTCCGTAAACCGCGTCATCATCCCGTAGTTTTCCCGCAGCACCCCCTCATCGCCGTACCACTCATAGAGCAGCCACGGCACAAACACCCCCGCCGCCCCCCACTCCGGGCTGTACTGAAACGCCCCCTCGAACACCGGGTACGCCGGCGCCACCGTCACAATCTCCCCGCTGTCCGCCTGCGAGTCCCGCATATCCCGCACCTTCTTCGCAAAGAACGCCCCCGCGTCATAGTTCCAAAGAATCGACGGCCCCATCAAATAGCTCTGCTCCAGCCACCCGAGTTTCTCCCGGTGCGGACAGTCCGTCAGCACATGGGCCATGTTGCTCTGCACCGACCAGTCGATCAGCCGGTCGATTGCGTTGAACAGCGGATTGGAGCACTCGAACGTCCCCGCCCGCCTCGAAGCGTTCCGCACCTGCACCGAGTGCAGCCCCTTGATTACCGGCAGGCGATTCGGATTCTCCCGTCCCTGCGCCGCCGCCCCCGACACCTCGAGATACTGGTATCCGCTGTACGTAAACGACGGCGTCCACTGCTCCGTCTCGCCGCCCCGCAGCGTGTACTCCCAGTAGTTCGGACGCCCGATCCTCGCCTGGTTCACCCGCCCCTTCCCGTCGTTTCTCACCCCCGTCTGCCCATGCCGCTGCTCCGCCGGCGTCAGCCGCACCGTCGAGCCCGCCGCTCCCTGCACGCTCAGCCGCGGAACCGCCGCCGCGTTCTGCCCGAAATCGTAAACAAAAATCCCCGGCTCCGGCTCATCGACCGCGACCGGCTCAAACACCCGCATCGCCTCCATCGCCGGCGCCGCAAACGCCGTCAGCACGCCCCCAGGCCCCGGCGTCTCCGCCGCCGGCCGCCAGCCCGTATCCCTGAAGCCCGCCCGGCACCACCCCTCCGGCAGCATCCGCGCATCATAGCTGCTCCCCCCCAGAATCGCGCAGTGCGTCAGCGGCCCGCGCGTGTACTTCCACGACCCGTCCGAAATGACCGTCTCCTCCGAGCCGTCCTCGTAGAGAAGATGCGCCTGCAAAATCAGCTTCAGCGGCCGATAGGATTTTACAAAATGGATCCGCCGGTCGCCCGCCGTGCTGTAGAACCCCTTGCCGAGCATCACCCCGAAGGCGTTGTCCCCCGGCCGCAGTAGCCCCGTAACGTCAAACGTGTTATAGTAAACGGTCTTCTCGTACAGCGACCACGCCGGGTCGAGAAAATGTCCCCCGACCTTCTCCCCGTTAAGAAACAGCTCATAGTGCCCCAGCCCCGAAACATACACCCTCGCCTGCCGGAGGCCCGGCCGCACCGTAAACTCCTTCCGAAAGATCGGCAGCGGATAGATCGACCGCGCGATTGCTTCCTTCGCCGCCTCCGCTGACGCCGGCGTTTGCTGACCGATCCACCTCGCCCGCCAGTCCTCCGGCTCCGGCAGCCCCATCGACCACATCGCCGGCTCGCTCCAGCCGCTCGCACGCCCCGCCGCGTCCCACACCCGCACCTTCCACCAGCACGTCTGCCCCGACCTCAGCCGCTTCCCGTGATAGGCCGCATGCACCGACGCTTCCGAATCCACCTTGCCGCTGTCCCACAGGTCCCCCGCGTCCTCCAGCAATTTCTCCCGGGAAGACGCAGCCAGGATGCGATAGCCGCCCTGGCGAAATCCCCGCCGCTCCGACGTCACCGCCCAACTCAGCCGCGGTGAGAGCGTCTCGATCCCCAGCGGATCGACAAGCATCTCGCACCGCAGCCCCTCCACGCGAATGTCCTCCGCCCCGCCGCCCCTCGTCGCCGCCGGCTCGCGGCATCCGGTTGCCAGCAGCACAAATACCCCCGCCAGCAATCCCGCCGGATACCTCAATCCGACCGGCCGTTTGGCTCTATGGCCCCATATCACCATGCCGTCTCCTTATTAAAAATGCGAGCAGCAGAAAAATCGCCGCTATGAACCCCCTAATATACCCGCCTCCCCCCTCCGTTCAACGAAAAAATGGACGCCTCGTCCCTCCCTGATCGCCGACCCTTATCGGACGTAAAAAAATTCGACAGCCCGTTTAGGACGGATTTAACGGCATATTTGCCGAAAAATCCCCCGCCGACGGCCTCCGGTTAAGCCCCGAACATCAACAGACGACTCTATCAGCACATTAGGAAAGATGGTTGGATCCCGGCTCTTCCATGGAAAAGGAGAACGATTCAGTTTCGATTTGATTGGAGCAGCAATGAACACAAACAGCAGGAATGTGCAAACGGCATGGCTCCTTGCTCTGGTTTGTTTCGGCGTCTTCTCGATCACACTTCAAGTCCGCGGTGCGGATCATCCCGACATCAATTCCGACAACCTCTTCGACATGTCCATCGAACAGCTTATGAATGTCGAGATCGCCCTGCCCGCCACCATCACCGAGAGAAACCCCCTCAAAACCCCTGCCAGCGTGACCGTGATTACCGCCGAGGACATCGCCCGTACCCCCGCGCGCAACCTCCTCGACCTGTTGGAGGTTTACGTTCCCGGCTTCCTCTACCTCAACCACAGCGTCGGTCCCCTGCCCGGCATGCGCGGCGTCCTCGTGGACCGTCCCCATCAGTACCTCGTCAACGTCAACGGCATCAACGTCAACATCAAGGCCCAGTACGGCGCCCGCCTCGAACTGCTGAACTGGGACCTCAACGATATCGACCACGTCGAGATCATTCGCGGCCCCGGCTCGGTCACCTATGGTCCCGGCGCCGTCGGCGGCGTCATCAATATCTACACCAAAACCGCCGTCCAGGACGAGGGATTCCGCGTCGGCGGCCGTTTCTGGGACAAGTACGACAGCATCGGTAATTACGTCAGCTTCGGCGAAGCGAACGAATCGTTCAACCTCTTCACCTATTTCAGCGTGGTCCATACCACGGGGCATACCCCCGACCTCTTCGGCGTCGGCAGCCCCGGCGCCGGCTACGTCGGCCACGAGGTCTCCCCCGGCGAGGAACCGCCTTTCACCTATCTGGCCGATTTCTACAACGAACCCCAGGTCAAGGCCCACGTGGACGTCCTCTTCCGCAACAACTGGCGATTCTGGGCCCGCTACGTTACCGCCAACTCCGCCCTGATCCAGGGCTCGGCCATCAAGTATCCCGTCGGCCCCGGCGGCGCCTACGAGGACTTCCGTCAGACCCGATTCCGTTACTGGCAGTTAGTCCTCGAAAACAAACTGCCCCTCGATGAGGAGTGGGAGCTCAAGTCCCAGTTTGGAGTCAGCTCCATCGATGTGCTCAACGTCGAAAAGTACACCTCCGCCCTCGGCGCAGCCAACGACCGCGATAACCTCCTCAATATCGGCTGGACCTGGTCGGAAGACGAATACTTCGCCCGCTTCATGATGAACTACAAGCCCGTCGAAAGCCGCGTCAAGGCCGCCTTCGGCTTCGAGGCCGGCTACGACATCGTCGGCCCGGCCTGGGGCAAGGGCCCCGACAGCGGCCTGCGCCTCTCCGACGGCATCATCAGCGGGCCCGGCTCCGACGCCTACGGCCCCAACAGCTCCCTCCGTCAGGTCGATGAATCCAACGCCAAGTATTTCGCCGTCGGCGACGGCTGGGAAACCACCCGCTACGCTTTCCTCGGCGAGTTCAACTACCAGATCACCCCCAAGCTGACCTCGATCCTCTCGGCCCGGCTCGACAAACATTCCTATACGGATTTCCTCTTCTCGCCGCGGGCCGCCCTGGTCTATGAGGTCGATCCCCACCAGTACCTCAAGTTCATTGTCCAGCGCTCCACCCGCATGAACACCCAGGAGGAGCTCTTCATGAACCACAAGCTCGGCGAGGACAACGACCCTGAAAAACTCGACACCATCGAACTGATCTGGTCCAAACGCCTCAGCGACGCCCTGACCTTCCAGACCTCCGCCTTCTACAACCGCCAGGAGATCATCGGCTGGGACTGGGTCAGTCGAAGCAGCGCCCAGGTCGGTACCCTCAAGGCCGCCGGCATCGAACTGGAGGCCCTCTACAAAAAGGACAACTTCGATCTGGGGATCAACCACGCCTTTGTCAAACAGCTCGACTTCAAGCGGGGCGACAATATGCTCGCCACCGGCATCAGCTATTCCGATTACTTCAACGACGCCGGCGGCGGCGCCATCATCACCAGCAAGGGCAATGATCTTAACAACTGGTCCAACAACATCAGTAAACTCTTTACGAACATCCGCTTCGGCGACGGCAAATTCACCCTTCACGGCGACCTGCGGGCCCTCTGGGGCTTTGAGGGATACCGCGACGGTCTGAGAGCCCTCGAAGCCGGCGGCGGCGATGCCGACGATATCCTCGCCATCCGTGACCACGACGCCTTCGACTTCGAGATCACCGCCAACGTCTCGCTGACCTGGCACGTCAGCGAGTCCGCCGACCTGACCGTCTTCGTCCACAGCATCCCCGTCCTCGGCGACAACAAGCGATACTCCTACTCCTCCGGCTTCAAAAGGGCCTATCCGGACAAGGTAAGCTGGATCGAGGAACCCACCGTCGTCGGCCTCCAGTACCACCTCCGCTTCTAATACCCGACAAGCTCCAACCAAAAAGACACTCCCCTCAACTTCAAGGGGGGGTGGTCCAATAAGACCGGGGTGGTTTTAAGCGACCTGGAATACGCCCAACCCCCCACACAACTCCCCATTGGCTGTCAAAGACGCCCCTCTTAATCTCCTATTAACGGCTATAAAATCACGAAAATTTATTCTCCTAATCCAGACTTTTTTTATTTAAAGATAATTTTACCCTTGCAACTCTTGAAATAATCCTGATAATAAGGCTTTGTAATATGCAGAAGTACCTGCTTCTGGCAAAAGTAAATACGTACTGAAAAATCTATATTCAGGAGGTCATTATGAAGATCAGCAGATCAACCGGTTATGCTTTGGTAGCGGTCGGGTACATTGCCCAGAACTACAAGGAAGGCGCGGTCTTGGCGGCACGGATTTCCAAGGAGTACAACATCCCGCTGGAATACCTGCTCAAGATCCTCCAGCAGCTCGTGCGGGCCAACGTGCTCCGCAGCAAGCGCGGTCCCCGCGGCGGCTTCTTCCTGGCCCGCCCGGCTGAAAGCATTACGCTGCTGGAGATCATCGAGGCCGTTGACGGCCCGCTGATGAGCCATCTGCATCTCGCCGAGCAGACCAACAACGCCCCCTTCAGCATGAAGATGGAGCAGGTCTGCCGTCAGGCCACCGAAGAGGTCCGCGAAATCTACAACAAGGCCCGCCTCTCCAAGATGCTGGGCATGGAAGACTAACCCGACCCGGTGGAGATACGACAGTTCCAGCAGTGGATCGAGGCCCGCTACGGCCAGCGCGACCGCGAGCGGGGCACGCCGGCGACCTTCATGTGGTTTGTCGAGGAGGTCGGCGAGCTGGCCACCGCCCTTGCCGGCAGCGACCAGGCCAACAAAGAAGAGGAATTCGCCGACGTCTTTGCCTGGCTGTGCACGCTGGCCAACGTCAACAATGTGGACCTCGAAAAGGCAATCGAGAAATACCTGAGTAATTCCGTCGAGGGGTTTAAATAAGTCCGAGGTGACCGGAAACCAAGATTGGCGGGTCTGGAAATAAGGGGCACCAGACCCGCTTTCTTGCATACGTTTCATGTGAACCATCCGGTCTGTTTAGCAGCAAGTCTTTGTCTCACAAGGACTTAGGGGATATCCTGCGGTATAGAGTCTATTTGTCGCGATTCTTCGGCTTATCAGACTGTAGCGTTCGGATTATGCAGAAGACAAAGAGCCCGATAATCGCCCCCCAGCTTATCGCCATAAAGATCCATCCCGCCGCCGTCATTGCAGGTCCTCGCAATTCGCCGTGACTTGTTCCGTTTCCGATGCCGGGACGGCATGGCCCCGCCGTTTCCAGACGATCCAGACCATTAATACCAGGAACAGTAAAAGCCCCAGCAGTCCGATCCGCGTCATGACAATCAGGTTGAAATTCTCGGGGGCTACCTTCCTCATCAGGATCACATCGATCCATTGATCCGCCGCCCAACTCGTCAGGATCAGCAGCAGGAAGGCGGGGGTAATGAACTTGATGATAAATCGGTAGATGCCGGGGATGCGGATGTCCGAACCGGTGTGCAGTTCCTTCCAGGCGCGGTCCATACCGAAGACCCAGCCGAACAGGATGGCCTCGATCGTGGCAAAGACCACCAGGCATACCGAAGTGCCCCAGAAGTCCAGCTCGCCCAGAACCCCGTTGCCAAGGAAGAAGATCGCCGGCTGGCAGAGGATAAAGGTAACGGCGGCAAAGACGATACCGGCCTCGCGCCGGCTCAGGTTGAACTCGTCTTCGAGGAAGGCAATCGCCGGCAGGGCCAGCGAAATCGAGCTGGTCACGCCCGCGATAAAGAGCAGGAAGAACCACAGAAAGCCGAAGAGCTGCCCGAAGGCGACCTTCTGAAGCACCAGCGGCATGGTCACAAAACCGAGGTTGAAGATGCTGCCGCCCCCCGTGGTCAGGTCCTCGATGCCGGCGGCCCCGAGAAAGACGAACGCCGCGGGGATCACCAGACTGCCGCCCATGACGACCTCGGCCAGCTCGTTGGTCGTCGCGGCCGTCAGCCCCGACAGGGCCACATCATCCCGCGGGGTCAGGTAGCTGGCGTAGGTCAGGATGACGCCGAAACCGACGCTGAGGGTAAAGAACACCTGTCCCGCCGCTGCCAGCCAGACGTCGCTCCGCTTGAGGGCGGCCCAGTCCGGGTTCCACATGAAGCCCAGGCCGTTGATGACGGAGTTCTCGGGCCGGGCCGGATCGGGCGCGCCCAGCATAAACACCCGAACCATCAGGATCACCGCGATCACAAACAGCAGCGGCAGCGCCCATTTGCAGAACCGTTCGATGCCCCGACTGATGCCGAAACTGACCACCAGGATGTTCACAAAGAAGGTGATCAGAAAATACACGTAGGCGGTCCCGATCCCGCCGAACCATGGGTTATCCGGGCCGCCGAGTCCCTGGTAGGCGTTCAGAAAGGCCCCCATCGACTCGGCATCCGTACAGGCGGCGTACCGGCCCGTCAGGGCGAAAACGCTGTAGCCCAGCAGCCACGACTCAATATAGGTATAGTAGGAAAAGATCACGACCGGCCCGAAGATGCCGATGACGCCGAAATACTTGATGAAGCGGTTCTTCTGCCACATCGTGTGGAAGATGCCCGGCGCCGTGCTGTGCTCGAAGCCGCCGCCGAACCGCCCGATGGTCCACTCCACCCACATCAGCGGCAGGCCCAGCAGCAGGAAGGAGACGCAATAGGGGATCATGAAGGCCCCGCCGCCGTAGTGGGCCGCCAGCCCCGGGAATCGCAGAAAGTTGCCCAGTCCGACGGCGCTTCCCGCCACCGCCAGGATCACGCCCAGCTTGCTTTGCCATCGTTCACGCGCCACTTATGTCCCCCTGTTTACTCTTTTAAGGTGACTTCTAATAATCAAGACCGTGCCGGCCGCCGCAAGGCCCGGATTCCCGCCGGAGTTCGTGAAAGCACGGCCGGGAGATCCGTGCTGCGGTATTCTATTTCAGACCCAGGACCTTCAGGGTGTCCCGTTCCACGATACTGCGGAGCTTTTCGCGGGGAACCTGGGGCAGGTGCGTATCGCCGAACAACTTGTTGAAACCCAGGAGGGTCTCAATGCAGGTATCGGGCCGGACGAACGGGTAGCCGCTGCCGAAGAGCAGCTTATCCATGACCTGGGCCTCGTAGGCGCCGATGACCATATTATAGACCTGCCAGAGCTTGTGCGGCAGGATCGTCAGGTCCGCAAAGACGTTCGGGTGCTTGGCCAGCAGGCAGGTCCCCTGCTCCACAAAGGGCACTCCCATGCGCCCGAGGATGATCTTCAAACCGGGAAACGTGCGGGCAATCTCGTCGATCAGCCACGGCTGGGCGAAATCCATAACCGCCTGCGGCGTAAAGGGCGGGCAGTTGTGGAAGAAGACAACCAGCCCCATCTGCTCGCACTGCTCATAGAGCCGCATGGCCCGGCTGTGGGCGGGATGAAACCGCTCCTCCGGGCAGTAAAGGACCACGCCCCGCAGCCCTTCGTCCTGGGCCAGGGCCTTAAGGTCCCGCCGGCCGATGGGATCGTCCACGGGGTTGATCGCCGCAAAACCCACGGCCTTGGGGTTTTTGCGAATATATTGACTCACCTGCTGATTGATCTGCCGGCGGTCCTCATTGAGTCCGCCGAGGACAAAGAAACCGTCCATCTCGGAGAAGATCTCCTGATGCCGGGTCAAATCCGCCGTATTGTCCGGGGCACTCAGATGCGTATGACAGTCGATAATCATCGCCATCCCTCTCGATTTTCCGCAGAATCGCCTTCGGGCAACCGGTCCCGCAGGCATCCTGGATTCTTTAATTTGGACCATCATAGTCAGGACTTGTCCAAACTGTCAAGAATAAAGACATTTAGACATTTCTTATCGCCATAGAAACATTGACAGGGCCGCCCCCCTCCGTTAGGATGATGACGCCGATTCGCAAATTGGGTCGTGGAAAAAAGAAGAAAGCCGTTATCCTATGAACTGTGCCGTTTGTCAAAATCCGATGATTACGCTGGAGATGGAGCTGGTGGAGACGGACTGCTGTTCGGGCTGCGGGGGCATCTGGCTCGACGGCGGGGAACTGGAACTGCTGCTGGGGGGCGGCGAGCAGGCGGCCGGGCTGATCCGCTCGTTTCAGCCGTGCGGCGGCAGGGAAAAACACCGCCGCTGTCCGATCTGCGACCGGAAGATGGAGAAGATCAACGCCGGCGACAACGAGGCCCCCATCATCATCGACCGCTGCCCGAAGGGGCACGGACTGTGGTTCGACCGGGGCGAACTGGCGGCCGTCCTTGAAAGGGGCCGTCTGGATAAGGAGGGAAAGATTCAGAAGCTCTTGGGCGACCTGTTTAACGGCGAAAAATCGGGCAAGGCCGATCAATGAACCTGCATGGAGCGGCCAATCGGCTTTTACTGCCCAGGCCGAAAGAATTGAAGGGCAATGAATGGTAAGGTGTCCGACATGTTCCATTGTGTTGCGGCAGGAGAGGTTTGAGGATCTCGCCTTTGAAGTCTGCCTGAAATGCCGGGGGATCTGGATGGACCCGAATGAGATTATCGAGAAAGCGGCTCACATCCGGTACGATCCGGACGCTATAGCCCCGGGGCGATCCCTTCTGAGCAGCGCCGGAGAGACGAAAGAGGACGCCATCCGCTTTTTCTCATGGATGAAAATAGCTTTCTCCATTTTACAGGAATTGATTTTCTGATTCTCAGAACGAAAAAACGCCAAGAAAAATGAAAGGAAAAAGAACATGGGAGGCATGATTGCGGTACTGGTGCTGGTTGGGATTTTCATTCTGGCCGTGCTGTTTGTCATCGGGATCTACAACTCGTTGGTGCGGCTGCGGAACCAGGTGGACAACGCATGGTCGCAGATTGACGTGCAGCTCAAGCGGCGGCATGACCTGATCCCCAACCTGGTGGAGACGGCCAAGGGGTACATGCAGCACGAGCGAGGCACGTTCGAGGCGATCACGGAGGCCCGCAGCAAGGCGATGGGAGCTCGCAGCGTCGCCGAGGCGAGCAAGGCCGAAGGGCAGCTCACCGAGGCCCTGAGCAAGTTCATGCTGGTCGTGGAGAACTACCCGGACCTGAAGGCCAATCAAAACTTCCTCTCGCTCCAGGAGACGCTGACGAGCACGGAGAACAAGATCGCCTTCGCCCGACAGGCCTATAACGATCAGGCGATGCTCTACAACAACAAGACCCAGATGTTCCCGTCGAACATCGTGGCGGGAATGTTCAATTTCTCCAAGCGGGACTATTTTGAGATTGAGAATGAAGCGCAGCGCCAGGCGCCGAAGGTACAGTTCTGAGTTCTGAGTTTTGAGTTATGGATCAAAATATGACAGTTTGTGCCAAAAGCTATCAGCTTGCACTTGAGATCGTGAAGCTTTGCCTGCGACTCAAAAAACAGAATCGCTGTGAAATCGCCGCACCACTGCTTCGCTGCGGCACAAGTATCGGGGCCAACATTGAAGAGGCCCCCGCCAGCCAAGCCGCAAAGACTTCTTTTATAAAATGTCAATTGCTTCCAAAGAGGCGAGAGAAACACACTATTGGCTAAGACTGCTCAGAGATTCAGGAGTTTTGTCACAGGAAGAATCCAACCCTTTTTTGGAGAAATCAGAAGAACTGAAAAGAATGCTGACAAGTATCGTAAAAACCGGAGCAAACAGTTTAACTCCAAACTGAGAACCCAAAACTAAAAACTCAAAACTCAAAACTGAGAACTCAAAACTAAAATGATGTGGGAACAAATCCAGGTTAATAAGCGCAACTCCGTGATCCTGATGGCCTTGCTGATGCTGGTGCTGGGGGGGCTGGGGTTTTTGATC
>JBNRMP010000064.1:0-33909 GCA_050309685.1 Anaerohalosphaeraceae bacterium
GCTGGGCAAGCCCTTCAAGGCCCGCCCCGGCATCTGGATCGGCGCCAAGGTCGGCCTCTTCTGCAGCCGCGAGCACACCGCCCCCGCCGGCGGCTACGCCGACTTCGACTGGTTCCGAGTCGAATAACCCGCTCTTTAGTTAATACCCACGCGGGGCACCGATGCCAATGAGAAGAAAGCGGCTGAGGTGCTGGACAAATTGGTCTCCATTGACTCCCATTAACAGGACAATATAACTCTACAAAGACTGCTGCGAAAAGCAGTCTTTATTTATACTTCCTTTTCATCCCTGCAAATCAGGATTAAAAAACTCCCCATCGATTCAGAATCGACTCACAGGAGACCGGGAAGCGGAATGTCAGGACGCTGGTTAGACGCCGGGAAAAATCAGGAGGGAAAAACAGGTGAAAAATCCTCGTTTTCAGCCTCAAAAACTAATGCGGGCGACCAGAATCGAACTGGCGTATCCAGCTTGGGAAGCTGGTGTTCTACCACTGAACTACGCCCGCGCAAGTCCTTGATTTGCAGGCATATATACATATTTTCAGGGGTTTGTCAAGGGGAAAATCCGGACCTGGATTCCCGCCTGCATAACAACGCCTATTCTTTGAGCGATTCAACGCTCCTCCATCCGTCCTATTGCTCGCTTTTCAGCTCGACGGGGCCAAGCAGACCGGAGGGGCTTAGCGTCCAGTCATCGCGGACGTTGATATTCGTATTGGTAAGCCGCTGATCGCGGGGTTTGTCGCGGTCGCCGATGAGCCGGTTGCGCCAGGAGTTGACGACGGTAACCTCCAGTTGGTTTTCACCCGGTCGGAGGGCCTCGGTAACCTCCACGCGAAACGGCGGCGTCCAGACGATCCCCATGTCTTTGCCGTTGAGGCGAACGGCGGCGATACCCACATCCTCGACGCGGTTGAGGTCCAGCCAGCAGCGTTTGCCTTTGCCCGGCCGGACCGGCTCAAAGGTGCGGCTGTACACGGCCTTGCCGGAGTAGAAGCGAATGCCCTCCTGGGCATGCTGCGTCCAGTCGGTCAGTTGGTCGAACCGAATCGACTCGGGACCGCCCCACGCCGGCTCGAAGGCCACCTGCCACGGGCCGTCGAGAGTTTGGATCGTGACCAAATCGGGAAAATTGGAATCCGCGGCGGGCGTCTCTTTTGCAGCCGGCCTTTGGAAAACGACAAACCAGGAGCCGTACGGCTCAAACCGCATCGGCACGATGGTGCGGCCGCCGACCGGCCGAAAGGCGCAGGCCGGGCGAATCTCGCCGTTCAGCGGGTCCCACAGATGGGGTTGAAGGCCCGAGACGCGGAAGATGCAGTCCATCGACTGCGGCGACGGGGTCTGATTGCAGATGAAGTAAACCTCCGCATCACCGACTTGATAGTGGATGTAATCGATCTCCGCGTCCTTCGCCGCGCCGACGGCCTCGAAGTCCGGCGCGATATTGTCCTTTTGCAGGATCTCGCGGGCGGGGGAGCCCCAGATGAGTCGGCCTTTTTTGATTTGCCGGACCCCCGCTGCACCCGCTACTTCTCCCCAGAGCTGATCGGTGAGCTGCTGGAAACGGCTTTGTGCTGCCTGACCGCCGACGAGACTGACCAGCCGCTCGGGCCTGGGCCCCGCGACGGTGGCCCCCTGCCCGAGCAGATCGGCAACCTTTTCCAGCGCGGCCAGCGAGAGGACCTTGTGATCGGGCAGCACAAGCAGGCGGTAGGAAATGCCGCCGGGAACGACGATTTTGCCGTCCTCCACCTTGAGTTTGAGCAGGACGTCCTCGTTCGTCACATCGTAGTCATAACCCGGCAGCACACCCGCCGGATCGGACTCCTTGAGCGGGAAGATGTTGGGCACGTGGTCGCCGTAGTAGTAGAGCACATCGGCGACAAAACGGCCCTGCTGCACCATGAACTGGATGCGGTTGATGTAGTCCATGAACGCATCGGAATACTCCCACCACGTAACCTGCGGGTTGACGTGCGTGCCCGCGAAATACTCCTGGCCGGGCCGGCCCATCTCCCGGGGCGAGCAGGTAAAGGTGTGGAAGAAGATCAGGTTGAGGCCGGAGCAAAACTCGTGATCCATGCTGGGCTTCTGCGACTTCCAGAGCACATCGTTCCAGTGCGGGCCGATGGTGGTGAAGGACTCGGCGGCGACGAGCCGCTTGCCGTAGATGTGAGCGGCAGAGGCGGCCTGCTTGACGAAGAAGCGCTGCGGGGGTGTGGGCCGATGCGGTGAGGGCGCCCAGAACTCGCTCATGACGATATCGCTGTGGCTGTAGTTCTTGATGCCGTCGAGGGGACCCGCGTGCGGCCCGGCGGATTCGGGCTGAATCTCCAGACCGTACCGGGCGGCGTATTCATCGAAGACCTTGTAATGGTGGTCGGAGACGCAGTCGGCCAGCGTCTTGCGCAGGTCGGCCAGGAAAGCGTTGCTCGCATCGCGGCTTTCGACGATCCTGCCGGCGACGACAGGCAGCCAGGGGATCGGATCGTAGCCGCGGTAATGTTGGAAATCGGCCGCAAAGCCGGGACTCCAGTTCATCCCGCCGCACTCCCAACTGTCCGTTTCGAGCTGCTTAAGGACCGTGCCGACGAGGGGACCGGCTGCCCTGAGCAGTGGATCGACGACCTCGCGCCAGTAGCGGTCGAAGGCGTCGCGGCTGAGATAGTCGATGACATGGCCCTTCCAGCCGGCGCTGGACGTGGAGACGCGGGCATTGGTGGTCGTATAGCCGACACGAAGGACCGTCCAGCGGCCCGTGGGGACCTTCCACGCGAGAGTCCCCTCCGCGTCCAGTTTGTCCGTGAGGTTTTGGAGGTCCGCAAGTTTCAGATCCTCCTCGCCGGGCGTCGCAGGCACATCGTTGAGCAGGAAGCGGGTGTCCGGGGCGGACATGCCGATCTCATCGTAGCCGGCCTTGAGCCGCAGGTTCTTGATCGGCCGGCGCGAGGCGACTTCGGCCAGCAGCCGGCCCCGGGGATCGAGAAAGGCGACGTCGGCAACCTGCACGTTACGCGGCCGATCCGGGTGCGAGGGATCGAAAGCGTCCTCAAAGTAAAGGCGAAAGACTTTGCTCGTGATCGGATCGAACCGGATCTCGCCGCCGCCGTCCTCTAACTCGTACGGTTTGGTTTCCTGTTTCGCGTCCGCGATGACTTTGCAGTTTTTCGGCCCGTAGCCCCGACGGCCCTCGATGCGCAGAGCGGCCACGGTGACGGGCCGCTCGAAGGAGAACTCGAGCCATTCGGGCGATTCGGCGGTCGGACCCTCGTCCGGCTGCGTGCCTTCGCTGGCCCAGAACGTCTCCGGGTCCCCGTCGATTGCCTTATCCGCGGGATGGGGGGCCTGCTGAGAGCTTGCTTTCAGGGTGCAGGTTTCCTTCGTCGGCCAGGCCAGAACGCACAGGTCGCGGTAATAGTTGTCGCGGCGGCTCGGGTCGGGCAGTTTGTCTTTGTACTCGGCCGGCCCCTCGATCTGGACTTCGGACCATGTAAGCTGCTTGGCGGCGAACTCCGGCGTGACATTGGGGCCGCCGAGGTTCCAGCCGCTCTGGATGGAAAGCCCCATCTCAAGCCCGAGACGCCGGGCCTCCTTCAGGGCGTGCAGGTAAAGCTCAACCCATTCGGGGCTGCCGAAGGTCGGCCCGGCGGGCACCTGCCGGTTGCCCCGCTGCTCGGCCCCGCCGGCGTCGAAGAGCATCGCCCCGCTGAACCCCTTGGCATGCATCGCCTCCAGGTCCTTCGTGATCGCCTCTTTGGTCACGTTGCCGTTGAGCCACCACCACCAGCAGCGTACCCCCGCCTCGCGCGGCGGATCGGCGAAATTCTTTTCCATCGATGAGGGAACGCCCTTCGCCACAACGGCGGCCGCAAAAAACAGGATGAGGAAAGGGACTGCGATTCGATGCAAAGCCGGAAAGAACGATTTCATCGGGTCACTCCTTTAAACGCCGTTTTGCTGCGTTCATCACGTTTCATCGCACTTCAATGCATTCAAGGCGCATAGTATATCGGTTTTTAAAGAAAAAACAGCATACTATTTTCGGCTTTTATGGTCCGCCTGTCGCCGCGGCTGATCTAAAGTCCCTTCGTGAAGATCAGCTTGGGGTCGCCGGGGGCGTAGAAGTCCTCGACGGCGGCGGCGAGCTTGTAGCCGTTTTTGAGGTAGAAGCTCTGGGTGGGCTTGTAGAAGTCGCTGCCGGAGGTTTCGATGACGGCAAGGCGGCCGCCGGCCTTTTGGATCTCGGCCTCGGCAAACTGTATGAGCCGGGTACCGATTCGCCGGTGCTGGACGGTTTTATCGACGCCGATCCAGTAGATGTCCCAGGCGCCGACGGTACAGGGCGTGGGGCCGAAGCACACCCAGCCGACGGGTCGGCCGTCGAGCTCGGCGACGAAAGATCGGTAGTCCTCGGCCGAAACGGGATCGACGCCGTCGTAAAAAACCTCGTCAGCGATCTCCATCTCGCAGGGACGGAAGAAGCCGGTTTGTTCCATGAAGGCCAGCACCGTTGGGCCGTCTTCCAACCTCGCAGGGCGAATCAGCATAAGACACCTCTATCAGCCGTGAAAATTTCACGAATTATCATAGACCAATAACCGAACAATTTATAATTCAAAATTACCCCGTGTCTTCCCCTCTCGGCGGGCGACGGCGTTTTGGAGCATCATCAAGACAAAGCGGGCATAATCGATACCGCCGGCGGCGATGGCGGCGGCGAACCCGGCATCCGGCGAGATGTCGGGGTTGGGATTGACCTCCAAAATGTACGGCCGGCCGCACTCATCAAGCCGAAAGTCCACGCGGACATAGTCGCGACAGTCGAGAGCGGTCCACGCCCGCACGGCCAGCTCGCGGACCTCGTCGGCCGTCGCCTCGGGCAGATCGGCCGGAATCTTTCGCGGCGTGTTGTTGAAGCCGAACGAGCCGACGACCCACTTGGCCTCGTAATCCACGATGCGGGGCTTGCCCTCGGCGAACGCGGAGAAGTCAATCTCGGCCAGCGGCATGACGCGGGGCCGGCCGCCGACTTCGACGACGGAGACGTTGAGCTCCCGATCGGGGATAAACCGCTCGACGACGGCGGGCTGGCCGAACCGCTCGTGGACCCGCCGGACGAGGGCCTCAGCCTCGATCGAGGGCAGATCGACGACGCTGTCGGCCTCGATGCCTTCGCTGGCGTCCGTGCAGGCGGGCTTGACGATGTAAACGCCGGGCGGCAGAGCCGACGCATCAAACGAGCGGCCGGGCTCGACGCAGACGCCTTCCGGACACGGCAGCCCGGCGGCGGCCAGCACGGCCTTGGCGCGGGCCTTGTTCTGGGCGAGGACGAGCGACTCGGTCGAGCTGCCGGTGCAGCCGACGCCGAACGACTCGCACAGGACCGGCACATACGCCGCCTGGCGGATGTCGGCGAACTCCTCGGCAAGATTGAAGATGAGCCGCTCTCGACACTTGAGCAGCATGGCCGCGAGATGGCGCAGGTCGCCAACGGCCGCCGCGGCGTGCTCGATGCCCAGTGCATCGAGCGACCGGCAAACAGCGCGGACCTGGTCCATTACGCCGGTGCGGCTCTCCTCGAAACCAGGGCCCGCGGCGGCAAAGTCGTTATAGAGAACCAGCACGGGTTCCATGAGCCGTCCTTTCCGCGCGGGCGAAGGCGCTGGTGATGATGGCGCCGATAAGTTCGTGATAGGGCATGCCCTCCTGCGTGGCGATCATGGGCAGATCAGAGTGGAAGGGGTGCAGGCCTGCCAGCGGGTTGACCTCAAGGAAGTAGGGCTCGTCGCGTTCGTCGCAGCGAATATCGACGCGCCCCCCGTCGCGGCACTCGAGAACCTGGTAGCAGCGGACGGCAAGCTGCTCGACCTTGTCCTTCAGCGGCTGCTCGCGGAGGGCCGAGTAGCGGATGCGGCTTTCACACTCCTCCTTGTTCAGATACGAGTAGATGGCGGGCTCGTTTTGATTGACCAACTCGATCTCCATCGTGCCGATGGCGCGGGCCTCGGAGCCGGTGCCGAGGATGCCGACGGTGAACTCGCGGCCCGAGAGATAGCTCTCGACGAGAACGGGCTGGCGGCAGCGATGGAGCAGCTCGCGGCAGAGGCAATCCAGCCGGGCGGGCGTATCGACGCGGGAGTCGGCGCTGATGCCCTTGCCCGTGCCTTCGGCCAGCGGCTTGACAAAGAGCGGATACGGCAGGTTGACGGCGGCGACATCCTCGGGCGTGCGAACGACGGCAAAGCCCGGCGTAGCGAGCCCCTCGACGGCGACCAGCCGCTTGGCGACGGCCTTATCGAGTGTCGCCGCGCAGACCAGCGGGTCGGAGAAGGTGTAGGGCTGATCGTAAAGTTCGCACAGCGCGGGCACCTGGACCTCGCGGCAGCGGCCGCGGACGCCCTCGGCAATGTTGAAGACGAGGTCCCATCGCTCACCGGCAACGAGGCGGCGGGCAAAGGCGCGCCCGTTGCCGACACGCTCGACGGCATAGCCCAGCGATGCAATCGTCGCCTCAAGGGCGGCGATGGTGGATTCGGAGTCAAACTCCGCAACGTCGGCCTCCGACCAGCCCTCGGCGAGGTAGTCGGTGCGCAGATCGTAAACCAATCCGATGCGTTTTTTCATTTGTCAGTACCTTTTGCTTTGCTCTGTTGCGTTACACTTGTTCGATCCGGATTCCCGCCGGAGTTTACCTCGCGAAGACGGGAGCGGGAAGAACCTGCATGGTTATTTATTTTTAGCGGCGGCCTCTTTTGTTTCCTGCCGCGCCAATTGGTCTTTCTTTCGGACCGCTTCAGCGAAGCCCGTAAAGAACATGCCCGCACCGATCCGGAGGTTGCGGACGTTGTAGCCGCCCTCCTGGACGACGAGGGTCGGGCGGTTGAGGGCCGCAATGCGGCGGCCGACCTGCTTCATCATCTCGCCGCGGATGCCGAAGGAGCCCGTGGGGTCACCCTTCATGATATCGAAGCCCAGGGAGACAACGAGGAACATCGGGGCAAACTTTTCGATGTGGCGGACGGCGCGTTCGAGGGTCTGGAGGTAGAGTTCGGGCCGGGTATCCTCGGGCAGCGGAAAGTTGAAGTTGAAGCCCGCGCCGTCGCCCTCGCCGATCTCGTCGGCAAAGCCGGAGAAGTAAGGATAGGCCCAGTTCGGGTGGCCGTGGAGGGAGACGGTGAGCACGTCCCGGCGGTTGTAGAAGATATCCTGCGTACCGTTGCCGTGGTGGAAGTCGATGTCGAGAACGGTGACGGGGCCCTTTTGGCTGAGCGTGTGGGCGGCGATGGCGGCGTTGTTGAAGTAGCAAAAGCCGCCGAAGACGCGCCGCTCGGCGTGATGACCGGGCGGGCGGCACAGGGCATAGACGAGCGTCTTGCCCATGAGGACCTGGCCCGCGGCGGTAAGGGCGACATCGACGGCCGCCCGGGCCGCGTCATACGCCTTGCGGTCGAGGGGCGTGAAGGTGTCGATGCAGTAGTAGCCGGCGCGGACGGCAAGATCCTTCGGCCGCTTCTCCGGGCGGCGGATCGGAAAGACATAGGGATAGACGGGCCGCTTGCTCTCAAGCTTCTGGCAGACGGCTTTGAGGTAGTGAACGAAGTCGGCGTCGTGGACGGCGAGAATGGGCTCCTCGCCGAAATGGCGCGGGGGCACGGTCTGGAAAAGGCCGGTCGGCTCCAGGGCGTCCTGGAGGGCCTTGACCCGAACGGGCCGTTCGACATAGCCGCGGTCGTTGACGTGGTGAATCTCATGGGTCGTCGAGGCGACCAGGACAAAGGGGCGGGCCAGCCGATCCTCGTAGCGGTGGCTGACATGAAGCTGCTGCGGTTTGACGTATTTGAAGTCGCGAAAACGCACGGGGTCGTCGATGATCGACTCGACGACGCGATCCACGTAATCAGGCGTAACGAGATGGCTGTACTTTTTAGTAAGGATCGTGCGGACGGCGGCGCGGCACTCGGAGCGGCGCAGCGGCTCCCGGCGGTCAAGGCCGTCGAAGAGCAGGTAGGGCGCCGCGGACGAGCCGATGGGGGTCTCGTACTCGGTGCCGACGATGGGGCGCACGCCGTAGTTCTCGTAAAAGCGCAAACGCTGACGGTTCTCCTTGAGGATCTCCGGGTCCGTCACGACGGCCGGATCGTCGGGCAGGGCCTCCATATAGAGGCCGCGCAGACCCGACTGGCGGACGTACTCGCGGGTGGCTTCGTAGAGCATGCTGCCGGCGCCGCCGCCGCGAATGTCGCGCCGGACGGCGATAAAGTCGAGCAGGCCGCTGCGGAGGTTGGGAAAGATCAGCACCAGCGAGAAACTGATGACCTTGCCGATCTGCGACTCGGCCACGAGCAGCACGGCGCTGCAGCCGTACTTGAACGGGTGGTCGAGCATATCGGGGATCTGGTCGGCGTAGTCCGCGACGGCCGCGAAATTCTGACGAAAGATCTCCTTGACCTGCTCGATGCGGTCCCGTTCGATCGGAAGCACAGTTCGATAAACGCGAAAGATCGATATCATGGCAAGCCCCTTCGCCTCGCCGTGTCCTTACTGGTTGAACAGGTAGCCGCCGCCGGAGAGACCGGTCGACGAACCGCCGCAGCGTCGGAGAATGGTCTCGCGCCGCTTGCCGCGGGCCGTTCGGGCGGGCTGGATGATCGAACCGCGCCCGCTGGCCAGTTCCCAAACGCCCGGCGCTTCGCTCATCGGCTCCGGCGGCGCGGCGATTTCCATGCCCGGCTCCGGGTAGTTGACGAGCAGGCCCTCGTAGTTGCGCAGCACCGTGTGCGAGGCGCTCATCGAGACGACGTAGTTGGGCAGGACGGGGATCTTGCCGCCGCCGTGCGGGGCATCGACGACGAACATGGGGATCGCCAACCCGCTGACGCGCCCGCGGAGATACTCCATGATCTCGATGCCGGTGCGGACGGAGGTGCGGAAGTGCTCGACGCCGCGGACCAGGTCGCACTGATAGAGGTAGTACGGGCGAACCCGCATGCGGACCAAACCCCGGCAGAGCTGCTCGATGATCTGCGGCTGGTCGTTGACGCCGCGAAGCAGGACCGTCTGGTTGCCCAGCGGGATGCCGGCGTCGGCCAGGCGGGCACAGGCGGCCGCCGCCTCGTCCGTCAGTTCGTTGGGATGGTTGAAGTGGGTGTTGATCCACAGCGGATGGTACTTACGCAGGATGTTCGTCAGCTCCTCGGTGATGCGCATCGGCAGCACAACCGGTACGCGGGTGCCGATGCGGACGATCTGCACCGTCGGCACGGAACGGATGGCCGACAGGACCGACTCAAGGGCGCTGTCGCTCATGGTCAGCGGGTCGCCGCCGGAGACGATCACGTCGCAGATCTCCGGGTGGGCCGTAAGGTACTCAACAACCTGTCGGAGCCGCCGCGCGGAGATGGAACTCTCGCGGGCTCCGGCGATGCGCTTGCGCGTGCAGTGGCGGCAGTACATCGAGCAGGTCGTCGTGGCGATCAGCAGGGCGCGGTCGCGGTAGCGGTGGACCAGGCCGGGCACCGGCATGTCCACATGCTCCTCCAGCGGGTCCTCACTGAGACACGGCGGGTCCGTCATCTCCATCGTGCTGGGGACGCTCATGCGGAAAACAGGATCCGAGAGGTCCGCACGGCGGATCAGCGAGGCGTAATACGGGGTAATCGCCATGGGGTACTTGGCAGTCACCGCCTCCAGGCCGCTGCGGCCGCCCAGGCCCGGCAAATAGCCCGAAAGCTGGGCCGAGGAGCGGATGCGGTTGCGAATCTGCCATTTCCAGTCATTCCACTGGGCAAAGGTGACGGATTTGGGGAGGGTTGGACATGGGGAGGGCGGTTCGTCCGCCCTCTGCGTACTGGGAGGCTCGGAGGCCGACTCTTCTTCACGTTCCACGCGCTCGGGAACAAATTGATGCTGCATCGTTAAATCCCTTTATACTGTATGGATTCGATTCTTCCTCTTGTATCGTCCCCGCTCAAAAGCAGGAATGACAAAAAGGGTTTACTTTTCAAAGCTCTCACGGTTTGCCGCCGTTGCCCGGCGTATTGCCGAGGAAGGAGCTCAGGCTGCGAACGAAACTCTGCCGCAGGGGCTGGATGCTCGTCTCGATCTCCCCGGCGTCCATGCCGATCATGGCGAAGGACAGGAAGCCGAAGGCGAAACCCGCCACCGCGCAGGCCAGCCGGCGAATCTTCTGCGAGTCGATCCGCTCCGTGAAGAACCCGGAGAACATCGCCTCCAGTTCGTCGAGGTACTGGGCGTAGGGCCCTTCCATCTGCCCGGAGACCTGCCGATCCAGTTTGACCATCAGGCGACCCTGAAAGAGCAGGATGAACTCCTCGCGGTTCTCCCGGAAAAAGCGGTAATGGGCATTGAGCAGATGCTCCAGGACATCATTGAGGTGTTCGGGCCTCTTCTCATACGCTCTGAGCAAACCGATCAGGCGGTCAATCGCCTTTTCCACGAGGATCGTCGCAATCTCATATTTATCAGAAAAGTGACGGTAAAAAGTCCCTTTCCCAAGATCGGCCCGCTGCGTGATATCATCAATCGTCGCCGCGTCGAGCCCATAGTCCGCAAAAACCGCCAATGCCGCATTTTCGAGTTTCAATCTCGTCTTTTCAGCCCGTTTTTCTGTACGATTCTTTTTTGCCTGCGGTTTTTGAATAGTATTCATAAAATGACTATTTAGTCACTTGTGACTATTTAGTCAACGTAATTTCGGAAAAATTGTTCACCGCGATAAAAAAATTTCAGGATATTTAAGGGAATGAGACAAAGAATTTGCTCTTTTGTTCCATATCTCTCGATTTTGCCGGTCTTTATAGTCAGGCGGTCAAATCGCCGGGGGGCTGTTTTTTTTCGGAGAAACCGGTAAAATGACCTCGGCGGGTCAGGATTTTTTAACAAAAATGAAGTGAATTATTTTCCTAAAAGTTACGATTTCGACCTAATTGGAAATAGGATTTTAGCTGACCTGTTGTGGACAATACAATTCGACTTCCAAGAAAGACACGATGCGCTTCCCGCCCGAATTTCCATTTTACGAAACACGGATCATCGTGTATCATCCAAAGAGTCTCCAGCGCCCGATTGAGGGAGTACGTCAAAGCCGTTGCAGGAGTAAAATCGTGAAACCCACAAGATGGATCGTCAACCGACTGTTTCCCGTTGCGTTCTTTCTGCTCTCCGGTCTTCTGTCCGCCGTCCCGCCGCGGGTCGTGCGGACCCGGCCGGAAAACGGAGACATGAACGTCAGGCCCGGTCTGACCGAGATCCGGATCGTCTTCAGCCAGGACATGAGCCATGCCGGTTACTCCCTCAGCGGCCCCGGCGACCGGTTCCCCGAGATCGTCGGCGAACCCCGCTGGGCAGGCCGGCGCATCTTTTCCCTGACGGCCAACCTGGAGCCCGATCGCGACTACCAGATCCACGTGAACTACAACGGCCGCGATAATTTTCGAAACGTCTCCGGGGAGCCGGCCGAGCCCTGCCGCATCTTTTTGAAAACCGCCGCCAGCGCAGAGGAAGGCGACCCGGTGCCTTCAGAGGCCCTGCTGGAACAAAACCGGGCGGCATACGAAAAGCTCCGGCAGGCAGTCCTGAAGCTTTATTCCTACCGGGACATGAAAAAGATCGACTGGAGCGTCATGTTCCGCCGCTATGAGCAGCGACTGCTCGGGGCTCGCTCGGCGGAGGAATTCGCGCATGTTACCGCCCTCCTGCTGGAGATCACGGAGGACCTGCACATCAAGGTCCGCTGCGGGGACAAGGAGATCTACGCCTACGAGCGGCCGGTCCGTCTGAACATCAACCCCGACCTGCTGGGCCGGCTGATCCCGAACTTTGCGAAGAAAAACGAGATCGTATGGACGGGACGCTTTCCCGAGGGGATCGGGTATCTCTACATCGACACCTGGCACTTCCCCCCCGAGAAGATCACGTCGCTGTATGAGGCCCTGCGCGAGCTGGCGGATACCCATTCGCTGATCGTTGACGTGCGCGCCAACAGCGGCGGATACGAGATCAACACGAAGGCCTTCGCGGGGTGCTTTACGGATCGGCGAATCGAATACGCCCGGCAGGAGCGCGTAAACTTCAACGATCCCAACGGGAGCTTCCTGCCGGTGAGCGTGCCGGCGCTGGAGCCGACGCCCGGCGCACCGAAATACCGGGGAAACGTGGCGGTCCTTATCGGCGAAGGGTCGGCCAGCGCCAGCGAATCGTTTGCGCTGATGATGGAACGGGTGCCGGGGGGCACGACGGTCGGCGAATTGACGCGGGGCACGTCGGGCTTTCCCGTACCGCACGACCTGGGCAACGGGGTCATCGTGCACCTGCCCTCGTGCAAGTCGATGCTGCCGGACGGCCGGCCCGTGGAGGATTACGGCGTCAAGCCCGAGGTCCGCGTCCGCTCGAAACCGGAGGAGTTCGCCTATACCGACCCCGTCCTCGCCAAGGCCGTCGAGCTGCTGAGAAAACAGCGGATGCTGCAGGAGCGGAGAGACAGCGCAAGATAGGCCGCGTTTGACCCGAATAACAAAACATTCGCCGCTCAATTCCTCAGGCTGCGGAGGGGGGCGGGCATGCGGCCTTTGCGCTTGATGAAGGCGGCGGCGGCTTTTTTGGGGGCACTCATGATGGGGGCAGTGCCGAGGAGGCCGCCGAAGTGGACGCTCTGGCCGGTCCGCTTGCCGGGGACCGGGATGATGCGGACACTGGTAGTCTTGTTGTTGGCGATGCCGATGGCCAGCTCGTCGGCGATGATCGCGCTGATGACGTCCGGCGGCGTGGCCCCCGGGACGGCGAACATATCCATACCGACCGAGCAGACGCTGGTGAGGGCCTCAAGCTTTTCCATGGTCAGGGCGCCCTCGCGAACGGCGCGAATCATGCCGGCGTCCTCGCTGACGGGGATGAATGTGCCCGACAGGCCCCCGACATGGCCGCTGGCCATCGCGCCGCCCTTCTTGACGGCGTCGATCAGCAGGGCCAGTGCCGCCGTCGTACCGGGCAGCCCCATCCGCGCAACGCCCATCGCCTCGACGATCTCGGCGACCGAATCGCCCGCCTGCGGCGTGGCGGCCAGCGAGATATCGACGATGCCGAACTCAACGGCCAGCGCCTCGGCCACCTCGCGGCCGATGAGCTCGCCCGCCCGCGTGATCTTGAAGACGGTCCGCTTGATAACCTCGGCCAGCTCAGTCAGGTCGCAGTCCGGATTCTGCTCGACGACGCTTTTGACGACGCCGGGACCTGAGATGCCGACATTGAGCGAGGCGTCGCCTTCGCCGATGCCGTGGTGGGCGCCGGCCATGAAGGGATTGTCCTCGGGGACGTTGACGAAGACGGCCACCTTGGCGCAGCCGATGCCCGTCCTGCTGCGGCGGGCCAGGTCCTTGAGAATATGGCCGAATCGCTCGACGGCCGTCATGTTCAGCCCCGCGACGGTCGAGCCCATGTTCCAGAAGGAGCAGACACGCTGGGTCTGCGAGAGCGCAGCGGGCAGGGCGGCCATGAGGTTCTCGTCGGAACTCGTCAGCGCCTTGTGGACATGGCCGCCGAAGCCGCCGATGAAGTCGATGTCGGCATGGGCGGCGGCGCGGTCGAGCGTTTTGGCGACCTGCACGGCGGCCGCCTGCGTCCGCGGCAGCGGCTCCATCAGGATCGAAACCGGCGTGACGGCGATTCGGCGGTTGATGACGGGGATGCCGTACTTGCTCTCAATGGCGTCCGCAGCGGCATTCAGCTTGCGGCCCATCGCAACGATCCGCTGCTCGATCCGCCCGCAGAAGTGGTCCACGTCGCGGTCCATGCAGTCCTTGAGATTGATCCCCAGCGTCACGGTCCGAATATCGAAATTCTGCCGCAGCGTCATATTGACGGTTTCGAAAATTTCATCGACGGTAATGCTCATGGCTTCGCCTTCAAATAAAAAATTAAAAAGCAAATATCAAAAACACAGATCAAAAACTAAAAATATTTCCTTTTTAATTTGTGTTTTTCCTTTTTGATCTTTTATTTATTCCTATACGCGGTGCATCATCTTGAAGATGTTCTCGTTCTGGAAGGTGATGTTGAGGTCCATGTCCTTGGCGATCTTTTGGAGCTGCTTTTGGATCTTGGGCATATCGATTGTCGCCTCGGCGATGTCGCAGGCCATCGTCATGACGAAATACTCCTTCATGATCCGCTGGCTCACGTCCACGATGTTGATGTTGGCCCTGGCCATCGTGTTGGCGATGCGGGCGATGATGCCGACCTTGTCCCGGCCGGTGACGGTGACGATGCAGATCTGCTGCGAGCGGGTTGATCGGACTTTTGCGGTCATATTTGGGTCTCCTATCCGGAAAATCTTAATCCTAAGCACTAAATTCTAACAGTAAAATATCCAAAACAAAATATAACGTTTGTGAGGATTATACCGTCCGGCGGCGGTTAAACCAGCGAAAAGGGACTCCGGCGCTCATGTTTCCGCCAACCGGGACGATTTTTGTCATACCAAAGGCAGCGCTCGAGCGTCTAAGTTGGGAAGAGAAAGGATTGAACTTGACAGGAAAAAACGCCGTAAGTACAGTAACGGGAGTAATTTTATCTAAATCCGCATCTGGAGAGAGTTTAGAAACGGATCGATCATGAAGAGAGCCAATGTCATCGTCATGACCCTCGCCGGCGGCCTGCTGGCCGTCGCCGCCCTGCTCAAGTTTCATGAAATGCTGACCAGTTGCGCGATCCTGCCCTGGAAAGAGCATGGCATCTGGGAGTCGTACGAGTTTTTTCTGGTCCAGATCCCCCTTGAATTTGCCCTCGGAATCTGGATGATCAGCGGTCTTTTCCGCAAGGCGGCGTGGGCCGCGGGGATGCTGGCCTATTTCGGCTTTATCTTTGTGACGCTGACGAAAGCCCTCGGCAATGCCGAATCGTGCGGGTGCTTCGGACAGGTGCATATCGATCCGTGGATTACGCTGTTCGCGATTGATATTCCCTTCTTCCTGCTGCTGGCGATCTTCCGCCCGCGCGGCGAGAAGCTGCTGCCGCCGCCGTGGCCCAATCCGTTTCACGCCCTCGCGGTCGCGGTGCCGGTGATCGGCTTTATGGTGCTGGCGGCCCCGATCATGGTGGCCTTCCGGCCGGTCTGCAAAAAGCCCGAACAGTGGACGCCCGTGGATCCGGCCGCGCTGAAACGGCCGGTAACAAACCGGCCGGCGACGAAAACCGAAACGCCGGACCGATTGGTGGAACCGGCGGCGCCGCAGGTCGCACCGGAGGCCAAGGCCCCGGAAACGAACGAAACACCGAAACCCGACACGGCGGCCATCGCCGCCCAGATCCCCGCATCGGAGCCGAATGCAGAACCCTCCGCCCCGGTCGTCCCGGAGGGTCAAAATTGGCAAAGCCGCTCCGACGAAACAGAGTCCCCAAACGAGGCGACCGAATCAACGGGGCCGTTGGTAGTCATTGTCGAGTCGCCCACAGTAAACTTTGAGCCGAACCGTCTGCCGGAAGCGCAGGCGGCGGAGCCGAACCGGGTCGTGCCCGCGGAGCCGAATGAAGCGCCCGCCGCAGCCGAAGCCGCCCTACGCTGGCCGTGGCTGGAGCATATTGACATCGCCGACCGGCTCGACGAGGGGCTCGCGGTGGTTCTCATGTATCATCACGACTGCCCGACCTGCGCCGTAATGGTGCCCAAATACAGCGAGTATTGCCGACAGGTCGGCCCCGAAGAGGGACTGACGATTGCCTTTTTGGCGGTCCCGCCGTATGGGGGCATCAGCAAGGGCCCCGTGCCGGCGGACACCTCCTGCCTGACCGGCAAGCTCAGCGACAAACAAAACTGGTTGATTATGAGCCCCTACGTCGTCGCGCTGATCGACGGCGCTTTCGTAAGGGACTGGCCCGAGGGAACCGCCCCTGAGCCGGAAAACCTCATGGACGAAATCTTCGGGCAGTAAATCCACGTCTATTTTGTCGCAATACGGTCATCCTGGCCGTGTTTTCCCGCGTCAGAAATCCACGATGTACAACTCGCAGCGGCCTCACCATTAATTGCGCCGGGCGTCGTAACGGACACTCTCGGCACTGCGGGAGACGCTATCGAAGCGGCCGCGACCCTGCGAGTACCAGGGGCTCTTTTTGATTCGTCCCCAGGCCTCATCCAGGTCGAAGTCCCACCCGAAGCGGCTGATAAGCGACTCGGGCTGACGATACCAGCCGAACTGGGTCTCGAAAAAGCCGCAGCGGGTCTGCTTGGACAGGAAGTACGTCACCCGAGAGGCCATCTCCTCGGTCTCGGACTCCACGCAGAGGATCAGCGGGTTGAACTTAACGGGATAGACGCTGAACTCCTCCTCGGGCCGAAGGATGTGGAAGCAGTCCAGATCGGTCCAGTAGCCGCTGGCGGCGCTGATGTCGCCCCAGGCATCGACATTTTGGGAATCGGGCCAAAGAAAGCTCAGCAGGAGGCGACAGTCCGGTCGCCGGCGCCTCGGTTTGATAAAATACGTAACCATCAGTGTTCCCCCAAAAACCACGGCTTTAACTCCCTAACTCCACACGCCAGTATAACTTATTTCACACGCCGGGGAAAGTAAAATAAACCGGAACCGCCCGGCAAAGGATAATTTTTGCTGAGATAACCTGTCGGATACTAAGCGGATAACTTTCCTGGCAGCATTTTAGCCGTATGTCGGCGGCGCATTGTCATTCCCGCCCCCCGCCTTCGTGAGGGTAAACTCCGGCGCAAATCCGGTCATAGCGCCGGCTTCCGGACCCCGGATCAGAGCCGGGGCGACAACCCGACGGTTCTTTACCGATTCAGGAATCAATCAATAATGAACGGACTTCCTTCGACGATTGGCGGAATCATGGATTCCTGATCGTCGCCTTTTGGATGATGATCGGCTCGATGGGGACGTTCTGGTGGCCGGCGCGATTGCCGGTGGCAACGGCGGCGATGGCATCCACAACGTCCATGCCGTCGATGACCTTGCCGAAGACCGCATAGCCGGGATTGGTCGGCCCCTGGTAATTGAGAAACGGATTATCCTTGTGATTGATGAAGAACTGGCTGGTGGCGCTGTGCGGGGCGCTGGTGCGGGCCATGGCAATTGTGCCGCGCAAATTGGGCAGGTCGGCCGAGGCCTCGTTGATGATCGGGGCGTTGGTGGGCTTTGGCGCCATATTCGCCGTCAAGCCGCCGCCCTGGATCATAAAGCCGCTGATGACCCGGTGGAAGATCGTGCCGTCATAGAAGCCCTCGCGGGCATAGGTCAGGAAGTTCTCGACCGTGATCGGGGCCTTGTCGGGCCAGAGTTCGATTGTGATGTCGCCTTTCGTCGTCTGGAGGACCACGACGGGATCGGCGGCCGGGGCGGGCTGGGCCTGTGCGGCGGGCGACTGCTCCGGGATCGGCTGTGTCTCGGCGGCCGGGGGCGTCGCCGGGGCCGGCTCAGGCGAGGCGGCGGGCTGAGATTCATTGGCAGGGCCGTTGTCGGCGCAGCCGGAAAGGATCGCAAACAGTCCGAGGGAAACCAGAACCAGCAAGAGTTGATACGGAGCGTTTTTCATAATCTCTTCCTTAAAACAGATATTGTCTTCTTCCTTTATTTTTTATACGGCTATAGAAAAGATTTCAAGACATTTTCGGCTTCTTTTATTGTTCCAAATTTCACATTACTAAACAAGATACCAGAGGCAGTGTACTATTTATGAACATTTTTTCGTTCCGTCTATTGCGAACGGGCCATGGCACAGCTATAATGAAGGTCGAATTGCGTTTAATTATGGGGGAATCATGAAAGAAACCGATATGCAACCTATTGTTAATGAAGAAGTTATCGAAAGTACGCTCAAAAAAGCCTGCCGAAAGGACGCCGCGGCGGTGCGCGAGGTGCTGGCAAAGGCAAGAGAGCTCAAGGGTCTGGAAATAGAGGATATCGCCGTTCTGACAACGATTAGCGACCCGGAGCTGCTGGCGGAGCTGTTCAACACCGCAAAGTACGTCAAAGAAACGATTTATGGTCGGCGGCTGGTGCTCTTTGCCCCTCTCTATATCTCGAACCTCTGCGGCAACGAGTGCCTGTATTGTGCGTTTCGAGCCAAAAATAAAGAGGTCAGGCGGCGGGCGCTGAACCAGGATGAGATTCGCCGGGAAGTTGAGATCCTGATACGCCAGGGCCACAAACGCATCCTGGTGGTGGCGGGCGAATCCTATCCGCAAGAGGGATTTGATTACATCCTTAAGGCGATTGAAACCATCTACAATATAAAAGACGGCAACGGCGAGGTCCGCCGGGTCAACGCCAATATCGCCCCGCTGACACTGGACGAATTCAAACGGCTCAAGGCCGCCCAGATCGGCACGTACCAGCTTTTCCAGGAGACCTACCACCGAGGCGTGTACGCCAAAGTGCACCTCGGCGGCAAAAAGAAAGACTACGACTGGCGGGTGACGGCCATCGACCGGGCGATGGAGGCGGGGATCGACGATGTCGGCATCGGCGTGCTCTTCGGCCTGTGCGACTGGCGGTTCGACGTGCTGGCGATGATGCAGCACATCCGCCACCTCGAACGTAAGTTCGGCGTCGGCCCGCATACGATCAGCGTGCCGCGTCTGGAGCCGGCCAGCGGCTCAGACATGGCCAACCACCCCCCGCAGCCGGTCAGCGACATCGACTTTCGCAAGATCGTCGCGATCCTTCGCCTGGCTGTGCCCTACACCGGCATCATCATGTCCACCCGCGAGACACCGAACATGCGGCGGGAGACCTTCGCTCTGGGCGTCTCGCAGATTTCGGCGGGCAGCCGGACCAACCCCGGCGGCTACGCGGAGGGTGAAGAGGTGTTCGATGAATCCCAGTTCTCGCTGGGCGACCACCGCCCGCTCGACGAGGTGATTCGCGATATAACGATACTGGGGTATATCCCGTCGTTCTGCACGGGCTGCTACCGGCTGGGACGCACCGGGCAGGACTTCATGGACCTGGCCAAACCGGGCCTGATCAAAGAGCACTGCGACCCGAACGCCCTCTCGACGTTCCTGGAGTACCTGCTGGATTACGGCTTGGAGCCGACGCGGCAGGCGGGCGAGGCGCTCATCGCTCGGATCGTCAGCGAGATGGACGCCGAGCCGCGCCGACGGAGCGAAACTATGCTCCAGGCCGTCCGCGCCGGGCGAAGAGACGTATTCTGTTAAAAAATAAAACATCAAAAAGCAAAAACAAAAATACAGATAAAAAACCAAATATTATTCGGGCAGCGCCGGAACTTTGTGAAATGAATCCGTATTTTTAATATGTGTTTTTACTTTTTTATATTTGATTTTTCATTTAACACCTGCACCGGGGGGCAACTGGTATGACGTTATCAACCCCCAAGGGCTTTCGCCTCCACATCGGTCTCTTCGGCCGGCGCAACGTGGGCAAGTCAAGTCTGCTCAACGCGATCACGCGCCAGCAGGTCTCGATCGTCTCCGAGTACGCCGGCACGACAACCGACCCGGTGGAAAAGCCGATGGAGCTGCTGCCTCTGGGACCGGTCGTGTTCATCGACACGGCGGGCATCGATGACACGGGGGCGCTGGGCGAGCTGCGCATCGGCAAAACCCGCCAGGTCTTCGACCGCACCGACATCGGCGTGATCGTCAGTGACGGCGCATGGGGACCGTTCGAGGAGACGATCCGAACGGAGCTGACCGGACGCCGCGTGCCGGTCGTGGCCGTCTTCAACAAGTCGGACGTGCAGCCGCCGGATGCCGCCATTCTGGACCGGCTGAAAGCCGACAAAATCCCGACCCTCCCAACCGCCGCTGTCTCCGGCGCGGGAGTCGCCGATGTCCGTCAGGCCCTGCTCGACATCGCCCCGGCGGACTTCATCGACAACCCCGTCATCGCCGCCGACCTGGTCGGTCCCGGCGGCCTGGCGATTCTCGTTGTGCCCATCGACAAGGAGGCCCCCAAGGGCCGGCTCATCCTGCCGCAGGTGCAGACGATCCGCGACCTGCTCGATCACGATGCGATGTGCATGGTCGTCAGGGAGCACGAGCTGCGGGCGGCAATGGAGCGGCTCAGCGCGCCGCCGCAACTGGTCGTGACGGACTCGCAGGCCTTTCAAAGGGTCGCCGCCGAGACGCCGCCGGAGATAAAGATGACCGGCTTTTCGGTGCTCTACTCCCGCTTCAAGGGCGACCTGATCAGCCAGACGCTCGGCGCGACGGCCGTCGAGACGCTGCGCCCCTGCGACCGCGTCCTCGTCGCCGAGGCGTGCAGCCATCACCCCATCGGCGACGACATCGGCCGCGTCAAGATTCCAAAGTGGCTGACGCAGTATGTCGGCGGGCCGCTCGAGTTCGACACGGTACAGGGCCACGACTTCCCCGAGGATCTGGCGCCTTACAAGCTGGTGATCCACTGCGGTGCGTGCATGTGGAACCGCCGCGAGATGCTCAGCCGCATCCTCCGCTGCCGCCGCGCCGGCGTACCGATCACCAACTACGGCCTCGTCATCGCCTACTCGCTGGGCATTTTCGAACGCGCCCTGGCCCCCTTCCCCGCCGCCCTGGAGGCATACCGAAACGCAACGAAAAGGTAAGATGGGTTGTGCCCATGCTGTAAGACAGCAATATCCAATGACTATACAATTAAGCAAAACCGAAATCGAACAATGGCTCCGCGAAACGGACGAGCGAAAACTCGAAGAGCTCTGGGCGCAGGCCGACGCCGTGCGCCGGGCTCATGTCGGCGACGCGGTGCATCTGCGCGGGCTCCTCGAAATCTCCAACCACTGCGTGCGGCGCTGCGCCTACTGCGGCCTGGCGGCGGGCACAACCCATCTCGAGCGCTACCGCATGACGGACGACGAGATCTGCGAAGCGGCGCAGAAGGCCGTCGCGTTCGGTTACGGTACGGTGGTGATGCAGGCAGGCGAGGACTACGGCATCGCCGCCGAACGGCTCGCGGACCTCATCCGCCGCATCAAACGGGAAACCCCGCTGGCCGTAACGCTGAGCATGGGCGAGCGGCCGTATGAAGACCTGAAGGCGTGGAAAGATGCCGGCGCCGACCGCTACCTGCTGCGCTTCGAGACCTCCAATGCCGCCCTTTACGCCCGCATCCACCCGCCGCGGTCCGGTCAGACCGGCGACCGCTTCGACATCCTCCGTCAGCTCCGCGAGCTCGGCTACGAGGTCGGCAGCGGCGTCATGATCGGCCTCCCCGGCCAAAGCTTCGCCACGCTCGCCGACGACATTCTCTTCTTCAGGGACTTCGACATGGACATGATCGGCGTCGGCCCCTATATCCCCAACCCCGCCACGCCCCTGGGTCGCGACGAAATCACCCTCGACATCGATCCCGCCGACCAGGGCCCCAACACGGAACTCATGACGTACAAGGTGATCGCCCTCGCGCGGCTCGCCTGCCCGCAGGCCAACATCCCCAGCACGACCGCCCTGGCGACGATCAACCGCGACAGCGGCCGCGAACTGGGGCTGCAGCGCGGGGCCAACGTCGTCATGCCCAACATCACGCCGCTCGAATACCGCACAAAGTACGAGATCTACCCCGGCAAGGCCTGCCTCAACGAGACCGCCGAAGTCTGCCACGGCTGCCTGACCGGACGCATTGCCTCCATCGGCCGCACCGTCGGCGTCGGCCCCGGCGGCCGCACCCGCTAAAGCGGGCATTTCCTTATTGAAGCGGCGGCGGACCGGGCGTATAATCCTCCCCAAAAAGAAAGGTGGAAAGGACCCGACGCCATGGAAGACCGCCCGATATCCGAGGCACTGATGCGCGACCTGTTGTTCGCGCAGCGCGGAGAGATTACCGAGTATCACGTCTATAAAAACATCGCCGGCCTCGTCGGCGACGACACCAACGCGCAGATCCTCTTTCGCATCGCGGACGATGAAAAGCGGCACTACGAATTCTGGAAGCGGTACACCGGCCGGGACGTCGAGCCGGAGAAGGGCAAGATCATCAAATATACCCTCCTGTCACGGTTCTTCGGCCTCACGTTCGCCGTCAAGCTCATGGAGAAGGGCGAGCGGAAAGCCCAGGATGCCTACCGCCGAATCAGCGAGGCCATTCCCGAGGCCCGCGACATCGAGGCCCAGGAAAACGAGCACGAACAGCAGCTTATCGGCATGATCAACGAGGAGCGGCTCCGGTACACCGGCTCGATCGTCCTCGGTCTCAACGACGCCCTGGTCGAACTCACCGGCGCGCTGGCGGGCTACACGCTGGCCCTGCAGCGCGGCTCGCTGATTGCAATGACCGGGCTGATCACCGGCATCGCGGCGGCAATGTCGATGGCCGCCTCGGAGTACCTGTCCACCAAGACCGAGCTGGATAACCGGAAGACGCCCGGCAAGGCCGCCGTCTATACCGGCATCGCCTACATCATCACGGTGGCGATTCTCATCAGTCCCTACATGGTCATCGCCTCCGCTCCGGCGGCGCTGCTGTGCACGCTCGCCATGGCCATCCTGATCATCCTCGCCTTCACCTACTACATCGCCGTTGCGCAGGACGTCTCCTTCCGCCGGCGGTTCCTGGAAATGGCCGCCATCAGTCTCAGCGTCGCCGCCATCAGCTTTGTCGTCGGCTGGCTGATCCGCCTATTCTTCGGCGTTGATGTCTGAGGCCGTCGCCACGGCGCCGGAGGTGTCCCGGGCGAAGATGAATTCCAAACCCGGGCGACTGGTCATAAGCTGACGCCCCGAGTGGCCTGCGTTCGGGACCGACTCGAACCGCTGCGTCGCCGCAATCGCCTCACCGTACAGACGTTGCAGGTACCGGATATACGCCCTCGCACGCTCCAGCCGGTTTCGGCCCATCAGCATGGCGCTGACCGTCTTCGCCAGGGAGGGATCAGTCGGATCGGTATCGAGTTCGCCGACGAGATAGAGTACCCGCCGCTGCCCGTAATGCGCCCGGATCCACTCGGCGGTCACCCCGCAGCGCCGGTGATAGGGAAAGAGCCCGTCGAGCCCGTAGCCCCACGTGTTGAAGTCCGCCGGCGTCCGGACGGGCGTACAGAAGTCGCCGTCCGCACCCGCCGGCCGTTCCGGCGTGAAGTACACGCAGGTGGACGGCGCCATCACAAGGTAACGTACCTCGATACCGCGCGGCCGGGCGATGTCAAACTCGAACCGGCTGCCCGCCGCGTATCGGTTGACCATCTGACCGCCCGCCGAGTGGCCCAGGATCACGATGCTTTTGAGGTTCGGGAAGCGGCCGCCGGTGACGATGCCCTCGAGCATCTGATCCACCACGTCGTACGCGCTGATACTGACGCCGCGACCGTTGTAAACGCCGCTGGAGATGCCCCAGTACGGGTAGTTCTGCCAGTAGAGCGTATCAGCCGGCATCTGCATCGAGATCTCCTTCCGGATCATAAACGCCGTGAGAAAATGCGGCGCGACGATCAGGTTTTTCGTCGGGTCCTCCCCGGCCCGGGCGACGGCCTCGCGGGCGTTGTGGTAGTAGAGCTTCGCATCATAGACGGAGCTGTGAATCGAATAGATCAGCCGCTCCACCCGCGCATCGACCGCATCCAGATCGTGCGAGCTGAAGTACGGGGCCAGGCAGGTCCGCTCCTCCGCCCGGACGGGGTAACGCCGAGGAGCCAGTTCCATCTTCGCAAGGCCCGCCGTCGAAAAAAGAAGGCAGAAGGCGCCGGTCAAAAACGTCCTGTTTTTCATAAAGTCCCTTTCTCTGTCCCGGCGCTTCCTGCCGGAGTAATTCCCTTCGGTTGAAAATCAAATCGACGAAACGGCCGACTCCTTCGGCCGCGTATGATACGGTTTTTATTGAATACTCATGCAGCGTCTTGATTTGTCATTCCTGCGTATTCAATAAAATACCCCCGCCCCCAATTCAGAATGACTTTTCCCCCTCGAACGGAAAAACGTCGCTTCGCGTATGGGCCGACTGCATGATCTCGCCCAGGCGGCGGACGATCTCGGGATGCGCCTCGGCGACGTTGTCGGCTTCGGCCGTATCCGTTTCCAGATCGTACAGTTCGATCGGGCCTTCGGGCCGGCGGTTCACCTCCAGGCGAACGCCTTTCCAGCGGCCCATGCGGACGGCCTGCTTGCCGCCCTGTTCATGAAACTCCCAGTACAAGTAAGGATGCGGCTGTTGAGAACGGCCCAGCAGCGTCGCCGCAAACGAGAGGCCGTCCGTCGGCGCCGGCGTCTCGGCGCCCGCCAGTTCGCAAAGCGTCGCCGGCACATCCCAGAACGCGCCGATATGATCGCTGACGCGGCCCGCCTCGACCCGGCCCGGCCAGCGGACCAGCAGCGGCACACGGATGCCGCCCTCGTACAGGTCCCGCTTATATCCCCGCAGCGGTCCGCTGCTCCTGAAAAAGTCCGGATCGGCCCCGCCCTCTTTGTGCGGCCCGTTGTCGCTGGAGAACATCACCACGGTATCCTCATCCAGCCCCAGCTCATCCAGCAGATCGAGAATCCGTCCGACGTCGCCGTCCATCCGGCTGATCATCGCCGCGAAGGCCGCGCGCGGGGTATCCTGCGAGCCGTAACTGGAGGGACCGCGCCACGCCCCTCGCCAGGGCGTTTCCGGAAACCTGCCCCGGTACTGTTCCAGCGAATCGGCGGGCACGGTCAGTTCCGCATGTGGGATCGTCAGCGGCAGATAGAGAAAGAACGGCTCGCTTCGGCAGCGGCGGATAAACTCCAGCGCCTCGCTGATAAGCAGATCATGGCTGTATCGACCCGTCTGCGTCCCTGGGTCGTTGCCTTCCAGCACGACCTTTTCCCCGTTGCGCCACAGGTGAGCGGGATAGTACGAATGGGCCAGACTCTGACACAGATAGCCGTAGAAATAGTCGAAGCCCTGCCGGTTCGGCTCGCCGCTGCTGCCGGGACCGCCAAGCCCCCATTTGCCGATGGCTCCCGTCCTGTAGCCGGCGCTTTGTAGAAGCCGGGCGACAGTCGGCGTATTCGTCTCCAGCGGATATTGTCCCTCCGGCAGCATGCCTTTGTTGCCGCGGATCTGGCAATGACCGGTATGCAGGCCGGTCATCAGGACGCAGCGAGAGGGGGCGCAGACCGTCGAGCCCGCGTAATGCTGCGTAAACCGCATCCCTTCGCGGGCGAGCCGGTCGATGTTCGGCGTTTGAAACTTTTCCTGTCCGTAACAGGACAAGTCGCCGTAGCCCAGATCGTCGGCGAGAATATAGATGATATTCGGCCGGCGCGCAGATTGACCGTCGGACAGAAGACACTGTGAGCACCCGGTCAAAAAAAACGCCGATTGCAACCCTGCAAATTTTAGGAAATCTCTGCGATGCAGCCTGTTCCCGCTCTCATTCATACCCCCCTTTTAGGGTTTTGCTTAGTTTTTGTCAAGGGGAAAACTTAGATCGACCAACCAACCCCCGCATAATCACCGCAGCACATCCACTAATAATTAGGGACAGTCACCCTATTATGAACGAAATCGCCTTAAACAGGTGATTGTCCCCGGTTTGGTGGATCTTCCGCTTCTTCTGCAACCGACTCTTTGTCCTCCCGCGACTCGCCCTGCCCCTGCTGAAGCGCATTGATGGCCCCGAAGCCTTGAAGAATCAGAAAGAGGATGCACAGCCGTAAGAAGACCAGCAGCAGCAGCGGCGGCCATGGCATGGCCTTATTGAAGATCAGGGCGGCAACGATATCCAACGTCAGAAGCCCTGCGGCGATCCCCAGCGCCTGCCGGGACCGGCGGCTGACCAGAAAACCCAGCACCAGCAGCACCACCCCCATGATAATGGCCAACCGGCTGACAAATGGCAGCCCCCTTTCGGTCAGCGCGTAGTTTCGCAGCGACATCCACCCGTAAATAACGTTGACGGCCCCGATCAGGTACAGAAGCCGGGAAGCGATCAAAAGCCGCTTTGCCGCGCTCTCCTTCAACGTCGCCTTCCCGCTCGACATACCATACCTCTCAAAACCAGAAACAGTCACTCTTCCCCGGTATCTCTCATCCGCTTGTAATTATAGCGGATTTGCACGGCCTGTGACCTCAAACAAATATTCCCGCGCCGCCACATCCAAAAGCAAACGGCTGAAAGTTATTTCATCGCTGAAATAAGCGCCATAAGTGGTAGTAAAAACAATAATATCACTATCCGGCGAGCCCTGCAAGTCATGATAAGGGCCTGTTTTGACAAGGAAGTCTTTCGACAGTATGACTTGCCGGGTCCCGTTTGAGGGATTATACTGAATCAGTTCGTTGTCTGAGTTAAAGTCGATGTTGCCGTCAGCTCCCCAGCAGCACAGAGCCCCATCCCTGCTTCTTTCAAAGACAGTTAACATATTATCCTGAATAAACCTAATATCGTTTCTGATGCATCGCTGCCGCATACCAGCATCATGCCATTGTCCGGATTAAAGCTGGCATCCATAACATAATACCCTTCAAGGCCTTTTACAGTGTGTTTACTGATACACTTACACTGGCTGACATTTGGATCAAATACTTCATCATATCCCTCTTTGCCTCGAAAAAGATAAAGGATGCCCTGTGCGTCGTTGAGGACGGCGAAAGAGTAATTTCCCACATCGTAAAAACGCAGTTCCAATGCTTCGTTTCCGACTGACATCTCTGCGATACGGCCGGATAGACCATAGCCTCCGCCTTTATCCTCATAACTTACTTCAATGTTCAACCATATTTTATTACGAGAACTGCTGATAATATCTCCAAAGTATTGATTGGTTTCACGATTGAATTCATCGACCACTTTAACTCTTTTCAATCGATAGGCCCTGTCTAAAACGGCAATCTCCTTTTTGCTAAAATAGTAAATTTCGTCGCTTGCTTCAGGAATATAGATTCTGTCCAGGCGGGTAATCGTACTGCCGGAAAAAGACCCGAAGTTTTCATGCAGCAAATTATTCTTCTCTATAAGATTGTAAAATTTTGAATTGGCAGGATTTTCACGAAAACCGGAAACATTGAGACCTCCTCTGCTACTGTAGTAAGATAGAACCTGAATAAACAGCAGAACCGACAGCAGAATAACCGCCGTGAGCAGAATCCATTTTTTAGTACCCGCAGCCCTTCTGCTGCCGTTAACTCTCAAACGCTTTCTCGGCACGTCTCAATCTCCTATAGGATTTTTTCTGTGCTTTTCCATGAATGTCATGATTTACTTCGGTTTCCGTTTCGAATACTTTCCGCTCGTTCGAATGCTTGTCAGGTGCGCGTTTTCCGGCAGGCCGCGTATCTCCCGCCAGTACTCTTCCCGCACGTCCTCATCGATCTCCACGACACCCGGGTACAGCGTATCCTCCCCATTCTGCTTACACCCGGAGACCCAATAGTGCTCCCCAGTTGCTATATCAAAGTAGTTTGCCTTATACCCGCCCTTGAGCGACTGGAGTTTGCGGCCGCGGTAATCGATCGTTTTACCTGTCTTGGAAAACCGAACCCGCGCAATCCGCCCCGGCCCGCGGAGATCGTCTCCCTTATACTCCACGTACATAATCCGGCCCTTGTCCTTTCGCGTCGGCGGCGCAACTTCCTCAGTTGTTATCTCTTCTGATTCATCTTTAATGGCAGCTTCGTCGAGATCAATGCCCTGCTCCTGTACCCATGCAAGCAATTCCTTCTTTCTCTGGATCCATCCCTTTCTCCCCTTGTTAAAATCTCCGGCGATTCCTTCATCCAGTGCATCCAGATACTTTCGGATCTCCGAAACAGTCATGGCACGCTGTTCACAGCCCGGAACTCCATAAAACAATCTGGTTTGCGGATCAACTGTCATTTCTCAACTCCTTGTTGACTCGACGAATCTTACCTCAAAATAAACTCTGTGTAAATCCGCGGCAAAATAATTCGTATCCATTCGTGACAATTCGCGACTCTTACAAATCGGCATCCAGAGCCGCCGCGACGGCCGCCTGGCCCAGAGCGATGCCGCCGTCGTTGACGGGGACCTGCCGCTTAAAGAGCACCGTAAAGCCCTCCGCCCTCAGCCGGCGGATCAGCCGATTGGTCAGATAACGGTTGCAGAAGACGCCGCCGCTGAGGGCAACCTCGTTGAGCCCCGTGCGCTGCCGCGCCCGCCGAGCCATCTCCAGCAGGCCCGCCGCCGCCGTATTGTGAAAACGCGCCGACGTGATCCCGCGATCCTGCCCGCGCCTCAGGTCATCAACGACCGCCTCCAGAATCGCCGCTGCTTGCCACTGCATCACGCCCGCCGCGTCCTCGGCGATCTCCACCGGGTACGCCTCCTCCACCCCCTCCCGTGCCATCGCCTCCAGCGCCATCGGCACCTGGGCCTCGTAGCCGTTCTCCCGCCCCGCGCCGATCAGCGCCCCCGCCGCATCAAACAGCCGTCCCATGCTCGACGTCAGCGCCGTGTTGATCCCCCGCTCAATCTGCAGCGCGATCCGCTCCGCCGCCTCCCGATCCGCCCCGGCCAGTTCCAGCGCTGCCTCCAGCCGGTCGCTTTCGCGAAGAATCCCCGCCAGCGGCCGAACCGTCTGGCGCGCCGCTGCGTCCCCGCCCGCCAGCGGAAAATACGCCAGATGCCCGATCCGCTCGAACGCCCGCAGCGATGCGATCAGACACTCGCCGCCCCACACCGCGCCGTCCGTCCCGTAGCCCGTCCCGTCCGCCGCCAGCCCGATCACCCGTCGATCCGGCTCGGCGTTTGCCTCCGCCAGCGCCGACGCGATATGCGCCCAGTGGTGCTGCACCTCCACGAGCCGCTCGACCTCCAGCGACTTGGCAAACTGCGTAGACAGGTATCCCGGGTGCAGGTCGCACGCCGCGACCGTCGGCCGCACCTCGAACAACTGCCGCAGATGCTTCGCCGACCGCCGATAATGCCGATACGCCCGACCCTCCGCCAGGTCGCCGATGTGCTCGCTGAGCAGGTACTGGCGGCCCTTGACGAAGCAGAACGTATTCTTGAGGTCCGCCCCCGCCGCGAAGATCTCGCGCTTCGCCGGCCGCCCGCGCAGGATCGGCGCCGGCACATACCCCCGCGCCCGCCGCAAAAACGCCGGCTCGCCGTCGATCAGGTGCACCACCGAATCGTCCACCTGCCGGTAAATGTCGCGATTGTGCATCAAAAACGCATCCGCAATCGTCCCCAGCCGCTCCAGCGCCTCCGCATTGTCACAGATCAGCGGCTCCTCGCTGAAGTTGGCGCTGGTCATCACCAGCAGATCAACCGCCCCCGCCGCGAACAGCAGGTGATGCAGCGGCGCATACGGCAGCATCACGCCAAAGGCATTCGTTCCTGCCGCCACGGACGGCGCGACCTTATTGTCCTTCTTCTTCGGCAGCAGCACAATCGGCGCCTCCGGGCTGTTTAAAACCGCCTCGGCTTCTTTGCTCACTTCTGCAATCGCCCGCACCGCCTCCATCGATCCCGCCATCATCGCAAACGGCTTGCCCTGGCGGCCCTTGCGCCGCCGCAGCGTCTGCACCGCCTCCTCGCTTCGTGCATCGACCGCCAGGTGAAACCCGCCGATCCCCTTGATCGCAACGATCTGTCCCTCGCGCAGCATTCGCGCTGCGCGTGCAATCGCCGCATCGCTCGCCTCCTCCAGCACCTTGCCCTCAGCATCCGTCAGCCGCACATGCGGCCCGCATACCGGACACGCCACCGGCTGCGCATGAAACCGCCGGTCCGCCATATCCTCGTACTGCGCCCGGCAGCGCTCGCACATTGCAAACGCCGCCATCGTCGTGTACGGGCGGTCATACGGCACCGCCCGGATAATCGAATACCGCGGCCCGCACTGCGTGCAGTTGATGAACGGATAGCGAAACCGAAAATCCGCCGGATCGTTCATCTCCCGCAGGCAGTCGCCGCACACCGCCGTATCCGGCGTCACCTGCACAACCGGGCTGCCCCCCGCTTCGCTCTCGATGATCCGAAACTCCCGCTCCCCCTCAACCACCGCGACCGGCTCCGCCGCGACCGACTGGACCCGCATCAGCACCGGCCAATCCGCCGCCCCGACCGGCCCCGACAATTCCCGCTCGAACGCCTCTACATCTTCCGCCTGCCCCTGCACCTCCAGTGTCACCCCCTGCGCATCATTACGGACGTACCCCGCCAGCCCGTGCCGCCGGGCCACCCGCACAAAGAACGGCCGCGCCCCCACCCCCTGCACCCGTCCGCTGATCTGGATTCGTTTTCTAATCATTTTACACCCGTTTCACCGGTGAATAATAGCCCATCAGGACCGATTCAGAAAGGATTTTCCCTACCGTACTATCTCCTTCCGCAAAAAACCCTAAAAAACCTCCGGAACATTCCTGTTTTACGGTTGCATCTCGGCTGAAGTTTATGTATATTTTCACGCCAGTGGCGGGAAGAATACCCCCATCTTAATCTCCTTTGATGCCGGGGGAAGCATCTCGTTTACCGTTGCATGAAATTATGCGGGGGCCTCCGACCCCGAAACAGAAGTAAGCAGTCTCTGTTTATCTCAGGCCCCCGCACTATTTCCCGCTCCCCTCAGCGGTCGAAAATCCCCTAAAAATCCTTCACATTTTTATTTTCCCCGAAAATTTCAGGCCTTTCCTTACATAAAAGGGTAGATCGGATTCCTGAACCTCTTTTTGAAAGGGATTGAAATGAAAAACGTCGTTGTCTGTCTCTTCATCGGTTTACTGATCGCCGCCCCGGCCGCGGCCGACTCCAGCGCCACCCAGACCGTCACCGTCAGCGATACCGCCGGCGGCGTCCTGACGATCCGGGCCGAAGCCACTGAATACACCATCGCCCCTGAGATCTACGGCCACTTCGCCGAGCACCTCGGCCGCTGCATCTACGAGGGCTTCTGGGTCGGCCCCAACTCCGACATCCCCAACACCCGAGGCATCCGCAACGACGTGGTCGAGGCCCTTAAAAAACTCAACATCCCCGTCCTCCGCTGGCCCGGCGGCTGCTTTGCCGACGAGTACCACTGGAAGGAGGGTATCGGCCCCCGCGACCTGCGCCCCAAGATGCTCAACACCCACTGGGGCATGGTCACCGAGACCAACGCCTTCGGCACTCACGAATTCATGGACCTCTGCGAGATGCTCGGCTGCGAGGCCTACATCGCCGGCAATGTCGGCTCCGGCACCGTCGAGGAGATGCAGGACTGGGTCGAATACATGACCTTTGACGGCGACAGCGAAATGGCCAACCTCCGCCGCGCCAACGGCCGCGTCGAGCCGTGGAAGGTCAAGTACTGGGGCATCGGCAACGAAAACTGGGGCTGCGGCGGCAACATGACCCCCGAATATTACAGCGATCTCTACAAGCGCTACGCCACCTACGTCCGCAGCTACTCCGGCAACCGCCTGCTCAAGATCGCCTGCGGTCCCGGCGGCACAGACTACAACTGGGTCGAGGTCGTCATGAAGAACGTCGGCAGCCGCGCCGACGCCATCGCCCAGCACTACTACGTCCGCGGCAACGGCAACTGGACCCATAAGGGCAGCGCCACCGAGTTCGACGAGCGAGAGTGGTTCGCCCTGATGAAGAACACGCTCGAGGTTGACGAGGTCATCCGTCGCGACAAGGAGATCATGGACAAGTACGACCCTCGCGGCCGCGTCGCCCTCTATGTCGATGAGTGGGGCACCTGGTGGGACGAGGAGCCCGGCACCAAGGGCGGCTTCCTCTACCAGCAGAACACGCTGCGCGACGCCCTCTCGGCGGGCCTCTTTCTCAACGTCTTCAACGCCCATTGCGACCGCGTCAAGATGGGCAACATCGCCCAAACGGTCAACGTCCTCCAGGCCATGGTCCTCACCGACGGCCCAAAGATGGTCGTCACGCCGACCTACCACGTTTTCGAGATGTACAAGGTCCACCAGGGCGGCAAGCTGCTGGCGACCGATCTCAAGGCCGGCGCCTACAAGCTGGACAATGCCGCCCTCCCCGCCCTGCACGCCAGCGCCTCGAAGGCCGCCGACGGCAAAATCCACATCACCGTCTGCAACCTCGATCCGAAGAACGCCGCCGACCTGAAGTGCGATATCCAGGGCGGCTCGGTCAGAAAGGCCGAGGGGCGCACACTGACCGCCGGGAGCATGAACGCCCACAACACGTTCGACGAGCCCAGCGCCGTCACGCCCGCGACGCTTGAGAAAATTCGGTTGAAAGGCAACACGGTTCAGGTTACACTGCCGCCAATGTCGGTCAGCGTCCTGACCCTGCAATAAGACAGACCCTGTCTCTATACAGGAACGATTCGCTCACCCCGGGCCTCTGTCCGGGGTGACGCTTTTATGGGTTTCGAATAAAGAAGCAAAGTCGCGTGTTGTCATTCCCGCCCCCGCCTTTTGCGAGGGTAAACTCGGCGGGAATCCGGATTCTGCGGAACAATCAGAGCGTCAAAACCGTGAAAATCGATTACGATCTGCATATCCATACGGAGTACTGCGGTCATGCCGAGGGGATGACCGTCGAGACGATCTGCCGTCACGCCGAAGCGGCCGGTCTGCGGCTCATCGCGATCACCGATCACGCCTACGGCGAGAGCGAGCCGGCTCCCGTCGAGCGCATCCGCGAGGAGGTGCGGGCCGCCCGCCCGCGCTGCCGGGTGATCGTCGGCGCGGAGGTCGATGTGGACGGCCGCTTTGCCGACGGCCGCCTCGTGGAGCAGGACCTTGACCGCTACGACTACGTCGTCGCCGGCCTCCACTATGTCCCCCGGCTGGGCCACTACCCGCGCAGCCCGCAGGATCGCGGCATGAGCGAAGAGGAGTTTCTGGGCCTCTGGGAGATCACGCTGCTGGGCGTCGTCTCCAACCCGGCGATTGACACGCTGGCCCATCCGGCCCGCCTGTTTGCCGCCTGCGCCGACCTCGACGCCAGCATGGACTTCGGCCTGGCCGTCTTCCGCGAGGCCGCTCGACTCTCGGTCCAAAACCGCATCGCCTGGGAGCTCAACGAACTCGACGGCGTGCGGATGCGGCTGGAGCCGTTTCTGAGAATGTATGAGGAGGCCCTGGAGGCGGGTGTGAAACTCGTGTACGGCTCTGACGCCCACGCCCCCGAGTCCGTCGGCCGCAGCGAGCTGGTCCAGCGCTGCCTCAAGCGTCTCCCCAAAGATGCCCTCTCACGGCCCGAAGACATTCTCCCGGATCTTTGAATTACCGTGTCTTTCCGTGATTTTCGTGGTTAAAATTAAATAATGGCGAAATCGAATCTCATCCTGATCGGCATGCCGGGCGCGGGCAAGAGCACCATCGGCGTCCTGCTGGCCAAGACGCTCGGCAAGAACTTCCTCGACACGGACCTGCTCATCCAGGCCGCCTCCGGCCGCACCCTGGCCCAGATCATCCGCGAGTCGGGCCTGGCGGGCTTTCGGGCCGTCGAGGAGCAGTATATCCTCTGCCTCGACATGGCCAACTTCGTCATCGCCACCGGCGGCAGCGTTGTCTATTCCCCTGCCGCCATGGCGCACCTGCGGTCCATGGGGACCGTCCTCTGGCTCGACCTGCCGCTGGAGGAGCTGCGGGACCGCCTCGACGACATCACCGCCCGAGGCGTCGTTATTGAGCCCGGCGAGACCCTCGAATCCCTCTACCAAAAACGCCGCCCCCTCTATGAAAAGTACGCCGACCTCAAAATCGACCTGAGCGGCCTTCCCCACGAGCAGGCCCTCAATAAAATCCTGAGCCGGTTGGGAGAAGCAGGGGGATAATAGTTCTGAGTTTTGAGTTCTGAGTTTCGGGTTTTGAGTTTCGGGTTTCGAGTTCTGAGTTTTGAGCTTTGCGTTGAGGGGGAAAAGGGGAAAGTAAAAATCAAAGATGAAATAGCAAAATTGAGGGCGGCTTCGCCGGGCTGATTTAATCCTAATACATGCCATTTGGCCCTGTCGGGGACAAAAAAAGCAAAAATTAAAGGCAAAACGGCGAAATTGGGCTGAAAATGCGGTTT
>JBNRMP010000065.1:0-3348 GCA_050309685.1 Anaerohalosphaeraceae bacterium
GACGACCCTGGCCACCTGCAAAAAACAGAACCAAAATGTCCTGGAGTTTATCCATGATTCGCTCGTCGCTCATTGGAGCAACAAAGAATATCCTTCGTTAATCGGTTAAAAACTGTGAACGGTTACCCGATTTGATTGTGAACCTATTCCGGTTCCCCAAAAACCGCAAACTAATATTAATATAAATAAAAAAGCCGTTACACTAAGGAATCCTCGTTTAAAATGCACAATTAATACGCAGACAGGTTTAATTGATTCCTATTCAGTTGACGGGACGGAATTTATAAATACCGGCGCATTTGAGCCGGTAGTGCTAAAAGACAATTCTGATGCCTGGGGGATGGGCGATGTTAAATTTCGGGATATTGTGGGAAACTTTAAGTTAATGACACCGCAAAAAGCATCCGAATTTACTTCTGTTCATAAAGATGTAGGGCCGATAAGGGTCATCGAAGATGGGCCCGTAAGAACCATTATTGAGGCTCTCTTTAATTATCGCGACGCATTTATTGTAACGCGTTATAAAATACCAAAAATGGACACGGAAATAGAAATTGAGTACAGACTCTTTTGGAATCAAAAAGATGAGTTATTGAAAATATCGATACCCTTAAAAAAATGGTTTACCAAGTATGTCGGGCAGACGGCATACGGACAAACTGAATTGCCGCATAATGGAAATGAGGCGGTTGCGCAAAAATGGGTTTCTGCTATTTCCGAACGGAAACAGTTAATGTTTTCATGTATTAATGACGGGACGTATGGCTCTGATTTTAATAATAGTACAATGCGTATAAGTTTAATACGTTCACCCGCCTATTCCGGCCATCCGGTTGATGATAAACCGATTATTCCCCAGGACAGGTACACACCAAGAATGGATCAGGGTGAACGTGTATTTAGATTCTGGTTTAATGCAGGTAAACTGGATACGAGGCTAAAAACAATTGATCGGGACGCTATGACAAAAAATGAAAAGCCTTTTGCTTTATCGTTTTTCCCGTCCGGCAAAGGCCGACAGATACTTCCGGCTGCCATACTTAGCGATGAAGCGATAACGATTAATGCCATTAAACAAGCAATGGACAATAATGACTGGATTATCAGGCTCTTTGAGCCAACGGGCAAAAAGCGTTCTACCGTTTTAGAATTACCTGCTTTGGGAAAGAAAATGCGTTTGACCTTTTCGCCGTTTGAGATAAAAACCATCCGCATAAATTATCGAACCAAACAGTCTTTTGAAACCAATCTTCTTGAACAAAAATTGAAATAGATTTATCAAATTATTGTTCGTTGAATAATTAAAGAATGCAGCATAGTTGTAACTTTGCATGATGAAAGAACGAATGTGGTTGTCAAGCATGCGCAGGACAGTTGAGAAAGATGAATTAGCATTGATGACTTATTGAAAACAGAATACGTGACTGGTGTTGTCGGACAAAACATGCCAAACCAATAGCGTCTGACCAGAGGTTAGGCTTGAATTCCCGATTTTTATGAGGTGTGGGCCGACCATCTCTGTAGAACTCAGTCGACGGAACTGCAGCTTAAGCGACTATCAGCCGGTAGTCGGTGGTGCGGGGGGGAGCTGAAATATTGCCGCTCGATATCACAGGGGCGACTTTTTATCCGCAGCATCAAGGCCGAGTGCCTGGACCGGATGATCATCTTCGGGGAAAGGCGCCTGTAATATTGTATTGAAGAATTCATTTCCCATTATCACACGGAGCGCGCCCATCAAGGGCTGGACAACCAGATCATTGACCCGCCGCCCCAGGGCAGCGGCCAAATAGTCTGCCGGGAGCGGCTGGGCGGGCTTTTGAGGTTCCACTGGAGGGCTGCTTAATGGGAGGGATGACTTTTTACAAGGTTTTATGCGGCCCGCCGCCAGCACCGTTCGAGAATGTAAGATATCTTTCGCACTTTGAGAAGTAGACAAGAAGAGTCCTTTTTTTGGTCGATGGTTATTTGAATCCACAAGAAACCAGTAAACCAGAGAAAGGACACAATGATGCAGAACAAAGAATCGGCACAATCGGTGAAGGACTTGAGCAATGTCATTAAAATTGATGAGACCCAGATCCACGACCATCTCGATAAGTTGGTCCGTTTGACGGTCGAGGAGACGCTCAACACCCTGCTGGATGCGGAGGCCGACGAGTTGTGCAGGGCCAAACGCTACGAGCGAAGCGAGCAGCGTGTCAACGGCCGGGCCGGTCACTACAGGCGGAATTTCCACACGAAGGCCGGTGAGGTAGAACTCAAGGTCCCCAAACTGCGGCAGGCCAGGTTCGAGACGGCCATCATCGAGCGGTACCGGCGGCGGGAGGCCTCGGTGGAAGAGGCGCTCATGGAGATGTACCTGGCCGGCGTGTCGGTTCGGCGGGTGGAGGATATCACCGAGGCCCTGTGGGGCATGAAGGTCAGTGCCTCCACGGTCAGCGATCTCAACCAGAAGATGTATGAGCGGATCGAGGCGTGGCGTAACGAGCCGATCGTCGGCACATACGCCTACGTGTACTTGGACGGCATCAGCCTCAAACGCACTTGGGGCGGCGAGGTGAGGAATGTGGCGATCCTGGTGGCGGTGGGCGTGGGCGAGGACGGCTACCGGGATATCCTGGGCATCGCCGAGGGCTGCAAGGAGGACAAGGCCGGTTGGGGCGGTTTCCTGGCCTATCTCAAGGGGCGCGGCCTGAAGAGCCCGGAACTGTTTATCTCGGATAAGTGCCTGGGACTTCTGGAAGCGCTGGCCGAGTATTACCCGGAGGCCCGGTGGCAGCGGTGCACGGTCCACTGGTACCGTAACGTGCTTTCCGTTGTGCCGCGGGGGAAAGCCGGAGAGGTGGCGGCGATGCTCAAGGCGATCCACGCCCAGGAGGATGGCCAGGCGGCCCGCAGCAAGGCCCGGGATGTGATTGCAAAACTCAAGGCCATGAAGCTTTCCAAGGCCGCCGAGATTGTCGAGGAGGGCGTGGAAGAGACGCTGACGTACTTTGCCTTCCCGCGGGAGCATCATCGGCAGATCTACACGAACAACACGCTGGAGGCGATCAACCGGCAAATCCGCCGGCGGACGCGAGTGGTCGGGGCCTTTCCGGACGGAAACAGCGCCCTGATGCTGGCGGCGGCAAGACTGCGGCACATTGCCGGGACCCAGTGGGGCCTCAAGCGGTATATGAACATGGACCGGCTCAAAGAACACAAACGAATGCGACAGGAAAAACAGGAGGGTCAGGCCGGGTAGACCGATAAAATTTTCCACCCCCGGGGGTGGCAGGTGAGGTAAGAGAGATGACCAAGGAAAGAACCCTCAGAAAAAGTGCGAAAGATTCTTGACAGTACCGA
>JBNRMP010000066.1:0-38339 GCA_050309685.1 Anaerohalosphaeraceae bacterium
GGAGGGAAGTTGGGTGTGGGGGGGGCGGAGAGATGCGGGAGACGGGGAAACAGGTGACTGTCCCTGGTTATTGGGCGGAAAACAGGTGGCTGTCCCTATTTTTGAAAGGGTTGGTGGTATGGGTGTACCCACGGGAATCGTGGAACTGATCGAGCGGTTTGAGCGGAATATCGAGGCGTACAAGAGCGGCCGGTACAACGAGACGCAGGTTCGCCGGGAGTTTATCGACCCGTTCTTTACGGAACTGGGGTGGGATGTGGCCAACAAGCAGGGGCACGCGGAGGCGTACAAGGACGTGATCCATGAAGACGCCATCCGGATCGGGGCGGCGACGAAGGCGCCGGACTATTGCTTCCGGATCGGGGGGACGCGGAAATTCTTTCTGGAGGCGAAGAAGCCCTCCATCAACGTCAAGGACGAACCGAGTCCGGCCTACCAGCTTCGACGGTACGCCTGGTCGGCCAAACTGGGGCTGTCGATTTTGACGGACTTCGAGGAGTTTGCCGTGTATGACTGCCGGATAAAGCCGGTCAAGACGGACAGGGCCTCGACGGCGAGGGTGATGCTGCTGAACTACAAAGACTACGCCGAACGGTGGGACGAGATCGCCTCGATCTTCTCGAAGGACGCCGTGCTTCGGGGGTCGTTCGACAAGTACGCCGAGTCCAACAAGCGCAAGAAGGGGACGGCCGAGGTCGATGATACGTTTCTACTGGAGATCGAGGAGTGGCGGGACAAGCTGGCGCGGAATTTGGCGCTGCGCAACCTTGCGCTGAACAACCGGCAGCTTAACTTTGCCGTGCAGAAGACGATTGACCGGATCATCTTTTTGCGAATCTGCGAAGACCGGGGGATCGAGCGGTACGGGGAACTACAGCAGCTTCTGAACGGGGCAAACGTATATGAGCGGCTGCTGGCGCTGTTTCGCAAGGCGGACGACCGGTACAACTCGGGACTGTTCCACTTTACGCGGGAGAAGGACCGGCCGGAAGGACCCGACGAACTGACGCCGGGGCTGGTGATCGACGACAAGGTGCTCAAGGACATCCTCCGGCGGCTGTACTACCCTGAGAGTCCGTATGCCTTTGAGGTGCTGCCGGCGGAGATATTAGGGCATGTGTATGAGCAGTTTCTCGGGAAGGTGATTACGCTGACGGCGGGACACCACGCGAAGATCGAGGAAAAGCCGGAGGTCAAGAAGGCGGGCGGGGTGTATTATACGCCGTCGTATATCGTCGATTACATCGTGGAGAACACGGTGGGCAAGCTGGTCGAGGGCAAGACGCCGGCGCAGGTCGCCAAGCTGAAGATTCTCGACCCGGCGTGCGGGTCGGGATCGTTTCTGCTGGGGGCGTACCAGTACCTGCTGGACTGGCACCTGAAATACTACACGGAGCATGACCCGGAGGGGTGGCTCAAGAAGAAGCGGCCGCCGATCTGCGAGTGCAAATCCGAGACGGGAATGACAAAGGGAAGGGGCGCCCTCCGGGAACCCGCGTGCTATAAACTGACGACGGCGGAGCGCAAGCAGATACTGCTTAACAATATCTACGGGGTGGACATCGACGCGCAGGCGGTGGAGGTGACGAAGCTGTCGCTGCTGCTGAAGGTGCTGGAGGGGGAGAAGGACTTGGCGCTGTTTCACCGGGAGCGGGCGCTGCCGGACCTGGGGAACAATATCAAGTGCGGCAACTCGCTGATCGGGACGGACTTCTACAAGCATCAGCAGATGATGATGTTCGACGAGGAGGAGCAGTACCGGATCAACGCGTTCGACTGGGAGCATGAGTTCAGGGAGATTTTCAGCGGGAAGAATCCGGGGTTTGACGCGGTGATCGGGAATCCGCCGTATAGAATGCTTCAGCCACATAACACCAAAAATGAAGTATTGAGCTATTTACGAAAAAACTATATTGCGGCTGAATTTAAAATAGAGTTTTTCCATTTATTCTTTCAAAGAGGCGTCTCCTTACTTAATAACGGCGGACATCATGGATATATTGTGCCGACTACAATACTTAACAACGTATATGCAGCAAACTTGCGTAGATGGTTAATGGATAACTGTTGTATTCAAAGTATATCTGTTGCAGAAGATAAAGTTTTTAACAATGCAGATGTTCATACTTCTATTGTTATACAACGTAAGGAAACAGATGCCAAAAAACGGAAGGACAATATAGTAAAAACAACTTCTGGTATAAGCGAGCATTTTACATCTCTGAGTTTATCAGAAGTAAAACAGAGCAGGTTTGATAAATTACCAGGGTGTGTATGGAACATTCTTATCAATGAAAAGAATGCGGCACTTATAACACGTCTTAATGAAAAGTACATCAGGTTAGGAGTAATTGCAACTATAAATAGAGGGTTGATTACAGGAGCTAAAGACAAGTTTTTTTCAGAAAAACAAATCTCTAAAGAGTATGTGCCTGTTATAGCAGGCGGAGATGTACAGCGATATTCGATAACGCCATTCTCTGCTTATGTGTTATTTAAAAGACCCAAAACCTCTGGCGGCTGTTGGGATAAAGAAGTACATTTGAGCAAACATAAAATTGTTATAAGACAAATAGGTTTTAAACCGACTGCCAGTATTCTTATGGAACCTATCGCTGTAACAGGAAATATATTTACAATTAGGGCAAGCAATCTTGAAGAAGAGTTATATCTACTTGGGATCATTAATTCGAAATTGATTGCTTTTTACTGGAAGATTATGTTCGCTGATTTTAAAACCTCATTCCCGCAGGTTACAATTTTTAGCCTGTCTCAGATACCTATTAAGAAAATTGATACTAACGATAAAGCAGACAGAAAAGAATATGAACAAATGCTAACTATGGTAAATAAGATGCTGGATTTAAACCAACGATCAAAGTCGGCGAAGACGCCGAATGAGAAGCGGGTCTTGGAGCGTCAGATTGCGGGGACGGACCGGGCGATTGACGAGCTGGTGTATGAACTGTACGGGCTGACGGAGGAGGAGATTCGGATCGTGGAGGGGGGAGTTGAAGGATGGACGATTGACGATGGACGATTGATTTTGCGCGGGGATGATGAGAAGCCGGAAGACAGGAGACAGAAGATAGAAGTCAGAAGACAGAAGATTTGAATTGGGGGGCGGCACGTCGGACAACTCGGACAACTCGGACGCGTCGGACGCGTCAGACACGTCGGACGGGGCGGACGAGTCGGACGGGGCGGACGGAAGAGCAGGATTTGAGATTTCAGGATTTTACATAAGGTTTTTTAATGGACATAATGGACGGGATGGACATAATGGACCTAATGGACGGGGGGCTTTGATTTTCGATGGACGATGGACGATTGATTTTGCGCGGGAATGACGAGAAGCCGGAAGTCCGAAGCCAGAAATTTTGAATTGGGCGGGCGGAGAGGTGCGGGAGACGGGAAAACAGGTGACTGTCCCTGGTTATTGGGCGGAAAATGGGTGGCTGTCCCTGGTTTTCAGGATAGAAAAATGAAAGGAGTAAGGGACTATGGGAGCGAATGTTGAAACCATGCAGGGCGAACGGAGTCAAATCGACAAGCCCGTTTTCGGCATGTATCTCAATCAGGCACGGCTGAATGCGTACATTGCGCTGTGCCATATTTCCGAACTGCTGAGAGAGAGTACCGTCGATGAGGACAGCCTGACGGAGATGCCTGTTTTAAGGAATCTTGATCCCGGGGGCGATGTTCTTAAATCGGAACAGACGCTTAAGCGGATTCAGGAAACCTTTCCGATGGTGAATATTATTTACGAGTGTCAACGGAGTCGCAGAGACGGCGAACCGCCTGAAGAGCATCCCGCAAAGGCAAAAAAGAACATTCTGATTTGTCTGTTGAAGGCCCTTCAACAAAAACGCAATGAGTACTGTCACGCCCTGCACAAAAAGATAGGCGACGAAGATTTTGGGAATCTGATCCAGTACCTGGAAGACTGCTTTGACGCTGCCGTCCGGCGTGTCAAAGAGGTCCGGCTTCTCAAAGAGGAGGATATCCTTCATTTAAGAAGGAAGATCAGCCAAGGGGAGGGTAAAGAAAAACGAGTGGTTGACAATCTCAAGTTTTGTTATCCCTTCAAAGATGGACAGGGACGGCTTACTGATAAGGGGCTGGCCTTTCTGACCTCTCTGTTTCTGGAGAAGCGGGATATCTTCCTGTTTCTCGCATCGCGGACAGGTTTTCATCGAAGCGATACACCCGGATACAAGGCCACGCGGGAAGTTTACTGCTGCTATCGCATCCGGATACCCAAACCCGTTGTGACCTCCGATGAAGACGCCGATGGACTTGCGCTGGATATACTGAACGAACTCAAGAAGTGTCCCGGCGAACTGTTTGAGCTTCTACCCGCCGATAAACAGCAATTATTCCGGGTTACCGAGAATGATGATGAGAATGATGACGGCAACGGGGAAGGGACTGAAATTCTGCTGCGGCGGTATTCCGACCGGTTTCCCTATTTTGCCCTGCGGTACTGTGATGAAAACAGCGTCTTTCCGAATTTGAGATTTCATATTGATCTGGGGAAATACTATTTCAGGTTCTATGAAAAGCATACGATTGACGGCGAGAGGCGCCGGCGGGCCCTTGATAAATCCCTGAAGACCTTCGGACGGATACGAGAGGTCAAGGAGACGGTTCAGCGGGAGTGGAAAGATCTTATTAAGACGCCCGATGAAATCGTCGAGGGCGGGGATGATCCCTATAAAACGAATACGACTCCTCACTATCATATTGTCAACAATCAGATCGGTTTCGTTATTACGCCGAAAAACGATCTGCCGGATATCAGCGCATCCGATGGGAAAATTGAGCTGCGAAAACCGGATGCGTGGCTGAGCGTCCATGAACTGCCGGCGATGCTTTTTCACGGGCTGCAATGCGGATTTGAAACAACTGAAAGTCTGCTGATCCAGTATATAAAGAACCAGCGGGAAATCTGCGAAACCGTCCGCGATACCGGTCAATTGCCTGAACTGTCTGAAGAAAAAAGGCGTTATCTGCCTGAGGCATTTCAGAAATATCGGGGCGTCGGACCGGCGGCGTATGCGGAGAAGAAGCTGGAGCGGATGCTTGAGGATACCCGGAAGCGGCTAAAGGCCTTTGAGAGTGCGGAAAAGCTGGCGGCCGATCCGCATATCAAGCCGGGGAAGCGAAAATATTCCGATATCCGTCCGGGGCGTCTGGCCGATTTTCTGGCGCGGGACATCCTGGCGCTGCAGCCGTTCGATCCGAGCAAACAGGGAAAAGACAAACTGACCTCCGTCAACTTTCAGGTGCTTCAGGCGACGCTCGCTTTTTACGGGCTCAAAAAAGATTCGATTCACTCCCTCTTTCAGAACATCGGCCTGCCGGATGGCGAGAATCCGCATCCGTTCCTGCAAAAGCTCGATCCTTGCCGCTATTCTTCCATTGCCGAGTTTTTCAAGGCGTATCTGCAAGCCCGAAAGGCGTATCTGCGGGCCTGTCTGGAGGAGAAGCGATACGATGATCAGTTTCTGCGGCCCTCCCGCCCGTGCTACAGAGAAGGCGGAGGCGATGTGAGGGCCGTTGCGAGTCGCCTGCTGGAGAGTCCCGTCAATATTCCAAGGGGATTTTTTGAAGATGCGCTGCGGTCTTTTATTCTCCAAGAGGACCCCGGTCTGAAGGATCGCCGGATGAATACGGCCTATATGATCCAAGCCTGGTTTGAAAAGCAGTGCGGCCGGCCCCAGCCGTTCTACTCTTATGAGAGGATCTACCCGGTGGTCCTAAAGGCGCAGGCATACGTTAAAAGGAATACGAGCATTGAAACAATCCTCCAGACAATCACCTCTCGACTGGGCTACCGGGCGCTTGCGGCACTTATCCGGGAGAAGGTCCCTGACGACGGTCGATTCGATCCTGACACCCTCAAGGAGAATCTTCTTAACGGATGCCGGGATTTCAAGAACTGCGAGCGACGGCTGAGGCAATATAAAGTGCAGGACATGGTGCTGTTTCTGATGGTTAAAAGGACTCTGGAAGAGCGGCTTGCCTTTGAAGAACCTGCCCTGACACTGGAGCATTTCGCTCCCGATAATCGCAGCCCGTTTAAGCGCCCCATTTCCTGTGTTACGAATCTGTCCGTTGCGTTCAACCGCGGACCTGAGAAGGAGTATGCCACCTTCATCAAGGAAAAACGAACGGGGCTATTTCGGGAACAAGGTAATAAGCTCGTTCTTGACTACCAGCTGACCGCCGAGAACACGAAGCTCGGCGACATCGGCAAATACCGCCGATATCAGTATGACCGGCGGCTGAAGGGCCTGTTGCTCTGGAAGTATCCGCCGAATACGGGGGGAGGTCCTGAGATCACCTATGATAATATCCTGGCGGAGATCGATGCCTATGAAAGACACCGAACGGACATTTTCAGAAGGTTGTACAAATTTGAAGAAAAGGCCATCGAAGCGTGCGGACTGAAGTTGGGGGAAGAAGAAAAATACGTCTCCTTTAATCAAGTTATCGATGCCGTTCGGGCGAGACGGCCGGAGCAAGGATCGCATTACGACGAGCTGCTGAAAAAAATCCGCAATGCCGTTTATCATAACCAGTTCCCGGTGTATGCGGAGGCCGTCGAAAGGGCCGAGGGCCGCCTGATTGCGGAAAAGATGAAAACGATCACGGAACAGTATATCGAAAGGATTTTGAAGGAATTGAGCGATGGATTATCTGCTTGTGGAGGCGGGGGCGGCGGCCCCGATCCAGTGGGGGCTTGAGATTGCGAAAATGGTTGTCCCCGCGTTTTTATCTGCCGCGCTGGTGCTGCTGGGATTGTGGGTCTGGCATTTGCAGAAGCGCAGTGAATTGAAATATAAATCGCTGGGTACGCTGGAGGTGGAGGCCAAACGGCTGGAGAGTTTGATGAAGACGTGGAGTCTGCTGGCTTACCTGACGGAAGTTGAGAATCCCAAATCGGTGCTCCGGTGGGAAAAACAGGGCGATAAAACCCTGTACTATGTGCGTCCTGTGCAGGCCAGGGCCTATATGGAGGAGCTAAACCGGATTTTTTATGAGTGCGGCTGCGGGCTGCTGCTGGGGCCAAAGGTGAAGGAACTGTGCTATGAGTATCGCGGCCATTTATACGGCGTTCTGCTGAGGCACCGGAAAACGGAGGCGGGCGATGAAAAGATTCTGCTGGAAAACCCTGAGCTGGTCAAACGGCTGAAGGAGATCTATGATAAATTGAACAGAGAACTGAAGAGCGAACTGAAAAAAATTGAAAAGTAAATACGGGAAAAGGCGATGGCCCTGTGTTTTTGGAGCGGGCGATTTTTTGTTTAAAACCTATCTCTGCAGCGAGTTACGAAAGGACTGCTGTAGAGGCCTCCGTTTTTGGGGGTAGGTACAGCTGGCAAATAATAGCTTTGTCTCATTTTCATGCTGTAGAGGCCTCCGTTTTTGGGGGTAGGTACAGCTCCTATGCAGACAGGACATAACAGTCCGCGCTGTAGAGGCCTCCGTTTTTGGGGGTAGGTACAGCCTTCGCTTTTTTCTTCCATCTTATTTTCCTGCTGTAGAGGCCTCCGTTTTTGGGGGTAGGTACAGCCCTCCCGCGAGGCGATATTGGTGGCTATGTGCTGTAGAGGCCTCCGTTTTTGGGGGTAGGTACAGCTTTAAGTAGTGACGGAGTTCCTGGCTTGCTGCTGTAGAGGCCTCCGTTTTTGGGGGTAGGTACAGCCGTAAATCACATACCCTTCCACCCATTTACGCTGTAGAGGCCTCCGTTTTTGGGGGTAGGTACAGCGCGTCACGCCGGCCACCACGTCCTTGTCGGCTGTAGAGGCCTCCGTTTTTGGGGGTAGGTACAGCTTCTTCACTTTTCCTTTCTGCCGGGGGCGGGCTGTAGAGGCCTCCGTTTTTGGGGGTAGGTACAGCAAAGAAAGGAAAGAACAATGATACCTCTATGCTGTAGAGGCCTCCGTTTTTGGGGGTAGGTACAGCTGGATGTCCTGTTCCATCAGGCCGGTCAGGCTGTAGAGGCCTCCGTTTTTGGGGGTAGGTACAGCTGCTTTTGTCAGTCGGAATGACGACCTTGTGCTGTAGAGGCCTCCGTTTTTGGGGGTAGGTACAGCATAATCTCCAGCTTTATCGTTAGCTTGTATGCTGTAGAGGCCTCCGTTTTTGGGGGTAGGTACAGCTAACCGTCGTTGCGTCATTGTTGCTTGTGGGCTGTAGAGGCCTCCGTTTTTGGGGGTAGGTACAGCGTTCCAATTCAGCATTTCATCAGGAATCTTGCTGTAGAGGCCTCCGTTTTTGGGGGTAGGTACAGCTGATCCTCGTAATCCGCACCCGATGAAAATGCTGTAGAGGCCTCCGTTTTTGGGGGTAGGTACAGCGGTTTTCGATTGACGATTGACGATGGGCGATTGATTTTGCGCGGGGGTTGGCTTTTGGGGGGAGATCCTGTATATTAGTCGGGATCTACGTGTGTTTTGAACAAGTTGTGACATTTCGGCCGGATGCGAAGGGGGTACGGCCGATGAGGGATCGAAACCTTTAATTTGGGAACAGAAAAATGGCTTATAAGGGAACAAAGACGGTAAGATATATCCTGATCGTGACGGGGGTGATTTTGGCGGCGGGGGTGGTTGGGTGTCGGCAGCATGTGCCGCAGACGGAGGAGAACGGCGGGGATCCGTCGCAGGAATTGTCCGCGGCCGGGCCCGATTTAGCGGCGACGGCTGAGGAATCCGCGTCGCTGCCGGCGGAAGCGGAGGAATCGGCGGCGGCCGGGCCGGGGGCGGACGGGTCGCCCGCGGCGGGGGGCGATGCGGGTGCGGCGCCTTCGAAAGAGCCCGAGGCCAAGGCGGTTGACGAGAACCGGGTTCAGTTCGCCGGGATGACGTGGTTTACGGACCTTGACGCGGCGGTCAAGAAGGCCACGGCGGAGAACAAGCAGATCTTTATGAACTTCACGGGTTCGGACTGGTGCCCGTTCTGCATCCTCTTTACGGATCAGGTGCTTAAGGATGCCGGCTTCCAGAAGGAGATCCAGAAGCACTTTGTCCTGCTCTATGCCGACTACCCGGCGGATGAGTCGCTGCTGACGCCTCAGCAGCATCGCAAGAACGCGCTTCTGGCCCGGTACTATGCCATCGAGAGCTTTCCGACGCTACTGCTGGCGCGGTCGAGCGGCAAGGCCTATGTGGCCGTCCCGTATCAGCCGGACAGCGGGCCCGAGGTCTATCTTCGCCAGGTGATGGAGGCGAATGCGAAGTACGCGGATTAGAAGCGGCCGGGGATTTTCGATTGACGATGGGCGATTGATCCGGGTTCCCGCCTGCGCGGGAATGACAGTGAGGGGGGAATGACAAGGCGGAGCGTTGGGGTTTTTGGTGAGTAAGCGGCTCAGAAGCCCAGGGAGCGGGCTTCGTCTTCGAGGCCGTAGCGTTTCATTTTCTTGTAAAGCGTCGTTCGGTTGATGTCGAGGACGCGCGCCGTTTCCTGCCGGTTCCAGCCGTTGGCGATCAGCGCCGCCCGGATGATCGCCCGCTCGGGGCCTTCGAGGGCCTTCTTGAGCGACATGCCGGGGCGGAGTTTGTTTTCCTCCTCCGAGCCGCTGAGCACCTGCGCGGGCAGGTCCTCCTCTTCGATCCATCGGCCCTTGCTGAGCAGCACCGCCCGCTCGATCACGTTTTCCAGTTCCCGCACGTTGCCCGGCCATGCGTATCGCTGGAGGCGTTCCATCGCTTTGGGGGCGAAGCCGTTCTTGGGACGGCGGTGCATTCGGCCGAAGCGGTCGAGGAAGTGGTTGGCGAGGAGCGGGATGTCGCCGGGCCGCTCGGCGAGCGGGGGGATCTGGATGGCGACGACGTGGATGCGGTAGTAGAGGTCTTCGCGGAATTTGCCCTCGCGGATGAGGGCGGCGAGATCGACGTTGGTGGCGAGGATGACGCGGGTATCGACGGAGACGGTTTTGTTGCTGCCGACGGGCTCGAACTGGCGGTCCTGGAGGACGCGGAGGAGCTTGACCTGCATGGCGGGGGAGGCGCTGGCGATCTCGTCGAGGAAGAGGGTGCCGCGATGGGCGGCGAGGAATTTGCCTTCCTTGTCGCGGACGGCGCCGGTGAAGGCGCCGCGGACGTGGCCGAAGAGCTCGCTTTCGAGGAGCGTCTCGGGCAGGGCGCCGCAGCTTACCTCGACGAAGGGTTTGTCGCGGCGGTCGGAGCGGTAGTGGATGGCGCGGGCGAGCATGCTTTTTCCGGTGCCGCTGGGGCCGGACATGAGGATGGTGGTGCGGCTGTCGGCGACGGCCTCGATGAGCTCGAAGATGCGGGACATTTTGTAGTCCCGGCTGATGACGTTGTCGAGGCGGTAGCGGTTTTCGAGCTGTCGGCGAAGCTGCTGGTTTTCGTCGATGAGGGTCTGCTGTCGGACGGCGCGTTCGATGGAGAGGAGCAGGTCGTCATCGACGATGGGTTTGGTGAGGTAGTCGTAGGCGCCGATCTTGATGGCCTCGACGGCGCTTTCGATGGTGCCGTAGCCGGTGATGACGAGGGAGACGGTGCGCGGGTAGTTGTCACGGATGAGGGCGAGCAGCTCGAAGCCGTCGCCGTCGGGGAGGTTGACGTCGGTGATGACGAGTGCGAATGGCTGGGCGGCGAGCTTTTCGCGGGCGCGGGCACGGGTGCGGACGCCGACGGCGGCGTAGCCCTCGAGGGTGAGGAATTCGCAGAGCGAGTTGAGGATGATTTCGTCGTCGTCAACGATGAGGATGGAGGCCTTGGTCATGGGCGGGGGTTCCTTTCTGCGGCGGGGGGATCGGGCAGGATGACGGTGAAGCAGCTTCCGCCGCCGGGGACGTTTTGGGCGGCGATGCGGCCGCCGTGTTTTTGGAGGATGTCGCGGCAGATCGCCAGGCCGAGGCCCGTGCCGCGTCCGTAGGGCTTGGTGGTGAAGAACGGCTTGAAGAGGTCGTCGGCGTGCTCGGGCGGAAAGCCGGGGCCGGTGTCGCGTAAGGCGACGGTCCATTCGGGGCCGGCGCGGTCGAGCGTGATCGTGAGGCGGCCTTTGCCTTCCATGGCGTCGGCGGCGTTTTTGATGAGGTTGCAGAAGACCTGGAAGAGACTGTCGCTGCGGACGGAGGGGCCGGGGCCGACGCAGCGGCGGTCGAGGCGGACCTGGACATCGGCCAGCGCGGGGGCCAGGGCGCGGAGGGCGTCTTCGAGGAGGCGATCGAGCGGGGCCTGCTCGCTGGTCAGGTGGGGGCTGTGGGAGAACTCGAGGAGCTCGCCGAGGATGCGGGCCATGCGCTGGACGCCGCCCCGGCAGTGATGCAGGTACTCGACGGCCTTGTCGGGCTGGCCCTGTTCGAGGACGCGCAGGGCGAGATTGAGGTAGCGGAGGATGCCGTCGAGCGGGTTGTTCATCTCGTGGGCGACGCGGGCGCAGAGCTTGCCGATGGCGGCGAGACGGTCCGCGTGGGCCCGGCTGTCGAGCTGGTCGGCGGTTTCGGTGACGTTTTCGACGAGCAGGGTGCCGAGGCGGTTGGGTTCTGGGTCGGCGAAGGGGATGCAGGTCAGGTTGAGGGTGAGGGCCCGGCCGGAGGCGGTGCAGCGGACGGCGGGGAAGCGGGCGGGCCGGTCGGAGGCAAGGGCGGCGGTCAGGAGGCCGGTCCAGTGGTTTCCGGCGGCCGAGTCAGCGCTTTGGGAGAGGGCGGCGTCGAGCCGGGGGTCGGAGGCGAGAAATTCGGATACGCCGGGAGTGGAGTCGAGGATCCGCAGGCGGTCGTCGAAGAGGACGGCGCTGACGCCGAGGGCCTGAAAGACCTGCTTTGCGGTCTCATTCCATGCGAGTGAGCCGTCCAGGGACAAGAGGCAGGTTTTGGAAAACAATTCCGGCTTAATGTTATCCATATAAACCTCAAAGTGGAATTATTGTTCCATAATAACAGGAAAGATGTTTTTTTGCAATAGAATGTTTCAAAAACGAAACACAGCCGGGATGAGGCGGATGGGGGAAAACACCGAGGGCGGATTAAGTAATTATCGAAAAAGAGGTTAATGCGATCGCTGCATCCGAAGTGTTTTTAAGGGTTGCGGGTATAAGATTTGCATTGATTTGGGTCGGTGCGGAGGCATGGAAAGATGCAGGAGCGTCGCAGACATCGCAGGATCCCGTTGAGGCTCTCCGTGACCTGCCGGAAGGCGGGGGGGCCGGATGAGAAGAAGTACGCGGGCAGTACGATCAACGTCAGCCCCGGGGGGATGCTCATCGAGATGAGGGAGATCGAGATCGCCGCGGGGCAGGTGCTGACCGTGGAGATGATCGTGCCGCCGACCGAGGGGCTGCTGGAGTTTGGGGGGAGTTTTTCCATCTACGCCCGGGTTCTTCGCCGCGGGCAGGCGGCAAATCCCGTCAGCCGGAGTGAATCGGCCTGTTCGCTTGCGGTGGAATTCTGTCAGCCGCCCCGGTTTCGGGTCTGAAACCGGATCAGCAAGTCGAGTTGACATGAATCGCCGTTCGGATACAATCGTTTGGATGAAACGATTCAAACGATGGCTGTTTTTTTTGCCGGTCCTGCTGATATTGGGGGGGTGCACGGAGCCCGCGACCGCTCCGAAGGAGGACGGTCTGGAGGGGCTGACGCTGGGGCAACTGCGGCCGCCGCAGCAGCCGCCGTGGGAGATCAAGTCCGTCATCTCGGTCTATGTGTACGAGGTTCCGGCTGACCGGGCGGGGCAGATGCCGGAACAACTGGATATGCTTGATCGGAGGGCCGTTGCGTACACCGACCGGAAGGGATTTGAAGCCAATCATCTCTGGGCCGCCAAAGGGGACCGGACGCAGATGGCCGAGGTCAATGAGCGGCTCGTCGGCCTGGGCGGTCGGTTCATCGGCCGCAACAGCTATCTCATCATGGAGCAGGATGAGGAAGTTTTTGCCCGATTCCCCGTGGCGTATGGTCAGACCCTCTCCTTTTACCGGGCGGAAGGGTCGCTGATAGGGCGGACGGTTTCCTCGGGGAAAATGGTGTGGGTTCTCCGCTGGCAGGAGATCGGCGGAGAGGGCGGGGCGATGATATTCAGCGCGATCCCTTCCTTCGAATCCACCCTTGGCCGGCAGATGAAAAAGATCGGTCGGCCCGGCAGCCCGGAGGACTTTACGGTCGAGGAGGCGGGCTTTCGCACGGTGCTGCGGGAGGGGGAGTTCGCGGCGCTGACGGTGAGCGCCGACCAGCGGGAGACCAATTCGCTGCATTGGTTCTTTTACGATCCCGCCCTCCGGAGGGAGCATACGCTGGTTTACCTGATTTTCTATGCCGACGCGGGGGCTGAATGAAGCCGCAGGCCGCGTCTGTATCCTTTCCGGTTTCGAAGGTTGCTTCAGGCAAGACGGCGCTGGCGGGCTGTCGATCCTATGCGCCGGAGGCGGTGCAGGCGGCGGTGGATCGGCTCTTTGAGCTGCCGGGGGGCGTAGAGCGGTTTGCCGGGCGCGGGGAGCGGGTGCTGATTAAGCCCAACCTGATTGTTCCGGCGGGGGACTGCGGGCCGGCGCAGACGCATCCGGCGGTGATCCTGGCGATTGCCCGTCGGCTGAAAGAGGCGGGGGCCAAGCCGATGGTCGGCGACTCGCCGGCGTGGCAGGATACGGCGGCGTGCCTGCGTTCGCTGGGGGTGATGGAGGAGCTGGAGAAACTCGGCGTGCCGGCGGTTCAACTGGACGAGCCGGTGCGGGTGCGGATCGAGGGGGGGCGGATCGGGATCAGCCGCAAGGCGCTGGAGGCGGACAAGATCATCAATGTGCCGAAGTTCAAGGCGCACCAGCAGCTCGGGGCGACGTTTGCCGTCAAGAACATGTACGGCTGCGTGACGGGCAAGGAGAAGGCGCTGCGGCATTTTACGCACGGCGGCGACCCGGAGCGGTTCTGCCGGATGCTGATCGGGATCTATGCCCGCCTTGCGCCCGTGCTGAACATCATCGACGCCGTCACGGCGATGGAGGGACAGGGGCCGATCCACGGGACGCCGAAGGAGCTGGGGGTGCTCATCGGCGGGGAGGATCCGATTGCCTGTGAGCGGGTGTGCTGCGCGATTGCCGGGCTTGATCCGGAGGGCCTGCCGATCCTGCGGACGGCCCGGCGGCTTCGCTTCGGGTGTCATGAGCCGGAGGTGGTCGGCGATGCGCTGGAGGGGTTCGTCTGCCGGGATTTTCAGCCCGCCGTTCAGACGCCGCTGCGGTTTACGCTGCCGCGAATCTGCAGGAGCGTTGCGAAGCAGGCGCTGATGCTGATAAGGAATCGGCTGGGCTCAGGGGCGAAGAATTAGCCGTGAGAAGTTTATAGTTCGTGGTTCGTAGTTCGTAGTTTATCGAAGGGGGGCGGCCTGGATTGGGCTGAAAAAGGCGGCGGACTTTTCAATCCTCGGTGAGGATTTTTTCGACGGCGGGGCGGAGGAGGTCGGCCTGCCAGGGCATGAGGATTCGCTTTTCGATCCATTTTTCGGGGTCGAGGGCGCGGGTTTTGACGATCCATTCGAGGGCGGAGCGGGAGGCGATCATCTGGGAGGGCAGTTCCAGCTCGGCGCCGATACGGGTGCATTCCTCCTTAAGCCGGTCGATCCGGCGAATCTGGCGGGCGGAGAGCTTTTTGGAGACGTCGCCCTTTTTGGGCAGAGGCCACTGAGAGGGGGCGAGGGAGGAGGCCTTTTGAATCGCTTTTCGCATCGCGTCGAGCCGCCTGCCGCGGCAGGTTCGGGGCAGCAGGGGGTCGATATCCCTGCGGGTGGTTTTGCCCTCGGAGGTCAGGACGGCCAGTTCCATCAGGCGGGTGCTTTCGAAGATGCGGAAGGGCGGCAGGTCCACCTTGCGGGCCTCGTCTTCGCGCCAGAGCCACAGCTCGCGGAAGAAGGCCATCTGTCTGGAATCGAGCTTCTGGACGCCGCGGATGCGCCAGCGTTCCTCGTTCGCATCTTTCGTCAGGTCGGCCTCGAGGGCGTTTTGGGTGGAGAACTCGCAGTACTGCCGATGCCAGTCGAGGCGGCCTTTGCGCTCCAGCGCGGCCTTGAGGATCTCCCAGAGCTTCGGCAGCCGGCAGGTGTCCTCGACGGCGTAGGCGAGCAGACGGGGATCGAGGGGCCGCCGGGACCAGTCGGCCCGCTGATTGTGCTTGGAGATGTCGAGCCCGAAATACTCCTGAAGCATGGCGGAGAGGCCGACCCGCTCGTGGCCGAGGAGCTTGGCGGCCAGCATTGTGTCGATGATCCGGTTGCGGGGGCAGAAGTCAAAATCGGCCTTGAGCATCCGCAGGTCGTAGCCGGCGTCGTGGAGGATGAGGGGTTTGGGGGCGAGGGCGGCCAGCAGGGCCCGCACATCCACGCCTGCCAGGGTATCGACGATGAAATGGAAGTCGCCGGCGGTGATCTGGAGCAGGCAGACCTTGGGATAGTAGTGGTGGAAGCTGTCGGCCTCCATGTCAATGGCGAAGACGGGTTCGTCCCTGAGCTTTTCAAGGCACTCGCCAAGCTGCGAATCGTCGGCTACGTAGGTAAATTCGGTTGGTTTTTCGTTATTCAATTCGGGTTACAAAAATATTCAGCTGATTTCAAGACAGCCGCGGACTTTGCGGATTACACGGATTTTTGATCCCATTCGAAACAATAAACGATACAACCCTTTAGCAGTTTGCAGAAAAACAGGAAACCGCCTTCGGCGGAAGCTGTTTTTACGCTGGATTGCGGGTCAAGCCCGGAATGGCAACGCGTTACAGGCATACGGCTAAAATGTTATTAAAATTACATTACAAAGACCCAAAATGGTATAATAGGTCGAATATGGTTTCGTGTCAAGCAGGGAATTTGCAAACCGGTTGACATATATCGAGATTTTCGTTACTCTTTTCGATTGACGATGGACGATGGACGATGGACGATTGATCTGGATTGTCGCCTGTGCGGGAATGACAGTAAAGGGGCGGGAATGGGGAAGAAAGCGGATTTTTGCAAGGTTTATGCATGACGAAAGAAGTGAAGATACTCGGGATCGAGACGAGCTGCGATGAGACGGCGGCGGCGGTTGTGGCGGACGGGCGGCGGAATTTGTCGTCGGTGGTGGCCTCGCAGATCGCGCTCCATCAGCAGTTCGGGGGGGTCGTGCCGGAGATTGCGTCGCGGGCGCATGTGGAGAAGATCCTGCCGCTGGTCCGCAAGGCCGTGGCGGATGCCGGAATCGCGCCGGAGGAACTGGACGCGGTGGCCGTGGCCAACCAGCCGGGGCTGTCGATTGCGCTGATGGTCGGGGTGACGGCGGCCAAGACCCTGGCGTGGGCGTGGGGCAAGCCGCTGATCGCGGTCAATCATATCCATGCCCATCTTCAGTCGGCGATTCTCGATCCGGAGGCGATTGAACTGCCGGCCGCAGCGCTGGTCGTGTCGGGCGGACATACGATCCTGTATGATGTGGAGTCGCCGCTGGAACTGAAGGTGCTGGGGACGACGATTGACGATGCGGCGGGGGAGGCGTTTGACAAGGTGGCGGCGATTCTGCATCTGCCGTACCCGGGGGGGCCGAGCATCGAGAAGGCCGCCCGCGAGGGCAATCCGAAGGCGGTGGCGTTTCCGCGGTCGATGATGGAGAGGGGATCGCTGGATTTTTCGTTCAGCGGGCTCAAGACGGCGGTGCTCTACCACGTGCAGGGGCAGGACATGAAGGGCGAGAACCGGGTTGGGTCGATGACTCCCCGCGAGATTGCGGATATCGCCGCGTCGTTTCAGGCGGCCGTGGTGGAGGTGCTGGTGGAGAAGGCGCGGCGGGCGGCGGCGAAGATCCGGGCACGGACGGTGCTGCTCGGCGGGGGGGTCGCGGCGAATACGGCCCTGCGGGAGGCGATGGCGGCGATGTGCGAACGGAGGGGGATAACGCTGCGGATTGCGCCCAAGCCGCTGTGCACGGATAACGCGGTGATGGTGGCGTCGCTGGCCTATGCGAAATATCGGGCCGGAGTGTTTGCGGAGTTGTCGCTGGAGCCGCGGGCCACGGGAGATTGACGATTGACGATGGACGATTGGACTGGATTCCCGCCTGCGCGGGAATGACAGAAAGGAGGGGCGGGAATGGCAAAGCGGAGTTTGGTTCTTTGACTGTTAAAAGATCCATAAAAGCAACCGCGGATTACGCGGATTACACGGATTTTATAAAGAGAGCAAAGTAAGGGCAATTTTGTTGGGTTGTCGTTGGAGTTTATCTCGCGCAGACGGAGGAATGAGAAATGGTGACAGACAGGAAAACTGAATGAGTCCGGAAAAATTACATGAGCTTTTGAAGCAGGTGCAGGACCGCTCGATCAGCGTTGATGAGGCCGTCGAGCGGCTGCGGCATCTGCCGTTCGAGGACCTGGGCTTTGCGCGGGTGGATCATCACCGTCAGATTCGCTGCGGGTTTCCGGAGGTGATCTTCTGCCCGTCGAAGACGCCCGAGCAGGTAGCGGCCATCCTGACGCGGCTGGCGCGGACGGGCAGCAACGTGCTGGCGACGCGGGCGTCACGGGAGGTGTTTGAGTATGTGCGGCAGCAGGTAAAGCCGGAGGGGCTGCGCTACGAGGAGGCCGCGCGGATCATCGTGCTGGAGCAGAAGGCGTGCGAAAAGTCCGAGGGGTTTGTCGCGATTGTGACGGCGGGAACGGCGGATTTGCCGGTGGCGCGGGAGGCGCAGGTAACGGCCGAGATGCTCGGCTGCCGCACGAAGCTCATCTGCGACGTGGGGGTGGCGGGGCTGCACCGGCTGTTTGAGCATTTGCCCGATCTGCATCAAGCGGATGTGGTGATCGTAGTCGCGGGGATGGAGGGGGCGCTGGCCAGCGTGATCGGCGGGCTGATGAGCGGCCCGGTGATCGCCGTGCCGACGAGCGTGGGCTACGGGGCGAGCTTTGAGGGGCTGGCGGCGCTGCTGGCGATGCTCAATAGCTGCGCGGCGGGCGTGACGGTGGTGAATATCGACAACGGGTTCGGGGCGGCCTATGCGGCTCGCCAGATTCAGCGAAAGATTGAACAGGCGAAAAGGAGCGAGCCATGAAAGAGGTGACGCAGATTCCGAAACTGCCGCCGCGGCCGGCGGAGAGCCACAAGGGGATGTTCGGCAAGCTGCTGCTGATCGGCGGGTCATGGGGCTTCAGCGGGGCGATGGCGCTGGCGGGGCGGGCGGCGCTGCGGAGCGGGGCGGGGCTGGTGCGGCTGGCTGTGCCTCGGTCGATCCTGCCGATCGTGGCGGCGCTGGAGCCGTGCTATACGACGCTGGGGCTGCCGGAGGATGAGAACGGGCAGATGGACTCGACGGCGGCGGGCGTGCTGACGCCGCGGCTGGAGGAGCACGATGTGCTGGCCTTCGGGCCCGGCGCGGGGACGGGGGCAGGCGTTAAGGATACGCTGCTGTTTCTGCTGTCGCAGGCGGGCGTGAAGATCGTGATCGATGCCGACGGGCTCAACGTGCTGGCGAAGGCGGGGGACTGGACACAGAACAAAAAGGCCGATGCGGTGCTTACGCCGCACCCGGGGGAGATGGGTCGGCTGTGGAAGGGGCTGTTTCGCGAGCCGCTGCCGGGGGACCGCACGGAGCAGGCAGGGCGGCTGGCGAGGAAGACGGGATGTGTGGTCGTGCTCAAGGGCAGTCAGACGGTGGTGACGGACGGGGAGCGATTCTACATCAATAGGACCGGTAATCCGGGGATGGCGACGGCGGGGGCGGGGGATGTGCTGACGGGCATGATCCCGGCCCTGACGGCACAGGGACTGAGTAATTTTGAGGCGGCGGTGCTGGCGGTGTATCGGCACGGGCTGGCGGGCGATCTGGCGGCCCGGGCAAAGGGGCAGATCGGATTGATTGCTGCGGATCTTATCGACTTTCTTCCTGAGGCGCTCCTGAAGGTCTTGCGGTAAACGCCAATCCCAAATCGCGGAATTATTCCGTTCTGAAGTTGAACCCGATTGTTTTTAAAGCGACTATACTATACAGTGAAACGTATATCGCTATCCGGAAACGTCCGTGGATCAAGCGTCGATTTACAATCAGTTGCTGGTACTTCGTTGTCAGGAAGGACAGGAAGACGCCTGGGAAGAACTTGTCAGCCGCTGGGAACGGCCGCTGCTGTACTACATCCGCCGGATGGTGGACAATGAAAGCGAGGCCTGGCAGGTGCTGCAGGAAACATGGCTGCATGCGGTGAAAAATCTGCACCGTTTAAATGCTCCGCAATGTTTTCCCAAATGGCTCTACAGCATCTGCCGGCGGGAGGTCATCGCTTATTATCGCACCCATCATCGGGAAATCGAATTTTATGACCAGGTATCCCAGGCCGGATATGCCGGCGAACCGGAATCGGATCATCAATTTGAAAATGCCGAGGCGGTTCACTGGGGTCTGGCACAAATGAAGCCGGGATTTCGAGAGGTGTTAACGCTCTTTTTTCTGCAGGATCTGTCTATTGATGAAATCGCCGATGTGCTGTCGGTGCCGGCCGGGACGGTAAAGTCGCGGTTGTATTATGCCCGCAGGCAGTTACGTGCGATTTTGGAGGGCGACAAAAATGACTGCTTCAAATAAAAAATTCTTTCGTGAGCAGTTGCTGTCACAGGAGACCAATAATCCTCAACTTCAAGAAGATTTTCGTCGGGAGGCCAAGAAGATGTTTACCGAAACACTGAAAAAGGGGCAGCGATTAACCTATGTTTTAGCGAGTCTGCTGATCGGACTAATAACGCTGATGTTCCTGGCATTTGCAAAAATCTTCGAACAGTTGCAGATGCAAGAGGGTTTGGACGCCGTCGAGCCGTTACGTCTGTCGCTGATGTGGGCGATGTTACTCAGTGCAGGAGTGACTCTGATCTTTCTGTGGCCTGCACTCCGGGGCAAGGTGGGCCTTCGGTTCTATCCGAAAGTGATTCGCCTTTGCTTCTGGCTGCTGGCGCTGGCGATTCTGGCGATCTCCATCGAATCGCTGGAATTTCTTGAAGGGGTTTTTGATAATGTTGGAATTCCTGCGATCCTGACGATCTTCCTTTTTGTGCTTCTCGCGGGCGTTTACCTGCTATTGAGCGGACGAATCGACCGGGGTGACCTGGAGACTAAGGCCAAAATGCTGGAGCTGGAATTCCGGATAGCAGAACTGGAAAAAAGCGGGCCGATTAAAAAGGATCGGCCAACAGCCGGCGGCTGAAATCGCCTGCTCTGCGGTTGTGGCGCTTTGCCGACACGGGCCGGCGGCGTTTCGAAAGGGATAATTTCGGACGATTAAACTGTCGCCCCTTCGGGGCTGAAGAAGAAGGCGTATCCCATTCCGGGGGTTGACACCCACGGCTAAGAAACTTTTCCCCCCTTCGGGGTTCTGAAAAATGGTACAAATCCTGATATAATGAAACTTTTTGCACGGGGGATAGTCCAATAATAACGGAGGGAAACGGCCGGATTTTGGGGTCGGTATCTCTCCGCAGGGGGTCGGTAATTTTCTTTATCCTTTTGAGACGGCCCGTCCGATTATTAGTTATATTTTATTGGAAATGGGTCTTTTTTCAGACAGTGTTTAGGCATTTTTCAGGTATAGAAACGGGGATACGCAATGAACAAACAGCCGACGATTGTACACGTCACCCATGAGGCCGCAGGCAAAATCGGGGGGATCGGAGCCGTTCTTGAAGGACTTTTCACCGCCAAGGCCTACCGGGAGGCGACGGGACGCACGATCCTGATCAGCCCTCTTTTTTCGGCCGACGGCGACATCAGCGAACGGCTGGGGCCCGGCGGGGAGGTGCTCTATTCGTCGATTGACGGGCGGACCCGGGGCGGCTACGCGGCGGGTTTTCAGAAGATCGAGATGAAGTACAACGTGGGGATCGTCTATGGGCGGCGGACGTTCATGGACCCGCTGACGAAGATCAAGAGCTCGCCGGAGGTGCTGCTGATCGACATTACGCGGATGAACCCGGAGGCGGTTAACGAGTTCAAGGGGAAGCTGTTCAAGGGGTTCGGCATCCGGAGCAATTACTATGAGCATCTCTGGGAGTACGAGCAGTACGTGCGGCTGGCGCTGCCGGCGATCGATGCGCTTAAGGCGGTCGGGGCGGCGGAGCGGGAAACGCCGACGGTGATCGTCTCGCACGAGTTCATGGGGATGCCGACGGCGCTGGCGGGAATCCTCGATCCGTTCGACTTCCGGACGGTCTTTTATGCGCATGAGGTGGCCCCCGTGCGGCGGATCGTCGAAGGGCACAGCGGGCACGATACGATGTTCTACAATGTGCTCCACAAGGCCCGGGAGCAGGACCTGTATATCAACGAGGTCTTCGGTGATCAGACGCATTTCTTCAAATACGCGCTCGTCGATGCGGCCCAGCACTGCGACAACATCCTGGCGGTGGGGGACTGCGTGGTCGATGAGCTCAAGTTCCTCTCGCCGGAGTTTCGGCTGGCGGATATCGATTTGACCTACAACGGGATTCCGGCGTTCGAGATCGGTCTGGCGGAGAAGTACGAATCGCGCGAGAAGCTGCGGGAATACTGCAAAAACCTGCTGGGCTGGAAGCCGGATTTTGTGTTCTCGCACGTGACGCGGCTGGTGCTCAGCAAGGGGCTCTGGCGGGACCTGCGGGTGCTGGAGCATCTCGACCGCCAGTTCCAGGCGCAGAACCGGACGGCGGTTTTGCTGGTGCTCAGCACGGAGACCCACAAGCGCCGCGACCGGGATGTGTACGACATGGAGGCGGCCTATCACTGGCCCGTTGCGCACCGGGAGGGGATGCCGGACCTGTCGGGCGGAGAGGCGGCCTTCTACGCGGGGGTGCAGGAGTTCAACGCCTGCAGCCGCCATATCAAGGTGATCTTCATCAACCAGTTCGGCTTTACACGGCAGTGCTGCGGCCACCGGATGCCGTACGATATGGAGTTCATGGATATCCGCCGGGGGACCGATGTGGAGTTCGGCCAGAGCATCTATGAGCCGTTCGGGATTGCGCCGCTTGAGCCCCTGTGCTTCGCGGGAATCTGCGTGGTGACGGGGCTGTGCGGGTGCGCGGGCTTTGTCCGCGGGGTGACCGGCGGCGGGGATGTCGTCAATGTCATCGAGGCGGACTATACCCAGCTCGACGACGGCGGACGCATGCACCTGGAGGATCTGCTTCACATCGACCGCGAACAGCGGGATCGGATCGAGTACCGGGTCAGCGAGAAAATCGCCCTGGAGATCAGTTCGCGGCTGCCGAAGAACGACGAGGACGCCGTTGCCCTGCTCCGGAGCGGCTATGAACTGGCCCGGCACATGGGCTGGGAGGCGGTGGTCGAGAAGTACGTGCTGACGGGACTTTCCCGGGCCATCCAAAAGCGGCGGTTTCAGTCGATCCTCGTGTAAAACGAACAAATCGGCGTCTCGGACATAATACATAGGAAGAGCTGATTTTCAAAAATCCTCCTTGACCCCCGTGTCGGTTCCCGATTAGAGTACAAACCGGCTATGGCAAAGACTGTAATCGGAATACTGGGGGCCATCGGGTCCGGCAAAAGCCAGGTAGCCTCCCTGTTTGAAGCGCTCGGGTGCGGGGTGATCTATGCGGATCGAATCTCTCACCAGGTGCTTGAACGGGAGGATATCCGGGCGAAGATTGCGGATATATGGGGTCCTGAAGTTGTGGGCAGCGGCGGCGCCGTTGACCGTAAGCGACTGGGCGAAGCGGTATTTGACGACCCGGAAAAGCTTAAAGTTCTGACCTCGATCCTCCACCCCGAGATTCTTCGTATTATTGAGTCAAAAATCCGCTCTTTTGAGGAAAATCCTGATATTTCTGCGATTGTGCTGGATGTACCGTTACTGATGGAAGTGGGCTGGCATGTGCGGTGCGATTTCCTGATCTATGTTGAGACCCGGGAAGACATCCGGCATCAGCGGCTGGAGAGATGTCGGAATTTGGATAAAAATCAGCAGAAAAAAAGAGAAAATTTACAAATTTCTCTGGACAAAAAGAAAGAAGTTGCTAATTTTATAATAGAAAACAATTCCGACGTATCAGATTTGGCAAAACAAGTCGAAAAAATCTACTCTGCCATTCCAGTTCGCCGGTAGCTCCAATGCGTTGGATCGAAAGCAGCCTTTGAGGCGGAGTATCCTGCCGGATTTTGGGGCGGCAGAAAAGATCAGACATCGAAGCCTGTCATAAAGACAGACCAGGAAAAATTTTATCTGACCGGCCCCGGTGGTCCGGCAGAGGATAAAAAGGAGACAATCAACGGGTTTAGCCGACTATCCCCTCCATAAAGGAATCGGGGACAGATTTTCTGCAAGGTTCGGCCAATCAGTATCCCCCGTTTCTTTGTATCATGTAATAATATGTTTTTAATCTCAAGTGACGACAAGGAGTCAGTATGGCGAAAGCAGAGTTGAAAGCGGACGAAAAGGCGCCCGCTGTTAAGAAGAAAAGGGGACGCAAGAAGAAGACGGAAACCGTCGAGGCCCCGGTGGAAGTAACGGAAACCGTCGATCCGGCCCCCGAGACTCTTGACGAGGTTCCGGCGGCTTCAGAAGGAGACAATGTGAGTACCGAGGAAGAAACGAAGGAGGCCGCGGCCGACAAGACGGAAGAGGCCGAACTGACGGACGAGGAATCGATTCATCAGAAGTACGAGCGGATCAAGCGGGGCAACCTGCATTTGACGGATCTGCAGAACCTGGACGTAGTGGAACTGCATAAGGTGGCCCGCCAGGAGGGCATCGGCGACTACATGGGCCTGACCAAGCAGGAGCTGATCTTCAAGATCCTCAAGGAACGGATTCAGCAGACCGGCCTGATGTACGGGGAAGGCGTGCTGGAGATCCTGCCGGACGGCTTCGGCTTCCTGAGGAGCCCGAAGTATAACTACCTGGCCTCGCCGGACGACGTGTATGTGTCGCCGTCGCAGATTCGCCGGTTCGGGCTCCGCAGCGGCAACATCGTCGCCGGTCAGATCCGCCCGCCGAAGGAGAGCGAGAAATACTTTGCCCTGCTTCGCGTGGAGGCGATCAACTACCAGGAACCCGATAAACTGGCCGAGAAGGTGGTGTTCCGCGACCTGACCCCGCTGCATGCGGAGGAACGGCTGATCCTCGAGACGACCAGCGAGGAGATGAGCACCCGGGTCATGGACCTGATTACGCCGATCGGCAAGGGCCAGCGCGGTCTGATCGTTGCTCCGCCGCGCACCGGCAAGACGGTGCTGCTTCAGAAGATCGCCAATGCGATCAGCCACAACCATCCGGAAGTGAAATTGATCGTGCTGCTGATCGACGAGCGGCCGGAAGAAGTGACGGACATGCAGCGCAAGACCGCCGACGACGTCGAGGTCATCAGCTCCACGTTCGACGAACCCGCCGCCCGGCACTGCCAGGTGGCCGAGATGGTCATCGAGAAGGCCAAGCGCATGGTCGAGTACGGCGAGGACGTCGTGATCCTGCTGGATTCGATTACCCGTCTGGCCCGCGCCTATAACACGGAGATGCCGCACTCGGGCAAGATCCTCACCGGCGGTGTGGACGCCAACGCGATGCAGATGCCCAAGCGGTTCTTCGGGGCCGCCCGGAACATCGAAAACGGCGGCTCGCTGACGATCATCGCCACGGCCCTGATCGACACCGGCTCGAAGATGGACGAAGTGATTTTCGAAGAGTTCAAGGCGACGGGCAACATGGAACTGCACCTGGACCGCAAGCTGATCGAGCGGCGGACGTTCCCGGCCATCGACATCAGCAAGAGCGGCACCCGCCGGGAAGAGCTGCTGCTGGACCGCAAGGAGCTGGAACTGACCTACCGCCTGCGGAAGGTCCTCAGCGAGATGAACATGGTGGAAGCCATCGAGCTGCTCAAGAGCCGGCTCGCCAAGTACCGGACCAACGTGGAATTCCTGATGACGCTGAATCTGGATTAATTCCCGATAGGCCCGAGCGGATTTTCGGTGAGACAGGCAGCGGAAAAGGACCCCGACGGCTTCGGATTCCCGCTTTCGCAGGAATGAGAATGCCGGCCTTTCCGTTTTGTTGGAGTTCTCGGAAGTCCGCTTTACAAAGCGGTAAAACTGCTTACAATGAGGCGTCCCGGACCCCGATGGGGATGGGACGCTTTTTTTTTGTTCTTCGAGAAAAAGTCGGCGACGGTATGGGTTAAGGCCCATCCTGCGGACGGTTGGCTGCCGTTGGTTTGCGGTCAGGCGGGGAGGGGGGAGATGGGTTTTGTGAGGATGAGAAATTAACAGGACGTTGTTATTAACAGTTGCGGAAAGCGAGCATGAGCGAGGAAATTTCGAAGATTTACGACTCCAGGACGGTAGAATCGCAGGCGATGGCGGTGTGGGATGGGGGGCGGTATTGGCACGCCGAGCCGGGTCGGCCCGGCGCTGACGGCGCCTATGTCATCGTAATCCCGCCGCCGAATGTAACGGCGGCGCTGCACCTGGGTCATGCCCTCAACAATACGCTCCAGGATATCCTGATCCGCCTTCGCCGGATGCAGGGCCGCAACACGCTCTGGATGCCCGGCACGGACCATGCGGGGATTGCGACGCAGACGGTGGTGGAGAAACGCCTGCTGGCCGAACAGGGCAAGCGGCGGACGGATTTTGAGCGGGAGGAATTCGTTGCCCACGTGCAGGCGTGGAAGGATGAGTACGAGGCCCGCATCCTCGACCAGCTCAAAAGCATGGGCTGCTCGTGCGACTGGGACCGGACGCGGTTTACGATGGATGAGGTCTGCGCGCGGGCGGTGCGGGCGACCTTCTTCAATCTGTTCAAGGACGGGCTGATCTATCGCGGCAAGCGGCTGGTCAACTGGGACCCGGCGACGCAGACGGTGCTGGCCGACGACGAGGTCGAGCATGAAACCGTGCAGGGACACTTCTGGTATCTGCGGTATCCGCTGGTCGAGCCGGTTCGTGTCGAGGGCGTTTCGCCTTCGGTTGTACACACAGACGATGCGGCATCCATAAACAAACGCCATGGACGATATCTTCCCCATTGGTCCAAAGAAGGAGCTGCGTATGCGGTCGTATTCCGATTGGCTGATTCTGTGCCAAGCGACGTCTCGGAACAATGGCGATTTCAACGGAGAGATATTATAGAGCGTGCTAAATCCCAGGGACGTCCTCTAACCGAAAATGAAGAAAAAGAACTGCAACGGTTGTATTCAGAAAAAATTGAATCGTTTCTTGATTCAGGGTACGGCGAATGTCTTCTGAAAAAAGATGACATTGCCGAAATCATGGATAATGCACTCAAACATTTTGATGGAGAAAGGTATGACCTTTTAGCATGGGCTATCATGCCTAACCATATCCATATAATCGTTAAACCCTATACAGGTCATAAACTGGATGAAATAGTTCATTCATGGAAATCATTTACTGCAAAAGAGATCAACAAACGGCTTGGACGCAAGGGATCCGTATGGATGGATGAATATTATGATCATCTGATACGTGATGATAATGATTTCAAGAATCAGGTACATTATGTGATATCTAATCCTGAAAGAGCCGGACTGCAAAATTGGAAATGGTATGGAGGGAAGGAAGATCGCAGGCAAGATGCCTGCGACACGAAGGAAGACCGCGGGCAGGATGCCTGCGACACGAAGGAAAACCGCGGGCAGGATGCCTGCGACACGAAGGGAGATCGCGGGCAAGATGCCTGCGACACGAAGGGAGACCGCGGGCAGGATGCCTGCGACACGAAGGAAGACCGCGGGCAGGATGCCTGCGACACAATTGAATATGTGACGGTCGCGACGACGCGGCCGGAGACGATGCTGGGCGATACGGCGGTGGCGATGAACCCGGCCGACCCGCGGGCCAAGGCGCTCGTGGGCAAAATGGTACGGCTGCCGATTGTGGGGCGGATCATCCCGATCATCGCCGACGAGCACGTGGTGCTGCCGGACCCGAACAGCACGGAGGAGAAGGCGAAGTTCTCGACGGGCTTTTTGAAGGTGACGCCGGCGCACGATCCGGACGACTGGCAGATCGGTCAGCGGCACAATCTGCCGGTGATCAACGTGATGGCGCCGGACGGGTCGATCAGCGAAAAGTACGGCTGGACGGACTGGGACGAGATCAAAAATCCGGATGTGGAGAACGTGCTGGGCATGGACCGCTTCGAGGCCCGCGAGGCCATCGTCGAATGGTTCCGCCAGGAGAACCTGCTCGAGAACGTGCGCGACTATACGCATGAGGTCGGCCACAGCTACCGCAGCCATGTGCCGATTGAGCCGTATTTGTCGGATCAGTGGTATGTGGCGGTTAAGAAGCCGATTAACCGTGTCGTGGGCGTCCCGCCCGCGGAACAATTAGAAAATCGTGAGCAAGATGCCTGCCGCATAAACGAGGGCGAGACGCCCTCGACACTAATTAAAGGCACGGACGTGCCGGTCAATTCGCTGGCGGGGCTGGCGCTGGCGCCGCTGCTGGAGGGTCGGCTGAAGTTCTATCCGGACCGCTATGCCAAAACCTATCAAACCTGGCTGGAGAACCTGCGCGACTGGCCGATCAGCCGGCAACTCTGGTGGGGGCATCGCATTCCGGTGTGGTCTAAGAAGGGCCGGCATGAAAACCGCTGTGAATACGGGACTTTCTGCATGGTCGCGGAGACCGAGCAGGGGCCGATGACCTATGCTTGTGTAAAGCCGGGGTTTGAGGAACTTGAAAGAGTGATGGAGTCGGAGGGCTGGGTGCGCGATGCGGACGTGCTGGATACGTGGTTCAGCTCGGCGCTGTGGCCGTTCAGTACGCTGGGGTGGCCGGAGGAGACGGCGGAGCTCAAGACGTATTATCCGACGAACGTGCTGTGCACGGCCCGTGAGATCATCACGCTGTGGGTATCGCGGATGGTGATGATGGGGCAGTACTGCGTCGGCGATATTCCGTTCAGAGATGTGTATATCCACGCGATGATCCAGGACGGGCAGGGCCGCAAGATGAGCAAGAGTCTGGGCAACGGGATCGATCCGCTGATCGCCATCGACAGTCACGGGGCGGACGCGATGCGGTTTACGCTGGCCCAGATGACGACGGACACGCAGGACGTCCGCATGCCGGTGAGCGAGCTGGAGCTGCCGGACGGGCGCGTGGTCAACAGCTCGCCCAAGTTCGACATCGGCCGCAGCTTCTGCAACAAGCTCTGGAATGCCTCGCGGTTTGCGATGATGAATCTCGAAGGCGTTGACCCGCAGGCGTTTGATGCCGATAAGCTGGACCTGACGGACCGCTGGATTCTCTCTCGCCTGAGCCGCGCGGCGGCGGAGGTGACGGCCCAGCTTGAGGGCTTCAAATTCAGCGAGCCGATCACGACGCTGTACCGCTTCTTCTGGAATGATTTCTGCGACTGGTATCTCGAATGGGCCAAGCCGCGGATGAATAACCCGGCCGACAAGCCGATTGCCCAGAATGTGCTGGCGTTCGTGCTGGACCAGATCCTGCGGCTGCTGCACCCGTTCATACCGTTCATCACGGAGGGCATCTACCAGGCGCTCAATCAGATCGCCCCGGGCCGCACGCTCAAAGGTATTGCCGACCTGCAAAATCCGGAGTCGATCATGGTCGCCCCCTGGCCTCGGTTGTCGGCGGATTTGATCGATCCGGATGTCGAGCGGCGGATCGAGATGATCCAGAATGCGACCCGGGCCATCCGGGAGATCCGCAGCAAGTATGCGATTACGCCGGCCGCCAAACTGGACGTGTCCGTCAATGCCCCCGGCGAAGCGGGAGAAATTCTGACGGAAAACCGGGAACTGGTCTGCTCGCTGGCGGGTATAAATACGATGAACGTCGGTACGAACATCGCGAAGCCGAAGACCGCCGCGGCGGCCGTCGTGGAAGGGACGCAGGTTTTTGTCCACGATGTGATCGACCCCGAGGCGGAGCGGAAGCGGCTGATGAAGCAGAAGGAGTTTATCGAAAACGGCATCCGGCCGCTTGAGGCCAAGCTGGGCAACGAGAATTTCGTGAGCCGGGCCAAGCCCGAGGTGGTGGAGCAGAGCCGCCGGAAGCTGGAGGAACTGACCGGGCAGTTGAACCACGTCAATCAACTGCTCGCCGAACTGGAATAACGAGGAAAGAGGGCCTTATGGAAATACTCGTTGAACTGAGCCAGATCCTGATCAATGAAACGATCAGCCAGCAGATCGTCGTGCTGAAGGAGAAAGACGGCGAACGGAGCTTTCCCATCGTGATCGGTCTGCCGGAGGTCATCGCGATTGACCGGCGGCTCAAGGGGGAGATGCTGCCGCGGCCGATGACGCACGATCTGCTGGCGGGAGTGATCGAGCAGATGGGCGGCGCCATCGTCAAGGTGGTGATCAACGACCTGCAGGATCACACGTTTTACGCCCGCATCCATATCCGGACCGGCGGGGGGATCGTCGAAGTGGACAGCCGCCCGTCGGACGCTATCGCGCTGACGGCGGGGATGGAGGTTCCGCTGTTTGTGGACGAGCGGGTGTTTGATCAGCTCCGGCTGTGAAGCTGAGGATGAGCATCAGGCCCACGCCGATGCACAGGAGCGAGTCGGCCACGTTGAACGTCGGCCAGTGATAGCGGCCGATATAGACGTCGATGAAGTCGCGGACCCGTCCCTCGTTGAACAGGCGGTCGTAGAGATTGCCGAGGATGCCGGCGTTCATCAGGCCCAGGGCGACCTGCATGAGGCGGCGCTGCACCCGGCCGAAGGCGAAGAGGAGCGTTACCACGGCGAAGGCGGCGAGGGAAACCGACACGAGGAACAGCCGCTGGCCTTCGGCGATGCTGAAGGCGGCGCCCGTGTTGAGGCGGGGCACCAGTTGTAAAAAGCCGTCGATGACGGTTACCTGCGGCTCCTCCCGCGAGAGGAGCAAACGGAACACCGCGTGCTTGCTCCAGAGATCCAGAGCCGCGCCCCCCAGCGTCAGCCCCCCGAACAGCAGCCAGGCCGCAACGTCCGGCCGGGGGCCGCAGTCGGATTCGGTTGTGTTCGCTTTTTCGGGCAGCTTGCTTCGTTCCTTCATGCGGCGGACGGCTACTCGTACTGTTTCAACAGATTCTTGAGCTTCGGCTGGTCGGGATTCAGATCCAGCGAAATGTTCCACTGTTCGAGCCCCAGGGCCTTGAGCCGCTCATCCTTGTCCCGGAGGTACTGGATGATGTAGGCGACGCCGAGAGACTTGTGCGCCATGTAGTCGTTTTCGTCGATTTCGATTGCCCGTTGGTAGCTGGCAACGGCCTCGTCGATCTCCTTGAGCCGCAGGTGGGCGAATCCCATGTACTGGTGGGCGACGGCGTTGTCGGGCTCCATCTCGAGAACGGCGATGAGCAGTTCCTTGGCGGCGCTGTAGCGGCTCGACCGCAGATACACCTTGGCCAGCGGCAGCATGATCTTCGGATCGTTGCCTTTCAGTTCAAGGGCCCGGCGGTAGGCGTTAACGGCCTGGCGGTGATCCTCCATGGCCACGTAGGCGTCACCCAAAAGCAGCTCGGCTTCTCCCTCGTTCGGATCGATTTGCAGGGTCTTTTGGGCATACTCGACGGCGTTCTGGTACTCCTTGAGCTCATAGTAACACTGGGCGGCGTTCAGGTGCGAGGGCACATTCGTCGGGTCGAGCCGGGCCGCCGTTACGTAGGCCTGAACCGCTTCGGCGAATTTTTTCATCACCTGGTAAACCTTGCCCAGGTTGAAGAAATCCTTGAAGGACCAGGGGTCCAGTTCGGTCGCCCGCTGATAGGCCATGGCGCTCTGTTCGTATTGTTGGGTAAGCTGGTAGATGTCTCCCTTCATGGAGAAGGCCAGGGCAAACTCGGGGTCGAGTTCGGTGGCCCGTTCGAGCTTGCGGATGGCCTCGGCGTGATCGTTCAGTTCCATCAGCATCATCGCGTCCACGTACAGGGCGACCGCCTCCTCTTTGGCCTGATCGGCGGTGTCTTCCTCGATGACCACCGCCTCCGGCTCAAAGATGACTTGCTCCTCCTCGCTGTAGGCCGCCTCCTGGGGCTGCCGGCAGCCGGCCAGGGCGACGGTCAGAAGGATCGCCAGATAAAGCAGATAATGCCTGGATTCGAACGTGCTATGGATCATTCGCTTTTCCCTTTCTGTCTTCTTTAACGGCAATCCCGCCACCTATTGTCGTGATTGACCGCTATGATGAGGCATCTCTCTAAAGAAGATAAAATCAGGTCGTGATTATAGCACAAGCCCTGAACCTGTCAAAATCTTTTTTAAATCCAGAAGCGCAAGGACTTAGCCGGACTTTAAAAGCTCAGAACCGGTGTGGACATATCCTGAATTTGGGATCAGGCCCGGAATGATAAGGCGTCGCGGGCACCTGGCTGAAATGCCGCCTTTTTTCAAACTTCGGTCGCGTTTCATGCGTAAAGGGATTGACAGCGATGAATTGCGGATGTAACATGTCTCCTCTTTATGCCTGATGAAACAAACGCTGTCAATAGAATGGATAGAGGTATGCCGAAACAGAAAGCGACACTGCGGACACGACCCTGTGTGATGATTATCCGGGACGGCTGGGGCTACAATCCCCGCCCGGAGGAAGATGAATACAATACCGTCAAGCGGGCCCGGGTTCGTGTGGACCGGATGCTGATGGCCGAGTACCCCAATACGCTGATTCGCACCTATGGTGAGGACGTGGGGCTGCCGGCGGGAACGATGGGCAACAGCGAGGTCGGCCACCAGAACATCGGGGCGGGCCGCATCGTCTATCAGGACTCGGTCCGGATCACGCTGGCCATCCGGGAAGGCGACTTCTTCGAGAACGAGGTTCTGCTGTCGGCGGTGCACAACGCCCTGCAGAAGGGGACCAAGCTTCACCTGATGGGCCTGTGCAGCGACATCGGCGTCCATTCGCTGCTGGGACACCTGTACGGACTGCTGGAGATGGCCAAGCGCAACGGCCTGCGGGAGGTCTATCTGCATGCGTTTACGGACGGCCGCGACTCGCCGCCGACGAGCGGGGCGGGCTACCTGAAGGAGATCGAGGACAAAATGGCCGAACTGGGCGTCGGCAAGGCGGCCTCCGTCTCGGGGCGATTCTACGCGATGGACCGCGACAAGCGATGGGAGCGGGTGCAGACGGCCTACGAGTGCCTCACGCAGGGCATCGGCGGCAAGGCCCCGGATGTTCAGACCGCGATCCGGGACAGCTACGCGAAAAACGAGACGGATGAGTTTATCCCTCCGACCAATATCGTCGATGCGGCCGGCCGGCCGGTCGCCCTGGTTGAAGAGGGCGACAGCGTCATCTTCTTCAACTTCCGCGGCGACCGTCCGCGGGAGCTGACGCGGGCCTTTGTGGACGACAAGTTCAGCGGCTTTGAGCGCAAGGTCCGGCCGATCGTCAAGTATGTCTGCATGACGGAGTACGATGCGACGATCCCGGCGCCGGCGGCCTTCCCGCCGATCCGCGAGATGCCCAACATCTGCGGCGAATATCTCGGCTCGCTGGGGCTGACGCAGTTTCGCTGCGCGGAGACGGAGAAGTACGCCCACGTGACGTTCTTCTTCAACGGCGGTCGCGAACAGCCGTTTGAGGGCGAGGAGCGGCAAATCGTGCCCAGCCCCAAGGTCAAGACCTATGACATGAAGCCCGAGATGAGCGCGTTCGAGGTCTGCGAGGTGATCCTCCACGCGCTGGATTCGGGCAGATTTGACGTGATCATCTGCAACTTCGCCAACCCCGACATGGTCGGCCATACCGGCGACCTCGGGGCCGCCGTCAAGGCCGCCGAGGCGGTGGATGCGTGCGTCGGCCGGGTGCTTGACAAGGTGAAGGCCCTGGGGGGCAGCGCGCTGATTCTTGCCGATCACGGCAATTTCGAGCGGATGTGGGATTTTGAGAACAACATGCCCCACACGGCCCACACGGTCGGCGATGTGCCGATGATCGTTTTTGACGAGGCGTTTAAGCACCGCAAACTCCGATCCGGCGGACGGCTGGCCGATGTCGCCCCCACCTTCCTTGAGCTGCTGGGGGTCCCGAAGCCGAAGGAAATGACCGGGCAAAGTCTGCTGATGTAGGCCCGCCGGCGCAAATCAAAGAAAGTCAGTCCGATGGGAAAGATTGTCGTTCTCGACGACAACATGATCAACATGATCGCCGCCGGCGAGGTGATCGAGCGGCCCGCCAGCGTGGTCCGCGAACTGATGGAGAACAGCATCGACGCCGGGGCCGACCGCATCGCGGTGCAGGTGGAAGAGGGCGGCCGGGAGTGCATCCGCGTCATCGATAACGGCGGGGGGATGGGGCCGGAGGACCTGGCGCTGGCCGTCGAGCCGCACACGACCAGCAAGGTCCGCACGGAGCAGGACCTGTGGAACATCACGACGCTGGGCTTTCGCGGCGAAGCCCTGGCGAGCATCGCCGCCGTCTCGCGGATGACCGTTACCAGCCGGGTTCCCGATTCGATCCAGGCGCACTGTCTTGAGGTGGATTGCGGGCAGAACAAGACCGTTCGCCCGTCTAGCGGGGCCGTCGGCACGACCATCGAGGTCCGCCGCCTGTTTTACAAGCTGCCCGCCCGCCGCAAGTTTCTTCGCTCGGCCAATACCGAGATGGGCCACGTCAGCGAGCAGTTTACCCGCATCGCCCTGGCGCATCCGGAGCTGGATCTGACCCTGGAGCACGGCAGCCGCAGCGTCTATCGCCTGCCGGCGGGCGGTTCGATCCGCGAACGGCTCAAAACGCTTTTCGGTTCGGTCGTCTCCGAGGACCTGATCGAGGTGGAGCGGGAGGACAAGCAGATCCGTATCGTCGGTTTGATCGGCCAGCCCGAAACGGCGCGGACCAGCGCCAAGTACCAGTATATCTTTCTCAACGGGCGGTTCATCCGCGACAAGTTCATCCTCCATGCCGTCCGGGAGGCATACCGCGGCCTGACCGAGCCGAACAAGTACCCCGTCGTGTTTCTTTTTCTCCGGATGCCGCCGGACCGGTTCGACGTCAACGTACATCCCACGAAGACCGAGGTCCGTTTCGAAAATTCCAACTGGGTCTATTCGCAAGTGCTCTCGGCCCTGCGCGACCGACTGCTGTCGATGGACCTGAAGACGACGGGGCGTTTTCCGTCGGGGGCGTCCGATTTTGCGGACGGCGATAACCCGCTGGAGAGTCTGCTTCAGAAGGGCCGCTCGCAGCGAATCCACGAGGCGATGGAGGATTTCTTCGAGTCACATGCCGCCGGGCAGAGCCGGCAGGGCACGTTCTCCTTCCCGACCCCCCGGCCGTCCGCCCCTCGAAGTTTTGACGGCGGCGGGTCCGTTCGCGGTTTTGCTCCGCCGACCGTTCCATCGATGGAGCCGTTCGAACCGGCGGCCGTGCATTGCCTTCAGATCCACAGCAGCTATCTGCTCGTGCAGACGGAGGACGGCTTTGAAGTGATCGACCAGCATGCGCTGCATGAGCGAATCCTCTATGAAAAGATGCGGGCCCGGCTGGAGCAGGGGCCGTTGGCGGCCCAGCGACTGCTTGTGCCGCCGTCCGTTGAGGTGACCGAGTCGGAGCAGGCGCTGCTGGAGCAGAACGCGGATTTGCTTGAAAAGCTCGGCATCGAGCTGACGCCGTTCGGCCCGGGCGTGCTGGCGGTGCAGTCCTTCCCGGTGCTCCTGGAGAAGGCCGACCCGGCGGAGTTTTTGCGGGACCTGCTGGACCTGCTTTCGGACCGGCAGCTTTCGGTGGACGCGGAAAAGCTGGTCCACCATGTCCTTGACCGGGCCGCGTGCAAGGCGGCGATCAAGGCGGGTGAGCCGCTGACGGAGGACGAGATCGGGCAACTGCTGAAGGACCGGGAGCAGACGCTGCATTCAAGCCGCTGTCCGCACGGGCGGCCGACGTCGATCCGTTTTCCGCTGAAGGATCTGGAAAAACAGTTCAAACGAACGGGTTTCTGAGATAGAATGGCGGTATGGTAAAACGGGCCGGATTGATTTTAGGCGCTGCCGCTGTTATTGCAGCGGTCGCGGCGGTGGTGTACGTGGGCCGACTGCGGCGGTCGCCGGAGGTTGGACCCGTTGCCGCTCCCGCCGCATCCTCGGACTCTTCCCCGCGGATCGTCTCGATGGCCCCCAATCTGACGGAGATATTGTTTGCCCTCGGGCTGGAGGAGCAGATCATTGCGGTCAGTTCCGACAGCGACACGCCGCCGGCCGCCAAGGACCTGCCGAAGGTCGGCACCTTCTGGCAGCCGAACCTGGAGACGGTGGTCGCCCGGCGGCCCACGCTGGTCGTGACACTGGACTTTGGGCAGCAGAAACGGATGGCCGACAAGCTTCGCTCCCTGGACATCGAGACGCTGACGGTCAGCATCGAGAGCATCGGCGAACTGATGGAGGCCATTGAAACAATCGGCGAGGCGACCGGGCGGCCGGAAGCGGCCCGGGCGCTGGTCGGCAGCATACAGGAGCGGATTCGGCAAATCCGGGAGCGGTACGCCGGGCGAGAGCGGCCTCGCGTGCTCTGGGTGGTCCAGCGCAGCCCGCTGCGGGCGGCGGGCGTCAAGACCTTTGCCGGCGAGTTTCTGGATATCGTCGGCGCGGTCAACGCCGTCGGGCCGACGCTGCACCAGTATCCGCCGATCGACGCCGAGCAGGTGCTCTCCGCCCGGCCGGACGTTATCATCGAAGCGGTGGAGGAGCCGGGCGATCCGGAGGGCGAGCTTGAGGAGGCGCGAAAGTATTATCGCCGCTACAGGCGGATTCCGGCGGTTCAGAATGACCGAATCTATCTCGTGGAGGCGGACCTGGTCAGCCGGCTGGGGCCGCGCCTGCCCGAGGGGCTGGAGCTGATTGCGGAGAAGGTCTGGGGCGAGGAGCCGCAGCCATGACGAACCTGCAAAAGACGCTGATTCGATTCGCGGTCGCCTTGCTGATGCTGCTGGCGGTCATGGTCGTCTGCGCGTTCATCGGGTCGGAACGGCTCTCGCCGCTGCGAATCTTTACGCCCGATACGGTGGACAACGATATCTTTTTCGGCCTTCGCCTGCCGCGAATTTTTCTGGCGGCGCTGGTCGGGGCGGCGCTGGCCTGCGCGGGGGCGGTGTTTCAGGCCCTGCTGCGCAACCCGCTGGCCGATCCGTATATCCTCGGCATCTCGAGCGGGGCCGGGCTGGGTTCGATCCTCGCCGTGCTGCTGGGGCTGACGGGGACGTTTCTGGGTCTGTCGTGGATGGCGGTGTTCTCCTTTGCCTGCGGGCTGGGCACGGTGTGGCTGGTGTGGCGGATCGGACGCTTCACCGGGCGGACCAGCGGCACGGGGCTGCTTTTGGCGGGGGTTGTGGTCAACGCCTTTTTCTCGGCCGTCATCATGTTCCTGACCTCTATCGCCCGGGCGGCCGATCTCCAGGCGACGGTGTACTGGCTGATGGGCTATCTGACCTCCTCGACGGATGCGCGGGTACTGGGCTTTTCTTTTGCGGCGGTTCTGCTGGGGATCGCCGTGCTGTTTGCGATCAGTCCGCGACTCAACGTGCTGTCGATCAGCGAGGTTGACGCCCGCAGCATGGGCATCTCGCCGGAGCGGACGTTTCACATTGCCTTCACGGCGGCGGCGCTGATTACGGCGGTGGCCGTAACGCTCGGCGGGCTCATCGGCTTCGTCGGGCTCATCGTGCCGCATACGGTGAGACTGATGAGCGGTCCCGATCACCGGCGGCTGATTCCGTTCTGCGGCCTGGCGGGGGCGGCATTCCTGGTGATTGCGGATACCATCGCCCGCTCGGCGATGCCTACGGAGCAGTTTCCCGTCGGCGTGATCACCGCGATTGCGGGCGGGCCGTTCTTTCTGGCGCTGCTGATCCGGTCGAGCCGGTCGATTTCGGGAGGGAGGCGATGAGCCGGATCGAGGTTGAACATCTCGCCTTCGCCTACGGTCAGCGGCTCGTGATTGACGGGCTGTCGCTTGTCGTTGAGGAAGGCCGCTTCTTCGCCGTCATGGGGCCCAACGGCTCGGGCAAGAGCACGCTGCTGGCGCTGCTGGCGGGGCTGCTGTCTCCGCTGCGCGGACGGATCGTGCTCGACGGCCGGGATCTGCACGAGCTGTCGATTCGCCGGCGGGCCGAACGGATGGCGTTTGTGCGGCAGGATACGACCAGCGCCTTCGACTACACCGTCGAGGAGATCGTGATGATGGCGCGGTTTCAGCGGCAGCGCCGGCGGCTCTATGAGCGGCCGGACGACTACGAGGCCGTGCGGCTGGCGCTGCGGGAGGCGGCGGTCGATCACCTGGCCGAGCGGCCGATCACGGCGCTAAGCGGCGGCGAACGCCAGCGGGTGTTCATCGCCCGGGCGCTGGCGCAGGACACACCGATCCTGCTGATGGACGAGCCGACCTCGCATCTGGACCTGCGGCACCAGATCGCCGTCTTCGAGCTGCTCCGCACACTTCAGCGGGACAAGGGCAAGACGATTGTGCTCGTGTCGCACGATCTCAACCTGACGCGGCGCTACGCCGACCGGGTGCTGCTGCTCGGCGCCGAGCCGGCCCACAGCCGGCAGGGCAGCGCCGACGAGGTGCTTCTTCCCGACGTTGTCCGCGAGTTCTTCGGCGTCGAGACCGTCCTGGCGGACAGTCCGCATGGGGCGTTCCTGATTCCGCGCAGCAAATCCTGACTCGACCGCGGTCGGGGACGCCTGATTGTGCCGCCTGCTTTAGTCGTCCGAGGAGAACGATTATGAGCGGGAGCTGCCGGATTTGAGGATGTCCCGAATCTCCGTGAGCAGGAGTTCCTCTTTGGTCGGGACGGCCGGCGGCGGCGGGGCCGGCGTCTCGGCCTGCTTGCGGACGGCGGTGTTGACGGCCTTGATGAGCATGAAGACGGCGGCGGCGACGATCAGGAACTGGATAATGGTGTTGATGAAGAGGCCGTAGTTGATGGTTACGGCGGGGATGGCGTTCCCGGCCACATCCGTAGAGGCCTCCTTGAGGACGATGCTCAACTGGGAGAAATCCATCTGTCCCATGAGCATCCCGATGGGAGGCATGAGCACGTCCTGGACCAGCGAGTTAACGATCTTGCCGAAGGCCGCCCCGATGATGATACCGACGGCCATGTCCATGACGTTGCCCCGCATGGCAAAAGTTTTAAATTCATTCAACAGCTTCTTCATACGATCTCCTTAATCTTTATACTAATTATCCTAAAGACTACGCTAAATTGTATTTATATAAGAACGGGGCCGTTTTTGCGACAAAAAAGTTGAACAATAAAGTTTGGTAACCGTTCACAGTTTTTAACCGATTAACGAAGGATATTCTTTGTTGCTCCAATGAGCGACGAGCGAATCATGGATAAACTCCAGGACATTTTGGTTCTGTTTTTTGCAGGTGGCCAGGGTCGTC
>JBNRMP010000067.1:0-15501 GCA_050309685.1 Anaerohalosphaeraceae bacterium
GGAAAACACCAATGGCAACATTTGAAGATTCATTGCCGTTAGCAAAAGCGAAAAAACTGGACGATAGCTTACAGTCAACAATCGAACAGAATACTATTGTTTGTCAGATGAAGTAGTGGCGATTACAGATTATGCTTTGCACATAGCAGTCGCACATTTTGAGCGGTGATACTGCTGCCGCCTTTGGAGAAAGGGATATCGTGATCGAAATGGAGATTTTTCTTAGAGCCGCAGATGACACACTTGCCTTTATCTCGTTTCCAGACTTCAATTTTTACTGTTGTTGGGATCTGGCGTGTTTCCTTGAGGATTGGCTCTTTTGCCTTCGGCATCTTTGTCGGGGATAGGAAAAATCGGAACACGTTGCGCTTGCCATCAAAAACAATCTTAGCATCGATCAATTCATAGCGCCCTTGATCGCACCAGATTCCCTGATTGATCTTTTCATAGACCTGTACGATTTCCGGCGCTCGCTTGCCTGCCTTGTACTCCATCACTGCCTGATAGAATTTGCCATTATCCGTCAGCGCCCCTCGCTCTGTCCGCATCGGTTGATCGGTCATCTTCGGATCACGATTGAGACTCTTTCGGCGTTTTTCATCATGCCCCTCATATTCCAACAGCCCTGTCTCCTCATGCCACTGGTCCTGATACGGCGCCCCCTTCCGCACACTCATCAAGATTACCGAATACCCTGGATGCAGCCGATAGTTCATCCCCTTCTGAATCATCATGCCTTCTTTTTTGACGATATCCGTATAGGATATGATGTTGTAGTACTCTACTGCCATTCTTGGCCCCTTGTCAGGCAAAATACTTTTGACAAAATTTTGTTCATCACTGGTTAGGGCGCTCCTTCTCTTACGTATGAAACATAGCACATTGGAGGGGGTTACTCAACAAAAAAAGTGGGCATTCAGCGAAAAACGGAGGGTCTGGATTCCCGCCTTCCTTCTTCGCCAATGCTCCCGTCTTCGCCTTGCTACGACGGTCAGGCCGAAGGACAGGCCGCGGGAATGACATAAAGGGGGGCGTCGTAGTGGTATCAGTAAACTCCGATTTAACGCGCGGGCAAGATGCCCGCGACACGAATGACAAAAGCATCCCGGGGGCTGACACCCCCGGCTAAGAAACCGGCGGCCCCTCCGGGGCCTTCGAACGGCCTTCCCGGAGCAACTCGCCTTTCCTTTTCAAACCTCAAAAATCCTGTAAATCCCGTCGAAAGAGACTCTTGTCTTTTTCTTTGGCGGTCGATATAAGGGCGGGATTTGCGGAAGCCAACGATGGAAACACAGGTCCATATAGCAACAGAAACTATCCACAAACTGGATCGGCGGCAGCGGGAAGCCGGCCGCTAAAAGAAGGAGGAACAAGATGAAGAAACAAATCGTCAGTTACGGCGTATGGTCCCTGCCGTCCGGCGGCCGGATCACTTATATTCTCGTATTCTTAAGTTCTTGGGTTCCTGGGTCCTTGTATTCCTTTCCCCCAATATCCAACCTGCCGTTTTGTTATTGGAACCTTTTGAATTTCGGATTTGTTTCGAGTTTCGTGCTTAGAATTTCGAATTTGATGTCTCTATCTTCTGTCTTCCTCAATCCGTGGTTGTTTTTTTCTTAGTATTTTTCCGGATGGGGTGGCTAATTTTGGCAACTTTTTGGCACGTTTTGGCGATCTTTTGGCAAATTTCGGCGCCCTTTTGGCACGTTCCGGCGCCCTTTCATCGCTGCTTTTACCCCCAAAAACCCCATTTTCAGCCCCAAAACAACGAAACCCGTCATTTTCAACCCCTCCCCGTCCCGCAGGGACCGCTCTCCTGTTCTACTCTCTGCCGCGCCGCGTCAGTCGGCGTTGTAGTTTTCGGTGCGGTGGCGGATGATGCGGCCTTCCACCATGTAGATGACGTCCTCGGCGATGTTGGTGGCGTGGTCGGCGATGCGTTCGAGGTGGCGCGAAATGCTCAGCAGGTGGATCAGCGATTCGATCTGATCGGGCCGGCGCAGAATCGATTCCTTGACGAGGTTGTACATGTCGCGATTGATGGCGTCCACCTCGTCGTCGCTGAGTATCACCTGCTGGGCCAGCCGGATATCCATGTTGATCAGGGCGTCGATGCTGCGGCGAACCATGGACTGCGTCTTCTCGGCCATGAGCGCAAAGTCGAAGGGCGCATCGATGGCTTCTTGCCGGGCCAGGAACTCGCTGCGTTCGGCGATGTTGACGGACAGGTCGCCGATCCGCTCGAGATCGTTGTTGATCTTGAGGGCCGTGACGATGAAACGCAGGTCGATGGCGACGGGCTGGTAGAGGGCGAGGATCTTCAGGCAGGTCTCCTCGGCGTCCACCTCCATCCGGTCGATGCGGGTGTCCTGCTCGATGACCTGGCGGGCGAGCGCGGCGTCGCGGTTCTGGACGGACCGGACGGCATCCCAGAATTGCTCCTCAACAACGGAGCAGAGCGTCAGCAGTTTCTGTTTGAGAGCATCTATTTCGCGGTTCATGTGGACGGTCACGTGAAGTCTCCTTTCTGTTTATCCAAAGCGGCCGGTGATATAGTCTTCGGTCGCCTTCTGCGCGGGATTGGTGAAGAGCGTGTCGGTGCGGTCGTACTCGATCAGCTTGCCCAGGCAGAAGAAGGCGGTGCGGTCACTGACGCGGGCGGCCTGCTGCATGTTGTGGGTCACGATCACGATGGTGTAGGCGCCTTTGAGCTCAACGATGAGGTCCTCGATGCGGGCGGTGGCCAGCGGGTCCAGCGCGGAGCAGGGCTCGTCCATCAGGATCACCTGCGGCTTCGTTGCCAGCGTACGGGCGATACACAGGCGCTGCTGCTGGCCGCCGGAGAGGGCCAGGGCGGACTTGTTCAGGTCGTCTTTGACTTCGTCCCAGAGAGCGGCGTCTCGAAGGCATCGCTCGACCAGCTCATCGAGCCTGACCCGATCGCGGATGCCCTGAAGCCGGGGGCCGTAGGCGATATTGTCGTAGATGCTCTTGGCGAAAGGGTTGGGCCGCTGGAAGACCATGCCGACCTGCTGGCGGAGGTTGATGAGGTTGATGTCCTTGTCGTAGACGTTCTGGCCGGCCACCGTCAGCGTGCCCTCCGCGCGGGTGTGGGGAATCAGGTCGTTCATGCGGTTGATGCAGCGGAGAAACGTGCTCTTGCCGCAGCCGCTGGGACCGATGATCGCCGTCACCGAACCGGCCAGGATGTCCATGCTGATCGACTCGACGCCCGCCCTGGAGCCGTACCAGAAGGTAAAGTCGCGCGAGGTGATGACGGCCTGGCCGGCCGACGTCTCGGACGAATCGTCGGGCCGTTTCGCCGGACCCTCGATCCGGATGCGGCCTTGCTTTCTATTCGGGTTTGATCGTGTTGGGATTACATCCATTACAGAACCTTTTTTCTTTGTCTCTATTATATCCGAAACCGGAGCCATTTCAAAATCCCTGCAATTTTCTGCTCATGCGTGAGCGGATCAGGATCGCGGCGGCATTCAGGAGCAGCACCAGCCCGATCAGCGTCATGACCATGCCGAACTGGTTGTGCGGCGCCTGCATCGCCAGCCGGTCGCCGACGGTGATGTCGTAGCAGCCGTAGGACAGGGCGCGGGTCGGCTGGAAGAGCCACTGGAGGCCGCTGCCGTAATCGGGGACGGGACCCAGGGCGACGGCACCGGCAAACAGGATCGGTGCCGTTTCGCCGGCGGCACGGCTTAAACTCAGGATGACGCCGGTGAGGATGCCGGGACCCGCGGCGGGCAGCGTGACGGCGGCGAAAGTGCGGAACTTGCCCGCCCCCAGCGCCAGCGACGCCTCCTTATAGGGCTGCGGCACGGCCCGAATCGCCTCCTCGGAGGCCCGGATGATCACCGGCAGCGCCAGCAGGGAAAGCGTCAGCGAGGCCGTGAGGATCGAGGGCTGACCGACGATGAGGACGAAGAACGCCAGGCCGAAGAGGCCGTAGACGATGCTCGGCACGCCCGCCAGCGTGCTGATGCAGGTGCGGATGATGCGGACGACGATGTTGTCGCCGGCGTACTCGACGAGATAGGCCGCCGTGAAGACGCCCAGCGGCACGGCGACGACCATCGACAGCAGCGTCAGGGTCAGCGTGCCGAGGATCTCGGGGCCCACGCCGCCGAAGAAATGCCCCGGCGTGCTGTCGTCGATCCAGTACTGCCAGTAAAACGTCGGCCGGGGACGGAGCATGGCATCGAGATTATCTTCCACCATGGAGAACAGGGGCACCAGCTCAGTCCCGGCGAAGACTTCTTCGCGGGGGATCTGTTTTTCGACGAGGACACGGTTTCCGTCGGCCGGCTGCCAGGCGGTTTTATAAAGCAGGGTGTCCAGGTGCCGCCGGGCCACATCCCAGCGGGTGGCGCCGAAACGGTCCTGGGCCAGGGGCGGAAGCGGCTCGCCGGGCAGCGGCCCGAAGAGCTTTCGCAACTCTTCCTTGACCGTCTCCAACTCGGCGGCGTATTCCGCGCGGCGGCCCAGATCGATATCCTCAATCACGACCTTGTAATCTTCGGCCGCGCGGAAGATTCGGTCCATCGCCGTTCCCTCGAACGTCGGGCTTCGCAGGGCTTCGAGCCGTATCATGTGCCCGGCAATCTCCTGTTTATCCGTACTTTCCAGGATATCGGTGAACAGGTCGCGAATTTCTTTGGCCTCACGGCGAAGGCGGGTAAACTCCTCCCGGGGCGTGCTGCGGTACCGCAGTTCGTCCCCATACTCCCGGTAGGCGGCCTTGGCCTCCTCTCCCAGCCGCTCGGTATCGATCCCGCGACTGAACTGATCCAGCAGTTCAAAGACGGGCCGGCGCACCTCCCGCACCTCGGCCAGTTCCTCCTCCAGCGATTCCTTGTCGCCGCGGCTGAACAGCGCCAACTGCATCCGCTCGAATTCCACCGTCTTGCGGAAGAACACGGCCGAGAGCCCCTTGCCCATCATGGGCACGAGGAACAGCAGCAGCACCCCCGCCAGCAGGGCCACCGCACCGCCGCAACAGGCCGTGAACAGGCGATCGAGCAGCCGTCGCGAGCGTCCGTTCATCGGCCCCTCCGTTTCACGCGGGCCATAAAGTGTTCACTGGCCAGGTTCAGGCCGAACGTAAAGAGCAGCAGCAGAAGGCCGATGGCAAACAGGGAATAGTAGTGCTGGGTGTCCTTAGGCGTTTCGCCGAGTTCGCCGGCAATCGTGGCCGTCATCGTGCGTACGGACTGCGTCAGGTCCCACCAGGGATGGGGAACCTGGGCGGCGTTGCCGGAGGCCATCCAGACAACCATCGTCTCGCCGATGGCCCGCATCATCCCGAGGATCACGGCGGCAAAAATGCCGCTGTGGGCGGCGGGGATCACAACCTTCACCATTGTCTCGGCGCGGGTGGCGCCCAGGGCATAGGAGGCCTCGCGGATGTCACGACCGATGGCCGAGAGAGAATCCTCGGCGACACTGATGATCGTCGGCAGCGCCATCACCGCCAGGATGAGCGAGGCGTTGAGCGCGTTGGCGCCGGTCGTAAATCCCAGTTCCCGCTGGAGCCACGGGGCCACAACCATCACGGCAAAGACGCCGTAAGCCACCGAGGGAATGGCGGCGAGCAGCTCGATAATCGGCTTGCAGATTTGGCGGACCCGGAAGTTGGCGACGTCGCTGAGAAAGACGGCCGCCAGGAGCCCGATGGGCACGGCGACGGCCAGTGAACTGACGGTCACGTAGAGCGAACCGACGATGATCGCCAGGGCCCCGTACTGGGGCGCCGCCGCACTCTGCGGATACCATCGGTTGGTCCCGAGAAACTCGCGGAGCCGGACCCATGCCTCGCCCAGCGAACCTTCGTAGAGAAACGGCAGGGCCTCCCGGACGACATACACAAAAATGAGGAAGACCGCCAGCACGGACAGAGAGGCCGTCAGCAGCAGCAGAAACCGCCCGAGGGAGCCGAACACCACGCCCCGCAGGTCCTCGCTGAAACTCAGGCGCAGCGGCCGCGTGAATCCGGCCGCTGCTGTCTTATCTATAGTTGGATTTTGGGTATTTTCCATATCCGGATTCCCGCTTTCGCGGGAATGACAAAATATTGCAGTTTTTTTGGAAACGGTACGGTGCCGCCGATCAGTACGCAGTCAGCGGTACGAATCCCTTATCCTCGATGATCTCCTGTCCCTCTTCGCTCAGATGGAACGTCACGAACGCGTGGACCGGCGAACCGAGTGCAGGGTAGCCGTTGGTGAACAAAAACAGCGGCCGGCTGACCGGGTAGATGCCCTTGGCGATCGTGGACCGGTCGGGCAGGACGCCGTCCACCTTCAGGGCCTTGACAAAACGGTCCAGAAAGCCCAGGCCGACGTACGCGACCGCGCCGGGCGTGCTCTTGACGCGAGCGTGGGCCTGCGGATTGGAGTTGACGTACTCCACATTGCCGGCCATCTTTTCCTGTTTCATCACGAGTTCCGCAAAGGTCTCATAGGTCCCGCTGGAGGTGTCGCGGCTGATGGGGACAATCGCCATGTCCGGCCCGCCGACCTCTTTCCAGTTGGCGATCCTGCCCATGTAGATGTCGCGGATCTGCTCGCCGGTCAGTTCGCTGACGGGATTGGAGGGGTGCACCACCACGCAAACGCCGTCCATCGCGATCACGTGGGCGACGGGCAGCACGCCGTTATCCACCGCCCGCTTGAACTCCTTGTCCTTCATGAACCGGCTCATCATGGCGATGTCCGTGCGGTTGTCCACGAGGGCCGCCGCGCCGTCGCCGCTGCCGGTCTTCTTGACGGTGATCTTGAGCTCCGGATCCCTGTTCATAAAGGCCTCGGCGAAGGCGTCCCCGATGGGTCCCACCGTCGTCGAGCCGTCGATCATCAGGGTCCTGCCCTCCGCGGCCAGCCCCTGCCCGCTCATCAGGACCAGGGCCGTCGCCAACGCAAGCGTTTGAATTCGTTTCATACGATGGATCCTTTCGATTAGAATTTCACAAGCACTTCCAACTGCAGTCGATTTTCGTCCGCATCCGTCTCACGGCTTTCGGTGCGATAGTAATTGGCGCCGAGGACGGTATTCTCAAGAACCATATAGTTTAAGCCGAAGCGATGTCCGCGGGCGTCCGTGCCGCCGCCGTTGAAGTCGCCGTCGTTGAAGACGCCGAGGACGGCGTCGGCCTCGATGTCGCGGTAATCATAGCTGAAGGCCCAGTCGCCGGGCTTCTTGGTCTTGTTGACGATCACGCCCGCCAGCCACGCGGTATCCTGGTCCACGCCGGAGGCGACGTTGTTGACCCAGTTGCCGAAAACAGCCAGCGGCAAGCGGCCGACCTTGGTGCTAACCTCGCCAAAGAGCTCGACCATATTGTAATCGAAGGCATAGGTCCCGCCGGTCAGCGTGTTGCCGCCGAAGGTCGAGCCGGTCGGTATGACATCCGGCGTCGCCCCCTCGATGTTCGTGTAGTCATAATAGCTGGCGCCAACGGTCATTTTGCTGGTGTCATTGAAGGCATGGTGCAGCCCGGCCTGGGCGCCAAAGAGGGTCACATCGCTGCTGGAGTCGTTCTCCTCCACATAGAAGGCGCCGGCATTGACAAAAACCGTGTCCGTTTTGCTCCAGTTCGTCCCGTACTGCAGCGCCACGCCCTCCGGGTTCACATCGCTGTCCCAGATAAGCTGGTTCTGGCCGACATTGTAGAACGGATTGCCCATCTTGCCCGCGAGGACACTAAGCCCGTCCGCCCAGTTGGGCTGATAGGTTATATAGGCCCGGTCCAGCCAGATGCTTTTGCTGGAGAAATAGGTATCGAGCGTTTCATTGGACGACGTCGGGCTGCCCCCGAGGGTGAATTCGCCCGCATCGTCGTCGAACCAGCCGCCCGAGGCCAGTCGCAGGTCGAAGGTCATCTCCTCGTTGATCCGGGCCTGCATGCCGAGGCGGGCACGGACGCGGTTGCGGTTGCGGGTCTCGCTTAAGTCGCCGTCAACGCTCTCAAACCGGTAGCGAAAGTCCCCGTAGAACCTGACCTTCTCCAGCCATGCCAGCGTCTCGGGCAGTTCGTACTCCCGGGCGGGCGCCGCCGGCAGCGCCTGGATCTGCTCGGCCTGCCGCTGCTGGTCCGCCTCCAGCTCCATCAGCTTGTTCTGCACCTGCATGAGCTGATTGTACTGATCCTGGAGCTGCTGTTTCAGCTCATCGATCTCATCCCCTCGGGCGGTCCCTGCCGACACCATCGCCAGCACCATTGCCGCCGCAATCCATGTTCTTACCATACTTGGCTCTCCTAAGAACGATTTCCTTATTGTCGTGCCTGATCCGTTCAGGCATCCATCCTTTCAAGTTCACCCAAAGGTTACCCCTGAATTGTTAGCAAATGATGAGCGGCCGGTTAAAATTGTGTTAATCGCTGCCGGCGCAAACCGCTCCTTCTCCCGTCTCCTGTTTTCACTTTGAAAGCCCCGGCAGGCGGAGGGTAAACGTGCTTCCCTGGCCGGGAACGCTGACCACGCTGACACTGCCGCGGTGAGCCTGGACGATATGCTTGACGATGGCCAGCCCCAGACCCGTGCCGCCGAGCTTGCGGCTGCGGGCCTTATCCACGCGGAAAAACCGCTCGAACAGCCGCGGCAGGTGCTCCCGGGAAATGCCGCAGCCGGTATCCTCCACCTCGATGCAAATCTCGCCCTGTGACTCGCCGGCCCGTATCTCGACCGCCCCGCCCGGCTCGCTGTATTTGACGGCGTTGTCGATCAGGTTGACGACGGCCTGCTCCAGCAGGGACGGATTCACGCGAGCGCGCAGCGTTTCGTCGCAGGTAAGATTCAGGGCGATGTCTTTCTGCCCGGCCCGATGATGACACAGTTCCACGGCTTCCGCCAGGACCGGCCTGAGCGGGGCCTCTTCGAGGGCGATCCCGGCGGTCTCGGCCTGCTGCTCGATCCGCGAGAGCGTCAGCAGGTCGTCGATGATCGAGTTGAGCCGGTCGGCCTGCCGGGCGATGATCTCCAGGAACCGCTGTAGGTCCTGGGGCCGGTCCTTGGCCCCCTCCAGCAGCGTCTCGACGAAGCCCTTGATGCCGGTCACGGGGGTCTTGAGCTCATGGGACACGTTGGCGACGAAATCGGTCCGGACGGTTTGCAGCCGGTGAATCTCCGTCATGTCGCTGAGCACGATCACCGCTCCGATCCGTCGGCCCCGGCCGTTGGTCAGGACCGTGCTGCGGGCCTGCACATAGCGCCGGCGCCCGTCCCGCGGCAGGACCACCTCCGTCTCCGTCGGCCCGTCGCTCTCCAGGGCCTCAAGGATAAACTGCTGCAGGTCGCCGCTGCGCACCACCTCCGGCAGGCTGCGGCCGACGGGGTCGCCGACCGCGACGCCCAGCATCTCCCCGGCGGCCCGGTTGAGGGTGATGCAGCGGCCGCCGGCGCCGATCGCCAGCACCCCCTCGGCCATGCTCGACAAAATGGCCTGCTGCTCGTTGCGCTGGGCGGTAATCGTCTCGATCCGGCGGGCCAGCTCGCCCGCCATGTGGTTCATCGTCTCGGCCAGACCCGCCAGCTCCCGGTTGGCCGGGACCGTCAGCCGATGCCCCAACTCGCCCTCGGCAAACCGCCGGGCGCCGCGGCGAATCTCACGAAGCGGCCGGGAAATCCCCCAGATCACCAGCCAGCTCACGACCGCCAGGATCAGCGCCACCGCGACCGCCGCGCGAACAATCCGGCCCAACTCCTCATCGAGGGCGGCGTCCAGTCGGTCGATGGAGGCGGCCGTACGCAAAACGGCCAACGCCCGGCCCTCGTCCTCCACCGGGATCGCCACATACATCATCCGCTCTTCCAGCGTTGCGCTGGGACGGATCGACAGGCCCGTCTGCCCCTTCAACGCCTCCTGCACCTCGGGACGATCAAGATGGTTTTCCATCCGCAGCGGATTGTCCTCCGATTCGCCGATCACACGGCCGTTAAGATCGATCACCGTGATCCGGGCGCCCGTCTGCGCGCCGAGAAAGCGGACAAGCCGGCTAACCTCCTCCAGGTCGCCCCGACGGATCGGCTCGACGAACCGGTCGCGGATGAGCCGGGCCCGCGCCTCGAGGTCCCACTGCTTTTCCGCTCGATAAAACGCGGACACGGACTGCGAGACGCTCAGGTACGTCAGGACCATCGCCGCGACGACGATGAGCAGGACGGCCGGATACAACTGCCACAACAGCGATCGTTTCATCTGATCGGCGATTCGCACGGCTTATGCTTCCCTGAAGCGGTAACCCACACCGCGCACCGTTTCGATATAGGGCCCCGCCTCGCCCAGTTTCTTCCGCAGACCGACGATCTGCACATCGACCGACCGGTCCGTCACCGGATAGTCGGTCCCGCGGACGGCGTCGACGATCTGGTAGCGGGTAAAAACCCAGCCCGGACGGGCCGCCAGGAACTGAAGGAGCTTGAACTCCGTGGTCGTCAATTCGACTTCACGGTCGTTTACAAACACCCGGTGGCGGCCGGGATCGATCTCCAGATCATGCACCCGAACCCGGGTCGATTCCGTGGGGGCCGGCTGCTGGCGGCGGCGAAGGACCGCCCGGATCCGCGCCAGCAGCACCCGCGGGCTGAAGGGCTTGGGAATATAGTCGTCGGCCCCCGTCTCCAGGCCGGCTACGATGTCCGCCTCGGTCCCCCTGGCCGTCAGCATAATCACGGGAATCGCCGCGGTCTGCGGATCGTCCTTGAGCGTCCGGCAGACCTGGAGCCCGTCCACCTTCGGCAGCATCAGATCCAGCAGCACCAGGTCCCACCGGCCGCCGCGCGCCTTTTCCAGCGCGGCCCGGCCGTCCGGCGCAACCTCGGCATGGTAGCCGTTCTTTTCGAGGTTGTACCGGATCAGTTCCTGCACGTCCTCTTCATCTTCCACGATCAGGATTCTCTCCTGGGCCATACCGCATCTCCTGTACAAACCGGTTCCGGAGAGTATGCTGACAGATCCAGGTTAGGTCAATGTTAGCGGATCGTTAGGGTTCTGTTAATTCCGCAGTTCCGGCTCCGTTGGAACCGTTATTGGACCTCCATACTCTAACAAATAAGACCGGCTTTGCAACCGGTCTTTTGGAATGTCGCGAAAATACCCGATTTTCAGTCGGCTTAGTGCGCCACGGGTTTGCCGAGCGCGCCCTCGAGTTCCGCCAGCTTCTCGCCGAGCATTTCCCGGGTCTTGGCCTCCACATTCAGGCGAAGCAGCGGCTCGGTGTTGCTCGGCCGGACGTTGAACCACCAGTCCTTGAACTGGACCGTCACGCCGTCGAGATCGTCCGCCTGACCCTGGCTGTACTTGCGGGCGAGCTCGCGCATGGCCTGCTCCTTGTCCTCCACCTGGAAGTTGACCTCGCCGCTGGCCCAGTAGCGCTGGAGCGGGGCCACCAGTTCGCTGACCGGCTTGTCCGTGGAGCCGAGGATATTCATGACGTGGACCAGCGTGATCATGCCGGAGTCGGCGTAGTAGTTGTCGCGGTAGTAGAAGTGGCCGCTGAGCTCGCCGCCGAAGACGGCGTGGCTGTCGCGGAGGGTCTTCTTCATGTAGGAGTGGCCCACGCGCTCGCGCCGGGGGGTGCCGCCGTGCTTGATGATCTCCTCGGGCACCACGTGGCTGCTGCGCAGGTCATAGACCACCGCCGAGCCGGGATTCTTTTCAAGGAAGTAGGGCACCATCAGCGCCGTCAGGATGTCGCAGCCGATGGTCCGGCCCTGCTCGTCCACCATAATCAGCCGGTCGGCGTCGCCGTCAAAGCAGATGCCCACGTCCGCTTTTTTGTCGATGACGGTCTGCTTGAGCTCGGCCAGGTTGGCCTCCACCAGCGGGTTGGGCTCGTGCTTGAAGGTCCCGTTGTGGACCGCGTTGAGGACGATGAGGTCGAGATTCAGCTTGCCGAAGAGCAGCGGCGCCATCTTGCCCGCCATGCCGTTGGAGGCGTCGATGACGATCCGGAGCCGCCGCAGGTCCGGTTCGAGGAACTTGAGCACGTGCTTGCGGTACTCGTCCGTCAGGTCGCAGTGCTCCACGGAACCGTTCGGCCGGCCCAGCGTATGCAGCAGGGCCATGGCGATGTGCTTGATGTCCTTGAGGCCGGTGTCGGCGCCGATGGGCTTTGCCTGCTGGCCGGAGATCTTGAAGCCGTTGTACTTGGCGGGGTTGTGCGAGGCCGTTACCTGCACGCCGCCGCAGGTGCCAAGGTGGTTGATCGCGAAGTACATCTGCGGCGTATCGATCATGCCGATGTCGATCACGTTGGCGCCGGTGGCGTTCATGCCTTCGATCAGGGCCCTGGCTAGCGGTTCGCTGTGGGTCCGCATGTCCCGGCCGACGCAGATGCTCTGGGCGTTGGCCATGCCCCGCTCGTAGCCCCGCAGCATCGACCGCAGGAACTGGGCCGTCGCGTGGCCGATCTTCCACGCCGCCTCCTCGTCGAGCTGATCGGGGTAAAGTCCGCGAATATCGTATGCCTTGAAAATCTTCGGATCCATGTTTCTCTCCGCATTGGTCGTTTCCTCGATCCGGCCGGGCCCCCTTGGCACAGCCCCTCGAAAAGGTCATGTTACGTCAGGCCGCCGGCCCTGTCAACTGCCAAATCCCCGCCTTCGGGGGCGGCGGACGGGCCGAAAAAGAAAAAAATCCTGTACTTTCCGCAACGAAACGGATATTGTATTGTCTAAATATTCAGGAACCGGCTCTTTTGCGAGTGCGGAGAGGTTCGGTTTTTCAAACCCATTTCTAAGGAGGCGCTATGAGGACAAAACGATTACCGGCATTCCTGATTGCAGCCCTGAGTTTAATCGCCCTCTGGGGCTGCGAAACACAGAACCAACTGGCCGATCCGGCGATGTCGGAGACCCTTCAGCCCGTCGCGGCCGAAGCGGAGGCGCCGAGCGAACCGGCCCCCCCGCTCCACCCTGCCCCGCCCGTCGTCCTGGTCGTACCGATCCGGGGCTTTGGCGTGGAGGCGGTCTATGAGGCCGCCCGGCAGGTCATCTACGAGCAGATGAACCTCAAACCGTACCGGATCCAAAATCGCAGGGGCTTCATTTCTGACGGAGCGGATTCCCTGACGGCGACGATCACAGCCCAAAGCTCGGAAGAGATCGTGTTCAAGGTTCGCATCAATTACCTCAGCGAAGACGTCTCGGAAATGTCGATCACGGCGGAGAACTATTCGGACCGGCCCCATGACCTGCAGCGGTACTGCCGTCTGATCTATGACCGCACGCGGCAGGAGCTTTCCGATCAGGCCCCGCAGAATGAACCCGAGGAACCCTCGGCCGTCTTCAACGAGCCGATCCTCAAAATCCACGAACAGCTCAGCAAAACCGCCAACGAGCTGAAGATGGATGTGAGAGATATGCGACTGGACGGCTTTTCGGGTTTTATCCTGTTCCGCTCCGGGGTTACACCTTCCACGTACCGGCTGTCGTACAACCTGACCGGGCCGGATCAGACGCGCGTTTCACTCCGGCCGGAGGGACGGGGCAGTGAGAATGCGGATCTCATCTTCCGGACAATCATGGATAAGCTGGTCGAGAAGCTCAGCGAGCCGACGCCGCCTCAGCCGTAAGCATAAGAAAAGCGGACATTTTCAGGAGATGCACATGAAACAGGTACTTCCGTCCGGGCGGTTTCGCAAACAGCTCAAAGAGGAGCTTCCCCTGCTGAGCCGGGAGGGGCTGATCACGGAGGAGCAGGCCCTGCGGCTGGGTCAGCGCTACCGGCTCGACGAGCTGGGCGCGGAGGCGACGAACCATCTGCTCTCGGTCATCTACATCGTCGGCACGCTGCTGATCGGCGTCGGGATCATCAGCTTCGTCGCCGCCCACTGGGAGGCCATTCCGCGCGGCGTCAAGGTAGTGCTGCTGTTTGCGGCGATGGCGGCGGCCCACGGCGCGGGCTTTTGGCTGTGGCAGGTCCGCGGCACGCACCCGAAGCTGGGACACGCGCTGGTCCTGCTGGGGACGCTGATCTTCGGCGCCAATATCGGCCTCCTGGCCCAGATCTTTCACATTCGCGGCAACCCGTACGACGCGTTCCTCGCCTGGTCTGTCGGCGCCCTCGTGATGGCCTACGCCGTCGGCTGTGTGCCCAACGGCCTCGTCGCCCTGGTGACGGCCGCCGTCTTTTACTTCGGCATGACCATGGACTATCAAAGCCAAACGCCCCTGTGGTTTCCCATGGCGGCGACCCTCGCCTTTGTCCCCCTGCTGATCCTGCTGCGGTCCCGCTGGATTCTCTGGGGCTTGCTGATCCTGCTGGCGTTCGCCCTGCCGATAGGAATCGCCGAAACGCTCGAAGAACCGGACACCTTCCCGGCGTCGTTCGGCCTGATGGGCTTTGTCTTCATCGGGGCGGCCATGGCAAGCCGCCTGCGGGAATCGACCGCCTTTATCGAAGCCCCGGCGCGAATCGTCGCCGTCGCTTCGTCCGCCGTCGGCCTGTATTTTGCCGCCTTTCATGGGATGGCCGAGGACCTGGTCAAAGACAATGCTTTTCATTTTTTCTCGCTTCCGATGCTCGACTGGATCGTAGTCGGCTTCCTCGCACCGGCCGGGCTGCTGCTTGTCGTTTGGGCCGCGGCCCAGCGCCCCTCGTCGGCGGAGATCATGCTCCCGGCCTGTATCGCCGCCGCCGGGGTCATCCTGATCCTGCTTCCTGTATGGATCGACTTTTTCACACTGACCCTGCTGGCGAATCTGGCCTATCTCGCCCTGTGCGCCGCTCTGTTCCATCGCAGCTTTCGCGAGGAGAGCCGGGGGGCCTTCTGGTCGGCCGCCGTGCTGCTGCTGTTGCTGATCGTTTCCCGGACGCTCGAGTACGAGACCGAACTGCTGCTCAAGGCGGTGATCTTCGTCGCCTGCGGCGTCGCCTTCATCGTCGCGGGCGTCCTGTTCGAACGCTTTTTGAAGACAAGGAGAACGTATGCGTAAGAGACCCCTCCTTTTCGTGTCGGCGGTGCTGGTGCAGGTGCTGATTGCGGCGGCAGTGCCCGCGAGGCGGATCTATACCCGGCTGACGGGGACGACCATAATGATCAGGACGGCCCCGGTTGATCCGTACGATTTTCTCAGCGGCTATCATGTCGTGCTCAGCTATGAGATTTCTTCCGTCAGCGGCGGCGACTCGATCGACTATAAAACCGGGGCCGGGACAGTTTACGTCGTTCTTCAGAAAGACCCCGAGGGCGTCTGGAACCGCACTTCGATTGCCCTTCAGCCGCCGAAAGACCTGCCGGAGGGCGCTGTCTTTATGAAAGGGCGCCTCAGCGGCAGCCGCATCGTGTACGGCATCGAACATTATTATATCCCTGAGGAAAAGCGGGGGCAGATCGAGACCGCCCTGCAGACCAACTCGAACAGTAAGATTTTAGCCGTGTGAAGCTGGAATTGTTAAATTCTTTGAAAAATTCATAATTTAGACTTGCGCCATCGGGTATTTTGTGTAAAGTTCTGTGTAATGCGATTACAGACAGAACAATCCGTT
>JBNRMP010000068.1:0-4342 GCA_050309685.1 Anaerohalosphaeraceae bacterium
AGCCGTTTTCTCGCATGTGGGGGTGTTTTTTGAGGGGGGTGTTGCGTGTCATTTTCGCAAAATGGCTACTTTAATACGCAAAGTGGCGTTGATTTGCCGCATGGAAAAGACGAACATAAATGGGTAACTTGCAAGATTCCGTATACAAACTCTGGGTCAAAGTGCCTGCCGAGTGAGGTCTCTTGCAGACAAAAAACGTATGGGAATAGCTCGATGAGAAGATTTTCACTCAAACAATTCATGCAAACATCAAATCTTTATTTAAAAGGAGTCGGGTCATGAATAAGAAATTGTCGGTGTTCTGTCTGTTGGTCGTTTTTTGTCTGGGCGGCACCCTGCAGGCCGCCTGGTATTGGACGAATGCGGCCGGCACACGGAAATGGGTTGACGGGAGTAATTGGGATAACGGATACCCTGCTTCTCCCGATGCCTCCACTGCGCTGAGTTGGACTCTGACAACTCCGGATCAATATCCCCCCACGGAAGTGGGGCCGGGAGACGCGGCCTTCGGACAGACTTGCCGGATCGCTGCGAATGCGGGCCAATACGGATATGTCCACATTTATGGCGGCACCTGCAGCGTCCGTGAAATCCGCCTGGGTGAGGGGGGAACCGCCGTGGTGGACTGCAACGGCTTGGGGGAGCTGATTGTGAACACCAACGACATTGATCTGGGATATACGGCGACCGGTGACGGCACGCTGAATGTACGGGACAGTGCCAAGGTTACGGTGCAGCGGTATTTGGAAGTGGGCGTGTTGGGAAAAGGCACCCTCAATGTCAGCGGCAACGCGACGGTAACGACTCCGGTAATGATTACGAACCAGTACCTGACCATCGGCACCAGCGCCGGCGCTGTGGGCGTTGTCAATCTCAGTGATAACGGAACCATTAACGTGGATGATTTTGTCCACATCGGCGATGTCGGGACCGGCACCTTGAATATGACCGGCGGCACGCTTACGGTGACCAACTATGAGGTAAATATTGCCGACCGCGGCGGCACAGGGACCCTCAATCTGTCCGCGGGCACCATCAGTACGGGACGGCATTTCAATATCGGCGGCGCCAATGCGGCCGGTACGGCGGTTATGAACATGACGGGGGGGACGGTCAATTGCGCTCTTACCCTGAATATCCCCGAGACGGCCGGCTGTCAGGGGACGCTGAATCTGGAGGGCGGGACCTTCAATGCCTCCGCGCTGACCATGCGGGCCGGCGGTCTGCTGAACGTGGCCGGCGGAACCCTTCGGCTCAACGGAAATGTCGTCACCAATATCCTGAATAATTCTCAGATTATCGGGCATTATGGGTATGGTACGATCAGCGCGGTCTATGACGGCAGCGCCTATACGTTTGTTACGGCGATCGCTCCCAGCGAGCCGTATATGTTGAGCCCTGTCGGTTCCGGGGTGGACCCGGCGGCGAATCTTTCCTGGCGGTCCGCCCAAGGGGCCGTCAGCGCCACCGTTTACTTCGGCACCGATGAGGCCCTGGTGGCGGCCCGGGATGCCAGCGTCCGATATGCCGATGTCACCTCGCCCTTTGATGTGTTTGCCGGGGATATGCCATACGGGACGACCTATTACTGGGTCGTCGATGAGACCGACGGCGTCAACACCTGGTCCAGTCCGGTCGTCAGCTTTACGACGATCGATCTGAATCCTTACGCCCGCAACCTTACACCGGTCGGGACCAATGTCCCGCGCACTGCCAATCTGGACTGGACGCCCGGTTATTTTGCTGCGGAAAGCCACCTCTATTTCGGGACCGATGAGGCGGCCGTTCTGGCCCGCTCGACGGATCCGAATGTTTACCGGGGTATCCAGACGCCGCCCTATGATCCGGTTCCGGGCGGCGATCTGCCGTACATGACGACCTATTACTGGGTGGTCGATACGGTCGGCGACGACGGACAGGGTAATACGTTCTGGCCGGGAACGGTGGTCAGTTTCACCACCCAGCGGCCCACGCCGCCCACCACGGCGACCTGGGATCCCAACGATAATTTCGATTGGGAAAAACTGGAAAACTGGGCGCCGAATCGAATGGGCGCAGGCGTCACCTCCAACATCGGAGCCGAGCCCAACAATCCGGCCATCATCACCAACGGGTACATTGCCAATGAGGCCCGGACGGTTCGGATCGGCGTAAGCCGGCCCGGTAAAGTGCGGGTGGAAAGCGGCAGTGTGCTTCAGGCCGGCGCCGGCTCCGCCGGTACCCATAAGATCACGGTCGGGTATGATGCGGACGGATACCTGGAGGTCGATGGCGGCACCGCCATCGGCGGTCAGTGGTTCGAAGTCGGCTATAACGCCGGCGTGCATGGGACCGTAATCGCCACCAATGGGGCAACGATCAAAACGGCCGTACATGACTATAACAAGAACGCTTCCGGAAGCTCAGATACGATTATTTCCGGCGGCAGCTCTCTGATCGCCGCACGAGACCTTTACATCGGCAGCGCTTCTGCGACCAGCGGGCCCCACACCCTGACGATCAACGATGACGGCTCGCTGGTCAGCGGAACCGTCGTTTTTATCGGAAACGCCCAGGGCAGCCGCGGCATCGTTACCGTCAATGGCGGGACATTGCAGGACCGCGGCAATAGCATCCGCGTGGGGCAAGAGGGTGACGGTGAGTTGATTGTCAACGGCGGCGTCGTGAACACCACCAGCTTGCGGATTCCCTTTTCCTCCACAAGCAGCGGAACCGGCCGCGTCCAGTTGAACGGCGGGCTGATTGTCGCAAACGGCTTTCTTATGTACGACGGCGGCGCGATGGATATCACCGGCGGCACGTTGAAGATACAGGGCAATGCGGTGAACACCGTGCTCAACACGTATGCCGGCAAGGTCACGGCCTATGGCGGCTGGGGCAGTGTGAACGCTGTTTACGATGAGACGGCAAACGAGACGACCGTAACGGCTATCGCACCGGACGGCAGCATCATCGATCCCTTCGAGGCCTATGCCGATACCGCCCAGTTAAATGCGGCCTGGACGGTGTCCGCGGGAGATTCCCTCGCCCTGGAAACCACGACGGTCTATGCGGGCAAAAAAGCCATGCGTTTCTACTACTCGGGCTCCGAGTCGCAGGCCCGCAGGGCCCTGTCGCTGGACATCTCGACCATTGCCGCCTTCGAGGCCAAAGCCCTGACGCTGTATTTTGCGGGGCAAGCCGGCAATACGGACCTGCCCCTGTTTGTCCGACTGGAAAGCACGTCCGGGAGTGCGACGATCCCCTATGACGGTTCGACATCGCTGGCCGATACGGGCTGGGTGGAGTGGAACCTTGATCTGGCCGGCTTTGAGGGAGTTAACCTGAACGCTATCACCGGGATTGCCATTGTCGTCGGAGACGGCAGCACCTCAGGTTCGGGAACTCTCTACCTGGATCACATTCGGTTCTATCCGTCACGGTGTCTTCCGGATCTGGCCACCGGGGATGTCAACGGCAACTGCATTTCGGACCCGTGGGACTTTGCCGTTCTGGCGATGGATTGGCTGGATTCGGGCTATACGGTCACTCCCGCCGATCCGGGAACCGACGGCCTGGTGCTCCGCTATCGGCTGGATGATTCCACAGTGGCGGATGAAACCGGCAATTACCCCGGCGCGGCCTTAGGGACCGGCGGCGGCTTTTCGGCGACCGGCGGCTATGACGGCGGCGGCTACCTGACGCTGGCCGGAACCAATTATATCGAGGTGCCCCCGGCCTCCCTCAGCACCATCGCATCGACCGGGGAGATCACGGTTTCCGTGTGGGTTCGCGGCAGCACCAGCGTGCCGGTGACGCAGCGTCAGATGCTCTTCAGCGCCAAAACGGCCGCTTCGGAAGGACACATTCTGATCGCCAATATCCCTTCGGGGACCATGCCGGCTCTTATTACGTTTGAGGCCGGTCATGACAATAACCGTCAGGATGATTGGGCGTCGTTTTTCTGGGGATGGGATTCGACCAGTTGGGAGGCCCCGGAAAGCGCCTATCGGGGAACTAACTGGAATCACTTTGCGTTTACCAAGGATATCGCCACTGGTGAACAGAAGATCTATCATAACGGCCAGATTGTAGCCCTCACGAAAAAGGCAACGACCCCGATTGACTACGTCGGCATGTTTACCATCGGCAACTTCCATCCGGGCGGAAACCTTGCCTACTACGGCGATGTGGACGATTTCAGGATTTACGATCACGCCCTGACGCCGGATGAGGTGCTGTTCCTGGCAGGCGGAAGCGCCTACTATCAGCCGGTGATTTCGGATGCGGACTTTGACGACAGCGGCGACATCGGCCTCGGCGACCTGGCCATCCTGGCGGCAAAGTGGCTCGAGATCCAGCT
>JBNRMP010000069.1:0-6970 GCA_050309685.1 Anaerohalosphaeraceae bacterium
CGGGATTTTACATAAGGTTTTTTAATGGACATTATGGACGGGATGGACCCGATGGACGGGGGGAGTCTGCGATTTTCGATGGACGAATGACGATGGACGATTGATTTTGCGCGGGAATGACGAGAAGCCGGAAGACAGAAGATAGAATGAACGGGGCGGACATCGCCACCAACTGATCCCAGCAGCGAAAGCCCTTGGCCCCTTTTTCGGCGTCCCACTGCCGAACCGCCCGGGAAAAATCGTTGCGATCCACCAAAGAAAGAACTTGCGAAAACAAGCTGCCGCACTTTATCATAGTCTCATCTCCGGTTTTGAGGTTATCGTTTTGGCGAAAACAGTATCCCCCATTCCGGAGATGCTTTTTATGCACTTTTCAAATATTTATCTTGGACAAGAGTGATAAACGAATTACTTTAATAGGACGCGAAGAATTAATAAAGCTTGCAAAGGATTACAAGATAGCTCTAATACAGTAAGCTGGACAGGTAATATACTACAGAAGATCTATATGTAAAGAGTAGCAAAAAGAGTAATCTTTGTTGTTTTTAGTAGGAGGGGGAGGGATGATTGGAGATTGCAGATTGTAGATTGGGAGGGGATGAGGTCGGACGCGTCGGACTGGTCGGACGCGTCGGACTGGTCGGACGCGTCGGACGGGTCAGACAGGTCGGACTCGTCGGACAGGTCGGACGGGTCAGACTGGTCAGACGGAAGAAAGGGAGCGGTTGGGCTTGCGGGGGATAAGGAGAGTTCGTTATGGACGGTGAGGGCAAGGAGAAACGGCCGTTTATCGGGCCGCATGGGGGTTACAAGAAACTCCGAAGCTACCGGGCGGCGGAGAAGATGTATGACGCCACCGTGATCTTTTGCAAACGGTTTATCGATCCGTACAACCGGACCTACGGGCAAATGATCCAGGCGGCGCGGAGCGGCAAACAGAACATCGCCGAAGGCAGCATGATGGCCGGCACTTCCAAAGCACTGGAACTCAAGCTGACGGGCGTGGCCCTCAGCAGCCAGGAGGAACTCATCAAGGATTATGAAGACTATCTAAACGATAATCACCTCCGGATCTGGGACAAGGACAGCAAAGAGGGACTGGCCGGGCGCCAACTTTGCGAGGCGGACCAGGCCGGGCGGGCGGAGGAATCCAAATTCCTCAATTACGTCCGCACACGCAGCGCGGAAACGGCGGCCAACCTGATCCTGTGCATGACGCAGCAGGCCAGCTACCTGACGGGACGACAGATCAAACGGCTGGAAAAAGACTTCGTCAAGAACGGGGGTGTGAAGGAACAGATGACCAAGGCGCGGAGAGCAGAACGAAAGCGGACGGGGGATGGGTAGGTTGCCGTCAGACGGGTCAGACAGGTCGGACACGTCGGACCGGTCGGACGGGTCGGACGGGTCGGACTGGGGCGGGGGTTGCAACAGGCGATTTTTGGGGTATAGTAGCGGGCTTGTGATTCTGATTGATTTCCAATCTTTATAGGGAACGATATGCCTCCACAGTTTGTGTTTGAGATGCGGGATGTCGGTAAGCGGTACGGGGAGAAGCCGGTGCTGACGGGGATCTCGCTGTCGTTTTTTTACGGGGCCAAGATCGGGGTGATCGGCGAGAACGGCTCGGGCAAGAGCACGCTGCTGCGGATCATGGCGGGGCTGGAGACGGACTTCGAGGGCGAGGCGCGGCTGGCGCCGGGGATGCGGGTGCGGTACGTGGCCCAGGAGCCGCACCTGGACATGTCCAAGACCGTCCGCGAGAACCTGCGGACGGCGGTGGCCCCGATTGAGGCGATGGTTCAGCGGTTCAACACGATCTCCGAACAGCTCGGGGACGAGGCGTATGCCGACAAGATGGACAATCTGCTCGAAGAGATGGGCGCGCTTCAGGACAAGATCGACGCGTGCAACGGCTGGGAGACGGAGCGGCTGATGGCCATCGTCTCGGATGCGATGGTCCTGCCGCCGGACGATCAGAAAGTCGATGTGCTCTCGGGCGGCGAGCGGCGGCGGGTGGCCCTGAGCATGGCCCTGCTCGAACAGCCGGACCTGCTGCTGCTGGACGAGCCGACCAACCACCTCGACGCCGAGACGGTACAGTGGCTCGAAGGGCAGCTTCGCGAGTACCCCGGCACGGTCATCATCGTTACGCACGACCGCTACTTTCTCGAAAACATCACGAAGTGGACGCTGGAGTTGGACGGCGGGCGCGGCCTGCCGTTCGAGGGCAACTACTCGCAGTGGCTCATGCAGAAGATCGCCATCCTTGAGGCCCAGAAGCAGGACGGCCCGCGTCTGCGAACGCTGCGGCGGGAGCTGGAGTGGATTCACACCTCGACGAAGCAGCGCAACGAGGCCAACCAGCAGCGCATCCGCGGGATGCTTGCGCGGGCGGCCGACGACGGCGAGGCGAGAAGCGAGATGGTGATCCGGATTCCCTCGGGCCAGCGGCTGGGCGAAAAGGTGCTCTCGCTGCGGGGCGTGAGCAAACGCTACGGCGACAACGTGCTGCTGGAGAACTGCTCGTTCGAGCTGCCGCCAGGGGCCGTCGTGGGGGTGATCGGGCCCAACGGCACGGGCAAGACGACGCTGATGCGGATGATCACGGGGCAGGAAAAGCCGGATGCGGGAACAATCGAGCTGGGGCCAACGGTGTCAATCGGATACGTCGATCAGCACCGCGATGCGCTCGACGACGGGCGGACGATCTTCGAGGAGATCAGCGACGGCCGGGACACGATCAAAGTCGGCTCTGTCGAGATGCCTTCGCGGGCGTATGCGGCGAAGTTCGGCTTCAAGGGGACCAGTCAGCAGAAGCGCGTGGGCGACTGCTCGGGCGGCGAGCGCAACCGAGTGCATCTGGCGAAGATGCTGCGGCGCGGCGGCAACCTGCTGCTGCTCGACGAGCCAACCAACGACCTGGACGTGGGGACGCTGCGGGTGCTGGAGCAGGCGATCTGCGATTTCGAGGGCTGCGCGATGGTGGTCAGCCACGACCGCTTCTTCCTCGACCGCATCTGCACGCACCTGCTGATCTTCGAGGGGGCGGGCAAAACGGTGTGGTTCCAGGGCAACTTTGCGGCCTACGAGGAAAAGGTGCTGGCGGAGAACCCGGAACGCATGGCCCATCGACGAAGCAGGTACAAGCCGCTTAAGCTGAAATAGCACGGCCGGACGGGGCGGAGCTGAAGACCGACTGCGGCCTATGCAGATAGCACAGGTCTCTAATTTTTAAAAAAGGGTTGCATCGGGGGGGCCATTCCCCTATACTGGGGTCAAAACGTTTTCCAGGTATCGTAAACCCTGATGCTAACACCTTTTGCGGTTCTCAGTAAATCCGGCGACGAGGGCTAATGACAAATAAGAGACACTATCTAACGAAAATCCGACAAATCAACGAACTGACCCCTGCGCAGCAGACCGAACTGGAAAAGGTGACGGCCCGCTTCGCGTTTCGCTGCAATGACTACTATCTGTCGCTGATCGACTGGTCCGATCCGAAGGACCCAATCCGGCGGCTGATCGTGCCGGACCTGCGGGAGATGGAGACGTGGGGACGGCTGGACCCGTCCAACGAGAGGGCCTACCGCATCACGCCGGGGCTGGAGCACAAGTATCCCTCGACGGCTCTGCTGCTGGTGAGCAGCGTCTGCGAGGGCATCTGCCGATATTGCTTCCGCAAGCGGCTGTTCATCAACTCGGAGGAGGATTACCTGCGGGACCTGCCGGCGGCGATAGACTACATCCGGCAGCACCCGGAGATTACCAATGTGCTGTTGACCGGCGGCGATCCGCTGATACTGACGACGGGGAAGCTGGAGCGGATCATCGGCGCTTTGCGCGAGATCGACCATGTGCAGATAATCCGGATCGGGACGAAGATACCGGCGTTTAACCCACAGCGCATCCTCGACGATCCGTCGCTGACGTCGATGATCGAGAACTACAGCACGCCGCGCAAGGCGATCTACTTCATGACGCATTTCATTCATCCGCGTGAGCTGACGGATGCGGCGGCGGAGGGGATGCGGCGTCTGCGAAAGGCCGGGGCCGTTCTCGCGAACCAGTGCCCGATCATTCGCGGGATCAACGACTCGCCGGGGGTGCTGGCGGAGCTGCTGCGGGTGCTGTCGTTTGCGGGGACGGCGCCGTACTACGTTTTCCAGTGCCGGCCGTCCGTGGGCAACAAGGCGTACACGGTGCCGGTCGAGGAGGCGTATGCGATTTTTGACGGGGCGCTGTCGCGGGTGAGCGGGCTGGCCAAGCGGCCGCGGTTTGTGCTCTCGCACAGCAGCGGCAAGGTGGAGATGATCGGCCTGACGGAGGAGTACGCGTATTTTCGCTATCACCGGGCGGCCAACGACGCCGACAGCGGGCGGTTTATGATTATGCGGCGCAACCCGGAGGCCTACTGGCTGGATGACTACGAGGAGGTGATCCGCAACTACCCGGTGAGTCTGCCGTACCGGCTGATGGGTCCGGAGTAGGCATGAACGCCAATAAAACAAGCCCCTTGCGGCAAGGGCTCCGCAAGGGGCTTGTTTATTTTAATGGGCGATCCGGGACTCGAACCCAGGACCCGCTGATTAAGAGTCAGCTGCTCTACCAACTGAGCTAATCGCCCTAATTCAAAAGGAAATAGAAAATAGCCACAGACACATAAAGTGATGTGACGATACCCAAGAAAAGCGAGAGTATAGTCGATTTTTTCAACAAAACAACGAAAAAAACTAAAAACTCGCCTAAAAAGCATCCGCACCGCCAAAAATCGCGGCCGGGCAAGACGTCGATTTTTTTGACCCAAAACCACATCTGCCGAAAAAACCCATTGTATTTTGGCCAAGAGATGTTAACATACCATAAAGTGCGGGGCGTGGCGCAGTTTGGCTAGCGCGCTTGACTGGGGGTCAAGAGGTCGCAGGTTCAAGTCCTGTCGCCCCGATAACCCTAATCCGTTATAAAAAAACGGCTTAGGGTTTTTTTATGCGCCGCCGAAGCGCCGGACCCGAACGCTCTGTGACCTCAGCTTGTCATTTTTGAATGTCCCCCTGAAAAAGTCACGCCCCACGGCCTGACCGGCGCGATTACGCACATAGGGCGACTCATTTTTCAGGAGTATCAATACCACCACCCACCCTCAGCCGCGGGCAGACGCCGCTGGTCGCTTACGACTACCTCGGCTGAAAAATCCTGTTTGATAAACTCACAGGGGCTTATCATAAACTACCCAAAATTCTGCTGAGGAATCATTTTCCACCCATTCCGGATTTTGACAGCAATTTTCCCTATAATAAGCAGGCATTTATCACCCTTAACCGCGACTTCTGGCCTCGCTGCCTCATTGCCCATCCCGGCAAAAGGGCGCTTGTATCGGGCGGGCGAGGATGGTACAATAGCCTATTTGCGGAATTGTCAAAAGTCGGGGTAGGGGTATTGCCCCGTTTTTAACACGAAAACAGGACAGACGTGGCGGAATCCAAAGTCATTCAAATAACCGGCGCCAGCGAGCACAACCTCAAGCACATCGATGTCGTCGTGCCGCGGGACAAGATGGTCGTCATCACCGGCATCAGCGGCTCCGGCAAGAGCAGCCTGGCGTTCGATACGATCTACGCCGAGGGCCAGCGCAAGTACGTCGAGTCGCTCAGTGCCTACGCCCGCCAGTTCCTCGAGCAGATGCAAAAGCCGCAGGTCGAACACATCGAAGGCCTGCCGCCGACCATCGCCATCGAGCAGCGGAGCGCATCGAGCAACCCCCGCTCGACCGTCGCCACCACGACCGAGGTTTACGACTATTGTCGTCTTTTATACGCCCGCGTGGGCACGCCCCATTGCTGGGTTTGCGGCCGCGAGATCACCAGCCAGCACACCACCCAGATCGTCAACGCCGTCCTGACCCGCCCCGAAGGCACGAAGCTGCAGGTCTGCGCCCCGCTTGTCCGCGGGCAAAAGGGCGAACACCGCGACATCCTTGTCCGCGTTCAGCGCGAGGGCTTTGTCCGCGTGCGGATCGACGGGCTGGTCTATGACATCAAAAACATCCCGCACCTGGACAAAAACAAAAAGCACGACATCGCCGCCGTGGTGGATCGGCTCATCCTCAAAGACGGCGTGCGGATTCGGCTGGCCGACTCGATTGAAACCGCCCTCAAGGTCGGCGACGGCGTGGTCATTCTGATGCTGCAAGAGGCCGGCGAGGAAAAGAGCAGCGGCGGCAACGGACAGTGGAACGACGTGGTGTTCAGCGAAAAATACGCCTGCCCCGATCACCCCGAAGCGTCGCTGGCCGAGCTAAGCCCGCGGCTGTTCAGCTTCAACAGCCCCTACGGCGCGTGCCGCTCGTGCGACGGGCTGGGGACGATTCTGGAGTTTGACCCCGACCTGATCGTCTCGGACAAGACCGTCTCGCTGGAAAACGGCGCCATCGACGCCTGGCGCAAAGGCGGCAAGCGAATGAATATCTTCTACAACCGGCTCATCAAGCGGTTCTGCCGCAACTTCGGCGTCAGCAAGAGCGGCCCCTACGAGGACATCCCCGCCGAGGTGCGGCGGATTCTGCTGTATGGCACGACCGACACCGACGAGCAAACCTACGGCGCCTCGTTTGAAGGGGTCATCCCGAACCTTCAGCGGCGGTGGGAGACGACCACCAGCGAGTACGTCAAGGCGCGGCTGCATGGGTATCTGTCCGAGCAGCCCTGCAAGACCTGCGGCGGCGCGCGGCTGCGTCCGGAGGCCATCGCCGTGACCGTCGGCGGCCAAAGCATCTGCGATGTCGCTCAGATGAGCATCGAAGAAGCCGTGCGGTTTTTTGACGGCCTGTCGCTGAACGAAGAGCAGACGCTCATCGCCGCCCAGCCGCTCAAGGAAATCCGCGCCCGCCTGAAATTTATGATGGACGTGGGGCTGGGTTACCTGACGCTGGACCGCACCAGCCGCACGTCCATCATAAATTTCAGGCGGGCGC
>JBNRMP010000070.1:0-23030 GCA_050309685.1 Anaerohalosphaeraceae bacterium
TCGCCCGCACGGGTGAGAATACGTACGAAGCGGGCTGGTACAATGGGACGGTTCGCAACGTCCTTGTTACCCGCACGCCTGCTTATGCGAATGACGCCACCTATGTCGGCATTTATGCCGACGTTCGTGGAGCCGGGATTGTCGGCAGTCTGGATAATCTCCAGATCGTTCCGGAGCCGGCGACGATGGCCCTGATGGGTCTGGGTGCCCTGATGTTTGCACGTAAAAGAAAGTAAGATTTGAATAACGGTGAGTCTGTCGGGCCGGGCACGGCGGTCCGGCCCGGCAGAGTTTTATCAGGTAAAAGGAAACGAGAAAGGAATCATGAAACGCCCATCGACCCGTGGATTTACGCTGATCGAACTGCTGGTGGTGATTGCCATTATTGCGCTGTTATTATCGATTTTGCTGCCGGCTCTGCGGGTCGCCAAAGGATATGCCCGCAAGGCCGTGTGCAAGGCGAACCTGAACCAGCTCGCCAAAGGGGTCGAGATGTACGAGATGGAGAACAACTACCGCCGCCTGGCGGCCCGGACCGACTACAATGACCCGGACGATACGAATATGTACTGGATGGGCAAGCTGTCCGACTACATCGGCGGGGAAAACTACGGTGAGCTTCTGACCAAGGGCGAGAAGATCGACCTGCTGCTGTGTCCCTCAGCCCCGTACGGCAAGTATGAGGAGGTGGCCTCGGGAGACCCGCTGGACAATCCCTCGGGCCAATACGGCACCGCCGATATGCCCTGGGAGTGGGAACGCGGCAGCGGCCTGAGCACCATCGGCAGCTATGGGGTCAACGGGAACCTGGTCTATGACGATGCTTATGAGAACCCCGCCAGTTCGCTTTACAGTGCGGCGGTGGTTGATGGCGCCTACCGCAACTGGACCAGCGTCCCGGCCAACGTGCCGCTGTTTGCCGATTGCCGCTGGACGATCGGGTGGCCCGCCGGGGCGGACTCTTTCGCGGTGCCGGATCTGAACGGACGCAACTTTGCGCCGCCCAGCCACATGAGCCGCTTCTGTATCGACCGTCACTCGCGGCGCATCAACATGATTTACCGCGACCTGTCCATCGCGGAACTTCAACTCGAGGATCTCTGGGGGCAGCGGTGGAGCCGGAACTATAAGCCGCCGACAACGCGGATCTCGCTGCCGTCCAAATAGATAGGATGACTCCATCAAGCCATACGGAGAATAAGAACGAGAGGGTGAACTGAAAATCGGGGGAACAATGAAGCTGCTATTGAAAGGATGCAGAGGACGAGGGCTGCCGTCTCTGTTTTTTATCTGCATAGGGGTGGGTGTCTGCGCCGCCTTTCCATCGGTAACCAAAATCGGCGATACGGTCGTGGACCCGCAGGCGATGACGCTGACAACCGGGACCTACGGCTACGCCATCAACGGCCTGTCCTTCCAGCAAAACGCGGTGATGAGCCACAACGGCTGGCAGTATGTTACGTACTACAATGGGGCCGGCCGCGTCTGCGTGGGCCGGCGGCCGCTTCCTTCGGGGGCCTGGGCTATTTTGGAGCTGACCGACTATACGATCAGCACCACCGACGACGCTCACAACGTGGTAACGATGGGAATTTGCCCTAACGACGGGACGATTCACCTCTCGTTCGACCATCATGGGGGTATGCTTCACTATCGGGTTTCCGCCCCCGGCGCTGCGACCGATCCCGCCTCCGTCACGTGGAGCGCTTCGCTGTTCGGGCCCGTTCGCAACTACCTGATTGCCGGCCAGCCCCTCTCCAGCGTAACCTATCCCCGTTTCTGGCCGACCCCGGCGGGGGACCTGCAGTTCGGCTACCGCGCCGGCGGTTCCGGCAGCGGCGACTACTATCTTGCGGACTACACTGCGGCGACGGGCCTGTGGAGCAACAACCGTCAGGTCATTAACCGCTACGGCAGCTACAGCGATTCCCTCGGCAGCAGTACGACCCGAAACGCCTACCTGAATCCGCCCGGCTACGGGCCGGACGGCAAACTGCACTTCACCTGGACCTGGCGCGAGAGCGCCGGCGGCGCCAACCATGATATCCTCTACGCCTGGAGCGACGACGGCGGCATCACCTGGTACAACAACAACCCGCTCAGCGGATTCTGGATCGGCACCGACGGGCCGGCGGTTCAACGCATGTTCTCGCTCTCATGGGGTTCCGGCGGCGGCCTGGAGATCATCGGGGACACTTCGACCGGGCAGCGGATTACGGTGGCCTCGGAGGATGTCACGGTTGTTCCCCTGGACCGTTTTTACGGCATGATGAACCAGCATGCTCAGGCGATCGATCCGCAGGGCCGCGTCCATGTGCTGATGTTCCACTGTACGCCCGAGTCTTACGCGGACTATTTCTACAGCACGTGGGGGCCGATCGGCGCCCGGCGCTACTATCACTACTGGAGAGATGCCCAGGGCAACTGGACCCGCAACGTGCTGCCGTTTGACGCCGACGATCCTCACAGCTATGTCGGCCAGAGACCCAAGCTCTTCATCCGCTCCAACGGCGACGCCTACGCGATTTACCAGGCATGGCAGTCGGCCAGTCTGACGAGCACGGCGATTTACGTGCATGACGGCGACCTGGTTATCGCGGCGGCGACCGAGGCGGCCCGGTGGACCGACTGGCAGATCATCCATGTCGAGACGGGACCCTTCCTCAGCGAGGCCCTGGCCGATCCCTTCCACTTTGAAGACGGCGTGCTTTCGGTTATGATGCAGAACTCCCCGAGCATTAACGGGCAGTCCACGCCGCTGCGAATTCTTGACTTTCAGCTTCAGTAATCCGGGGGCAGACCATGAATAGGACCATCCTTGGATATCTGTTGATTTCGGGTCTGGCGGTCACTGTCGGCTTTGCCGGTGTCTCAAGCCCTTATACCCCCGATGCCGATACGCTGCACCTGTGGCATTTCGACGGCCAGACCGGAGGGATGACGCCGGATGCGGCAGCGAGCGGGCGGATCGATCTTTTTCTTGATTATGGAGCAAGCGTCACTTCGGCTTCGGTCTTCGGCTTTGGGACCGCGCTAAACACGTATGAGGGCGCGGCCGGCGATGCCCCGTTTGCCGGGTCGCATGCCGCAGTCGCCGATTTCGTCGGCGCCGACGGTGCATTTACCTTCGAGGCGCTGATCCGGCCGGATGTCGCCTTGAGTGCTCTGCCGAATCACATGGAGATTATCAGCGCCGAGAGCGATGATAACTCCGGCCGGGCGTGGCAGTTCAGAATCAAAAACACGGGCGAACTCGAGTTCAACAACATCATGGCCGCCGGCAACGATTTCCTGGCGGCCATCCCCACCGGTTCGGACCCTCACGCCTGGGAGGTCGGCGCCTGGGTCCATGTGGCCGTGACCTATACGGGCAATCCTGCGGCCTCGGACAATCTCAAGCTTTACTGGACCCGGCTGGATTCCAACGCCTCCGAGGCCCGTTTGCTGGCCTCCTTTCGGATGACTGCGGATATTGACCCGGCCCGGAACGTCCTCTTTTGCGTCGGCAACGAGCTGCGTTCATACGGCGGTTACTCGGAAAATTTCGAGGGGTTGATCGATGAGGTGCGCATCAGTTCCATCGCCCGTGCCGCCAATGACATGCTGATCGTGCCGGATCTCCCGAGCCCCGTGATTGTTTCCGATCCGACGGATACGGCCGTCCGTGAAACGCAGGCGGCCTCGTTCACGACGGTTTTTACCAGCGCCTCCGCCCCGACGGTGACCTGGTACCGGGTCGTCTCCCCGGCGGACATGGCGATGGACCCGTCGCAGGTGCAGACCGTTTACGATGCGGGGTCCGAGCAATATACCTCCGTGCTGACAATCGCCGATCTGACGCTCTCCGACGCCGGAGAATATTACTGCCGGATCGTCAACGATTCCGGCCTGCCGCGAAACAGCGCCGTTGCCGGCCTGGTGGTCCATGGGCTCGTTGCCCATTGGACGCTGGATCAGAACCGCTGGGCGGACGGCCGCTACCTTGAAGAGATCGGCAGCTATGACGCGATCGTAACCGGTACGCCGATCTTTGTCGCCGGCGCCGATGGGATCGCAAATCACGCCGTGCAGATTTCCGCCTCCGCCGGCTGGGCAATGTGCCCTCTGCTGGACCCGGTGCGGCAGTCCGGTCAGATGAGCGTCAGCTTCTGGGCCGACTGGGACGAGACGCAGGGCACGCATCAGGACTTGCGCGCCCAGTCCACTCAGGAGGAAGTCCTGACGATGGCCAACGGTCTGAAGGCCGACGGCGGATGGCAGCATGTCTGCCTGGTCTGTGACGGGACGACGGGCAAACTATACGTCGATGGCGTCCTGCAAAGCCAGGGTCCGTGGCGGCTGCCGGATGAAACCTTGGCCGCCATGAATATCGGCGTCGGTCCCGATTTGCAGAATCCTTTCAACGGGGCCCTGGACGATGTGCGGGTCTTCAACTATGCGATGACGGATTTCGAGGTGGCGGATCTGCGCTACGCCCTCAGCGGCGAGCGGTCCTGCATCCTCGAATTCGATGCCCAATACGACCTGTCGGGGCCGGCGGGCGAGGCTGACTGCGTGGTGGACCTCCACGATCTCGCCGCCTTCGCGGGCCAGTGGCTCAGCGTGTACGGCATGGAGGATTTCGCCGACTTCTCAACGTCCTGGCAAACCGGCGGGTTCTACCCGTCCGGCATTTAGGGAGCATAAAGGGGGATCGTGAAAAAGAAAAACTGCATCGTATTGTGCCTGCTGTTGGCCGCGGCCGCGCAGGCGGCCGTTCAGGTGGACAACTTCGAAGAATACGCCACCGGTCCGACTGCATCACCCTGGGTCGTTACGGACGGCTCGCCGGTCATCGGGCGGGAGGCCGGCGGAAATCAATACATTGAAAGCTTCGGCAGCTACCGCCATCTGGCCGGCCTTGCGATCTCCGACAGCGACACCGAAACGACGGTGTTCTTCCGCCTTTATAAGCCCGCTGGGACCAGCCCGGACTGTTCGGTCGGACTCAGCTATCTGGCCGATCCGCAGGGCGACTGGAACGACTATGAAGCCTACGTCGTCGTGGTCAGCGGCAATCTTCTGGCCCGTAACGGCAACGGCAATACCTCCATCCTGTCCCCGATGAGCGAGGCAGTCTGGTATAATATCTGGATGGTGATTAACAACAACGCCAACACGTACGATGTCTATGTGACGACCGGCTCTTCCAATGCAGCGGCCGGCGACCGGAAGGCCGACAATTTTGTCTTCCGCATAAGCACCGCCGGCGCCCTCGCAACTTTCAAAATTTACGGCCGTTCGACCGGCGGCCCCGTTTGGGTGGATGACATTTACATTTCGGGGGGAACCGATTTGACGATCCCGTCGCAGACCTCCTCGCCGCCGGTTCTTCTCTCGCATCCGGCTGATGCGGCGGTCAATGAGGATCAGGATGCGGCCTTCCAGGTCTGCTTCACCAGCCGAACCGCGCCCTCGGCGGACTGGTACAAGGTCGCTTCGCCGGCCGATCAGCTCATGGATCCGGCCCAGCCGGGGATCGATGTGCAAGTGACGTATGACGCACAAACCGAGGAATATACCTCAACGCTGACTCTGACCGGTCTGAAGGTTGCGGACGGCGGCCTGTATTACTGCCGGGTAAGCAACGAGTCCGGCTTTCCGCGAAATACCAATGCGGCCCGGCTGACGGTGTACGGGCTCGCAGCGCACTGGACGCTGGATGCGGACAGCTTCGGCGGCGGCGTTTACCGGGACGAGGCGGGCGGTTACGATGCCCTCGTGACCGGCGTGCCGGTCTTTGTCACCGGGGCCGAAGGCAGTGCAAGCCGCGCCGTCCGAATCACCGCTGACAGCGGTTGGGCCCTGTGCCCGACTCTAAACCCCGCCGGTCCCGGCGGCGAAATGACGGTCAGCTTCTGGGTGAACTGGAACGAGGCGGGGGCCCCGCAGGACCTGCTGGCCGAGTCCACAGGCGAGGAGCGCCTGATCCAGACCGGCGGCCTGTCGGCGGATGGCCGCTGGCGTCATGTCTGCGCCGTATTCGACGGGACCACCGGCAAGCTGTATGTCAACGGCCTTTTGCAGGATCAGGCCGCCTGGCTGACCCCGGCCGATACCGCCGCGAACATCAACATCGGCTGTGACAGTGCCGGCGGCAATATCTTCAACGGCGATATGGACGATATGCGGATCTACAATTACGCTCTGACTCCCGCCCAGATCGCGGATATCTACTTCGCGATGACCGGTCGGTCTGTTTGTATCCTCGACTATGCGGCCCCGTATGACCTCAGCGGCCCGGAAAATCTGCCGGACTGCATAGTGGATCTGTACGACCTGGCGGCTGTGGCGGCCCGGTGGCTCTGCCCCTACGACCTTGAATATTTCTCCGGATTTGCCGGCAACTGGCGGTCTTCCGGCCTGTATCCGTAAAAAAAATCACTTCACCATGCTGGATTGTCCCATAAAAATAATCATCGGTCTTAAAGACGGCCGAATATTAAGACGCCGGCAGATTTTCTTCACTTATTCTTCATAATTTCTTGAACGGGGTTTCATATTTTTGTATAATCCCCTTTGTCGTTTCAATGAATTTGACAAGTTGACCATGATTGGTTTTCCGGGGGGAAAATGGTTCATTACAAGGCAAATTCTGATAGGGTCCTGGCCGTGGAGGGTGCTCGAGGTCCGCCGGATTTAAAAAAAGGACGATCTTTCATTCGGATCGAAAAACCGGTCCGAAATCAAGCGTGCAAAGCGGCCTCTGGGCCGTATTTTTTTATCCGGGCGAACCTCTCAACGCATTTCCTTTCACCGCGGCCGTTTCTTTCTGCAGGAGTATCCTTCTTTTCTGCGCCAATTCACTGAACCGATTGGGATGTCAAGCGTCTCCCCATGGGGAGAATCCTGAAATTGCTTGAGAAAAAACGGATTTGATGGAAAATAGAGAACCGATCAGGAGCAATATGGATGCTGAAAATATAAAACTGGTGGATTGTCATCTGCATTTGCAGGATTGGGTGCTGCTGCGCGGCGTAGAAGACGTTGTGGAACGGGCGCGATCGGTCGGCGTGCGGCGGCTGGTGTGCAACGGGGCCTTCCCGGCTGACTGGGAGACGGTGCTGGAGCTGTCCCGGCGGTTTGAGGGCGTGACGCCGTTTCTCGGCGTTCATCCCTGGTGGATCGGCGAGAGCGAGGGGAACTGGCTGGAACGCCTTTCGACATTGGCCCGGCTTCACAGGGTCGGCATCGGGGAGGCGGGACTGGATCACATGAAGAAGATTGACAAGACCGTGCAGAGGGAGGTGTTTCGCGGGCACGTGATGCTGGCGAAGGAACTGGGGCGGCCGCTGAACGTTCACTGCGTTCGCGCGTGGAAGGGGCTGATGGAGGTGTTGCGGGAGGCCGGGGAACTGCCGGGCGGATTTGCCGTGCACAGCTTTTCCGGTTCCGTGGAAACGGCCGGAGAGATTGTCCGGGCGGGGGGGTACCTGTCCTTTTCGGCGTGGGCGCTGAGAGATACGCGGCGTGCCCGGACGGCCGAGGTGCTGCGTGCGATCCCGCGCGAACGGGTGCTGGCGGAAACGGACAGTCCTTTCGGAATGGGGCCGCGCCGACTGCATCCGTTTGTGGTTCAGGACGGCGAAGGACAGGAATGGAACGAGCCGGCCAATCTGCCGACGATTGTGCGGGAACTGGCGGCGCTGGCGGGCGAGGACGGCGAACGGTTCGCCCGCCAAACGACGGAGAATGCGATGCGGTACCTGGCCCCCTTGACGGAGAAAGCCGATGAGTGACGCCGAAAATCAAAAGCGCTTCACGCGGATCGAACAGTTTATCGGCAAAGAGGCGATGGACCGGCTCCAGCGGTCGTATGCGGCGGTGATCGGGCTGGGGGCCATCGGCAGCTATGCGACTGAGGCGCTGGCGCGGGCGGGTGTGGGTCGGCTGCTGCTGGCGGATGCGGACGTGGTGGAAGCCGGCAACTTCAACCGCCAGCTCTACGCGCTGGAGCCTAACCTGGGCCGCCCGAAAGCCGAAATCGCTGTGGAACGGGTACAGCAGATCAATCCCGCCTGTCGCGTCAAGGGCCTGCGCCGCTTCGTGCACAAAGAGGATTACCCGGTCCTCTTTGATGAACGGCCGGACATCATCATCGACGCGATCGACTCGCTCAACCCCAAGGTCGAACTGCTCATCTATGCGGGCGAAATGGAACTGGACATTATTTGCTGCCTGGGGGCGGCGATGCGGACGGACCCGTCAAAGATCCGCGTGGACCGCTTCAAAAAGGCCCAGTATTGTCCGCTGGCCCGGCAGATCCGCCGCCGCCTGCGCCGGCAGGGCGTCGGCATGGATTTTCCCTGCGTCTTCTCGCTGGAGGAGCTGACCGAAGAGATGCGCAAAACCCTGGGCGAATATGACAATTCAATCGACGTCGGGCGCCCCCGGCGAATTCTCGGCAGCCTGCCGACGATCCCCGGCATTTTCGGCCTCACAGCGGCGAATGCGGCCATTCAAATGCTGATCGGCCGGGGGCCGTCATGGTTTTCCGGAGGTTTCAATGCATCAACAGAAAATGATCGAACGCTTCAGAGAGGTTTGTCGTGAGGATGCACGAATCGCTGCGGTATTGATGTTCGGTTCCTTTGCCGTCGGAGAGGGCGACAGGTTCTCTGATATCGAATTCGCGGTGTTTATCCGGGATGATTCGTTTGAGGGCTTCGAGCAGCGCGCCTGGCTGAATGCCATCTCTCCGGTCGCGGCTTATTTCCCGGACGACTTCGGTCATCATACGGCTCTTTTTGAAAACGGCGTTCGCGGTGAATTTCACTTCATGCGCCGATCGGATATCCCGATCGTTTCCACATGGCGGGGCTATGGGTGGTTTCCTGCGCTTGACGCGGCCGTTTTGCTGGACCGGTCCGGCGAGTTGTCAAAGCATGCCGGCGTTCTCGTGGGCGGTCCTCCGAAACGTGAAGGGGCGCCGCTGGTGGAGGGGCTTGCTTTGAATCTTATCAGCCTGATGCTCTTCGGCGCCAATCTTTTGAATCGGGGAGAATATGCCCGTGCCTGGGCTCTGCTCAGCAAAGCCCACGACAACCTGCTCAAGCTGGTTCGCCTTCAGGAGGGGACTACGGACCATTGGCCGACCCCTTCACGGGCGCTGGAAAAAGATCTTTCCGCGGCCGCCTATCGCCGCTACCTGATCTGCACGGCCGGCGCAGAACCGAAAGCGCTATGCGCCGCCTATCGCGAGTCGTGGAGGTGGAGTCTCGAATTGTTCAAGCGGGTCGCAGAACCTTTAAACATCGGGCTTCCGACAGGCGTGATTGCGCGGGTCCACCGGCTGCTCCGTGTTTCCGCCGCGCCGCACGGCAGCGGCATCGACGAGACGTAGGGGGGCCGGCTTCCTACGTACGGTAATCGACAATCTCGACCGTACTGGCCTGCGGTCCCTTCACGCCCTCTTTCACGGCGAAACGAACGCCCATACCCGGCGAAATCCGGTTGAACTCGTTGCGCAGCACACTGTTGCGGTGAAAATAAATTTCATCGTCTGTGGTGATGTCGCGAATGAACCCGTATCCCTGGTCCGCGAATACCTCGCTGACAATAGCCGTCAGCTCCTGCTCAGGATGCCGTTTGACTTCCCGTCGTTGTTTTTCCGTCAACTCCCGAAGCTGATTTTCCATGGCCCAGAATACCTTGCGGAGAACCACGTTCAGCGGATCGTGCATATCCCCTTCCGACGTCTCCTGCTTGGCGACCAGGGTATGTCCGGGCGGCACCTTGACTTCAATGCGTACCCGGTACGGGTTGCCCCGGTCCTGGTGGGCCTGGCGTTTCTCAACAATGATTCTGCATGAGATGATATAGTCGCAGATTTTTTCGAGTTTGGATACCTTCTCATGAATAAGCGCCTCAATGCTCTCCGATTTTGGAACATCCTTAAATGAAAGCTGCAGCGGTACTTCCATAGCATACTCCTGCCGATTCGATTTTGAAGGAAGGTCAGGAAAGGGCGCTGCAAGGGGGGACTAATCCCGTTCCGTTGTATCGCACCCGTATTCCTTTTGCAGTTCAACATAAAGCGTTCGTTAGCTTATAGTAAGGCGCGCGATGATTGGGGGCACTGGCAAAATGCTTAATTTGATCCTGTGTTTTTCCTGACTTTAGAGGCCCGCGGTGTTAGAAGAGGCCCCGCACCCGGCCCGTCTTGACATCGACGTCGATCCGCCGGAAGGCGGGATTGGAGCCGGTGCCCGGCATGAGCTTGATGTCCCCGGCGATGGGCACCACGTACCCCGCTCCCTCATAGACCATTACGTCCCGGATGGGAAGTTCCCACCCGGTGGGCCGGCCTTTCAGGTCCGGGTCGTGCGACAAGCTCAGGTGGGTCTTGACCATGCAGGTGCCGAGCCGGCGGGTTTTGGGGTCCCGCTGAATCGCCTCGATCTTATTGAGGGCCTTCTCGGACCAGGTGACCCCGGCGGCCCCGTAAATCTCGCGGGCGATCAGTTCAATTCGCTCCTTATGCGGCATATCCAGCGGGTAGAGGAAGCTGAAATCCCGCTCCTCCTGGGCGGCGGCGGTAACCTTCTCAGCCAGTTCAACGGCCCCCTCGCCGCCCCTGAGCCAATGATCGGAAATGGCGGCCTCGGCGCCGTTCTGTTCGGCGATGCGGCGGACCATTTCAAGTTCGTTTTGCGTATCCGTATGGAAACTGTTGACGCAGACGACCGGGCGGATGCCGCTCTTGCGGACGATTTCGATATGCGCAATCAGGTTCTCGCAGCCCTTTTCAAGCAGTTCCAGGTGTTCCCGCGTATATTCCTCGCTGAGCGGCGCTCCAGGCTTAACGGACGGGCCGCCGCCGTGCATCTTCAGGGCGCGGACCGTCGCGACGATCACGACGGCATGGGGCTTGAGCCCCGACATCCGACACTTGAGGTTCCAGAACTTTTCATAGCCGATGTCCGCTCCGAAGCCGCTCTCCGTTACGAGGTAATCGGAGAGTTTGGTTCCCACCAGGTCGGCAATGATGCTGCTCTGGCCGATGGCGATATTGGCGAAGGGACCCGCGTGGACCAGGATCGGCTGCCCTTCGATGGTCTGGACCAGGTTCGGGTTAAGCGCATCGATCATCCACGCCGTCATCGCCCCGTCCACCTCCAGGTCCGCCGTCGTGATGGGATTGCCCTGTTTGTCATAGGCGACGACGATCTTGCTCATCCGGCGGCGCATGTCCGCCAGATTCCTGGAAACGGCCAAAATCGCCATGACCTCGCTCGATACGGAGATCTGTGCTCCGGATTCCATTTCGAAGCCGTCCATCTTTCCGCCGCGGCCGATGATTATATTGCGAAGCGCCTGGGCACAGTAATCGATGGCCCATTTGATCTGGACATTCTCCGGGTCGATATTCAGACGCTTGAGGCCGATCTTTGCCAGCCGCTCGTCGTCATAGTTTCGCTCGTGCTGCATGCGGGCGGTCAGCGCAACCATGGCCAGGTTATGGGCGTTCGTGACGCATTCGATGTCGCCTGTCAGGCGGAAGGAGAAGGGGACCAGCGGGATGCACTGGGACAGACCGCCGCCCGCTGCCGAGCCCTTGATGTTGAAGGTCGGGCCGCCGCTGGGCTGCCGGATGGCTCCGACCACCCGTTTGCCCAGTTTCCCCATGCCCTGCACCAGGCCGATCGTCGCTGTGGTCTTGCCCTCGCCCAGGGGCGTCGGCGTAATGGCGGTAACATCGATCAGCCGGCCGGTTGGAGCAAAACGGAGCCGTTCGAGGATCTTCTGGCAGTCAACCTTGGCCAGTTTTTCACCGACCGGCAGGAGTTCCCCATAGGCCAGACCGAGGTCGCGGGCCAGTTGGTAGAGGGGCTTCATGTTGTCTTCGGCAATTTCGGCGATCTGCCAGTCCGGCATTGTGCGAGGGTCAAGATAGGTCATAAGCAATTTAACCTGAATTTGTCTTTTTTGAGTTCAAGTACCTGTAGAATCAACAATTATAAACAATCGGGTTGGAAAAAGTCAATTGTCCAATATTGTCGATTTCAGGAAATTCAATAGCAGGAAAGTGCAAATACAATGACATGGATTAATGCTGAGGCGACAAGTTGTGTTGTGTTAAAATGGGTAATATTTGTCTTTAAACTAAGGAAAATCCTTGCTTTTTTTATGGTTGATTTCCTAACCGGATTTTACTAATGTAAATAACGTTGTTCTGGAGGAGGGGAGTGAGGCCTATCTGCTTAGCTCCCCTTTTTAACTGACGTAACCTTTTTCGGGAGGGAATGCGTATGAGACAGGGAAGCAAACTTGCGGCGATTTTACTTCTTTTGGTATTCTGCGGTGCCGTGCAGGCACATGACGGGGAAGAAGGCAGGCAGGATGCCCCCATCATCCTGACGGATCTGAGCGAACAGGAAATTGAGCACTTCGATGCGCCGGATTGGAAAGGCACGTTCACGCTGTTTGTGCAGAATTCAAGCGATACGGCGTGGACCGATTTCCATTTCGAGATTTTCACGATACCGGGACAGGGGGAGGCCTCTTCGGTGTTCTTTGATGACGATGTCCTGTTTATGACGGGCTATCCGGCCGTTCATACCATCGAAAACGCTACCGGCTTCGGGTCCAATAAGCTGAACCTGTTTTTTGACGGCAACCCTGTGCAGCCGGGCGAGATCGTTTCCTTTACGGTTTACACGGACAATACAGCCGGCAAGGTAAATTTCGGTATCGCTTTTTATCCGACCGTTCCGGAACCGGCCACCCTGGCCCTTCTGGCGATGGGCGGGCTCTTCGCGATTCGCAGAAAGAAGTAATTTCCCCCAGACAACAGAAAAGGGGTTCAACGGCGCTTCCCGGTTGAACCCCTTTTATTTTGCGCTGAACTTCCCTTTCCCTTTTTAAGCTACGCCGGTGCGCCCGGAACGGGGACGACATCGTCTTTGGGGGCCGTAAGATTGCCGATTTCAAAGTCCATCGCCGTCGGCTTAAGCGTCAGCGAGTACCAGGGAGAGTGGGACTGCGGATCGGTCAGGTCGCTCCAGCGGATGAGCTGGCCGGTATAGGCGCTGATGCGTCCCATGATCGCCGTCAGGTTCGATTCGGCGACGGTCTTCGCGTCGTTTTCGCCCTTGCCCTCCCGGATGCTCCGGAGCAGGTCGATATGCTCCTGCACGTAGGGGTTCTCATGGCCCTTCCAATCGGCCGCTTGTACCTTTTTGCCGTTCTTGTTCCGTACCGGACCGCCGCCTGCGGCAGTGCCTTCCGTCCCGATAAAGAATTCCGCCACGCGATTGTAGCCGCCCTTAATCTGCCGGCACATGCTGTGGATGTGCACGCCGTCGGCGTATTCGAAATCCACGCTGAAGAAGTCGTACTGGTTGCCGGTCTGCCGCCGGGCCCGTCCGCCGAAGCCGACGCACTGTTTCGGAACGGCCCCGAGGTACCAGTTGGCGACATCGATGTTATGAATGTGCTGTTCGACGATGTGGTCGCCGGACATCTCCGCAAAGCTGACCCAGTTGCGTATCATGTAGTCCGCGTCGCTCTCGCCGGGCTGGCGTTTTTTATACCAGAGTCTGCCTTCACACCACCACACCTGGCCGCCGACAAGAGTTCCGATGGCCCCGTCGTCGATGGCCCGTTTGGTTTGCAGATAAGACGCTTCGTGACGCCGCTGGGTGCCCGAGACGATGGACAGTTTTTTGGCCCTTGCCTGTTCGCCGATCTCGATGATCCGACGGGCTCCCGGCGGATCCACCGCAACGGGTTTTTCCATGAAGACGTGCTTGCCCGCGCTGACGGCCGTTTCGAGATGAACCGGGCGAAAGTTCGGCGGTGTGGCGAGAATCACGACGTCGGCATCCGTCGCAACCGCCTTCTTGTAGGCGTCCGCCCCCTCGAAGCACAGGTCTTCGGAAACGTTGTGTTTCCCGGCCGTTGTCAGAACCCGGTCTTTGAAGAAGTCCGCCAGCCCCGTAATTTGCACGTTCATGCCGAAGGTTTTTGCCGCCTCGATAAAGTTTTCGAGGGCGCCGGCGCCGCGCCCGCCGCATCCGACGAGGGCGACGCGGATCGTCTCATTGCCCTGAGCAAACAGGCCTCCCGTGCTCCCCAGCACGGCGGCGGCCGACAAAACCGAGGTACTTTTGAGGAATTCTCTGCGGGATACCGAATCCGTTTTCTTACCCATCATGCTCCCTTTCCCTTGAACGTTTTGCTTGCGGATCGTCAGAAGCCGTCGCATTGGCGATAGGCCTCGATGAGCCGTTTTTCGCCTTCCGCGCCGCCGCGGCTGAGGCCGTGCTCCATGCAGAGGACACCGTCGTATCCCTTCTCGTGAATGTGTTTGAAGAGATTCTTGAAGTTGATCTCGCCGGAGCCGGGTTCCTGCCGCCCAGGCACGTCGCCGAGGTGGAAGGCGGCGATTTCATCCCACGCGCTGTCGATGTTGTTCGTCAGGTTGCCCTCCGTGATCTGCTGGTGATACAGGTCGTTGACGATCTTGCAGGCCGGGCTGCCGACGGCCCGGCAGATCTGGTACGCCTGCGAAATCTTCGTCAGGAACAGGCCGGGGTGGTCCAGGGGATTGAGCGGCTCGATGACCATGACAAAGCCGTGCGGTTCAAACACCGCAGCGCAGGTCTTGAGGTTCTCGATTACGTTGGCCGTCTGATAGTCCCATTCGAGACTCTCGTCATAGCGGCCGGGGACCACGAGGATCCACCGGGTCTGCGTGCGCTGGGCCGTTTCGAGGGCGGCCTCCATCTTCCTGGTTAGTTGGCTTTTGACGGAACGGGGGGTCAGGACCATGGTCCGGTTCTTAAACTCCGCCTCGGCGACGAACGGCCCCATCTTCATGCCGCGATCGGCCAGGGCGGCGGCGATCTTCTCCTGCAGGGCGGGCTTCCTGCCTATCAGGCCGTTGTCAAAGACGGCCCGGAATCCCTGGTCATGCATGAACTTGATCTGATCGATCGGATCGGGCCCGGCGAGATTCTTAAAACAGCCGAGAGGGGGGGCATATCTCAGCTTGAAAGGCCCGGAAGAAGCCGCATAAGCCGGAACCTCCTCGGCCCTGGCGATATGGATAAGGCCTGATGCCCCAGCGGCCCCGATGACGGAACGACCCACAAACTCGCGTCTGTTCATCCTGCCTCCTTTCGGAATAGGGTTTTCGCCTCCTCGATTTCGCCCATGGGACCGAAGCGGCGATCATCGGACTCATTATATCCGCTTAGCGTCTCCAGGCAAGCAGGAACTTTCGTGAGTTCAGGTGTTTTTATGGATCGTTTAACAATTCAGATCGAGCACTCTTTTTGGGCGGCATTATTTTGCGTCGTCTGCAACGGTAAGAGAGTCCGGCGCAAATTCAGCGCGAAGGGCGGCGACATCCAGTTTCTTGACGAAACGGGGCAGGCCGGACCAGAATGGGTTGAACTCGAAAGGCCCCTCGGTCATTTCGGCTATCGCCTGTTCGGTGCTCCAGCCCTCGACGATGATGCGATAGGCGGCAACGAACGTGCCCGTGCGGTCGGCGCCGCGCTTGCAGTGGAGGAAGACGGGCTGGTTGGCCGGGTCCGTCACCACCTCCAGGAACTCGCGGAGCTGGCTGAGCTTGGGATTGAATGTATTTACCGGGATGCTGACATACCTGATCCCGGTGCCCTCAAGATCCTTTTCATCGGAGTGGAAAAGCCGCAGATCGACTACGGTTTTGATACCAAGCCGATCAAGATGCCGGAATCCTTCTTTTTTCGGCTGGGCGCCACGATAGAGCGTGTCCGAAACCTTGTAGAAATTGGGCAAACCCGGATGCGTTATCGGCTCGGCGGCGGTGACAAAGGCCGCCGAATGCGGCGAATAAGAAGACTGCTGCTGCGAAGCACAGCCCGCAAAAAGGCCCATGGCAACCAACAAGGCGATGGACATGGATTTGACTGCTTTCATATCGTTTTCCTTCTAATAAGTAACGTGCGTTCAGTGCCGCCCCAAAGCCGGATAGTATAACGGCAGACGAACAGGCGTGTCAAAAAAAACTTGTTATTTCCATAAACAGATAGACTATAACTTGATGCCGGTATAAAAAACAAAAAAGCCCGCCGATCCATAGGATCGGGACGGGCTTTCTGTGTTTTTGCATGCCGCGGGCCTTATTTGGCCTTAATCAGGGCATAGCGGGCGGGCATATTCTGACAGACCTTTTTTGTGAGTTCCCGCATCTTGGTGGCCTGGTCCGGTGTAAGCATGTTGCCCGCCAGTCCGCCGATTGCGCCGCCGGCGATCCCGCCGACAACCCGGTCATCATGGCCGGTCGAGGCAACCCCGACGGCCGCACCCGCCGCAGCGCCGATAATGGTGCCCAGCATCTTATTGGCGCTGCCCGAAGCGTTGCCCATCCAGAGGATGCTGCCGGTTTCCACATCGATCATCTTGGCCGAAAGCTGGATGTCATTGTCGAATTTGGGGACATTGATGAGCATCACGACAGGAACGTTAAGAATCCTGCCTGCCTGGGCGGCCCCTTCGTCGCTGGTCACGCTGGATGCCTGGAACTTTTGTTCCTTGAGCAGCTCATGGATCTGTGACCGCTCGATGGTATCGTAGCCGCGCTGGATCAACTCCATGTTGAAGAAATCGCTGATCTGGTTGCGGGCCGCCTCGCCGCCGACGGGGCCGACGACATTGATGACGGCAATCTTGTCCACCGCGGCAAAATTGTAATCCGGACGATAGTAACTTTCACTGTTGGAGCAGCCGCTCAAGATAATAAGGGTACAAAATAGTGCAATTGTAGCGATCCATCTCATGTTCAATCCTTTCCATTTCAAGTGAAAAAAGGTTGTATTGCGACCCGGTCTCAGGCCGGCATTTAATCAATTTTTGACATCGGCAAGGTCGAAAGGTTCCGCCGTTTGAGCTTTTTTCTTAAGGGATTTACCCCTTATTGTTGTCATCCGAACAGACGTTTGTCAAATGAATTTATTTCAAGCCCTAAACGGGCTCGTGGCGATATCTATAGCGTTCAATAATATTCTTGACAGGGGTCTCGTTGCGGACATAATAAGCATAACCTGTTTGAAGACGGCAGTTTAGAGTAAGGTTGGCCGGTTAATTTGCCTGTATCCATGGAAAGCAAGAGGAGAAATTGTATGTATCGTGTCTTTTTTGCGATTATCCTGATGTTCCTTATCTTTTTCGGCGGCTGCAAAACGGCGCAGGAACTGACGGCGCCCGAGTATGATCGGCAGCTCGCTCCCGGCCAACATGCCCTCCGCAAGATTACCGATCCGGCGATGATCCCGGATATCACTTTTGCCTGCTATGAGACCGCCAACCTCCGCAAGGCGATCGATCACAGTCTCAGCTACCTGTCCAAGCCGTCGAGCCGGCAGTTCTTCCCGATGGGTGAGATCACTCACGAGCAGGCCGTGGCGAGTTTACGGGCGATGGGGGCACTGCTGGATCAGGGGCTGCGCGGGCGAAACCTCCAGTCGGCGATTCTCAGCCGCTTCGACTTCTACCAGTCGGTCGGCTGGGACGGCCGGGGCACCGTGCTGTTCACGGGCTACTACACCCCGATCTTCGAGGGCTCGCTGACGCAGACGGAGAAATTCAAATACCCGCTCTATAAAATGCCCGAAGACCTGGTTAAGGGGCCCAACGGCGAGATCCTCGGTCGCAAGACGGCCGCCGGGACCGTTCCCTATCCGACCCGTCAGGAGATCGAAGAGTCCGGCATGCTCCGCGGGCAGGAGCTCGCCTGGTTGGCCGACCCGTTCGAGGTTTATATCGCCCACGTGCAGGGTTCGGCCAAGGTGCGGCTGCCCGACGGCAAACTGGTGACGCTGGGCTACGCCGCCAATAACGGCCACGAATACATGAGCGTCGCCAAGGCCTTGGTGGACGGCGGCATCATGCCGGCGGGGGGGCTGAGTCTCAAGGCCATGATTGATTATTTCAAGGCCAATCCCGACCAGGTGAGCCGCTTCGTCAATCAGAACCCGCGTTTCGTGTTCTTCCGGATCGATGAGGGCGACCCGCGGGGCAGTCTCAACGAGCCGGTCACGCCCCTGCGAACAATCGCGACCGACAAGTCGATTTATCCGTGGGCCTGCTTTGCGTTCCTGAAGACGAAGCTGCCGCGGGACGTCGGCGGCGAGATCCGCAAGGCCCCGTTTACCGGCTTCGTCCTGGATCAGGATACGGGCGGCGCGATCCGGGCCCCGGGCCGCTGCGATGTCTATATGGGCATCGGCGACCGCGCCGGCGCCATGGCCGGACAGGTTTACGAGGAAGGACAGCTCTACTATCTGTTCCTCAAGCCCGCCATTACGCAGGCCTACACGGAGAAGTGAAATTTCAGGTTCGTGACCCGAAGGGGTGAGAGTCTGATGACAAGCGAAATTCAAGCGTGCGATGGGGTTGCTCAACAATCTCATTGACAGGTTCAAAGTGACGGAGGACGACATGCGTATGCAACTTCGGTTTTTGGGAGCGGCGGAAAATGTAACCGGGTCGCGTCACCTGCTCGAGTTCAACGGTTCGAAGGTCCTGATGGACTGCGGCCTCTACCAGGAGCGTGACCTGCGCGAGCGCAACTGGCAGAACTTCGGCTTCGATCCCTCCGAGCTGAAGTGCGTGCTGCTCAGTCACGCCCACCTCGACCATTGCGGCCTGCTGCCCAAGCTCGTCAAGGAGGGCTTTCGCGGCAAGGTGTACTGCACGCACGCCACCGCGGAGATCGCCGAAATCGTGTTGATGGATTCCGGCAAGATACAGGAAGAAGATGCCGAGTTCAAGCGCAAGCGGCACAAGCGGGAGGGCCGCGAAGGCCAGAAGAAGGTCGAGCCGCTCTACACGATGCAGGAGGCCCAGGAGGCAATGCGGTACTTTGCGCCCGTGCCGATGGAACAGCCCCTGCGAATCGCCGACGGCATCGAAGTAAGCTTCCACGAGGCGGGCCATATCTTCGGCTCATCGATCATCCGGATCAAAGTATCCCTTAACGACGAGGTGCGAACGATCCTCTACACGGGCGACCTGGGCCGCGTCGGCAAGCCGATCCTCCGAAATCCGGCCCAATTCGAACAGGCCGACTACGTGCTCGTCGAAGCGACTTACGGCGACCAGGAGCACCACGGGCTGGATAATGTCATGGGTGAGCTGGAGCGGGTGATCAATCAGACCTGGCGGGCGGGCGGCAACATCCTCATCCCCAGCTTCTCCATCGAACGCAGCCAGGAACTCCTGTACTACATGAACGAGCTGCTCAAGCAGGATCGCATCCCGCACATCATGACCTTCGTGGACAGCCCTATGGCCGTGAAGGTGACCGAAGTCTTCAAGAAGCATCCCGAACTCTATGACGAGCAGATGGCCAATCTCATCCTGCACAACGAATCGCCGTTCAGCTTCAAGGGTCTCAAACTTGTGCAGTCCACCAAGGAATCCAAGGCGATCAACCACATCCGCGGCACGGTTATCGTCATCGCCGGTTCGGGCATGTGCACCGGCGGCCGCATCAAGCACCATCTCGTCAACAACATCGCGCGGCCGGAATCGACCGTTCTGTTCGTGGGCTACCAGGCCGTCGGCACACTGGGGCGGCTGCTCGTGGACGGCGAAAAGGAAGTCCGCATCCTCGGCCAGAAGTACCCGGTCCGGGCGAAGATCGTGAGGGCCCACGGCTTCTCCGCCCATGCCGACCGCAAGGAAATCCTGACATGGCTTTCCTCGCTCAAACAGCCCCCGCGCAAAATCTTCGCGGTCCACGGCGAAAAAGAGGCCGCCGCCGCCCTGAAGACCTACCTGCACGAAAAGACCGGCTGGGATGTCGTTGTCCCCCAATTCCAAGATATTGTTGAGGTCGATTAGATAGAAAAATTGCCCGGATTTATTGAAAGACCAGAAAGGATAATTTTTTAAAAATATCCGGAAATTTTTGTCCAATTCTCGTTTGTTAATACCTGATATATAAAAGTGGAGAACACAATATCTATTGGAGACGATATGGGTCTGTATTAGTTTGAGAGGGGGTTGAAAATGGCGTTTAAAAAGCCGGGTCAGCAGCTTCAATTCCGTTGCTTTTTATCGAGCCCTTTGATTGTAGCAGCAGCTCTTCTGCTTGTCCCATCGATCTCTCTTGCGGACACGCTGGACCTGACGAACGACATCCGAACCTACGCCAGTCTGAGCAATACGACCGTCAACATGAGCGGCCGCTCAGAACTGCACCTGACGGGCGCCAGCCCTTTAACAGGCTGCCAAATCAATCTGAATTCGGCCGATTCCTGGCTGTTCCTGGAGCAGGTCAAGCCGTCGGCAGCCGCCTCGACGTACCTGGGCCAGGTGCGGGTCAGCGGCGCCGCAGCGGTGCTCAACAGCAACGTGCGGGTGGTCGAATACGCCGCCGGGGCGGTCATTATCCCTCATGCCCCGAGCTTTCAGCCGTTGCAGGTGTATACCGGCCAGAACTTCACGGGCAGTTCGGTCGCTTTAAGCCAGTACACGGCCTACAACACAAGCTTGCTGGGATCCATGGCCAACGCAATCAGCTCCTTTTATCTCAAGCGCGGCTATATGGCGACCTTCGCCCAGAACGCCGACGGCAGCGGCTACAGCAAAAATTATGTGGCCCAGGATTGCGACTTGGGAATCCCCGTGTTGCCGACGAAACTCGATGACCGGATCAACTTCGTCCGGGTATTTCCATGGCGGTGGGTCAGCAAGAAGGGGATCGCCGGTAATATCGGCTCCAACCTGGATATCAAGTGGTGGTACAACTGGGACATCAACCAGAATTCGACGCTGGACAAGGAATATGTACCGATTCGTCAAAACCGCTGGTGGCCGGATCTGAATCAGAATTGGCGGACTCGCGGCGCCAGCCATCTGCTGGGCTACAATGAGCCGGACAGTTCCCAACAATCCAATATCAGCGTCGGCGATGCAATCTGGTCGTGGAAGGACCTGCTGGCTACGGGATTGCGGGTAGGCTCGCCGGCGACGACGGATGGAGGACGGAGCAGTTGGCTCTACCCGTTCATACAGCAGGCCGACGCGGCCGATCTGCGGGTGGACTTTGTGGCGGTACACTACTACTGGTGCTACAATCCCTCCAATCCGAGCGGTGCGGCAACGCAGATGTACAACTTCCTCAAAGAGGTTCATGACACCACGGGGCGGCCTATCTGGGTGACCGAGTGGAACAACGGGGCCAATTGGACCGGCTGCGGCGATCCGACCTACGCGCAGCAGGCCGCCGCGATCGGGGCGATGATTGACATGCTCGACAGCACGCCATGGGTGGAGCGGTATGCGATCTATAACTGGGTGGAGGATTGCCGGCGCGTGGAGTGGGATGACGGCTGGCCGACGGACGCCGGTTTCGTGTATCGCGACCAGGTGTCGCCGATCGGCTATCAGCAGGAAATCCCCGGCAGCGGCAAGAGCGCCAATGCGATCTATTTCTTTGACGACTTTCGGGATAGTTCGGGCAACGGCAGTCAGCCGTTGGTCTATGGTTCGCGCAAGAAAGCCGAGGGCCAGAGCGGCAATGCAATGGTCCTGGACGGCGCCCATGATTACCTGGTGCTGCCGACCCACATGAGCGAAGGAACCGACTTTACCTTTGCTGCGTGGGTTTACTGGAACGGCGGCGGACAGTGGCAGCGGATCTTCGACTTCGGAGCCGACACCAACCGCTATATGTTCCTGACTCCCTCCAGCGGCGACGGTACGCTGCGATTTGCCATCACCACCTCGGGCTACGGCAGCGAGCAGCGGCTGGAAGGGGACGCCTTCCCGGTGAATACCTGGACGCACGTTGCCGTGACGCTCAGCGGCAGCACGGGCCGGCTCTATGTCAACGGCATCGAGGTCGATAACGGCGCGATCTCGCTCGATCCCTCCAGTCTCGCCGCGACGAAAAACTATCTCGGCAAAAGCCAGTTCTCGGGCGATCCCCTGTTTGCTGGGATGCTCGATGAGGTCCTGATTACGGACTATGCCCTGAGCGCGGATCAGGTGGCCGCCTTGTGTTCCGCCGATCCCCAGCCGCTCCGGTTCGTCAGCGCCCCCCATGATATCGTGGGGGTGGTCGCCGGCTCGGAGGAGACCGGCAATCCCGCCGTCAACTCGTATGACCGCGACCGCAACACCCGCTGGGCCAATAACGGAACGGTTGAGAAAGCATGGATCCGGTACGACCTTGGGGCCGTTAAGAAAATCGACCGCATCAGGATCCGGTTTAATAACGGCGCTTCGCGGACCTTTCCCCTGCGAATCGAAATCGACGCAGTGCAGGTCTTCAGCGGCAATACCAGCGTTTCCAGCGGCTACTGGGAAACCACCTTTACGCCAACCGACGGCCGCTATGTTACGATAACGATGACCGACAACAACAGCGACGGGAGCGGCTGGCTAAGCATCTGGGAGACGCAAATCCGGGAACCTCGCCATCTGCCGCCGGCATTTGGTGCGGATACCTTTGACAAGACGGCCGCGATTGAAGGGTACGCCTACGTCGGCACGCTGGCCGATGACGCAGACGACCCCGAGGGCGGGCCGCTGACGTTCAGCAAAGACGCCGGACCCGCCTGGCTGACGGTCTTGCCCGACGGCACGCTTTCCGGCACGCCTTGGGATTCGGATGTGGGGGATAATGTCTTTATCGTCCGTGCAACGGACGACGGCGGCCTGTCGAATACGGCGATAATGCACATAAACGTGATTAATACCTTCTCCGGCGTCCGCGGGCTGGAGGATTTGGCCGGGCTGGCCGATCAGTGGCTGGCGACCGGCTGCACGGACACCCCCGCCTGCGACGGCGCGGATTTGGACGGGAACGGCGATGTGAACATCTCCGATCTGGGTGTCTTGTCCCGTCGCTGGCTCGACGATGAGTCGCTCCAGCTTTACCTGAAGCTGGATGAAACTGACGGCACGACCGCCGCCGACCATTCCCTCTATGGCCGCCGGGGCGAGCTGGTCAACGGGCCGGTCTGGACGGCGGGATATCGGGGCGG
>JBNRMP010000071.1:0-14138 GCA_050309685.1 Anaerohalosphaeraceae bacterium
CCGTCGCGTCGGCTCTGGCCTCGGTCGCCCTCCGGGCTCCCTCGCCCAGAGCCGGGTAACCGTTACCCATGGAACAGTTCCACCTTAACTTAACGGTGTTTCTGTCCAGCGCATGGGGACAACCTCACTCCGGCGGCGGGAAGGCGGCTTCAATCCCTCGTTCGATGGCCTGACGGTAGGAGGACACGGTATATTGCTCGGATGGTCTCCATTTGGGGTTTTCTTTATAAGTGCTGCCGGGGACATTCCCGCAGGACAGTGGTGTAACCCGATTGGCATGATCCTTCACCAGCTTTTGTGCATACGCCTCAGCGGGCGAGAAACAATAAGTCTCAGCGTTGCGGAAAAGATAGGGCTGCAAAACCTGCTGCCCCCGAGGGCCGATGAAGATTTTCCGTTCATGGCCGTGGTGGGCCGTCTTATGGCTGGCAGGAGAATACACCCAAATCTTCCCGCTCCGGTCGATGTCACAAGGCCGTATGGCAACCACCTCACCCGGCCGGGCCGCGGTCAACAACTGTAGCTGTACCATTGCCCAGACCTGCCGGCTCACATACGGCTCGATGGCATCCACATGCTCCTGCGGGGCGGGCTTGACCCCTTCAACCTCTCGGGCCTCGCTGCGTCCTGCCTGAAGCCCGGGAAGGGTCGCCAGGGCCTGATAAACCGTGGGGGACAAGAGTTCCTGCGAAACCGCCCATTTGAAAAACGACTTGACCCGGCTGACAGACAGGTTGATGTTCTTTCGGCACCAGCCCATCTGGATCATTTCCTGCCGCACCGCCCGAAGCGCCCTGGGTCCAAACTCCGAGGCCATGGTATTGCCATAAAGCTTCACCAGCGGCCGCAGGGCATACCGGAGAATGGTCTGCTGGCTGGTGGGCTTGCCATCCCGGCCGACATAATATTGTTCCACATGCACCCAGAACCGGGCGAGCAGTTCATTGATGGTAATGTCCTCCCCTGCCGTATGGTTCTTTCCCGCAGCGTGCCATTCGGCCAGCGTCCGGTGATAGCTTTCCACGGCCTCGTCGGTGCCCCACGGGCCGAAGTAGATGGCCTTGCCGTTGAGGACCACGTACGCCTGGCCGGTGGCCTTGTGGTGGCGGAGCTTGGGTGTATGGCTTTTGCGTTTTGTGCAAGAGGTCGTGCGTTCGATTTTCCCGCCGGCATTAAAAGTGGGTTTTTGCTGCGAAAATGAGGTTTTTTGGTGTTTTTCCACGGTCGTTTCCCTTTCAAAAAAGAGTAGTACTACTGCTTTTTCTTCAAGAGTTACGGCCGCGCCTTTAAATAAAAGGTAATCGTAAGTACCGATTTCAGCGTAACTTACAACAATGGAGCCGATGAGATTCGAACTCACGACCTCTTGCATGCCATGCAAGCGCTCTCCCAACTGAGCTACGGCCCCTCCAGAAGCGGGTACTATATCACAAAGCCTCGGCCCTGACAAGAGGTGACTTGTGAAAAATCAAAGCGATTTTCGATCCTCCTGGACAACCCCTAAGTTGTTTGTCTATAGGCACTTATATTCTTTTAGCCGAATTTCAACCCACTCTCGGGCCTCCTCGGGCGTCCGGATTTGACCTGAAAGCTGGGCCGCAAACATCTCCCGCATAATCTTGCCGACAGGCGGTCCCGGCGGCACGCCAAGAGCCAGCAGCTCATGGCCGTCCAGCAGCGGAGGCGGCAGTTTCCGCCGGTCCGGCACCGCCTCGGCCCGCCGTTTCAGGGTCTCCAACGGCTCCGTCGATTCTCCCTTGTCTCGGCAGATCGCAAACTGGAGACTCAACAGGTCGCCATAGTAAGGTTCTGCCAGCATCAGCCGCAGATCGGCAATCGGCATATCGGCATCCATCAGGACACCGCGATTTTCAAGGAGATTGCGGACCTTCTTTGACTTCACATTGCTCAACTTGAGCCCCTCGACCATACCGACCGCCCGGTCTGTTTCCACCCTGGACAAAAACGCCGCCAAAGCAAGTCCGAAATCCACCTGATCCGGCAAAAATTCCAGCGTTCGCGACCCCGCCTCCAGGTCCTCGCCGGCCACCCCCGGAAAAATCGCCCCCGCCAGTCCGCTTTCGATCAGCAGCCGCCCCCCCCGGCCGCGACCCGGGTCGGTCAGAATCATCTCCAGCTCCACGGCGATCCGCTCAGTGCTGATGACGCTGATCTTCGGCGCAAACTCGCAAATGGCCCCCCACGTGGCCTCTTCGATGTGAAAATCCAGCCGGGCCGCAAATCGAATCGCCCGCAGCATCCGCAGGTAGTCCTCGCTGAAGCGGTGCGACGGCTCGCCGATCGTCCGGATGATCCGCCTCTCCAGGTCCTCCCGGCCGCCGACAAAATCGAGGACCTTGCCCTCGATGGGATCGTAAAACATGCCGTTGATCGTAAAGTCCCGCCGGGAGGCGTCTTCGCGGGCCGAGGCAAACTCCACAAAACCCGGCCGCCGCCCGTCCTGGTAGCCGCCCTCCGTGCGAAAGGTCGCCACCTCCACCTGCCGGCCTTCAAGAATCACCATGACCACCCCGAACTGGGCCCCGATCTTGAGTGTCCGGCGAAACAGGGCGATGATCCGATCGGGCGTCGCGTCGGTTACCACATCGTAGTCGCTGGCCTCGCGCCCCAGCAGTTGGTCGCGCACGCACCCCCCGGCAAACAGGGCCTCAAACCCCTGCTGCCTGAGCCGCTTAACCACCTTGAGCGCCTGCGCATAATTCGACATCGGACCGGCTGCAAATCAGGACCAGACAATACCCGCTGACGCCCCCATTTTTCCATACCCGGGTCCGCCTGTCAAAGATTTCCCGATTTATTTTGCAGTCCCGGGGATCAGTCGAGCCAGTGCCGGGCCAATTCGGCCAGATCGGCCAGGTTCACAACCCCGTCCGGCTGCGTGTCAGCGCCCCAGCAGTAATCGTTGTCCGCGTCGCAGACCGTATCCAGCCAGTAATAGGCCAGCATACTCAGATCGTCCATGCCGATCAGCCCGTCGCCGTTGAAGTCGCCCGCTGCAGAGGCGTTGCAGTCCCCCACCGTAACGCTGTGCCGGTTGGCGGAGGTGTTGTGCTCGCCGCCTTCGGGCACGCTGTAGGTGTAATAGAAGTAAACGGTCTGCCCCGACGAGGCCGTGATTCGGTACGGGACGTTCGGCGATGTGATGTAGCCGGGATAGACGCCCGTCGGCGAAGTGCCGTAATAGAGGATGGCGATGTTGTCGCCCACGCCGGGATAGCCGGGGATGAAGGTAATCGTGGGATTCTCGCTGTCGCCGCTGACCTCATAGGTATATTCGCCGTGGACGGGACCGCCCGTGCAGACGCCCGACGGCTTGATGATCGTCACCTCGGAGGTACCCGACAAACCGCCGGCCTCGGCGACCACGATGAAGGGGCCGCCGGGGAATGAGGCCGTAAAGAGACCCTCGTCATCGATGGAGCCGCCGCCGGCGACGGACCAGTTTGCCTCAAACGCAAACGGCAGACCGAACTGGTCCTTCCCGGCGGCCGTGAATTGCCGCACCTCGCCGACTTCAAGCGTCGCCGCGGAGGGAGACACCGTGATGCTCGTCAGCACGGGCGTGCCGACATAAATCTTGATCGAGACGCTGCGCGTCGCGTCCTCGTTGTCCGTAGCCCTGACCGTAATCGTATGGGCCCCCGCGGGCAGATCGTTCCACGCGAAGCTGTACGGCTCGACCGTGTCCTCGCCCAACAGGGCGCCGTCGGCAAAGAACTCCACCTTGACCACCGTACCGTCCGCGTCCGAGGCGTCCGCCCCGATGACGATGTCGTCGCTGACCGCGAAGTACTGACCGTCCGACGGGCTGGTGATGCTGACGGACGGCGCCCCGCCGCCGGTAAAGCAGATGTCGTCAAACTCGATGCCGCTGATGGGACCGCTCGTGCCCAGGATCTCAAAAAACTGACTGACCTGAGAAAGATCCACATCGCCGATAAAGTCCGTCATCGGGATCTCGACCACATGCCACTGGCCGTCCCGCACAAATCCGTACGGGTCGCTGCCCGCCTGAAAGGGAATCCACTTCTGGCCGATCTTGTCAATGTTGCCGCTTTTCATGCCGATCATAAACGCGGCATTCGAAGCGGTTTTAAGGGCGAAACGCAGACGGCTCTCCGGGTAGCGAAAGGCCGTCAGGTCATACTTGACGTTGGGCGTAAAGGCCGCCCCGAACCAGCTCAGCCCAGGCGCAGACCCCAGGGCAATGCTGTTGGCGCCCTCATAGGGGCTCGCGGTTTGCGGGGTCATCGTGTTTTCCCAGACATAGAAATCGCCGTCGCGGCCGAGCACAAATTCGCCCGCGTCCTTGTGCGAAGCGGTCTCCGTAAAAACGCCGAAACTGCCGTTGGCGGGCGTCGGCCGGAGGTCGCCCGGCTCCCAGGTGATGTCATCGATGGAAATATTCAGCGCCGAGGCCGGCGCATCTCCGGTCAGCATGAAGATCTGTTTGATGGTCGCAAAGTCGATGTCCGCATAGCGATTGAGCGGGATCCTGACCTCATGCCAACTGCCGTCGCGGACCAGGCCGAACTCCTCGCCGCCGCTGATAAAGGGCAGCCAGCTTTCGCCCGCGGCCGAACTGGCGATGCCGATCCGGAACGGCGCCGAGGTCGTCGTCTTCATGTAGAAACGCAGAAAGCCGTCCGAATAATTGCTCATGTTCCGGTCGGTCAGGCAGAACACCCCCATGCCGAACCACGCGCCCGGGGCCGCGTTAAAGGACAGAACCTCCGATCCCTCGCAGGGCGTCGTCTCAGCGGGCGTCAGGTTGTTCCACAGGTAAATGACGGCGTCCGTATCATAGACGAGATGATTGGTGACCGGCGTCGTTTCCGTAAAGACGCCGAAGGTTCCCGTCTCGGCCGTGTCGTCGCCGTAGTACAGGACCGTATCCGGATTGCTGCTGAGGCGAATCCAGTCGATATACATCTTCGCGGGAAAGGGGGCCGTGATCTGTGCGGGGTCGGTAATCTCGACAAAATTATAGCCGCCCACCGACAGGTTGGTGATGATGAACATCGGCCGGTGAAACTCCTCCAGCGACGGCCCTTCGATGTCGCTGATGTCGAGGGCCCACACCTGCGTCCCGTCCACGCTGACGGTCATCATATTCGGCGTCCAGACGAGCTTGTAGAGGTGATAATCGCTGTTCAGATTCGTCGGCAGCGTCAGGTCGAGCCCGTAGTCGGCGTTGTTGCCCTGGTAATCCCAGAAGGCCCCCGCGTGGACGCGGCGGTTGACCACCCCGTCGGTGATGGCGCTTTTCATGCCCATCTCAAGGATATCCACCTCGCCGCAGGCGGGCCAGTTCACCTGCCCGATGTTGGCGCCCAGCAGCCAGAAGGCGGGCCACAGACCGTTGGCCAGATCGGGCACTTTAATGCGGGCCTCCAGCGTGCCGTACTTGAAGGCGAAACGCCCCTGCGTCTTCAGGCGGGCCGAGGTAAAGGCGCTGCCGTTGTAGCTCTCGCGGCGGGCCTCGATGACCAGATTGCCGTTTTCAATGTAGGCGTTCTCCGACCGTGCGGTATGGTACTGGAGCTCACCGTTGCCGAAGCCCGAGTTGCCCGCATCGTAGGTCCAGACCGACAGGTCGATGGCGGGCCCGTCAAATTCATCCGACCAGACCACCTCCGTCCGGGCCGAGGTCGATGCAAAAACAAGGATGATTAACAGAATGGCGGCCGCTTGCGATGTTTGCTGTCTCATAGCACTCCCCTTTATTGAATCTTGAATGGACATCGTTAAAAGATCAATTTGCGCCGGCGGAGGAACACTCCGCCCGGGGCCATCGTCCCCGGTTGCACCCCCAAAGGGTGAATCCTGCGATGGGGGCAACCGAAAACAAGCCATTAGCAACCGCTTGCTAATGCATATTACGATTTTCGTCGCCGCGTGTCAAGACAAAAAACAAAAAAATCGACAAAGCGATGCCGGTATAAGGCCTACGGCGACAGAACCCGGCCGGGGAGAGCCCGGAAATTGCAGGCCCGCGCCGCTATTAGCGGGGTTTTTCCCTTGACAAACGGCCTGTTTTGGTATATATGCTTTGCTTTCAATGACTTAGATGCATGAGTTAGGGCGTTTAGCTCAGTTGGCTAGAGCACCAGCTCGACAAGCTGGGGGTCACAGGTTCAAGTCCTGTAACGCCCATTAAGGTGCGGATCATGACGATTCGCACCTTTTTTATTGTAAATCTTGCAGCATTTTAGCCGTATGCCCGCCGACGCCTTGCCATTCCCGCGCAGACGCAAATTCAGCCCATAAAACAGCTTCCGTCGAAGGCGGCTTCCTGTTTCCTCTTCAAACGGCCAAATTGTCGTTTTTTCCCGCAGCCCCCTCTCACCGGCCGGCCGGACTGATAAAACCCGCCAGCGCATAGACCAGGGCCGCCTGCCAGTTGATGGCGATTTCGTTGGTGCGGTAGTCGTCCTGCTCATCGCGCCAGCCGGTAGCGCTATGGCCGCCGCCGACGAGGTAGCCGGGCCAGGGCGCCTCGACGGCGTCCGCGCCGCTGCGACGGTCGTGCGGATGCAGCGGCGGGTTATACCCCAGGCCGGTAACATAGGAGCGGTTGTAGCAGTTGCGGCCGAAGAGGTGATCCACCGCACCCAGGGCGGCCCGCACATATTCGGGCTTGGGAGCGATCCGCTGGGCCGTCATCAGCAGAACGGTCTGGCGGGCCACCGTCCCGTTGCAGCCCCAGTAGTAGCGCCCGCCGAGCGGCCGTCCATAGGCATCCCGATCCGCCTGCGCAGCGATTTCATCGGCCCTCTCCAGCAGGGCCGCCCTGATCTTCGCCGTCAGTGCCGCATCCCGGCCCTCCCGCTTCGACCGGAGATACGTAATCATGCCGAGGTTGCCCACACTGCCCCAGTCCCAGTCGGCCTCGATCAGCCGGCGGGCCGACCTTGCCCGCTCCTCGAAATCCTTCAGGCAGCGCTCCTCGCCGGTGGTCTCCCACAGCTCCGCCGCCGCCCAGAGCCGGTCGTCCCAATCCAGGGTCCCGTAGCCGCCGGTGGAAAAGACGCTCAGGTCCGGCCGCTTGTTCTCCGGGTGCTCGAGCAGAAAGTCGTAGCTGCGCCGGGCCGCATCGAGGCAGGTCCGGGCGTACTCGGGATCATACGGCTCGAAGCACCGGGCGGCCTTCGCCATCATGGCGACGAAATCCCCCGTCGCGGCCGATCCCCAATCCGTAAAGTACCGCCTGGCCGTATCCTCCTCCGGCATGATAAAGACCGAAAAGTTCAGCCGGGTCAGCTTGTGCGACGCCCGGCCCGAGCCGTCGGGATACTGCATGGTTAGCAGCCAGTCCGTCTCCCACTTGATCTCCTTGAGAAAGTCGGGATACCCCGGCGCGGTGTCGGGCAGGTCCAGCGAGAGACCTTCAAGACGCTCCCGGTACTGTTCCCACGCCAGCAGCAGTACGCCGACCGTGACGCCCGCGTTGACGGTGTACTTGCCGTAGTCGCCCGCATCGTGCCAGCCCTTCGTGCCGTTGCGCCGTTTGTTCGGCTCGCCGGTATAGTCCAGCCAACCGTCCTCGAGGTGACACGGGCCGTGCGCATAACGGACGCCGTTGTGAACGCCCTCGACAGCCGTTCCGCATCGCCACAGGTAAAAGCCCCGCATGACGGTTTTGAAGGCAAAGTCGTACACCCCATTGCCGATCTCAAAACCGATGGAGCGCCCCACGCCCGGAACGTCCAGATAATACCGGCCCGGCTCACGGACGGCGGAAAAATCGGCAATGGAAACCGCCTGACCCACATCCTCCTGGCGAATCGGGTCTGACGCCCGGCCGGAGTAAACACGGCGGCCGTCCGTTTCCATGCAAACATGAAACTCCGTGCAGGGCGCGGCAATCGAGGCCCGCTTCGGCATCTCCGGAAGGAACCCCAGCGAGTTGAACCGGATATCATCGTCCGCGCCGCCTGCCGCCGGTGCAAACACCAGCAGCCACAGCCCGATCAGAGCCCCCGCCGCAGTTCGGCCGCAATGCATCATTAGAGTCCTTTCTAATCGTGTTCCAAATCAAACCGGTCAAAATCGGCCGGATTCTGATTCTCCTTGCCGTTTCCGGAGGCATACATCCCAATGAAGACGCCGGTAAAGCCCCCGATGACTTCGGTCGAGAGGTTTTTAGTGAACGCTGTCGCTATCAACTCGGCCTTGCCTCCTTCCTGTTGCACCATGAACTGATATTCCAGCTCCGTGGCGCGGATCCGCAGGACGACCTCGCCATCCGAAATCTCTTTAGACTCGGCTTTAACGACTTTGCCCTGCCGGTATTCCCGGAACAGGATCACTCGTTTTCCTTCAGACATTGTTACCAGAAAATCGTAATGATTGGCATCGTTGCCGCGTACCACCAGCCCGGCCTCTTCGTTCGAAGCGGTCGGCGTAAAATCAACCTTCGTCGAAACCGTGATGTTAAATGCAGTCTGCCGGCGGCAAATAAACGCCGGGGAGTCTTTCTCCTTAAAACTGATTTTGGAACCATTCAGTCTGAGAAAACCGGGTCTTGCCGTGAGAGACCAATCCTCGGCATGGGGATTGCGGACAAAGTTCCACGCCAGTCGAAGCGTCGGGGCGTCAAAATCGTCGCGGACCGGTTCTTTTTCCCAAATATGCTCCGGTAAATTCGGAACAGGGTATGCCTCCTTCACGATACCGTCAGAGCCGACTCTTGGCCAGCCGTCCTCAGTCCAGGTCACCGGCGCCAAAAAGGTTTCACGCCCCAGGTGATGATATTGACCGCCCCGGGGCCGGATTCCAAGGCACACCAGCCACCAGCCGTCCGGTGTCTCTATCATATCGGCATGCCCGATCGCATGAAAAGGATTAGCGGGATCATCCATGTGAGAAACGACCGGATTATAGGGGCTTGCTTCATACGGACCCCAGGGAGATCGGCTGCGTTGGATAACCTCCCTGTGCTGGTAACCGGTCCCCCCTTCAGCGGACATTAAATAATAATAATCGTTAACTTTATACAGATGCGGACCTTCAGGGGATGAACCCCAAAGTCCTGTCGCGATTTTCTTCAGCGGTCCATCCACTTTCTTCATTTTAGTGTCCATAATCCCGAGCAGGAAACTGCCTTTATTATCCGGACTGAGATAGTAAGCGCAATCTTCAACGAACAGCAAGGAAGGGTCCACATACCAGTAGCCCAGCCAATGCGGCGCGGACCACGGACCGGCAGGATCGGTGGCGGTCACACAAAATACTCCCTGGGTACCTTGACCGCCGTAATTGGTACCGGTCACATAAAATATTCCGTCATGGTAACGTATCGTGGCGGCATATTGACCGCCCGTGCTCGATTCACAGCCCATCAGCGGATTGCTCTCCGCCCGCGACAGCGCATAGCCAATCAATTTCCAGTGCACCAGGTCTTTGCTTTGATAGATCGGCAGCCCGGGAAAATACTCGAACGTGGAGGTCACCAGGTAATAGTCGTCACCGGCGCGGCAAATACTCGGATCCGGGTTCATCCCCGTAATAATCGGATTCAGGAATGTCTTCTTCGCATGGACCGGAAAGGCGGATGTTATTGCGATCAGAAATATTATCGCCAGCCTGTTTTGCATGATCTTTATCCCTTTCCAATGAACGAATGGGCGATGTGCCGCCCTGCATGGAACCTTACCCTGGCTTACAGATCCATCCAATCCAATGAAAATTGTGAAAACTCATAAAGGTCAACAACACAGTCGCCGTCCAGATCCATTCGTGACGTCCGCGTGCAGTCATTCTGCAGCCATACGGCGGCAAGCTGAGCCAAATCGCCGATGGAGACGAGCCCGCTGTCATCATAATCGCCGTAAACACCGATCAGCCACGGGGACAGATATTCGCCTGGAATCAACTCCCGTGCAATGCCGGGGCCTTCCCAGGCGACGGCAATATTGTCGCCGCCGGTGTCCTCCTTGTGCAGCACCTCAATATAATATTTTTGACCCGCCGTCAGTGCCAGCGGGGAGGATCGCTGAGATGTAAACTGGTCCCACTCTCGCGAATCGGTCCAGTTGGAACCGCCGATGTACGCAATCTGGGTTTTATGCGCGGGCGTGCCGTCGGTGCTGAGCCACAACTGGCAATTATCATCGCCGGCGATCCAAAAGGTATAGCTGCCGGTCGTCGGCGGATACAGGTAACCGCGAATTCGCGTACCGTACTCTTCATTCCAATTGATCGGGCCCTCCACGCTGGTTAGCAGTTCCCTGCCGGTCGGGTTGTCGGGGTAATCGGCATGGGAGGTCAGGTGGCTGACACTCGCCCCGCTGATGCCGGTCCACCACTCGCGCAGAACAGAGCCCATCGCCATCACGGGAACGGCAACGGACGGCTCATTGGAAGCGGCCGATTCGTTCCAGGACGTATCCACCGCCTTGACGACGTAATAGTAAGTCCGGCCGGTCGTCATGCCGCTGTCAACATATGAGGAGTCCGCGATCAGTACGCCGTTGAGCTTCAGATAATCGCCGCCGGGTGTTGAGCGATAGACGTTATAGCCGGCCAGGTCCGTTTCGGTGTTATCCTCCCAATCCAAAACCACGGCAGCGCCGTTAAGGCCCGCCGAAAGACCGGTCGGTGCCGCCGGCGGCGTGACATCGCCGGTGCCGGCGGGGATTTTCAGCAGCATCATGCCGCTGGCCGGCAGCGTGACGGTGAACGTATTACCCGAAGCGAAGGGTTGCGAGGGCAAAGCGTTTACGGACAACGGATCCGGATGGACGACGCCGTTGATGCTGATATCCACCTTGTCCTGGATCGTTAACCCGTTGGCGATGATGGATCCGGCCGGTTCAACCAGCCACCGCTGACCGCCCGCGCCCGCCGCAAAGCCCGAAATATTCACGTCGGCCGTCAGATCGGCCGTCGGGGAATTATTGACGATAAACAGCGTCAGATTGTTCTGTGCATCTTTAGCGGCGTACGCTCGGACCAGCGGAGATTCGGAACTGGATGCCTGAACCATATCCCGACCAAAATAATAGATCAGCAGCGGTTTGACATACCAGGCCGGAAAAACCCAATAATTCCCGTCATAATCATATATCCATGGATTGGATACGGTCCAGTTATGCTTGGCCATTTCGAGGGTATATTGAGCGCGAAACATCGCATTGATATAGCACCGCGGCCGATCGTAATCGTTGGCCGTGCCCTCCGGATCGTAGGCCGAGGTGTTCCATTCCGTCATACCGTATTCAATCCGGCCCACATATTGTGCCCCGATGGCGCTTTGGACGATGCTGTCGAGATTGGAGGTCCACTGGGCGATCTCATCGATCTGACTGCCAAGCAGATTGGGATTGTTCGAGGCGCTTCCATCCCCGCCGCCGTTCTGATAGGAGTGAATAATCAGAAAATCCGGAACGACATTCTTGAGTTTTGCAGCCCGAAGCGTATCGTAGGTCCAGTAGCCGTCATACCAGCCCCACTCCTGAAGTTTGTGTACCGGTTCGGCGCAGGCGCCCATCTTGATGTCGGGATTGACCGCTTTCATACCGAGATAAAAATCCGCGAAATAGTCGCCGTAGTAGGCGCCGCTGATGCCCTCAAACCATCCGACCTCCCACGGTCCGCCGATCTCGTTGCCGATTTCCCAGTATTCCGCGCAAACGTCTCTGGCGGTCTGGTCCTGCACCCAGGCGACCGCCGCCTCCACGGCGGCCTCGTGGCCGTGCAGAATGGTAATATAATCCCCGTTTTCATCCGTATAACCGTACCAGCCCCCCGGGAAATTAACGATGGGCTGCAGCGTCGGGGGAATCTCCTGGCCGGGCTGGCTGAGCCGGCTCATCAGGTACAGATACTCATCGTAGCTGACTTTCCATCCGGACGAGCCGTACGGGCTGTTAAGCTCCTCGATATCGCTCCAGAGATGGCCGTTTGCCCACGAGCCGCCGGGGATGCGAAAGTACTTGCATCCCGAGGCCTTCATTAAATCGTTAAAGGTCGTGTTGGAGCCGCCCATGGAGCCGTCCCAGGACGCCAAATTCGCTCCGTACAGCGTCATCGGAATCGTCCGAATCGCCGTGCCGGCGTCAACGTCAATCGTCACCCGCGTCGGCTCTTCGGGAATGTTTGCACGGATGTCGTCCAGCCAGAGGATACCGCCGCCGGAATTGGTGATAATAAAAAATTCCCCCCAACTTCCCGTGCCGTTTTGAATGAAATTATCGCGAACGCTCTGGGGAATGGTCACCGTCAGCGTATCGGTCCTCGGGCTCGTAGGTACTCCGGGGTATGAAAGATCAAATGACTGCCAGCCGCCGGTTTCACTGTTGATAACGAAGATCAAACTCAGCCCTCCGGGGATCTGACCGCCGTCATTTCGCGTCGTCACGTCCATGCTGATGGAGGTCATGGTCTGCAAAAGCGCTGCCTGCGAGCGCATGTCTTTCTGCAGACTGTTAATCCAGCCGCTCGGGAAAGTCACCTGAAGGGAGCCGGTTCCATGGGTTGCCCCCTGAGTCGAAAAGGCCGTCGTAACGCCGCCGGCGGGAACCCAGCCGTCCATATGGCCTTCGAAGTCGCCGAGCATCACGGCGGCCGCCTGTAATGGATTCAAAAACATCAGGATAAACAACAAAGAAAGTGCAGGTCGGCCCGATGTCGGTAAATTGGTTTCATGGCTTCGCATTTTAAAATCTCCAATACGGATTATCATTTCCCCGGGAACGATTGTCCCCCATCAGTTCGCCGGCCAGTTCCGAGCCGTCTCGGCGAACTCGTACAGATCCACAACACAGTCGCCGTTGAAATCGATCGCCGAGGTCAGGACGCAATCCTCCTGAAGCCAAATGCCCGCCAGCACCTCCAGGTCGTCGAGGCCCACCGCCCCGCTGTTGTTCCAGTCGCCCGCCGTTCCCGACCGCCACGGCGACAGGTACGCGCCGTCGATAACCGCCTGCGAGATCCCCGGACCGGTCCAGGCCACGGCGATATTATCCCCGCCGGTCCCCTCCTTATGCAAAACTTCGATATAATACTTCCGACCCGCCGTCAGCGAGACCGGCACAGACGGCTGCTCGGGATACTTGTTCCATTCGCGTGAGTTCGTCCAGTCGGGCACATAAGCGATCAGGGCCGCATGGGCCGGCGTCCCGTCCGTGCTCAGCCACAACTGGCAGTTATCATCCCCGGCGATCCAGAAGGTATAGCTGCCCGTAGCGGGCGGATGGACATACCCGCGGATGCGCATCCCGTACCGCTCGTCCCAGTCCACCGGCCCCTCCAGACGGCTCAGCAGCTCAGACCCGGACGGATTATCCGGGTACGCGGGCGCCGACGTCAGGCCGCTCACCGACTGACCCGAACCGAGTCCCGTCCACCACTCGCGAAGCACGCGGCCCATGGCGATCATCGGGGTAAAAGCGGTTGCCTCATTGGAATCTCCCGATTCGTTCCGGGACGTATCGACCGCCCGCACCCTGTAATAATAAGTCTTGCCGCCGACGGTCGTATCGTCGGTATAATCGGAACCGGCGACCGGTGACGTGTTCAGTTTCACATAACCGCCGCCGGAGGTTTGATCAGCGACAATCATTCTTACCTTCCGGCAACAATTAAAGATTCCGGACAACAGTCAGAGACAATAGACTATCTGAATTTCCATCAGTTAGGAGATTTCGGATGGTCACAGACGAACAGGTAAGGAGATTGTATCAGATGAAGCAGCGTTACAACCACCTTTATCAGGCGGCGGATGCGGCGGGCATGAGTGTCAAAACGGCCCGCAAGTGCCTCCGATCCGGCATTTTGCCCAGTCAATGCCAGCCGATTCACGACTGATCGACGCACGCGGATGCCTTACGCCCCGTTTGCCGAAAACGCCCAGGCCGAAGAGATGCGCTATGCCCGTTACCTGTTTGAACTGGCCCAGCAGTATGAACGAGGCAGTCTGCTGATCACCAGCAATCTGCCGTTCTCGAAGTGGGACATCATCTTCAAGGACCCGATGACCACCGCGGCGGCCATTGACCGGCTGGTGCATCACAGCGTGGTGCTGGAACTGAATGTGTCCAGCTACCGGGTTGAGGAAGCACAGAAACGAAGAAATATAGACCCATAAGCCCCGGAACCCTGCCCCCATGGGG
>JBNRMP010000072.1:0-3240 GCA_050309685.1 Anaerohalosphaeraceae bacterium
GATCCCGCCCGCCCCAGCCCAAACCGCTGCACCCGGATCAGGTCGAAGCTGTTGAGAAAGACTCGCGGCTCGCGCTCCTGCACGTGCACCCCGGCCTGCTCGGCATACTCGTAAATCTTGTCCATCGCGTTTCCTTTCCCCTGCCCGCTCGACAGGGTTACAATGCGGTCGAACAGCTCGGCCACCCCCGGATCGGAGTACGCCAGCACGTGAACCGCCGGGTGCCCCGCGAACAGATCCGCACACTCGTGGCATACCGTGATCTCGGGGTCGTCCCCCCGCCCCGCCGCCATCGCGCGGATCGCCGGCTCCGCCAGCAGCGCCCCCAGCACGCCCTTTTCCGGCACGACCAGCACCTTGCTTTTCTCACTCGAACCCGGCGTATTCCTCGCGGGAATAACGGATCGGCCCGGTCCCTTGCGCCGATTCGAGCGGCTCAAAAAGGGCCGTGGAGCTCCCCCTCCGTCGTGGGTCCGTTTCCCCGATCCTCGCCCCCCGTTTCCGACAATCGCCGCGCGGTGTTCAGCGCCTCCATTGCGATCTCCTCGATCGACCGCGTCAGACCTCCCGGAGCCGCCGAACCGCCGTAATCGTTCGGCTGCGGCGTATAGACCTTCTGCACCGGCGGCATCTCCGTCGGATACACCTGCCCATACGGGGCCTCGATCAAACTCGCCTTCGCCGGCCCGACCGCGCTGTTGCGCGAAGTCACCCGGCCGGCCTGTTTCTCAATCGCCCGCACCACTTCGTCGAGTCCCCGCAGTTCCCTTTGCCGCGAGCACCGCTCCATCGCAAATGCTCGATATGCCTCCGGCACATACGCTTCGCCCGCGATCCGCTCGCAGAACTCCTCCGGCGTCAGAAACAAAAACTCCTCGCCGATATACTGTTCGGCCCCCGGAAAACAATGCACTACCGGCTTGAGGCCCGCCGCCATGGCACGATAGACCCCCGCCATCGACCGCGCATCCACTGCCGCCGAGACCACGTAGTGCTTGTCCCGCAGCCACCGGTTCCAGCTCCGCGGCCGCCCGTCCAGGAATACGCAGTCGTCCAGTTCCAGCTTCTCGATTAGATCAAGCATATAGTTCTCCACCGCCGGGTCCGTAAACTCCCCCGCCAGGTAGAACCGCATGTCCTCGTCCTCCTCGTGCATCTTCCGGATGCACTGGAGCAGCAGCATCGGATTGGCTCCCGCGTCCCACGGCCCGATTGCCGCGACTTTCTTGCCCCGCGGCCGCTGCGTAAAGAGCACCGACTCGGTCTCCACGCCCGGCCCGACCGCCGCGATCTGCAAGCCTGCCGGGATCACGTCGAGGTACTCGATGAAGTACCGCCGCGCCTGCTCGTCCGGCACGATCAGCGCATCGACGTGCCCCCAGTTGATCTCCGTCAGCACGGGGTGATACAGGTCCTGCAAGCCCAGGCGGATGATGATCTTATGCGTCTTCGCCCCGCGTGTCAGGTCCCGCAGCGTCCCGTCCGCCCCGAAGTACAGCAGGATGCCCGCCGCCCCCATCGCCTGCCGGACCTCGGCAGGCTGGTTCGTCCGGCAGACCGATCCCGGATACCGCATCCGGAAGAACTCCACCAGGTCCGCCGGCAGGTGTTCCGTATGGCCCGCCAACGTCAGCGTGTACCGCTTGTTTCGGACGATCTCCATGATCGGCCGCAGTACCTCCTGGTCGGGCGAGAGCGCCAGCGAGCGGCACAGCAGGTCCATCGCCGCGCCGCAGTCTTCGCGGTCCACGTAGATCGTCGCCAGCCGGTTGAGGATGTCGGCGTTGAGGATCTGGGCCCGCTCCATGCGGTCGAGCAGGTCCAGCGCGATCTCGGGCCGGGCTTCCGCGATGGCCGCCTCGCAGAGGTTCCAATAGACCTGTGTGAGCTTTTCGCCCTGGCACAGGTTTCGGGCCTTCTGGAAGTAGTCGATCGCCTCCTTGCCGCGGTGCAGGCAGAACAGGATGGTCCCGGCGTCGTTGAGGGCCTCCCCGTCCGCCGGATGATCTTTCAGATACGCCTCCAGTTGGGTCAGCGCTGCCTCGTGGTTGCCTTCCTCGGCCAGCTTCACCGCCTCTAAATACTTTTCACGACCATCTCTGTCCATTTGTATCTCCTGATAGAGTAAACATATTTCGAGTTGATTAAATGAGTGCAAATGACGTGCCCACGGGAAAATGGGCGTTTTTAAGGCCGTAAACGTGGTTTTTGGTCAGGAGTGTATAGACTTCAAACAGAAGAAATTGTATGGAAAGCGGAGGTTCTTTTCAGCGAGAGAATGCAGGAATGCAGGTAATCGGGACAGAAGGCGAAAGCAGTTTTGAATTGTGAGTTTTGAGTTTTGAATTGAAGGAGAGAGGGAGGGGAAAGCAAAAATCAAATCGGTACTGTCCGGTTATAAGTTGAATAATGACAATTGGTTATCATTTTGCGGCTCTTTCAAAGTATAGAGATTTTCCGTAAGTGCTTGTTTCAGCGGCGTTTTCTCGAAAAGCAGGATGCTGATGATTTGGAGTATTTCGTGCAGTGACCGCTCCAGTTTCAGCTCTTTCTTGATGATCGCCACAAGCACGTAGACGCTGATGGCGATCCAGATCTGCGTCTTGACGGCGTTGACGGACGTGCCGAAGAACGACTTGATCCGCAAGTGCTGCTTGATCCACTTGAAAAACAGTTCGATCTGCCAGCGTAACTTGTAGAGCAGGCAGATGGTCAAGGCGTCCAACTCGAAGTGGTTGGTCAGGAAGACAAACGTTCGCTGCTGTTCTTCGTCGCGGAAAGTGATTCGACGGATCGGTTCCGGGTACAGCCCGGATGTTTTGGGACCGGCCAGCTGGATGGTCTGGTCGGACCGAAGGCCGGTGGTTTTGTCCACGGGACGGGACGACTTGCGATAATAGGCCATATTCTTTTTGGCTCGAATGATAAAGAAGCTGTGGCTCTTTGAAAACCTGTATAATGTTGCAAAGTCGGTGTAGCCCTTGTCCATGACGTAGATGGCCAGCGGTTCGGGCGGCAGGGTTTGAAAAACGGTCGTTTCGTGCACCGCTCCGCTTGTAATGCGGATAAAAGAAAAGTCAAAAGGTAAAGGTAAAAGGGCAAAATTGGGCTGAAAATGCGGTTTTCTGAGGTTTTTATCCGTAAAAATACCTACCTGAAACGACCAAAAACGACCAAAAACGACACGAAAAAGACGCGAAACGACATGGTTTCGACACGAAAAGACAAGGGGTAAGACGA
>JBNRMP010000073.1:0-40327 GCA_050309685.1 Anaerohalosphaeraceae bacterium
AGTGTATAAGTCAGCTATGTTGCGGAGTGAAATTTGCCAGATTGCGCATCTTCCGAGATGATCTATATGTTGTATGTTTGCCATTTTTCCCATGTCTTCATATCGCTCTTTTTATTTTTTAAGCGGGGTGATTGAGCGATTTTCTTTTTTATATCAGGATGGGCGAATTTTTCGGAATTTGCATGTAAATCAATCTTTTATAAGGAGTTATAATTTTTTGATTTTTTTAAAGTTTCGATCTTGACACAGTCGATATCAGTATTGCTTTCGGGGTTTGACCAGGAAACGGACCCAAAAAGCGGGCTACAACATGTAGTGGTGCTTATCTCGGACAAAAAATGCCTCATAACGGATTCGAGGATGATGCAACCAAGAGCAGACGCCGGGTGTATCCGGCGATGCGGAAATCTGGAATGCGACAAGGAATGTCGGATTCGGATTTCGGGGCGCAGGTGAGGACTATGCGGGATCTACACGAAGACAACGAAAAAATGAATCTGGAATCTATGGAAGATCGGTTCGACGGTCTTCTTGAACTGCACGAGGAGGACACCCTCGAAGGAATGCAGGAGAATTCACTGGGCCATCTGCTCAAGCTTCTGGCCCAACTGCCGGAGATCAGGGAGGACAAGGTCATCCGTGCTCGCCAGCGAATCTGCCGGCAAGACTTCGAGCTTGAAGAGCACCTCGATCTGGCACTGGATCTGGTTCTGGAGGAACTCATTACCGGATAACAAAAAAAGGAGGACTTTGGCGGGCGGGTCGGGAACGACGATTCTTCGGAACATTCCCGTTCAGTTCTTTCGAGTCTTTCGAGTAACGTCCGGGAGGGCTTAAGCCGCGGGATTACTCATCGGTATCCAGTTCAACAGGGACATAGCCGGGCTGTTTGGACTTCTCGACTTCTTCATTGAACGCACTGACAAGGCGATCCTGAATCTTCTTGCGGCAAACTACGTTAATTGGATGAGCAATGTCGGCATGAAGCTTCATTCGTCCCTGTCCGTCCTGTTTCATCCGGTTTTCCGGCAGTTTGCATCCGCAACTGCTGCAGAATTTGGAGCGGAGATGGTTTTTCCCGCCGCACCGGCTGCAATGATCGGACATCTTGCGGGAGGGCATGGCCACGAACAATCCTCCGCTTCCTTCAATGATTTTGATGTCCCTGACAACAAACTCGTTGTCAAGGGTCATCGAGCAGAACGCCTTCAGCCTGTCATCCTGGTTGTTGACAAGCTTGACTCTCACTTCGCTGATTTCCATTTGATCGCCTCACCTCTAAATTACCATCGATTGTTGTACACAATTCGGCACCGGCAGCCGATTTGTTCGGAAATAACAGACAGGTATTCTCCTATTATGCCTTCATGTCTCTTGAACAGCATATACATTGCTGAACCGCTCCCGCTGAGACAGACCTCCTTTTGGCACAATTCCTCGATGTTAGACTTGAGTTGCTTTAACTGATTGTGCAATTGGAAACAGCTTTTAGCCAACATATTTGCGCATATTTTGCTTAGAGAATCAATACTCTTTTTCCCGAGAACCGCATTAATTTTCGCATCCAGGACGGCAAATTCGGCCGGATCGTGCCGGTAGTTTTCGTAAACTCTTTTTGTAGAAACACTTATATCCGGGAGGATCAGAAGGGCCGCAAAATCCAGAGGCGGGTCGATTTTTTGAATTTTTTCGCCCCGGCCGGTGCACAGCGCCAAGGGTCCGTCGAGGAAAAAGGCGACATCGCTGCCTAATTTTGCAGCCATATCGGAAAGAATATCACCGCTTATTCCGAAGCCGGCAAAGCGGTTGAGTCCGACCAAGGCCGCCGCCGCATCGCTGCTGGCGCTGCCCAAACCGGTCCCCGCCGGGATGTTCTTGATGAGCGTTACCCTGACCTGCGGCGTTCGGCCGGTATGTTCATAGAGCATCCGGCAGGCCCGGTAAACGAGGTTTTCTTCCCCCTCCGGCGCCCAGCAGGGACCCCCGCAGCGCAGGTCGATTCCCTCCCGCTCGCCCGGCTCAAAGACCAGCTCATCCATCCAGTCGATCTTAGCTATGATGGTCTTGAGTTCGTGAAAGCCGTCGGGCCGTTTGCCCGCCACCAGCAGGGACAGGTTGATCTTGGCCGGGGCGCGGACCCGCAGCAGGGGGCCTGATTCTTCGAATTGTTCCATAGACAAAATTCTCGCTAATCCATCAAAATCTTGACTTCCCGGGTCGCACTCTTTATCATTCGGCCCGTACCCAAAAAAGAAGTTTCAGGATGATTTTATGACAGATTCTATAGAAAAGCAATCGTTAGCCATACCGAAACTCCCCTGGTGGCATCTTCATCGGCGTTTATACAATTGGGTCATCCACTTTGCCGATACCCGCCACGGTCCGACGGCCCTGTTCCTGCTGAGCTTTGCCGAGTCCAGTTTTTTCCCCATTCCGCCGGATGTGCTGCTGGCCCCGCTGACGCTGGGGGCGCCGCGGAAGTGGTTCCGGTTTGCCCTGGTCTGTTCGATCGCCTCGGTGCTCGGGGGAATCTTCGGCTACGGCATTGGCATGTTCCTCTGGGATCAGATCGGCCAGTGGGTCTTCGATCACCTGGGATTTCTGAAGTTCACCCCGGAAAACTTCGCGATCTTTCAGGACTGGTACGATAAGTATGATTTTGCAATCGTCTTCACCTGCGGGTTTACGCCGTTGCCTTACAAGGTATGCACCATCACGGCGGGCATCGCGCAGATCAGCTTCTTCTGGTTCATCATCGCCTCGGCCGTCAGCCGGTCGGCGCGTTTCTTCCTGGTGGCGGGGCTCTTCGGCTGGAAGGGCGAAGCGATGCGTCCGTTTATCGAAAAGCATTTCAACTGGCTCTCGCTGGCGTTCGTCCTGCTGCTGGCGGGCGGTTTCGCCGTGTTGAAATTATTACATTAAGAAAAAGGAACGCCATGAATGCGATCCAGCGAAACATTCTGCTTGAAACGGCCAAGGCGGCCGTGATCTCGGCGGTAGCGCGAAAGCAGACGGCCCGGCCCGCCACGGACGATCCGTCCCTTCTGGAGTATCGCGGCTGTTTCGTCACGCTGAAAAACCATGGGGACCTCCGCGGTTGCATCGGCCAGTTTACCGCCGACCGGCCGCTGATCGAGATGGTCTGGCAAATGGCAATCGCGTCGGCCGCCTGCGACCCGCGTTTTCTGGACAGGCCGCTGACGCCGCGCGAGCTGACCGAACTGGATATCGAGATTTCGGTCCTTTCGCCGATGGAGAAGACCGACGACCCGCTGTCGCTGGAACTGGGCAGGCACGGCATTTATATCACCGCCGGCCGCCGCAGCGGCTGCTTTCTGCCGCAGGTGGCGACGGAGACCGGCTGGAGTAAGGAGGAGTTTCTCGACTTCTGCTGCACTCACAAGGCGGGCCTGCGGCCGGGCGCCTGGAGGGACGATCCGAATGTAACCGTTTATCTGTTCACGGCAGAGGTGTTCGGCGCCGCGTGGACCCAGATCGAAGGACCTTCCGTCTTATGAAGTTTTTTGTCCTTACCCTGACCGGTCTTTTGCTCGGCTTCTTCCTGTCCGGCTGCGGCGATTCGGCCTCGAAGACCGCCGCGTTTTCCGAGCCGGCGTCGTCGCTTTCGTCTCCCGAAGGAATGGTCCGCTACCTGCGGAGTCTGCCTTCCGTCCAGGAGATCGAGACGTGGGACAATCCTTACGGGCCGGGGCTGGAGATTCGCACGCGGCACTACCGGGTCTTCACGACGCTGATGGAGCCGCTGATGCTCCGGCAGCTTCCGTTCTTTCTCGAATCGGCCTTCGAGGCCTACAGCCGCCAGGTTCCCGACCCCGTCTCGGCCGACCGGCCGTTCACGACTTACCTGTTCGGTCAGCGCAGCGAGTGGGAGGCGTTCACCCGCGACTTTACGGGCGAACAGGCCGAAATGTACCTGCGGATTCAGCGCGGGGCCTATGTGCTCAACGATGTCTGCGCGGCCTACTACATCGGCCGCACGCAGACGTTTGCCGTCCTCGGTCATGAGGGCTGGCACCAGTTCAACAGCCGTTTCTTCAGCTTTCGCATCCCGAGCTGGCTCGACGAGGGGATCGCCACGCTCTTTGAGAGCTCCCGGTTCGAACGGAACCGGTTTGTCTTTGAGCCGCAGAACAATCTCAACCGCCTCGGCTCGCTCAAGCTGACGATGGACAACGGGCGGATGATCCCCCTGCGGGATCTGATCGTCCTCAATCCCGGCCAGGTTCTGCCCGGCCTCAACGGCGGCGAGGAGAACGTGACGGCCTTCTACGCCCAGACCTATGCCTTCGTGCGGTTTCTGCGAGAGGAGAACTACGGGGCCCGCCTGAAGAGCTACCATAATCTGCTGCTGGCGGGGCTGCGGGGCAACTGGCCGCTGGATGAGGCCCAGCGGCGGGTCGCCGCCGACCGCTCACTGCCGCTGACGGTGGCTTGGAACGCCCAGGTCTCGCCGCGGCTGTTCTCCATGTATATCGATCCGGACATCGAAAAGATCGATCGCGAATATCAAAACTACTGCAGCCGAAAAGTGTACCATATCCGGGTGAGGACGAGGGAGGATGCGGCGCGATAGGAAGTTCGATTTTATCCTGGCCTCCGCCTCGCCTCGCCGCAAAGAGCTGCTGGAAAAGGCGGGCTGCCGCTTCCGCGCGATCCCTTCGGAGGTGGATGAGGCGGGGATCGATGTGACGGGGCTCTCGCCGGAGCAGTGCGCTGCGCGGCTGGCCCTGGTCAAGGCCGAGGATGTCTCACAACGCTTTCCGGAGGAGCTTGTAATGGGGGCCGATACCGTGGTGGACTGGCGGGGGCAGGTCGTCGGCAAGCCCGCCGATGCGGCGGATGCCGAGCGGATCACGCGGATGCTCTTTAGCGAGCCGCACCGGGTGATTACGGGGCTGGCCCTGGTGCGCCGGTGCGACGGGCTGCGGATCGTGACGACGGATACGACGGTTGTGTATCCGGTCAAGCTGACGGAGGAGCAGATCGCCGAGCACCTTCGCAGCGGCAACTGGGAGGGCAAGGCGGGGGCCTACGGCATCCAGGAGACGGGCGATACGTTCGTCGATCACATCGAGGGTTCCTTCACGAACGTCATGGGCCTGCCGATGGAAAAGGTGGAGGAGCTGCTAAGCGGCCTTGAATAAAATCCCGTCTAATCAAACACCGATAAGCCGCCGTGGGGTGATTAGAGACACCGCCGGTTTTGGGAGCGGGGGTCGTTGATCGTGCCGGGGCCGTTGGTCAGGATGCCCTCGATGGCCAGGTCGCGGAAGGGGGCGGCCGGGTCGTAGAAATCAAGCGTCGTATCCACCGTGTTGATCATCATGCCTTCCCTGTGATCCTCCAGTTGCGCTGCGATCCGTCCGTCCGGCTGGATGAAGCAGGAGGGGTACGGGCTGTACCACCCGCAGGCGTTGGTCATGCTGACCCAGAAACCGTTGCTGGCGGCGTTGGCCTGCATGGTCTGCCGCATGATCTCGGAGTGGACGCTGGGGCCTTTCTGGCGGGCGTTGCAGAACGACTGGAAAATGCACTGGACACCGTCCTTGTAGAGGGCCCGGTAGAGTTCGGGAAAACGCAGGTCGAAACAGATCAGCAGCGAGCATTTTACCCCGTTGATGTCAAAATAGACAAAATGATTGCCGGGGGTATAGTGGTCCAGGTCGCTCGCTGTGCCGAAGCGTTTGTCGTAGCGGTCGGCGATTTGCCCGTCGGTATCGATCAGGTAAAGGCAGTTGTGCGGTTTGGCCGGCGGGGTAAGGGGGTGTGCCGAACCGATAATCGCCCGGATCTTCAGTTGGCCCGCCAGTTCCATGATTTCGAGGGTGCGCCGGCGGAGCCGCGGCCAGTCGTAGCCGTCAAACGAGGGGAAATCCACCCCCGCGTAGCCGCTCAGGGCGCCTTCGGAGAAGTGCACGATGTCCGCCTTCCGCTCGGCGGCCTGGACCATGAACCGGCGGATGAAGCGGGCGTTGGCGTCCACGTCGGCCGTGACGCCGAACTGACAGGCGGCAATGCTGATTTTTCCTGTTTCCATCGTCTTGCTTCCGGGTCTAATGCTGAAGGCCAGCATACCACGGAATCGAAACAATCGCAAGCGCATTGCCCGGGCGCATCCCATGGTTTGTTGGCAAGTGGTTGTAAAACAGCCGGTTTTAAAATACAAGAAGGCCTTGCAGGGATTTGCAAGGCCTTCTTATCCTCGAAGAGAATAGGGTTATTTCTTCTTGGTTTTCTTTGCTGGGGCTTTCTTTTTCGGGGCTGCCTTTTTCGTGGCTTTCTTCGCAGCCTTCTTTGTTGCTTTCTTTGCCGTCTTCTTTGCCATTCGAATTCACCTCCTTTCGGATTCTTTTCTTATTGCACAAACAGTCATCCCTAACACTGCTTGTTATTATACACAATTATCGTCAAAAGCTATAGTATAACTTCATTGTTTTTTGATCTACGATGTTGAGATTCGGTTTGTTCGCGGGTATCCGAGACGCCTTTAACGGCGACCGGATCCTTTGGAGGTTATGGCGGGAAAGGAGAAGCGGTTGAAAAAGGCGTTTTTGATTTTTGCGTCGATAGCGTCTATAAACGAAATATACGGCACTCTTTAAAAACAGCCGCGTGTCGGATGCTCGGGCGGCAAAACGAAACAGACGCCGCGGCTGATGGTATTTTACGGGGGGCCGCCGAGTGAAAAAAATTTTTAAAAAAATTTTATTTTTTTTCAGGTTTTTTCTTGCGAGTGATTACAATAGGAGCGAATTTTCCACAGTTTCGATGTGAGATTTAGTTGTGCGGCAATCCAAGATCATCCTGTTCGGAGGCAGCTTCGACCCGATCCATCGGGGCCACTTCGAGGTTGCGCAGGCGGCGCTGGCGAAACTCGGCGGCGAGATGCTGATCTTTATCCCGGCCAAGCGGTCGCCGCTGAAAGAGACGTTTCCCAAAGCGGATGCGGCGGACCGCCTGGCGATGATTCGTCTGGCGATTGAGGGAAAGCCGGCGTTCGATGTCTGCGACTGCGAGTTGAGGCGTCCCGATCCGAGCTACACCTGGGATACGGTCCGTGAGTTTCGCCGACAACGGCCCGATGCGATACTTTACTGGCTGGTCGGCGCGGACGTGGTGAGCGAACTGCCGCACTGGTATCGCATTCACGACCTGCTGGAGAACTGCTGCTTCGCCGTCATGCACCGCGCGGGGTATGCGCTGCCGGACTTCGACAAACTCAGGGGGATTTTCCGCCCGGAGCAGATTGAAAGTCTGCAGAAGAACATCGTGGCCGTGCCGCTGATCGACATCAGCAGCACCGAGGTCCGGCGGCGGCTGGCCCGGGGAGAGGACGCGGGGAACCTGCTGCCGGGGCCTGTTTATAACTACATACGAGAAAAGAAGTTATATCAAAACAGGTGAGATCGCCTCTCGCCGATCCGCTTGAGAAACTCTGCCTCATCAATCACTTCCACGCCGAGTTGACGCGCCTTGTCGAGCTTGCTGCCGGAATTGTCGCCGGCGAGCACGAAGGAGGTCTTTTTGCTGACGGAGGAAGCGGTCTTGCCGCCGTGCTGTTTGATGGTCTGTTCGATCTCCTGGCGGGTGAAATGTTCCAGCGTGCCGGTAACGACGACAGTCATCCCGTCCAGGGCGCTGGAGGCCTTCGCCTTCGGCGGGGCGGGCTTGACGCCGGCGTCGATCAACTGTTGAATCACCTTCAGGTTTTCCGGATCATGGAAATATTCGTAGATGCTTTGCGCCATGACCGGCCCGATCTGGTCGATGGATTCCAGCGTGTCCGGATCGGCCTTCATCAGGGCGTCAAGCGAGCCGAACTCGTCGGCGAGGATCTGGGCGGACTGGCCGCCGACGTTGCGGATGCCGAAGGCGGCGATCAGACGCCACAGCGGCCGGTGCTTGCTCTGCTCGATGCTGTCCATCACGTTGGCGGCGCTCTTGTCGCCCATGCGCTCCAGTTGGACGATCTGATCGAATCGCAGCTTGTAGATGTCGGCGAAGTTCTTAACCAGCCCCTTGTCCACGAGCTGATCGATCAGGGCCGGGCCCAGGTGCTCGATGTCCATCTGCCCCTTGCCCGCGAAGTATTCGAGCCGCTCCCGGAGCTGGGCGGGGCAGTGGGGGGTGATGCAGCGGATGTAAACGCCGTTCTCATCCCTGCGCACCGGCCCGCCGCAGACGGGACACTTCGCGGGAATCTCGACCGACCCGCTCTTGCCGTGTTCCTTCGTTCGATCCTTGACGAGCACGACCTGGGGGATGATTTCGCCGGCCTTCTCGATGACGACGGTGTCGCCGGGGCGGGCGTCGAGCTTTTGCAGGATGTCGAAGTTGTGCAGACTGGCCCGTTTTACGGTTGTCCCTGCCAATTTGACAGGTTTGAGGTTGGCGACGGGCGTCAGGATTCCGGATTTGCCGACCTGCACGTCGATGGATTCGAGGATTGTATCGGCCTGCTCGGCGGCGAACTTGTAGGAGATGCACCATCGCGGGGCGCGGCCGGTATAGCCCAGCGTCTGCTGCTGATCATAGCGGTTGACCTTGATGACCATACCGTCGATGAGGTAGTCGAGGTCGTTGCGTCTGTCGGCCCAGCCGTTGCAGTAGTCGATGACGGCGTCGATGTCCTTGAGCAGCTCGGTGTGCGGGTTGACCGGCAGGCCGAGCGCTTTGAGCTTCTGCAATGCTTCGTAATGGTTCTTTGCGAAGTCGCGGCTGACCTGACCCAGCGAGTAGGCGAAGAAGGAAAGACTGCGTTTTGCGGTGATGCGGGCGTCGAGGAGTTTGAGTGAGCCGGCGGCGGCGTTGCGCGGATTGGCGAATTCGGGCTCGCCTCTCTCAATGCGTTTGGTGTTGAGTTCGGTGAAGGCCGTTCGCGGCATATAGACTTCGCCGCGGACCTCCAGCACATCGGGGACCGTGCCGTTGTGTTGAAGCGTCAGGGGAATGGCGCGGATGGTGCGGATGTTGGCGGTAACGTCGTCGCCGGTGCGGCCGTCGCCGCGAGTGGCGCCCAGGACCAGCGAGCCGTGCTCGTAACGCAGACTGACGGCCAGGCCGTCGATCTTGAGCTCGACAACGTATTCATAGGCGGCGCCTTCGAGGCCGCGTGCGACGCGCTTATCAAAGTCCCGAAGCTCCTCGGCGTTGTAGGTGTTGTCGATGCTGAGCATCGGGACGGTGTGTCGCACCGGGTGAAAGCCCTCCATGGGCTGCTCGGAGACCCGCTGAGTGGGAGAATCGGGCGTAATGAGGTCGGGATGTCGGGCCTCGAGGTCTTTGAGTTCGCGAAAAAGCTTGTCGTACTGCTGATCGGAGATTTCCGGCGAGTTGAGGACATAATACAGCCGGTCATGGCGGCAAATCTCGCGGCGAAGCTCTTCGATTCGGGATTTAATATCTTTGGTCATGCTTATTTTATAAGGCGCAAACACCGATACGGCAATAGGGGAGTTTTCCGATTTGCCGGTATGCCCGAGCCGGAAAAGAAGGGCTTGTCCGATTAAGCAGGGTGGGAATTCGGCCGATAAACCAATTGAATTGTTAATTCAGGTAATTTATCTTTCGGGAGAAAGCATTGAGAATACGTCGAAATCAGCGGGCCCTGACGGTGATCCGGAAACTTCGAAGGCATCAGGCCAGGCAGGATCAAAAAATAGATATGCTCTGTCGCGATATGGTGCAGGCCCATGGGCAGTTCTCAAACAGGATCTCCCGGCTCACCTTTGTATCGCAGTTTTACGAAACTCTCCTTGGCGCATCCAATATTGAGTCGCTGCTGGACAGCGCGGCCGCGGCCATCGGTGCGCGGGTCGGCGGATCGAATGTGGCGATCTTTCTGATGGAACCGGGCGGCTTTGATATTCACTACTTTAAAAGTCCCGAATGCACGGCGGCGTCGATGGATCAGATCGAACGCTGGTTCTCGACAGAAACGGTCCGAGAAATCAGCATGTCGAGCCAGGTCTGCGGTGTCAGCCGGATGCTGACGATGGGGTTGATGGCCGGTCCGAAGGAACTTAAGCAGGTTTCGATGGCGGCCGTGCCGCTGGGGACGCTGGGGCAGGCGGCCGGCTTTGTCCTGCTCTGGCGGGGGGTGGATAAGCCGCTGAGGCGGGCGGAACTGGAGGCGGTCGCCGCCGTTTCATCGGGGCTGCGATGCGCGATCCGCAGCCGCAGTAAAAGTGCGGATGCCGAGGTAGAAGTCAAACATTGAGAGGGAAGGTCGCTCCCGAGAGGGTTCTGTCCGCGCCAGCGGATGCGTTCTAACGGCCGATATTCACCGGGATAAGCATCGATTTCGAAGATAGAAAGGATCCGTTGATTCGGCCCTTTCTATTATTATTGTTGGATCAATGCTGTCCAAATCTGGATCTGTACGGCATTCTCACTGGTTCCGACAAACGTCTTGATTTTCAGGTTCTGCTTGATCGCCTTGAAGAACCACTCGATCTGCCAGCGGTCCTTGTAGATCCGGGCGATCGTACTGGCCGCAAAGTCCATGTGGTTGGTCAGCAGTACGATCTCTTTCTGGTTCTCCTCATCCCAGACCACGATCCGCCGCAGGCGGCGGGGACAGATCCGGTGGGCGTCATAGCCGGTCAACTCGATCTCCTGATCCAAAAGGACATTGCCCCGCTCCGGCAGCGGACGGGTCTTGACCACCCGGTAGGCCATATCCGACTTGGCCCGGCTGACAAACCAGATGCCCTCGCCCGTCCAGTAGTCAAACAGGTCATATCGTTTTGGCGAAAACAGTATCCCCCATTCCGGAGATGCTTTTTATGCACTTTTCAAATATTTATCTTGGACAAGAGTGGTTTTTGTTTTTGCAAGAGCGGCAAATTGCGTCCGTGTTAACCTTCCATCTGCCGCTTGTATTCGAGACTGTACCGGGCCCAGGGCTGGGCCTCAAGGCGCTCTTTGGCGATGGGCCGGCCCGTGCCTTCGCAGAGGCCGTAGGTTTTGTCCGCGATCCGGCCGAGGGCGTCGTCGATCTCCCGGAGCAACCCCATCTCCTGCTCCATCAGTTCCAGGTTGATCTCCTGCTGGTGGGCGTCCGTCCCCATGTCCGCCTGATGGGTGGGGATGGAGGAAAGCTCGGATTCCGCGCTCCTGCATTCGCCGGCCTCCCGCAGCCGCTGGGCGTTCTCGACGACTTCGCGTCGTTTTTCCGTCAGCAGCTCCCGAAAATGCGCCAATTCCTCATCGCTTAGAGGGGTCTTCGACATGACTTTGGTTCCTTGTTTGGAGGAGAGGACCTTACAGGCGGTTTAACCGGCCTGCCGCGACGCGGTATTTTCGCCATTTTTCCATCGGCGACACGGCCGAATCCTTTTCCAGCCATTGCCCGTCGCAACCGCTTTGGCTGCATACATACCACGTATATTGGACCCCGTTTTCCCTGGAGCAGTCCGTCATTCTCATGGGGCTGCCGCACTCGGGGCATAAGGGCTGTGAATTCGTCCGCTGCAATCTTCCTGAAAATCCGTCCATGTTCGCGATCATCAAGCACTCCAATCCAATAGTCCAAAAAAGATTCCGAGTTTGCTAATTGGTAACAGTTTAGCCGTGTGTCGGCGACGCGTTGTCATTTTGGCCTTGCCCCGTCGGCAAACGGCTAAAGGGTTACGATAATTACTGTTTTCAGCCCTGTCGTAATTGCCTGCTGCGATTCAAAAAAGATATCCGTTGCGGTCGTTTTTGAAAATTGGGCAAATGCTTATTTTCTGCTAAGGAAGAGGAATAAGGGAGAGAAAATTTCGATGAAAAGTGAAAGCAGGGGGACTTTTTGCAAAGACAGGAAAAGAAAAGGCACTTAACCGCCGTTTTACCAATCCTCTCCCTAAGCAAAACCCCTGACCCGAATTGGTTTTTTGCCTTATAGAGGCCGTGGAAGCCAAACGGTTAGGATGATATCACAGCAGCCCCGAGCGGCGGGAGGTGCGGCAGGTAACTTCGGCATAGGAGAAGTTGTAACGAATCACATTAAAAAGGAGCGTACAATGCCAGAAAGTTCGGAACTCTACACAACACGGGAAAGGGAAACGGCTATCCGTAAAGTGAGCTGGGGCGCGATTTTCAGCGGGGTGGCCCTGTTTCTGGTGGTTTTCTTCACCCTCTCGGTCCTGGGGGCGGCCATCGGCCTGACGACGGTTGATCCGGCCCAGGAGCAGGAGCCGGCCGCCGGTCTGGGCATCGGGGCGGCCATCTGGGGGATCATCAGCATGATCATCGCCCTCTTTGTCGGCGGCTGGGCGGCCTCCCGACTGAGCACGGCCTGGTCGAAACTGAGCGGCACCCTTCACGGGCTGGTTACCTGGGCGGTCTCCATCGTGCTGCTGCTGTGGCTGATGACGACCGCCATCGGATCCGTGCTCGGCGGGGCCATGTCCGCTCTCCAGTCTCCCGCCCTCAGTCAGGTCGCCCCGCAGCTTCAGCAGCGGGCTCAGCAGGCAATCCCTCAGAACGGGGACGGCGAGCAGATCGCCCAGCGGGCCTCCGAGATATCGGCGACGGCCGCCTGGGGAATTTTTATCATGCTCCTGCTGGGCGCCGTTGCCGCCGCCATTGGAGGGAGCATGGGTACGCCTGAGCTGGGGGCCTATGCCCACGGCGTCGGTTACGCCGGGGAGAGACGTCCGGGGCCTGAGCACTAAGGGGCTGCGGCCGGCCGGCTTACATCTGCTCGGGCGTGCGGATGCCCAGCAGATCGGAGAGGCCGTGACGGATGGTGCGGGCGGTCAGCTCGCACAGGACCAGCCGGGTCGGCCGCTGCTCGGGAGCGGCATCCAAAACCGGGCAGGCGTTGTAGAAACGGCTGAAGGCCTGGGCCAGGTCGTACAGATAGCCGGTGAGATAGTTGGGCCGGCATTGGGTCGCGGCGGATTCGATGGCCGCATCGTACTGGCACAGGAGCCGGGCCAGCTCCCGTTCGGCCGGATCCTCCGGCCGGAGGGCGCAGAGACCGGTGAGTTCCTTTTCGATATCGACGTCTTTGCCCGCGGCCTTGCGTTTGATTGAGCGCACGCGGGCGAAGGCGTATTGCATATAGGGCGCTGTGTTGCCGTCCATGGCGAGCATCTTCTGAAAGCTGAAGATGTAGTCGCTGTCGCGGTTGTTGGAGTAGTCTGAATATTTGACGGCCCCGATGCCGACGGCCCGGGCGATGTCCGCCTTCTGTGTCGCCGGCAGATCCGGGTTCTTCGTCTCCACGACCGTGCGGGCCAGGTCCACCGCCTCCTCCAGCAGGTCCTTGAGCTTGACCGTGCCGCCGGTGCGGGTTTTGAAGGGCCTGCCGTCCTCGCCGAGCATCGTGCCGAAGGTAACGTGCATCAGTTCGACGCGGTCGTCCATCCAGCCCGCCATCTTCGCCGTTTCGAAGAGCATCTTGAAATGCAGGGCCTGCCGGGCGTCTGTTACGTAGATAATCTTGTCCGCCTTGAGCTCGCGGATGCGGAAGCGCAGCGCCGCCAGGTCGGTCGTTGCATAGAGAAAGGCCCCATCGGATTTTTGGATGATAAACGGCAGGGGGTTGCCCTCCTTGTTTACAAACCCCTCCGGGAAGACGCAGACGGCTCCCTCGGACTCGACCGCCAGACCTTTCGCTTTCAACTCCTTCACCACGTCGGCCAGCTTGTCGGCGTAGAAGCTCTCGCCCCGTTCGTCCTCCGGCCGGAGGGTAACGTTCAGGGTCTCGTAGATGGGCTGATAGTGCCGGCGCGACTCGTCGAGGATATGCCGCCAGATTCGGATTGTCTCCGGGTGGTGATTGTGCAGTCGGACGACCTCCTCGCGGGACTGCCGTTCGAAGTCCGTGTCATTGTCAAATTTGTTTTTGGCGTTCTGATAGAAGAGCTCCAGGTCGGCGATCGGGACTTTTGACGGGTTGTCGAGCAGGTGCGGATATTGATCCTTCAAATAGGCGATGAGCATCCCGAACTGGGTTCCCCAGTCGCCGATGTGGTTCTGGCGAATCACCGTATGGCCCTGGAATTCCAGCAGGCGGCAGATGCAGTCGCCGATGATTGTGCTGCGAAGATGACCCACATGCATCTGCTTGGCGATGTTGGGGCCGGAGTAGTCCACGACAACGGTCTGCGGTTTTTCGACCCGGTCGATCCCGAGGCGCCCGGGATCGTGAAAGATGTTCAGCAGCCGCTCGGCGAGATAATCGCTGCGCAGCCGCAGGTTGATAAAGCCGGGCCCGGCGATCTCCGGCGGCAGGCAGAGGTCGTCGATCTGCAAATGCGCAACGACCGCCTCGGCAAGCTGGCGCGGATTGGTTTTAAGCTGTTTGGCGGCGGCCATCGCGCCGTTGGCCTGATAGTCGCCGAACTTCGGGTCGGCCGCCGGGCGCACCAGTGCGGGCAGCCCCCCTCGGCCGGCGGCGGCCTCCAGCGCCCGGGCAATGCGCGTCTCAAGAATTTCCTGGAGAGGTTTCATGGTTGAGTCTGAAGCTTTTCGATTTCCTGTTGAATTTCCCGGATGACTTCCGGATTTCGGATCACTTTTTTGTTTCCCGCTTTCTGAGAGAAGACGTAGAAAACGCGTCCGCCGAATTCCTTTGTAAACCGCTCATGGGTGTTCTTATGCAGGGAACGCTCCTTGTAGATTTGAGTGATCTGAGAGGCATCGCAGACCGGCTTGATCTGCAGTCCGATATAGGATTGGTTTACCTTGATAAAGAAATCCACATTGTAGAGTCGATCCCGTTTATCCGGCGCCGGTTCCACCGGAAGATGAAGTTCAATTTCTCGAACGGTAAAATAGTCGTCTCGTGCCGCCGTGTTTTTATCGATCCGGGAGCCGAATGATACCGGGAACATGGCCAGGTGCTTGTCCTGGGGCTCCCCGGCAAAATTCCAGTGTCCCGAAAAGTACTGGTTCCACTCCTCGGCGGTCAGTCGGGAGGCCTCTTTGACCTTCCCGGAGACGGTCTTCGGCTTTCCGGGTTTTTTGAACAGGAGGATAAACTCATAATTTATTTTTAAAATCCCGTTGCGAGGGTAGGGAAACGATCCCATGATCGTTGCGCCGCCGGTCGTGTTGCACGTGGTAACCTTCTGCCAGATGATGGCCCCCATATAATCGAAGCCGATGGTTTCGCAAAATTTGATGATCTCCGTGCGAATGGGGATGATCTTGTATCGACCGTAGTAAACCGAACGGGCAAACTGGTCCCCGATGTTGATGCACAGCCGGCAGCCGTTGTCAAGGACGCGGTAACACTCCTGCCATACCAGATTCAGATTGTTGATATACTGTTCATACGTATCATTGAATCCGATCTGATTCGGCGAACCATAGTCCTTCAACTGCCAGCAGGGCGGCGAGGTAACTACCAACTGCACGCCCTGATCCGGGACTCGGGCCATGTTTCGTGAATCACCGCAAATGAACGTATGTTTTGTCGCCATTTTGCAGCTCCTCAAAACGGCACTTCTTTGGCGTCGCCCCAGAGCATTTCGAGGTTGTAGTAGCTGCGGTGCTCGGCGTCGAAGAGGTGGACCACCACATCGATGAAATCCAGCAGGATCCACTGGCCCTGTTCATAGCCGGCCAGGCCGAAACGCGGCATGTTGTGCTTCTTGCCCCATGCGGTGATCTCGTCGGCGACGGTCCGGGCCTGCCGGTCGGAAGTGGTCGTGGCGATCACGTAGTAGTTCGTGGCCGGGCTCAACCCCGTCAGGTCCAGAACGGCGATCTGGGTGCAGTGGCGGTCCCGGGCGATCCGGGCGGCCTCAATGGCGAACTGCCGGTCCTCAGCCACGGCCTTTCGGCTGACGGCCTTCCTTTTGACGGTCTTTTTTTTGACGGTTTTTTTGACCGCCTTTTTGGCGGTTTTTTTTGCTGCTTTGCGTTCTGCCAAGCTTGGCTTCCTTATAAAAGCTTCGTTTTTTTAAAAAAAAACAGGGGCACGGCTTGTCGCCTGTGCCCCTGTAGAGTACGCTCAGAAACGCGATGCGTCAACTGTCATTTTGGTTAATTCATCCCCAAAAGACCGCCGACCCAGGCGCCCAGTTGAGGGGCGAACTTGACGATCACGCCGCTGAAGACCACGCTGACCATGGACATCAGCTTGATGAGGATGTTCAGGCTCGGCCCCGAGGTATCCTTGAACGGATCGCCGACCGTGTCGCCGATAACGGCGGCCCCGTGGACCGGGTTCCTGGTGCCGTCGGGCAGCTTCTTGCCGCCGTGGGCGCCCTTCTCGATATACTTCTTGGCGTTGTCCCACGCGCCGCCGGCGTTGTTGAGGGTGATCGCCAGGACGGTGCCCGCCGTCAGCCCCCCGGCCAGCAGGCCCATCACGCCCGAGACGCCCAGCAGCAGGCCCGTCAGCACCGGCACGGCGATCGCCAGCAGCGAGGGGACCAGCATCTCCTTCTGGGCGCCGGCCGTCGAGATCGACACGCAGCGGGCATAATCCGGCTTGGCCCTGCCTTCCATGATCCCCGGGATCTCCTTGAACTGGCGGCGAACCTCGTTGACCATCGACCCAGCCGCCCGGCCGACGGCCTTCATGGTCATGGCACAGAAAATAAAGGCCATCATGGCGCCGATGAACAGGCCGCAGATCAGCTTGGGGTTCATGATCGTCAGGTTGTAGGCGTTGACGAAATCCATCACCGAGGCTGTTTTGACATCGAGGATGTTGGCCCCTTCGGAAACCTTCTCCTGAAGGGTGGTAAACGTGGTGTTGCCGACTGTGAAGATATTGTCCGGGCTGGCATTGGCCAGCTTCTTGATCCAGATGCGGACCTCTTCGAGGTAGGCGGCCAGCAGGGCCATCGCGGTCAGGGCCGCCGAACCGATGGCAAAACCCTTGCCCGTGGCGGCCGTCGTGTTGCCCAGCGAATCGAGGGCGTCGGTGCGTTTGCGGACCTCTTCGCCCAGGCCGCTCATCTCGGCGTTGCCGCCGGCATTATCGGCGATGGGACCATAGGCGTCCGTCGCCAGCGTGATACCCAGCGTCGAGAGCATGCCCACGGCGGCAAAGCCGATGCCGTAGAGGCCCATCGACATGTCGCTGAAGCCGCCGGCGAAGGCGAAGGCGGCGATGATGGCGATGACAATTGTCACGACCGATCCGCCCGTCGAGTACATGCCGACGGCGAAACCGTCGATGATCGCCGTGGCCGGGCCCATCACGGCCTGATCAGCGATGCCCCGGGTGGGCTTGTATTCATCCGAGGTGTAGTGCTCAGTGATCTGGCCGATGATCACGCCGGCCACCAGACCGGCCACCACGGCCCCGAAAATGCCCCAGGTAATCCAGCCCGCCACGACCATCAGGGCCAGGGCGATCAGGATGAAAACCGAACTGCTGCCGGTGCCCAGCAACAGGGCGTTGAGCAGGTTCTTCTGCGAGGCGCCTTCCTTCGTGCGGACCAGAAAGATGCCGGCAATCGAAAGGATAATGCCGATGCCCGCGACCACCATCGGGGCCAGCACCGCCATCAGCGGATCGATGCCTCGCTCTTGCAGAGCAGCCGCCGGCAGGGCCGCGCCGAGGGCGGCCGTCGCCAGGATCGAACCGCAGTAGCTCTCGTACAGGTCTGCGCCCATGCCCGCCACGTCGCCGACGTTGTCGCCGACGTTGTCCGCGATGGTCGCCGGGTTGCGGGGATCGTCTTCCGGGATGCCCGCCTCGACCTTGCCCACCAGGTCCGCTCCGACGTCTGCGGCCTTGGTGTAGATGCCTCCGCCCACGCGGGCGAACAGGGCCTGCGTCGAGGCGCCCATGCCGAAGGTAATCATCGTCGTGGTGATTTCGATCAGCTTCTGGGCCGGATCCATATTCGGATGGACCAGCCAGAAGCCTTCAAAGAGTTTCAGACCGTCACGCATGTGTTCGGACGTATAGACGAGTTTGTCCAGGATCAGATACCAGGCGGCGATATCCAGCAGGCCAAAGCCCACCACCACCAGGCCCATGACGGCGCCCGAGCGGAAGGCCACCTGCAGGCCGCGGTTGAGGCTCTCGCTGGCGCCCTGGGCCGTCCGGGAGGAGGCATTGGTGGCCGTCTTCATCCCCAAAAAGCCGCACAGGCCGCTGAAAAATCCGCCGGTCAAAAACGCGACGGGCACGAAGGGATTCTGCACGCCATAGTAAGACAGAACGGCGAAGATCACGACCAGGACCACAAAGACGAAGAAGACAACCCGGTACTGCCGTTTCAGGTAGGCATAGGCGCCGTCTCTGACGTGGCCGGCGATTTCGATCATCGTCTCGTTGCCCGCCGGGGCCGCCATCACCTTTTTATAGAAGTAAACGGCGAAGACCAGTGCGATCAGCGCACAGATCAACGCCCCCCACGGAGCTATGCTTCCTGCGCTCAAGCCGGCGGCAGCTTCCTCTGCCTGAGCTAAAGCCGGGACCGAGAGGGCCATCAACATCAGCCCGCTCAACACGAACCTGCTTAATCCTTTCACGTGACCATTCCTTTCCAAATAAACTGTCCAACCTGTTTCTTTGAGTTGTAGCAAATTTCAGCCAGTTTAGCGATTTGAAAGCGTATTTCAAGCTTAATCCGGCGGATTTTTCTCACGACGAGAGCCATTTGCACTTGCCGGAACAATTAAAATGAGATAGGTATTATCCGAGACTTGCCGCCCGGATTTTTATGTATGATAGTCCGCGTTAATCGTTACATATTCGCGGCTTAAATCGCAGCCATAGCAAAAATCGCTGTATTTGCCGATGCCCAGATCAATGGTGATTGTATGTTCCTTCTGTTTGATAATCGCGGAAGCTTCGGTCGGGTTGAATTTCGCAGGCCGACCGTTGCGAAAGACCGTAATATGCCCGATTTTGCATATGAGTTTATCCGGATTGAGCTTTACGCCGCACGAGCCAACCGCGCAGATGATCCGTCCCCAGTTCGGGTCGCCGCCGTGAATTGCGCATTTTACGAGATCGTAATCCGCCACAGCGCGGGCCGCCTTCTGGGCTTCGTCTTTGGTCGCGGCGTTGTTGATCCGGACGGTAAACATGCGGGTAGCGCCTTCGGCGTCCAGGGCCATCTGTTTGGCCAGGTCCGAGCACAGTTCGGTCAGCGTGCGGGTAAATCGACGGAAGTCCGCGTCCTGCTTTTTGATGGGGCGGTTGCCTGCCTGGCCGGAGGCGAGGATCATCGCCGTGTCGTTGGTGCTCTGGTGTCCGTCCACGGTCAGCCGGTTGAGCGACTTGCCGATGGCGGCCTTGAGGGCCTTGCCCAGCAGGGGCTTGGAGATGTTCGCGTCGGTGGTGATGACGCAGATGGTGGTGGCCATGTTCGGGCCGATCATGCCCGCCCCCTTGGTGGTCCCCGCAATGGTCGCTTCGCCGCCGGAGAGGGTTACGGTCCGCACCGCATTTTTCGGTCGGGTGTCCGTCGTCATAATCGCCTTCGTAAAGTTCATCCCGGCCATCTCGCTGTCGCTGAGCAAAGTAGCCGCCTGGGCGATCCCCGGCAGGACCCTGGTGATCGGGAGCTGGTGGCCGATAATGCCCGTCGAGGCGATCAGGACCTGGTCGGGCTCGATCCCCAGTTCCTTGGCCGCCTTCTTGCACATCACCTTGGCGGTGGCGAGCCCCTTGGCCCCGGTGCAGGCGTTGGCGTTGCCGCTGTTGACCAGGACGGCGTAGATCCGGGCGCTCTTGACGTTTTCGCGGCAGACCTGCACCGCCGCCGATACGATTTTGTTGGTGGTAAAAACGGCCGCCGCCCGTGCCCCGTCCGGGCAGTACAGCAGGGCCAGGTCCGGTTTGCCCGACTGCTTGATCCCGCTGAACAGTCCCGCCGCCCGGAACCCCCTGGGGGCCGTGATCGTCTGTTTCGCCATACGAAGTATCTCCTGTTTCTTTAATCCATGGACTTATGCACATGTTTTCGTTATTATAGACAAGTACGGATCCGAAACTATTCTTACATACTTTTTTCTGAAAGTCCACTTTAATCATAAAGATTATGCAGCCGCTTAAAGACGCCCTCGAAGCCCTTTACCGCCGCTACAACCGGCTTGAATGGCTCTCCTCCGACCCGCTGATGTTTGTCCACCGTTATCATCGGCCGGGTGACCTGGAGATCGCGGGCTTCCTCTGTTCCACCCTGGCCTACGGCCGGGTCGGGAGCATTCAGTCAGCGCTGGAATACCTGCTGGAGGGGATAGGCCCGAGCCCGCGGGAGTTTGTCGAGCGTTTTGATCGAAGGCGGGCAAAGTTTTTGAACGGCTTTCGATACCGGTTTAATACCGGCGAGGATCTGGCGGCCCTGTTTGTGCTCTTTCAGGGGGTGCTGGACCGCTACGGTTCGCTGGAGAGCTGCTTTCTAACGGGACTGCGGCCCGAGGAGGCCGACGTGCTGGGCGTGCTGGAGCGTTTCTGCGGGGGGCTGCTGCAAGACGATGCCCGCCGATCCCAAAAGCCCGCCGGCCGGGGGCTGCGCTACCTGCTGGCCGGGCCCTCGCAGGGGGGCGCCTCCAAGCGGCTGCATCTGTTTCTTCGCTGGATGGTGCGCAGGGACGAACTGGATTTGGGTGTCTGGAAGGGGGTCGGGGCGGATCGGCTGCTGATGCCCGTGGACGTGCATATCGCCCGGCTCACCGGATTGCTGGGCTTTCACCGGCGAAAGACGATCAATGTCAAAACGGTGCTTGAGATTACGGAGGCCTTTCGCGCCCTCTGTCCCCAGGACCCCGTGCGGTACGATTTTGCCCTCAGCCGGGTCGGTATTGTCGAGGGCTGCACGGGCCGGCCGGGACCCGAGTGCCTGAGCTGTCCGCTCAGGGGGCTGTGCTTCGTGAGCCGCCCATGTGAGGAGAAGGATTGAAAAAGCCGGAGGCGAGGTTATAATCGCGGCATGACTGCTAACTTAAAAAACTCAGTGGGAATTGTCCAGACCCGAACGATCCGGATTGTCGATGAGGATCAGCCGATGCGGCTGGAGTCCGGCAAGACCCTCGGCCCCATCGACGTGGCGTATGAGACCTACGGGACGCTCAGCGACAATAAGGACAATGTGATCCTGATCTGCCACGCCCTCAGCGGCAACGCCCACGTGGCGGGATACAACAGCCCCGACGACCGCAAGCCCGGCTGGTGGGATATTATGGTCGGCCCCGGCAAATGGATCGACACCGACCGGTATTTCGTCCTCTGCTCCAACGTGCTCGGCGGCTGCAGCGGCACCACCGGCCCGACCGACATCAATCCCCGGACCGGCAAGTGGTACGGGCTGGATTTTCCCATCATCACGATCCAGGACATGATCGAGGTCCAGAAGCGGCTCTGCGAAAAGCTGGGCATCAACCACCTGCTGGCCGTCATCGGCGGCTCCATGGGCGGTATGCAGGTGCTCCAATGGGCCGTCAGCTATCCGGACTTTATCGACGCGGCGGTCTGCGTCGCTTCGACCACCCGCCTCAATGCCCAGTCCATCGCCTTCGACGCCGTCGGCCGCAACGCGGTCCTGGCGGACCGCAACTTCCGGAAGGGACAGTACCACGACGGCGAGGGACCCGACCGCGGCCTGGCAATCGCCCGCATGATCGGGCACATTACCTATCTGTCCGAGCAGTCGATGCGAAGCAAGTTCGGCCGCCAGCTCCAAAATTCAAGCCGCTACAGCTTCGACTTCAACTCCGAGTTTGCCGTGGAGTCCTATCTCGATTACCAGGGGCAGACGTTTGTCGAACGTTTTGACGCCAACAGTTATCTGTATATCACCAAGGCGATGGACTACTTCGACCTGGGCCGCGAGCACGGCGGGCTTCGTCAGGCCCTGAGCAGGTGCCGCTGCCGATTTCTGGTCGTCAGCTTTTCCAGCGACTGGCTCTTTACGCCGGAGCAGTCCGAGGAGATCGTCCACGCCCTCGAAGCCGAGGGAAAGGACGTAAGCTACTGCAATATCGAATCCTCCTACGGCCACGATGCGTTTCTACTGGAGGATAAGGAGCTGGGCTTTCTCCTGCGGGGCTTTCTGGATTCGCTCCTGGTGCGGGTGCGGACGGGACAGCGGTTTCGCCGGGAGTGCCCGACTTCGCCCAACGGCACGCCGTGCAGCCAATTTCACTCCGCCGTTCGCAGCCGGGTCGATTACGATCTGATCGACCGCATCATCGAGCCGGGCTGCCGTGTGCTTGACCTGGGCTGCGGCGACGGCGAGCTTATGATGCGGCTTATCGAGAACAAAGGCGTGACGGCCGAAGGTGTGGAGATCGATCAGCAGCTTGCCGCCTGCTGCATTCACAGGGGACTGCCTGTGATCCACCGCGATATCGAGCAGGGGCTGGAGGGATACCCGGATGACAGCTTCGGGTATGCCGTGCTCTCTCAGACGATCCAGACGCTCCGCAACCCCGAAAAGGTTCTTCTGGAGCTGCTGCGGATTGCCCGGCGGGTGATCGTCAGCTTTCCCAACTTCGCCCACTGGGCCTGCCGGCTGCAGCTTGGACTCCGGGGCCGGGCGCCCCAGACCCGCCAACTCCCGTTCCGCTGGTACGACTCGCCCAATATCCATTTCCTCTCGCTGGGGGACTTCGACGAGTTCTGCCGCGACCGCCGCATCAAGGTGGAGCGCAAGATTCCCCTCGGGAAGCACTCGACCCGGCCGATTACGCTGTGTCCCAACCTCCGCGCCTCGCAGGCGGTCTATGTGCTCAGCCGCCGTCTGCCGAGGCAATCGGACGCATAGGCCCGTTTAGAGGTGGATGCCGCAGTAGTCGATCTCGTTGCAGACGGCCTTGAGTTGATCCCAGACTTTCGAGTCGCCGATGATCTCCACCGCCAGCGGAAAGAGGACGTGGTCCTCGTGGAACAGATGTTCCCGCATTGCCGGGCAGATGTAGCGGACCAGCGAACTGAGCCGGGACTTGAAAACGGACAGCCGAATCCGTTTGAATCCCGTCACCAGTTTGACCAGATCGCTGATGGCGACGCTCAGATAGACATGGTCGCTCTCCACGGAACGGCACAGATGCTCCCATCCCATCTTTTTCAGGTAGGGAATCAGGACGTCATTCTCCCGGTCGTGATGTTCCTCCAGGGCGTTGAGGTGTTCCACGATATGAGAGAGGCGCATAAACTCGCTGCTGGTATCGGTCAGATCCTCCATTGCGCTGATCCGGTCCGAGAGCTCCTCGAGGTCGGCCAGGAAGCAGCGAAATAACTCATGCTCCGCCATAATCTTGCGGAGCAGGTGACCCTCCGGCAGGCGGTGCAGAAGGTTGGACTTGTTGCTTTCCAGGACGCCCATGAGTACGAAGGCGGCTGAAAGCTGCTGAACGCGCTTGGCCGAAAAGCCGTTCTGAAGCAGTCGGCTCTCGGCGATAGCGATGTCGTTCGGGCTGACCTGGGCGATCAGGCGGTTGGCCTCTTTGCGCAACCCTTTGTTGGTCTTGCCTTCGCTGATCTGGATGAACAAGCTCACTAATTCGCTGCTGACTTCACTTTTCACGGATTTATTCATTATTGGCTCCCCAAACGGTTAGAAACTAAGCACCACGCTTATTATACGTAGGGAAAACTACTTAGTGCCCTATTTTTTTGCGCGGGCTTTTAAGGTCTTTAAAAATTTTTAGTATTCGCCTGAAAGTTGAAAGCGTTTATCCCCTCTGGATGCGGTTTGTCGCAAGGGTTTATGAGTACTTAGACGCATGAAAACGGAATTGGTTCGGCTTCAGGGCAAATCCGTTTGTTTGCAGGCGCCGAAAAGGGCGGCAAAGGCCATGGCGGCGGTTTCGGTGCGGAGGACGTGGGGACCGATGCGGACGGGTCGAAAGCCGCGGTCTGCGAGGAGACTTAACTCCTGCTCCGTATAGCCGCCTTCCGGGCCGACCATGCAGAGGATCGGTTGATCGATGTCGGGGGAAAGCTGAGCAATGGCGGCAGCATCCGGACCCGGGTGACCGTAGAGGCGGAGGGCATCGGGATAGAGTTGTTCCAGATCCCCAATCGTCCGGTCAAGAGGGGCGGGGCCAGAGAGAATCGGCAGCCGGTCGCGGCCGCACTGCTTGACGGCGGAGACGGCGATTCGACGGTAGCGTTCCAGCGATTCCCCCTTGCCCAGTTTGACGGTGCGATCGAACTGAACTGCCGCGATGTGATCGGCCCCCAACTCCGTGCATTTTTCCACGACCAAGTCGAAGCGGCTGCCCCTGGCGATGCTCACGCCCAGGATGAGGGCCGGCTTCAGCGGCGCACAGCAGCGAACCTCCCGAACATCGACGAGTGCCTCTTTTTTCCGAATCTCCGCTACTACGGCAGAGGCCCTGTTTCCCCGGCCGTCAAAAAGCTCGATTTCGCTGCCGATCTTCAGCCGCAGAACATGGATTAAATGGTGGGATTCGACCGGATCGAGGACAATCCGACCGACGGCAAGCGCAGGGCTGTAGAAACGCAGAGTTCTCACCCTCTAAACCCCCAAGGATATATAGGAATAATGTCCAAAAGAAGAGTGATGCGAAACGGGGAAAACCGAAAAAAACTCAAACCGATTCACATTACATCTTACGGGTTTGATACGTCCCCAATTCGATAGTGCTCATGGTCATTCTTTTACTCTGTGGCGGCCGGGGCCTGCTTTTCCTGTCTTAACAGTTCCTGGAGAAGCGAATTGTAGGCGGCAATACTGTCTTCGCAACTGCGTCCCCCTCCGGACGAGGCGGGCGAAGGAATCGTATTGACGGTCTGACAACTCTTGCAGCGAACCTTTTTCCCGGCAAAATCATCTTTCACATTATAAGCCTGACCGCACTGGCTGCATTTAAAGTTAATCAACGGATTTCCCTTTCATCGCAAAGGATACGGGCTCTATCCCGTACCTTTCTCTTTTTCTTCCCTGGATGCCCGGGAGTTCCCGTGCTCCCATCCCGTTAGCTTCCGGCTACTGGTTAAAGGCATACCTTATCGCAAACTATTGTCAACCTTTCATTAGCAATAGATGCACTCTATCATATTAATGTTTCAAATTCTCTTTTTCTTGCTAATTTTTTACAAAAATTTAAAAAAACTTTTGACAACTTCGTAAGTAAGACTAAAATAGTCCTACAAAGAAAGGATCAGGATATGGAAGTGATACGGCGAAATGCGGATTATGCGTTGAGGATCGTAACGATCCTGGCCCGCCGTGCGGCCACGGAGGACCGGATGACCTCGTCCCGTGTCCTTTCGCAGGAAGCGTTGGTATCCTATACACTTACCTGCAAACTGCTTCAAAAGCTCCAAAAGAAGGGAATCGTTCGGAGCGTTATGGGACCCAAGGGCGGATTCGAGCTGGCCCGGCCGTCGGAAAAGACCACATTTTTAGAAGTGATCGAGGCCGTTCAGGGACCGATCCGGATGAATCGCTGTCTTTTAGGAGATAATGTTTGTCCGTTAAAAGAGAGATGTCCGCTCCATGGGAAACTGTCGGGGCTCCAAAAAGATATTTATAAGCACTTGCGGTCGGCAACGTTTGGGGACGCCCTTTTGGAAACACAGGAAAAAGGAAAAAGGAGACTGTTATGAGTAACAAAAAATCGTTGGTACTGGAAGCCCTGGCGGGAAAGGCCCAGCCGCTGGGGGGTCTGGCGGAGTACGCCAAAAACTCCATCGTCAGCAAGATCCTGATCGACAAGGGGGTCGGATCGATTACGCTTTTCGCCTTTGACGACGGTCAGCGTCTGACGGAACACACGTCGCCCTATGACGCCTTCATCCTGATCGTGGACGGCACGGCGGCGGTAACCATCGGCGGCAGGGAGCAGGAACTGTCGGCCGGGCAGGCGGTAATCATGCCGGCGAATATTCCCCATGCCGTCCGGGCCAAAGGGCCGTTCAAGATGATGCTGGTGATGATACGCGGCGAGCCGTCATGACGTGGGAGAGCCGAAACGCCGACCCCTCGAAAGTAAAGAACCGGGCAAGAATCAAAACCGAAAAACAAAAAGAAAAAGGACAAGAATCCATGTTTTGCTATCAGTGTGAACAAACAGCGGGCGGAACCGGGTGCACGAAGATGGGCGTTTGCGGCAAGGACCCGCAGACCTCGGACCTCCAGGACCTTCTGACCGGCGCGGCCAAGGGGATTTCCATGTACGCCCATCGGGCCGCGCAGCTCGGCGCCCGGGACCGGTCGGTGGATCGATTTGTACTGGATGCGCTCTTCAGCACCGTAACAAATGTAAACTTTGATCCCAGGCGGCTGGAGAACCTCATCCTTCGCTCCGGCGGCATCCTGGAGCATGCCCGTCGTCTGTACGCTGACGCCAGCGAGCGGGCGGGGCAGCGCCCCGAGGAGCTCTCGATCCCGTCGCCCGTGCAGAGTTTCAACAGCCGCGAGGAGATGCTCGGGGAGGCGCGGGGCCTGAGTCTTGCCGCCCGCCTGGACCGTCTCGGCGGCGATGTCGCCGGCCTGCAGGAGCTGATCCTCTACGGCCTCAAGGGCATGGCGGCCTACGCCCATCACGCCATGGTGCTCGGCGTGGAAGACGATAAGGTCTATGATTTCTTCCACGCGGCGCTGGACTTCCTGATCGGGCCCAAGGCGCAGGACGTCGAGGCGCTGGTCGCAATGGCCCTGCGGGTGGGCGAGGTCAACCTGACGGTCATGGGGATGCTGGATGCCGCCAACACGGGCACATACGGCCATCCGGAGCCGACGAGCGTCCGCGTAACGCCCATCAAGGGCAAGGCGATCCTCGTGTCGGGCCATGATCTGCGCGACCTGGAGCTGCTGCTTCAGCAGACGCAGGGCAAGGGCATCAATGTTTATACCCACGGCGAAATGCTGCCGTGTCTGGCTTACCCCGGACTCAAGAAATATTCGCACCTGGCGGGCAACTACGGCGGGGCCTGGCAGGATCAGCACAAGGAATTCGACGCCTTCCCCGGCGCGATCCTGATGACGACCAACTGCCTCCAGAGGCCGCGAGAGAGCTACAAGGACCGGATCTTCACGACGGGCCTGGCGGCCTGGCCGGACGTGGTGCATATCGACGAGAAGAAGGACTTCTCGCCGGTGATCGAGGCGGCCCTGAAGGCGCCGGGCTTTGCCGAGGACGCCCCCGAGAAGCGGATCACCATCGGCTTCGGCCGCAACGCCGTGATGAGTGTGGCCGACAAGGTCATCGAGGCGGTCAAGGCGGGCAAGATTCGCCGGTTCTTCCTGATCGGCGGCTGCGACGGCGCCAGGAGCGGACGCAACTACTACACCGAGTACGCCCAGGCGGTGCCCGAGGACTGCGTGATCCTAACGCTGGCGTGCGGCAAGTACCGCTTCAACAAGCTGGACTTCGGCGCGATCGACGGCATTCCCCGGCTGCTGGATGTCGGCCAGTGCAACGACGCCTACTCGGCCATCCAGATCGCGGTGGCCCTGGCCAACGCCTTCGGCTGCGGTGTCAACGACCTGCCGCTGTCGTTTGTGCTGAGCTGGTACGAACAGAAGGCCGTGTGCATCCTGCTGACGCTGCTGCACCTGGGGATTCAGAATATGAAGCTGGGGCCCTCGCTGCCGGCGTTTGTCGGGCCTAACGTGCTCAACGTGCTGGTCGAGAAGTTCCATATCGCCCCGATCACCAGCGTCGAGAACGACCTGGCGGAAGTCTTGAAATAAGAAAAGCCGAAACAGGGGGTGGATGGAGCCCATCCACCCCTCGTTTCTTTTGTTATTCCCGCGAAGGCGGAAATTTGGTAAAACCGCCCCGGATTCCGGCGGGCAACACGGTCAAAAAATTGAGAACAGGAGCTTTATTATGAGTATTCAACTGACGGAAGATAAAACGGTGGGCCGGCTTGCGGCGGAGCATCCCGCGCTGCGGCCCGTCCTTGAGTCGTACGGCATCGACTACTGCTGCGGCGGCAAGCTGGACCTGGCGACGGCGGCGCACAGCGCGGGCCTGAGTTTGGAACAACTGGAGACGATCCTCAACGAGGCCCAGTCCCGGATCGAGGCGCAGGCGGCGGGCGAGCGCGACTGGCTGAAGGCCCCGCTTCACGAGCTGATCGATCATATCGAAGGCCGCCATCATGCCTATATGCGCAGCGCGCTTCCGCGGACCGAAGGGCTGATCCGCGATGTGATGCGGGCGCACGGGGCGCTCTACGGGGCGATGCTGACAAAGCTCAACCGGGTGTTTGCGGGACTGCGCTATGAGATCGAGTCGCACCTGGACAAGGAAGAGCAGGTTCTCTTCCCCTATATCCGGGCGATGGAGGACTGCCGCCGCCGGGGCGAAGCCGTACCCCCGATGCACTGCGGAACGGTCCAAAACCCGATCCGGCAGATGGAGCTGGAGCATGACAGCGCCGGCGAGGCCCTGGCCGAAATGCGCGAGCTGACCTCGCACTACCGGCTCCCCGACGGGGCCTGCGAAAAATTCGACGAGCTGTACCGCGCCCTGCAGGAGATAGAGGCGGACCTCCACGAGCATATCCACCTCGAAAACAACATCCTGTTCCCGCGGGCCATTGAAATGGAGGCCGGTTAATACGCTTTGTCATTGCCGCCCTCGTCTTCGCGAGGCGGCCGTATCGAAAAGTTTATTTATTCAGAACTTTAATCGATTACCCCTTTGAAGGAAAGAATAGCCGATGACGGAAAGAGAAATCATCCGAATCGATAAGGAAAAATGCAACGGCTGCGGCCAGTGCGTCACGGCCTGTGCCGAGGGAGCCATTGCGATCATCGACGGCAAGGCCGAGTTGGTCAGCGAGGTTTACTGCGACGGGCTGGGGGCGTGCCTGGGCCACTGTCCGATGGACGCCATTACCATCGAGCGGCGGGAGGCCCCGGCCTTTGACGAAGAGGCCGTCCGGAAGCATCTTGAGCGGCAGAAGGCCGCCGTCTCGCCGCCGCAGGGCTGCCCGGGGATGAAGATGATGCAGCGAACCCCGTTGCCGGCGGATGCCGCCGGGCCGGCGCCCTCGCAGCTCGGCCAGTGGCCGGTGCAGCTCCAACTCGTCTCACCGACGGCGTCCTATTTCGCCGGCTCCGACCTGCTGATCGCCGCCGACTGCGTCGCCTTCGCGATGGGCGATTTTCATAACACGCTCCTCAAGGGCCGTTCGCTGGCGATTGCCTGTCCCAAGCTGGACGAGACGGACGGTTATGTCGAGAAGCTCGCCCGGATCATCTCGCTTAATGAACTGCACAGTCTGACGGTCGCCCGGATGGAGGTGCCGTGCTGTTCGGGGCTGGTTCGGCTGGTTTCGGCCGCGAGAGAAATGAGCGGCATACGGATCGACCTCAAAGAGATCGTGCTGTCGCTGGACGGGGGGATCAAGGCGGAGACGATCCACCCGGCGGAGTAGCGAGGGCCGCCTGTTGCGCCTCGGCGACCACCATCCGCATACCGGTTTCCATCAGCGATTCGGCGTCCATGCCGGAGACGGGGCTCTGCTGCATCCAGAGCGCGCCGGACAAAACGGTCAGCAGCATGGAGGCGGCCTGTTCCGGCCGCCGGCAGGAGGGATGCAGAGCCGGAACCTGACGGCACATCGCCGCCAGTGCCGCGTGCAGCTCTTCCCAGAAGCGGTTGATCTTGTCCGGGATGGGCGTGCCGAACAGGGCCAGATCGCCCGTGAGCCGCAGGACGAGCCGGCAGTGCCGGCGCAGTCCTTCCTCGCCGGGATGCAGGCAATGGGCCGCCGTGCGGCGGATCCGCTCGCGCGGGTCCAGCCCGGGGTCCAGGCCCTCCGCCATGCACCGGACCGCCCCGATCGCCTCGTCCAGCAGAAATTCGCAGACGTATTCCTTGGTTTTGAAGTGGTGGTAGAAGGCGCCTTTGGTGATCCCCGCCGCCGTCAGAATATCGTCGAGCGACGTGCCGGGGAATCCGTGGCAACTGAAGAGGTTTCGCGCCGCCGTCAGTATCCGCAAGCGTGTTTCATCCGCATTTTTCGTCATCACGGGAAATCCCGTTTAAAACTAATTGACCGCTGCAAAAACGACGACCGACTTTACTTTAGCAACTGAACGCTCTCGAAGATAACAATCAGCAGCAAAATAGCCACGGCCGCCGCCAGGACGACGACCGTCACCTTGTATTTGGAGACCTCTTCCTCGGTGTAGGTGCGGACCGCCCGACTGCCGTAGGAGCTGACGACTTCGCCCTGTTCCAGTTCCTCCAGGGCGTCCACGTTGAATTTCTGCCGGGCGAGCAGAGGCGGCCGGCCGTCGCGAACCGCCTGAAGATCGGTCAGCAGCTCCTCCATGTTCTTGTAGCGTTCGTCCCGGTTCTTGGCCATCATAACCTCGATGACCTCGGAGATGCCGGCCGAGAGGGCCGTATTGATATGGTCCGGCGGTACCAGCGCCTCCTTGAGATGCTTCTTCATTACCTCCGACGGACTGTTGGCCTCGAAGGGAACCCGCCCGGTCACCATGTGAAACAGGGTTCCCCCGAGGGCGTAGATGTCCGCCCGTCCGTCGATGTCGATCTCGCCGCGAATCTGCTCCGGGGCGATGTAATAGGGCGTCCCGAACGCCTTGCCCTGCTCATGGCGGGCCGCCTTGATGTCGGAGGTCTCGCGGGCCAGACCCATATCCGCCAGCTTCACCACCCCGTCCTTGTTAATCATGATGTTTTTGGGTTTGACGTCCCGGTGGATCAGGCCCTGAGCGTGGGCGTGGGCCAGCGCGTTGGCAAGCTGGATAATGATATCCAGGGCCTCCCGCTCGTCAAAGATCTTCCCCTTGGACAGATCGTCATAGAGGGTCTTGCCCTCGACATACTCCATGACGAAATAGTACAGCCCGCCCACTTCGCCCACGTCGATCGCCTGCACGATGTTGTTATGGTTGAGCTTGGCGGCGATGCGGCCCTCCTTGTAGAAGCGGTCCACATAGTCGGATTTCTGCACGAACTTCTTGGGGAGCACCTTGATGGCCACCACGCGGTCCAGCGAGAGCTGCTTGGCCTTGTAAACGACGGCCATGGCCCCGGACCCCAGCTTGCCGAGCACCTTGTAGCCGGGGATCTGGTTGGCCACGTCCCGGTTTTCGCGGACGAGGTTGCGCAGCCGCATGATCTGGCTGCGGGTGAGATACTGACGCTTGAGCATCAGTTGTTCGAGCGTAACCGGCGTGCCGGCGCCGGAGAGCTTTTGCAGCTCGTCGCGGCACTCACTGACTTCATCTTCGGTGCACAAACGCTGCTCGACGGCCATCCGGCCGAACAGCGTATCGTAATTTGTACCTTCATTACCTGCCAAAAATGTCTCTCCGCAATTCTCTCCGCGGTAAAATTCTACTGACTATAACAGTCGGACGGTCCAATTATCGATAAATATCGGTCCTTGTCAAAAAAAAACCTCCGGATGTCGCTGCAAAGGTGACATTTCGAGGCATACCGCCGGTCTTCCGGGTAGCCCCGGGCGGCGGCCTCCTCGATCAGCCCGGCCGGTCCCCGGCGAAAGAGGGTCCCCCAGAACGGCAGGCGGGGGGGATCGAACGTCCGCCAGAGCTGCTCCAGGGAGACGCTGTTGAGATTGCCCGCGATGATTCCGCTGCACTGGCCGCTGAAGACGTTGCCGAAGGGATCGATGTGAACGCCCCTGGCCCCGAGGATCGCATTTCGACAGGTAAAACGGGTAAATTCGCCCAGCGGCCGCTCCGCCAGCAGGGGGGCAATCCGGATGGCGGCCCGGCCCGTAAACCGGCAGCGATCCTCCCGCAGGATCTCCCGGCAAAACTCCTTTTGATCCGCCGGAAGGCAGCGGTCGTAAGGCACGGGAGCGTCCAAATATTTTCTCCATTTTACCCGGACCCGCTGCGGTCCCAGGACCTCGCCGGCCAACCTTTCCAGGTTTACAATGGTTTCATGTTCGACAAACTCCGCATGGAAGGGGTCATAGCTGATCTTTAATTCCTGTAAATCCATTGACTTCAGGACGGCCAGTCGCCGGCGGGTTTCGGATTCGCTGACGGCCCACGAGCCGTTGGTCTCTAAGCTGTTGAGCGCGGGCAATCCCCGGCGGCGGGCCTCGTCAAGAATGTTAACCAGATGATCGAACTCCAGAAATGGCTCTCCGCCGGTGATGTGGAGATTGGCCTGCGGTCCGGCCAGCTCAACCAGCGACCGCCACGCTTCCAGGGCCGTCTCGACCGGCATCACGGCGGCAGAGGACCGCGGACTGCACGCATAGTAACAAAACCGGCAGGCCGCCGTGCAGCGGTACGTCAGCATCAGCCCCGCATACCGCCAGACCTTCAGCTTGGGTTCGTTTCGCCGAAGCCCTGCATTATACGCATTTTCGGATAAAGCGATCATCAATGTTTTCGTAACAGTTCAGCCGTATGCCGGCGACCCATTGTCATGCAGCAAATTTTTTAAAAATTTTCTGCACGTCTGCAATCGGCACAAACGTGTGTTTTATTGGACCTTTGGCCGGCCCCTGCAAAAGCCGGGGGTCCGATTTCAACATCCTGTGGTCGCCGCCGACCATTGTAATATATATAGTGGGTGCTTTCCAGAGACCCCGGCGGATATTTTTCCCTCGGTGGTTCAAGAATTTTCACCTTCTTTTCCGATACCCTTCCTGTGGTTATGGAAAGCACAAACACTGTTACGGAGAACAGTTATGAGTAAGCGTGAAGTGATCGACTACATCATGGAAATCAACCGTTCCGCCCGTCCGGAGTTTCTCGCCCAGTTCACGAAAGAGGAGTTGGACCTCTATCTGGAACACCTGATGGAAATCGATCTCGACGAAGTGGCCCTCTGTGCCTGAAAGCGAGGGTCCTCCCCGGTCAGAACCGAACCGGGGTAATCTTCTCCGGATTCAGTTCCTGCTCGATCTCATGGGTTGACGCGACGCTCTTTGGGAGTTCGGCGATGGCGTTGCGCTTAAAGGTCAGCAGGGCCGGCGTCCATCCGCTCGGCACATCATACGCCAGATCGAACCACACCATTCGATCCTGCGAGAAGTCATCCTTGTCGAATTTGAGTACCTGGTCCAGTTCCAGCTTCTTAATCGCCCCGTTTTCCACCACCCCCTTGGGGTAGAGGAGGACGCCGGTCCCTTGATAGCGGGCCGGCGCCGAGTCGGCTGTGACGGCGATCACGGGAATCTGCGCGGGGATCAGGGAGACCAGACCCTCCTGGTCCTTGGCGCCGCCGCTCTTCATGTCGGCGGTGCTGATGCCGACCCGGATCACGGTGAGCTTGGGGGCTTCGGGAAAATCCATCAGACGCACGGGCTTCTGCGCTCCCGTCGGCGGTTTCAGCCCGGCCGGCGAAAGGATGGGGAAGACCCCGTTGCCCATCGCCCACCGGTTGACGTGAACCTGCTGGATAAAGTCGGGGTGAAACACGGCAAAGCTCTTCCGGCTGCTCAGCGAACCCCGGCTGATCCACGAGTACAGGCCGGCGCTCATCCCGTCCGGATTGAACAGGGGCGCCGAGGGGGCGGTAAGGCGCAGGGGCTGCTCGGGATGATAACGCAGGTAGAGCTTGGGCGAAATCGGCAGCAGCGCCAGACCGATCAGCAGGTGCCCGGCGATCAGCAGACCGGCAAACAGGCCGCAGACGACGGTGAAGGAGATATGCACCACGTTGCCCAGGTCGATCTTCGAACGGATAATCAGGTCGGACAGCGCCCGCACCAGCAGCAGGGTCAGGAAGAAGAGGATCAGGAAGGAAAGACCATGGCTCCACTCCATGAACCAGCCCTTGCGGATGATGAAGTTGCCGATGGGTTCGTAGTACGTAAACGCCACCACCGAGGCGAAAATCGCCGACAGGATCGTCGCCAGCATCGTCACAAGCGACGACCGCCAGTAGAAAACACCCATGGTCGCCAGGATGACTACGATGACAATAAGGGTTGCAATCATGGATTCTTGCCGCCTTTCTCTATGCCTCTTTCTTGCCGAAATTTCGAATGACCTCGTTGATGGAGGTGATGCCCATCGCCACCTTCTTGATCGACTGCTCCTGCATATACAGCATGCCCGCCTTGCGGAAGCCCGAGACGATCTCGTTGACCGACTTGGCCTCCTTGACCAGCTTCTTGAGGTTCTCGTCCAGACAGATGGTCTCGAAAAGACCGGTGCGCCCGAAGTAGCCCGTCCCCTGGCACTGCTCGCAGACGATGGGCTTGCCGTGCTTGTCGTACTCGATCTCGCCGGGCCGGTAGAAGGTCTCCACCTCGTTGGCCGGGATGTTGAACTTGCGGAACAGGGCCGGGTTGGGCTTGTAGGCGACCCGGCACTCCTCGCAGAGCTTGCGGACGAGCCGCTGGTTGATGACGCACAGGAGCGTCTCGCTGACCAGGGCCTGGTCGCCCACCAGTTTGATCCACTTCTCCATCGTCTGGTTAACGCTCTCGGCCTCCAGGACGACGTAAACCAGCCGGCCGTCCTTGGCGGCCGCGCAGATCAGCTTGGCCGCCTGCGGCTCATCGCAGACCCCCACCCCGACGATGTCCGGACCCCGACGCAGGAGACTCTGAAGCCGCCGGCTGAACGTCGTGGTTCCCGTATCGCTCAGCGTGAAGATGTTCTGCGTGATATTCTGAAGTTCGCCGGCGGATTTCTTTTCGAGGGTGTTGATGTTGTACAGGAAGGGGTCGTGATTTCGCAGCAGGGCATAGAGCGTGGTGGTCAGGCCGCTGTTGCGGGTCCCCGAGAGCAGGACGACGCCGGCCGTCTGCTGGCGAAGGGCCCGGATCGATTCGATCTGGTTGTCGTTAAGGCCCAGATCGTCGATCTTGCGGTTGGCGGCCTCCTCCGCCCGCTTGATTTTGATATGCTCTCCCGCCGTCGAGCCCGAGGTGATCACTTCCCACTGGATGCGGCTTGTCTGATCCTGGTTGAGTATCGAGGTAAAACGCCCTCGCTGGGGCTTGCGGCGTTCCTCGACTTCCAGCGAGGCAAGCTGCTTGACGTAGAAAACCAGGTTGTCGATCTCCTCTTTGCTCCGCGCCGGCTGCTTGCCGGGGATGCCGTCAATGATATAGACGACCTCGTACTCGTCCTTCTGGGGATTGAGCAACACCTGGCTGACCCGCCTCCAGATGGCGTCGTCGATCAGTTCGCAGGTTACGGCGAACCCGTCCACTTCGCGGCTCTTGGGTTCCGGCAGCGGCGCCTCGTTGTTGTTGGCGGTGATGAAGGACAGGCCGCGGGACATCACCTGGATCTTCTTCTTCGGGTCCACGAACAGACTGCGGATGTGTTCGGGCGTGAGCACCTTGTCGTAATCGTTGACCAGCGAGTTGCGGTGGGTGACGTAGGCCATGAGACTGCCGCCCAGGGCCACCAGGAAGATCAGCAGCCCGATGAAGAAGACCGGGATGAGCAGCCACAGCAGGAGGACCGTCGCCCCGACCAGGGCCGCCACCAGGGTCCACAGGAACGTCTTCGTATCGACGGCACGGCTGTCCTGGTAGATCCAGTTGACCACCGGCAGCCATCCGAAAAAGGCCGCCAGCACCGTCAGAAACTTCAGCCAGGAGATATAGCCGCCGTACTCGACCGATGCGGCAAGTAAATCCATCATCAATTGGTTCCTCTCGTATTTACGAAGCGGTTACAGGATTCCGCTGGCCTTCGAACGGATACCCTTCAAGGCCATCTTCAACTCTTCGACATTGGGAGCGTACTGCAGCGCCACCTTGAGGTCGATATACTCTTCATCCACCAGTTTGAACAGACTATCGGTAAAGTCCTGCATTCCCTCGCCCCCCCCGGCGCGGATTGCGCTGGGGATGTCCGCCTCTCGCTCCTCGCTGATGAGCTTGCGGACGATGGGAGTGTTGATCAGGATTTCAATGGCCGGAATACGCGGCACATCGGGGCGGATGCCCGGCAAAAGCTGCTGACTGATGATGGCCCGCATCGTCAGGGCAAACGTCTGGCGGACCAGATCCCGTTCCTCCTGCGGGTACATATCCAGCAGCCGCTGAATCGTCTGGGAGGCGTTGTTGGCGTGCAATGTACCGAACACCAGGTGGCCGGTCTCCGCCGCCCGCATGGCAGCCGTGATGGTCTCCCGGTCTCGCATCTCGCCGACCAGCACCACGTCCGGGTCCTGACGCATCAGGGACCGCAGGGCATCCTCCCAGGAGACTACGTCAATGCCGATCTCGCGCTGGGAGACGATGGAACGTTTATCGACATGGAGAAACTCGATCGGGTCCTCGATCGTAACGATATGCTCGCCCCGGGTGCGGTTGATGTGGTCGATCATCGAGGCGATGGTGGTGCTTTTGCCGCTGCCGGTCGGGCCGGTTACGAGGACCAGGCCGTCGTGGTTATCCGCGATCTTTTCGACCACCGGCGGCACGTGCAGCGATTCGAAGGGGGGAATCCGGCCGCTGATTCGCCGGGCCACCATACTGACATGGCCGCGCTGGCGGAACACGTTGATACGAAAACGATCCAGGTCGCCCACCTGATAGGCGAAGTCCAGGCTGCCCCGGGCCATAAAGAACTTCTTCTGTTCATCCGTCATGATCTCAAAGACGAGCTCTTCGATCCGCTTATCGTCGAGCGGCTCCCCCGTGGTGTTTTTCAGCTTGCTGTGGATTCTCAGCTTCGGCGGCATTCCGGCCTTCAGGTGAAGGTCACTGGCGTCCGACTTGATGGCCGCCTTAAAAAGCTTTTCCACTTCCGGGGGCTTATCCAGGTGGAGATGCGAATGTAACGGTTGTCCCTCGGTCATTTATATGCTCCACTAATTAAAGGTTCAATAAGAAGGATAATACCTACCTGTTAATGTTTATGGGTAAAAAGATTATTATACCTTATCGGATTCATACCTGTCAACTCCGGAGTCCCGGCTTTGAACCGGTAAAAATACAAGACAAATATTACCTGTTAATGGCCTGAATGTCAGTGCTCGGACGCGGCTGTTATGTGAGCAGAGTGGTCAGCAACAGGTAAATGGTCACGCTGATCGAGTCATTGGCGGTGGTCACCAGCGGGCCGGAACTGATGGCCGGGTCCAGACCGACGTGGCGGAAGAGGAACGGCAGGAACAGCCCAAGGGTGGTGGACACCATGATAGCGGTAAACATGGCCATCGCGAATGCAACGGCCACCTTGATCTGCTCGCCGGGATAAAGATAAAGGAGATCGCCATTGAAGACCTCCCCATCCGGGGAAAGCTCCGCGGCCTGCACGGTTTCAGGAGATGAAAAGACGCTATGGCCGTCCCTGCTAAACAGGGACGGCAAAAACCCGCAGATCAGCCCCCCCATGATCCCGCAGGTAACCGCCACGAGCAGGGCCACCCGGACTTCGCGCTCAAAAACCTGTCGGAGCCGCAGGGCCGCCAGGTCCCCCGTGGCCAGCCCGCTGATCACGATGGCGGAGGTCTGAAGTCCCGCATTGCCGCTGATGGCGGCGATCATTGGCGCAAACAAAAAGGCCGTCGTAAAGATGGCCAGCCGGTCCGCCTCAATGTAGAGATGTTTGAAAAAGAAACCCACTATGGCGGTAACGGCCGTGCCCGCCAGGCAGGGCAGCAGCCAGGTCAGACGCACCCTCGCCGCCCGGACATAAGAGATGCTTTCCAGTTCCGCCGCATCGGTGCCCGCCATGGTGTAAAGGTCTTCGGCGGCCTCTTCCTGGGCGACTTCGATGACCCGGTCCGCCGTAATTCGCCCGACCAGACGATGCTGTGCATCCAGTACCGGCACCACGATCAGATCATATTTTTTGAAGATATTGCGGACCTCCTCCTGGTCCGTATCGGTCGCCACATAGACCGCGTCCGTGTCGATCAGGTCGATGATCTTGGTATCGCCCGGCGAGGTGATCAGCAGACGGAGCCGAACCTCTCCCAGAAAGCGACCGTAATCGTCAACCACAAATACGGTATAAAAATCCTCGTCAACCTCCGCCTCCCGGATCTTCTGAATCGCCTCGTTGACCGTGGCTCGCTTGTTGACGCTCAGGACCGTGGGGTCCATGATGCCGCCGGCGGAGTCCTCCGAGTAAACCATCAACTCCTTGATCTGCTCGGCGTCCTCCCGGTCCATGCTTTGCAGGACCTCCTGGCTCTCTTCCTTGTCCAGTTCCGCCAGGACGTCCGCCGCATCGTCCGGGTCCAGTTCGGAGATCAGCTCAACGAGCTCTTTATCCTCCAAAAACTCGAAAAGCGCTTCTCGGGTCGCCTCATTTACCCGGCCGAACACCTCGGCGGCAACGGATGTCTCCAGAACATCAAAGATCATTCTCTGATGTTCTGTGTCAAGCATCTCGACAATCTCGGCAATGTCGTTGCTGTGCTCGTCTTTCAGGAGGGCCGCCAACTGCTCCCTGTTCCCGGTTTCAAGCACCTGCTCAACCTGTTTGAACAGTTTTTCCCGTTCTTCGGACATACGCTCTTTTCTATTCCGGTTAAAGCAGAACCGGAAAACGCCATCGTGTTTTTTCCGGGTTTACAGTTCCCCTTTTGACGGTTTTCCCAAGGTTTTACTCTTTACCTTGACGGCAATTACGGCTACAATACTACACGCTTACCAAATTACTGGCAACGGGAAATAAGGAACTTTTTCTATGAAAAATGGAATAATTGTCGTTTCCATCTTTGTTTTGAGTTTGTCAGCCGGCACCCTCCTGGGCTGGGCCGAACCCTCGCTGGTGGACAAGGAGGGGCAGTGGACCCTGGATGTTCAGTATGAGCACCCCCGGATGATCAGTCTCTGGGCGCCCGGCAAGCCCCAGCCGCAGCGGTACTGGTACCTGATTATTTCCCTGACCAACAATACCGACCGGGAAATCCCCTTCTATCCCGCCGCCGAACTGGTAACCGATACCTTCCAGATCATTCCCTCCGGGGCCGACGTCCAAAAGCGGTTGTACGAAGAGGTCAAGCGGCTTTATCGCGGCAGTTATCCTTTCCTCGAATGCCTGGACTTCACCGACCTGACGATCCGCAAGGGCGCCGACAACAAGCGCGACTTTGTCCTCTTCTGGCCGGACTTCGACCCCAAGGCCAACCAGGTGCAGTTTTTCATCGGCGGACTGAGCAACGAAACCGCCGCCGTGGACCATCCGATCAAAACGGATGCCTCCGGCCGTCCGCTGCGGGTGTACCTCCAAAAATCCCTCCGGCTCAACTATGCCATCGGCGTCGATCCCAGCCTGCGGTCGCGGGCCTCGCTGAACTTTGAGGATCAGAGCTGGGTGATGCGGTAAGAACCCCGGCGGCGTCTGATCGGGCCGGTGCGGGCCTGCTTACGAGCGGGCTTCACGGACCGAATGGATGCGGCCGCAGCGGGGGCACTTGGCCTGGGGGGCCGGGAACTTCGGCGGAATCTTCAGTTTTACCCCGCAGGGGCATTCGATAAAGGAAAAGCCGCTGACTTTGCGCATCAGGTCACCGGTCTTGCGCACCTGGGCAGCCTGCGAGGCGGGCAGCTTCACATCCTCCGAGGGGCCGCGCACCTCCACGGACTCCTCCTTCAAGCCCGACGGCGGGATCATCCCCGACCGCTTCGTAACCGCCTCGTAAGACCGTTCATAGTCCTTCAGGGACGCCCCGTGACTCATATTGCGCAAAATGCGGATTCGCTCCTCGATGGGCGGATGAGTGCTGAAAAGCGAGACGTGCCTGCCGCCGAGGAACGGGCTGGCGATGAACATCGGGGCCGTCACCTTGTTGGCCGTCTGCATGGGGACTTTGGTCCCGGCGATCTTCTCCAGCGCCGAGGCCAGCCCCTCCGGGTAGCGGGTCAGCCGTACCGCCCCGGCGTCGGCCAGGTACTCCCGCTTGCGCGACAGCGAAAAGTAGAGAATCTGGGCGAACAGCGGGGCCACGATGGCCGCCAGCAGGGCGATGACCAGGAACACGGCCTGCCCCTGGTTGCGGCCGGACCGGTCGGAGTATCGGCGGGAGTGAAACATCGAGCCGTAAAACTGGCTGCGGAGAAAAACCTGGCTCAGCAGGACGATGCTGCCGAGCATGATGCCCGCCAGCGTCACGTAGAGGATGTCCCGGTGGACGATGTGGCTGACTTCGTGCGCGATGACGCCCTGGAGCTCGTCGCGGTTGAGCCGGCTCAGCAGCCCCGCCGTAACGGCTACCGAGGCCCGCTCCGGGCTGCGGCCGGTTGCAAAGGCGTTGGGCGACGGGTCGTTGATGATGTAGATCTTCGGCAGCTTCGGCAGGGCGGCGGCGATCTTCATCTCCTCGACGATGTTGAAAAGCTGCGGGTGCACCTCCGGCGTAACCGGCTGCGCCCGGCTGGAGGCCAACAGGATCTGGTCGCCGCTGGAAAAGCTGATCAGCAGCATTACCAGCCAGACCGCCGCGGCGACGATTACGCCGACAAAACCCGCCGCCGGGTCGCCTCCGAAACCCGCCCCGATCAAAAACCCCAGCC